>CBDUGK010000005.1:0-85990 GCA_965366875.1 uncultured Desulfobulbaceae bacterium | reverse complement strand
ATGTCGTCTGAGATGGAGGTTTTCAATTTCGCCTTGATCATGTCGCGGCTCGACAGGGCGTCGTCGAGCTGCATTTCGCCGACAATGGAACGAAGCGAGGTCTGGACCAGGTTCTGGATGGCAATAATGTAGTTCTCCACGCCGTACACAGCTTTTTCAGGGTGAACGATATTGATGAAGGCGACGGCATTGGCGATAATGACAACATTGTCCTTGGTGATCACTTCCTGGCTGGGAATATCAAGGACGATGTCTTTGGTGGTGACCTTGTAGGCAACAGCGTCAAAATAAGGGATGATGATGTTGAGTCCCGGTGATAGCGTTGAGTGGTACTTGCCGAGACGCTGTACAACCCATTTTTGGCCTTGGGGGACAATGCGGACCCCTTTTGCTATTGTCAGGATTACGAGCAGTGCAAATACCAGCGTTACAATCAGGCCATATTCCATGATGACACCTCTTACAGATTAGTTGTGGATTTCAGTTTCCTTTTGGCCGCACGACAAGTGTATTTCCCGAGACATCGGTTACTTCTACCCGGTCTCCGACTGAACAGCCGTTGTGGCAGATAAATTCCCATTCATCAGAGCCAAGCAACGGCATCGCAAATCTTACGATTCCACGGATGTCATCCTGTGGGGCCCTGATGACGATCCCTGTCTCCCCGGTGACCGCTTCCCTGGAAATTCCAGCTTTGGTGCGATCCGTCATCGTCGGTTTGAAAAATTTAAACCAGAGAAAGGTGAAGCCGATGCTGCCCAGTGCCCAGCAGATAACCTGCAGGCTCAGTGAGCTGTCAGGTGCAATGTAGAGCAGCAGTGCAACGAGAAAGGCAGCCAGGCCGAACCAGAACATGGTAAAACTGGGTACCAGCATTTCCGCGACAACGAGGATCATGCCAAAAATCAGCCAGTACCACCAGAGTGCAACAAACTCCATACATTTCCCTCCCCCTTGAACATGGAGCAGATATGCTCCGCATTATTGTTATATTCTATACTTTATTAAATATTTGTAAAGAGATAGGAAACTTGTGCGGACATATTGTGAGAGAATCAGAGGTTCTCTTTTTTCTTACCGACAATTTGAATAACTGCACCGTTACCGTTATGGTGTTTTCCTTCACTGATGAGCCTTTTTTCTACCTTGCATGCAGAAAACAGAGTGGTTTAAGCTCCTCTTTCACACCTTCCAGAGCCATCAGCATTTCAGGTTGTTTCGGTCAGCCTGCATTGTCGTTGATCTGCCTCTGGCTGTACCCCTCCAGAATAAAAACGCCACCCATCAGCAGCCCCCGGTGAACCTGTCGATGCACATGTTTCTGGATGTGGGGTGGCAGGTGGCAGAAAATTGAAATAATTGCATCGTAGGCATTGGCTGTTTTCAGTCCAAAAACAGTGGTTTGTAGGGTTACAGATCGACTCTGCGCACGTGCCGCAGCTTTTTCCAGGCCAACAGGCGATAGATCAATACAGCTTACGGTAAAGCCCTTTTCAGCATAACGCGGAGCCCACATCTGTGGGGTTGCTTGTCAAATGGATAAAGCGCTTGACTCAGCGGTAAAGAGAAGACAGGTATTGCCTATTTGTCAGATTTTGGAAAAATCGTAGGGTAAAAGCTAGAGGGTAGATGTAAGGCTCTTCCGGTAAACGACTACCTGTTATAATCATCAATGGGTTGTCCATCAGAGACCCTTTGCTCGCCGCTTGGCATACTTGTTCTGCTTGTCCAAAAGAAGTATCAGGAAAAGGATACCCGACGATGCCAGCTCTGCGGGTTTTTCTGTGCTGTTCGCCAGTGGCGGGATGCCAAAAACTCGCTGACGATCAGACAGGTTTGGCACCTTATTCCGCCACCGGCTCCGCTGCTCGGCGGCACCAAACGGGGGGACATCCAGCCGCATTCCTGTTTCAGGTACGCGTTATCCGGATGAACCAGATCTAAAAGCAATTACCATTTCAGGCGGGAAGGACACCGCGCCTAATCGATTCATGTCATAATTAACAAATGGTATGAAACTGTTATCCTCTGGCAAGCCCTGGTATAAGTGAAGGGGGAATAATGAGAACCGGACACGGGGCACACAGAACAGTCTCAGCAGCCACCGGGCCAAGTGTTCCAATATTGGTGCTTTCTCCAGCGGCAATAGGTGTGTGAGTCGAAGTTCCCAATATAATAAGATCCACCGCTGCATTTCTGGCGAGCTTTGAAATTTCTCTGACCACGTCGCCATCACTGACATTGATGGCATAATTTTTAAATCCCTTGTCTTTCATTTGGTCTACGTATGAACGCGTCACAGTAAGCTCCGCGTCCTTAATAACCTGTTCAATTTTTGTTTTATCAGCATCAAGGCGACCCAGGTTATAATAGATCCATAATTTTGCATCATTATCTTCAGCAAGTTGTAAAGCATACTTGAAGATATAATTGCAATATTCAGTCAGGCAGGTTCCGAAAAGTATTTTTTTATACATTATTTTTCTCTCCCTGTTGGTATTTCGATAGTAAAACAATGATTCAAGCTGTTATAGTGCAGATTCTCGTAATCAACAATCTGCACTATACGTAACAGTAATCTGACTCGTTTCAATTTCCCAGGGTATCAGCAGTTGCTTCTGCTTCAAGATGCTCTTCCCATTTTTTACCCCAAAGGTCCGGGACCGTTTCCTCAACTTGAATGATGGATTCCCAATTGATACCAATTTCTGTAAAGATTTCTTTAAGAGCTTCCTCACTTTTAGCCAACCAGAGACAGTAGCGCACACCTTTGTCTTCGTTGAAATAGGTCCTGACCCATTTACCAACGCCAATGCGTGCCAACTTTCTCCAGTTAGCCTGTACTTCTTCACAGTCGATATCAGGGTTGTTGTGTACCATCATATATTGTTTAAGCGTGTCCATTGTGTTCTCCTTTCATCTGTCTTGATTTGAATCCTTATTGTCCAGTAAATGCGCATTCTCAAACTGGCGTTAACAGATACCTATCAAAAAAGATGCCAAGTGCAACAAATACAATTTATTTTTCGTAACATGTTGAAAACATTTTGTTTGTTGATATATACGCCCGTGTGTTTTCAGTGATGTATTTATGTTGACAAAAACGAGATCCGTTACTTATGATGAGGATTGCCCTTGGTGGCGCCACTGGTAGCGCTGAGAAATGAAAAGGATTAATTATGCAGAGTATAGAATCTGAGATTCGAAACAATGAATTTGTGAATTTGTTGCTTGAGGCTATAGGAGATGGTGTTTTTATTCTCAACAGGCAAGGCACAATTATATTCTGGAATCCGGCGATGGAAAGGATTACAGGCTATTTATCAGAAGAGATGACAGATAAAAGCTGTCAAGCTCTCAATTTTAATCAATGTTTTGGTAAAAAATGCCCGTCGGGTATGAACGATTGTGGCATTATAAAATTGGGGAAAGTGGTTGCTACGGAGTGCTTGTTAACACACAAAAATGGCCATACCCTTTCTGTATCCAAGAATGTCAGGGTGATTACGAACAGACTCCAAGAAATTATAGGTATTGTGGAAGTTGTTACGGACTTGACAGAGTTGAAAAATACGCGGTTGAAAATGGAGGAAGCAACCAGGCGCCTTGGGGAATTAAATAGATTGGGCAGTATCATTGCAAAAAGTCAGGTTATGCAAAATGTATTCAGCTTTATTAAAGCAGCGGCAGCCAGTGATACCTCAATCTTAATTCAGGGAGAAAGTGGTACAGGCAAGGAACTTGTTGCATCGGCCATTCATACCATTGGGGAAAGAAGGGAAAAGCCAATGGTAACAATTAATTGCAGCGCTTTATCAGAAACACTCCTCGAAAGCGAACTTTTTGGTCATGTCAAAGGTGCCTTTACTGGAGCAAGTCAGGATCGCATTGGAAGGTTCGAACAGGCAGATGGTGGCACTGTTTTTTTAGATGAAATCGCCGAAATTACCCCTTACATACAAGTAAAACTTCTTCGTGTGCTTCAGCAAAGAGAAATTGAACGGGTGGGGGAATCCAGGAAACGTAAGATTGATATTCGTATTATTGCTGCAACCAATAAAGATCTTAAATCTCAGGTAGAAGAAGGCAAATTTAGAGAGGATCTTTATTATAGACTAAAAGTTTTCCCAATTTATCTGCCTCCATTAAGAAAGCGCAAAGAAGATATTCCTCTTCTTTGCGCTCATTTTGTAAAGCTCAATAATAAAAAGACATCGGGGAAAGTAGAAGGAATTGCTGCAACTGCTTTAAAAGGTTTTATGGATTATTCCTGGCCGGGAAATATCAGAGAATTAGCTAATGCAGTCGAGCACGCGTTTGTTTTATGTACCGGCAGGCGGATTGAATTAACAGACCTGCCAATTGAAATTCGCAAGCCTGATACTCTTTTGCAGGCGTTTGACGCAACAAAGAGCGCGGCTAATAGAACAAAAGATCGAATAATTTCTAATCTGACGAGGGAAACGTTACTTGAGTTACTTTATGATAGTAACTGGAATAAGGCTGAAGTTGCAAGACGTGTCCATTTAAGCCGGGCTTCAATATGGAAATATATGAAAAAATGGGACATCCCGCTGCAGCCTGATCCGATAGGTATCGAAGTGACAGAAGGTTGAACTCAGGATTGTCTTTTTTAAGATATCACGTGAAATAGTTTTGATTTGACACCTTACTTTGAGAAATGAGGGGTGCCAGTTTTGATAATGGTGCGAATCAAAACTCAAAACGAGAGGAGATAACCCTGATGTTACACAGTAACGAACGTATCGTAAAACACAGATCGGACTGCTCAATCTCGCTGAAGAACGTACCAATGTTTCAAGGGCCTGTAGGATTATGGTCCTGTCCAGGAAGACGATACTGGGCGTAAATGACTAGACTGCCCGGTAGCGGAAGAGCCAGCCTGCCAGCGGCAGGGTCACTGAAGCGATCAGCAGCAGCGGCCAGAGATGGGGCCAGACCATGGCTGTATCAGCCCCTTCAAGAAAAATATTGCGCAGGGCGATAATGATGTAGCGTACAGGATTGATCAGATCTGCTTTTTGCAGCCAGAACGGCATATTTTCGATCGGCGTGGCAAATCCGGACAGGGTTACTGCCGGCATAAGAAAGACAAAGGAGCCGAGCAGGCTCTGCTGCATGGTCATCGACAGGGAGGATATGAGCAGTCCGACGCCGACCATGGTTATGATAAAGCAGAGCAGAGCAAGAACAAGGGCGGTTACGGTTCCCCGGAATGGTACACCAAACCAGTAAACAGCTCCTGCTGCAAAAATCAGCGCATCGAGCAGACCGAAAACAATGCCGGGCATTGATTTGCCGACGAGTATCTCGCCGGGTGTGAACGGTGCCACCAGAAGCTGGTCGAAGGTTCCGAATTCACGCTCCCGGGCGACAGAAAGACTGGTCAGAAGGAGTACGACAACCAGGCTGATAATACCGCCCAGGGCCGAGACGATAAACCACCTGCTCTGAAGGTTTCCGTTAAACCAGGCGCGCTCCACCAGGCGAAGGCCGGGAGCCGCCTCTTCCACGATTCCCTGCTGCACGAGATCCTGGTTGAACTGTTCGACGATAGAGCCGAAATAGCCGAGAGCGACCAGCGCCACGTTCGGATTGCGCCCGTCGGCGATAACCTGCACGGTAGCGGGTTCCGAGGAATGCAGGTTTCTGTGGAACTGAGGTCCGATATGGATCACCAGTCGGGCTTCTTCATTATCGATATACTCGGTGATCTGTCTTTCCTCGAGCAGGTAACCCGTCAGGCGGAAAATTCCAGACCCCTCGACCCGCGCGAGCAACTGCCGTGACAGGACCGAGCGGGATTCGTCAAACACCATGTAGCGCACGTTTTCCAGATCATAGGTGGCAGCGTAGCCGAAGACGAAAAACTGGAGAAGGGGAGGGCCGATTATGACAACACGGCTCTTGGGGTCTTTGAGGATGATGACAAATTCCTTGACGATAAGTGCCAGTATTCTTCGCAGGGCGTGCATTATTTCTCCAGCCGCTTCGTTATATTCTTGAAGGCAAGCCCGATAAAAAGGACTGCCATGCCCCCGAGCACCAGTCCGTTGGGAAGCATGACGGACCAGACATCACCAGCCATGAACAGGGTGTGGCTGATGGTCACAAAATAGCGTGCAGGAACGATATGGCTGATTAACTGGATAAAGCGGGGGGTACTTTCCAGGTCGAAAATCAGGCCTGAGAGGAAAAAGGCAGGTAAAAAGCCAACAACGATTGAAGCCTGAGCCGCCACAAACTGGATGCGGATAGCAGCTGACAGCAGCAGTCCCAACCCCAGGGAGGCGAGCATGAATAGCGAACTCAGGAGTATAAGAGCCGTCAGAGAACCCCGGAACGGTACCTGGAAGATGATGATTGCCACACCTACCGACATTCCCATACCGAGCATTCCCAGAAGATAGTACGGCAGAATCTTTCCAAGCAGGATATCGACTCGCCGCAGTGGTGTCACCAGCATGGCCTCCATGGTGCCCCGTTCCCATTCCCGGGCAATCACCAGGGCAGTCAACAGAATACCGGTGAGCGTCATGATCAGGGTGATAAGCCCGGGGACCATGAAGTTCCTGCTTTCTGCGTCTTCATTGAACCAGATGCGCTGAGCTATCAATACCGGCGGACGGCCCGCAGCCTCGCCTCTCTCCCGGCGCATGGTTGACCACTGGCCCACCACCGTGCGGACATAGCTTTGAATCAGGCGGGCGCGGTTGGCGTCGATGCCGTTGATGATAAGCTGTACCGGGGCCTGATGTCCACTCTTGAGCCGGTCGGAAAAATCGATTTGCAGTTGGATGATAGCATCAGCCTGTCGCCGGGTAAGCAGCTCTTCGGCCGCCGCCGCCGATTTAACTCGGAAGACTTCGAAGTGCGGTGACAGCTCAAAGCGCTCAAGCAGATCTCCAGCCATTGTGGTGCTGTCGTCACTGACAATGGCAACGGGTACATGTTCGGCATCAAGATTCACCCCGTAGCCGAAGATGAACAGCAATATCATGGGCATGACGACAGCCAGTGCGATGCTGCTCGGATCGCGCAGAATCTGCAGGGTTTCCTTGTAGAGGATCCCGCGCAGGCGCATCAGGAATAATCCACCGGCGTTCATTGGGTTTCTCCCTGCTGGTCAGCAGTTCTCTCAGGCAATCGAGTCACTGAAATTTCCCCTTCCGCCAGGGCGATAAAAGCATCATCCATGGTCGGCCTGGGGTTTTTCTCTGAACGCGCCAATGCTCTGATTTCAGAGGGAGTGCCCATGGCCAGCGTGTCCCCCTGGCTCATGATGAGCATGCGGTCACAATATTCGGCCTCTTCCATAAAATGTGTGGTAACCACCACCGTCATGCCACGCTCTGCAAAACCGTTGATCCGGAGCCAGAATTCACGCCGGGCAAAAGGGTCAACCCCGGAAGTCGGTTCATCCAGAAAAAGAATGTCCGGTTCATGGAGAAGCGCTGCAGCCATGGCAAGCCGCTGCTTGTAGCCGCCGGGAAGGGCAGCCGCTGCCTGGTCGCGCCAGTTTCCCAGGTCGAATTCCTCGAATGCCCATTCCAGACGCAGCTGCAGTTTCTTGCCGTTCAGTCCGTATGCCTTACCGAAGAATATCAGGTTTTCCCTGCTGCTCAGCTGGCCGTAGAGCGAAAACTGCTGGGCCATATAGCCGAGCCGTGATCTGGCCTTTGCCCGGGACCGGCGAAGGTCCTGGCCGGCAACACTGATCTCTCCGGAAGTTGCCGGGAGCAGGCCGCAGAGCATGCGAAAGGTAGTGCTCTTGCCGGCGCCGTTGGGTCCCAGCAGGCCGAAAATCTCACCCCGTTGTACCGAAAAGGAAAGTTCTTTTACCGCCTCAAAATCTCCAAACCTTTTTATCAGTCCCCTGGTCTGGATGACAGCTTCCTGTTCCCGGTCGGTCTTTACCGCGCTATCCAAAGGACGGTCTTTTTCCCGAAAATGGTATTCAGCTCTCGGGATGAGCGCCATGAAAGCATCCTCGAAATGTGGATCGGCAGGTTCGAGGGTAACCTGGAACAGTGCAGTCGATTCAGCTACCGCATCAGCTTTACCCTGTTCGGTAACGACTCGAACCCGTCCGGAGCGGATAGTCACGTCGACGATGTGCTTTTGGGTAGCCAGATGCGTGTAGATTCGCCGGGGTTTTTCGTCTTTTCCCGGGATGACTATCGATACCCGGCCTTCCACCTGCTTGATAAATTCCCGTGGGGTGCCTTCGGCCAGGATTTGACCCCGGTGGAGGACGACAACGTGACTGCAGCGCTCCGCTTCATCGAGGTAGGCGGTGGATACCAAGACACCGATACCGTCTTTTTCCACCAGTTCGTAAACGATTTTCCACAACTCTCGACGGGACACCGGGTCAACACCGACTGTCGGTTCATCGAGCAGCAGGATCTCGGGGGATTTTATCAATGCGCAGGCCAGTCCGAGTTTTTGCTTCATTCCCCCCGACAGTGCTCCGGCCCGCCTCCTGGTGTACCTGGAGAGGTTCGTCATCTCCAGCAGCCGCCTGTAGCGGCTCTCGCGCTCCCTGCCGGGGACTCCCTGCAGGTCCGCGTAGAGGTTCATGTTCTCCTCTACTGTCAGGTCCTGGTAAAGGCCGAACTTCTGTGGCATATAGCCGACTCTGCTCTGGATCTCAAGGGTATCGGCAACACTGTCAAGTCCGAGAACCCTGACGTTGCCTGAAGTCGGCACAAGCAGGCCGGCGGCAATGCGTATCAGTGTCGTCTTACCGGCCCCATCCGCACCGACAACACCGGTCACCTGCCCTTTGCGGGCCTGGAGTGAAATGTTCTGCAGTGCCTGTACGGCTGGCTCTTTCTTGACAGCAAAGGTTTTATGAAGATTATCCACTGACAAGACAATGTCAGATACCGATTGATGAACTCCTGCTGGATGGATTGAGGCGGACATGCCGGCTGTCAGTCTCCGTTTCTCGAAACCTGTTCTGGCGATGGTGAGCCGGTAGGCGTTCCACCTTCGGCTTCCCCGTCCTCCAGGAAAACCGTAACCGGCATGCCAAGCCGCAGCTGGTCCTGGCTGTCGTTTACGAAAACCCTTGTTTCGTAAACGAGCTTGGTCCTCAGATCCTCGGTCTGCACCATGCGCGGAGTAAATTCAGCCACCGGTGAAATAAAGCCGATCCAGCCCTCCAGCGGCTGATCGGGAAACGTGTCGTTCAGCACCCGGGTTTTCATGCCGAGGCTGATGCGCCCAAGCTCTGGTTCAGGTATGTAGGCTCGTATCCATTTCGGGTTATTCAGGGCAAGAGTGAATACCGGTCTGTTCGGGCCGGCCATTTCGCCCGGTTCCAGAATCCTGCTCTGGATGATGCCGTCAGCCGATGCTCTGAGTATCATGTCATCAAGGCGGATGGTGAGCAGTTCCATGTTTGCCTGCAGAGACTGCAGACGAAACTCCGCAGTACCAATATCCTCCGGGCGAGGACCCTCGAGAGCGAGATCGAGTGCGTTTTCCCGGACGCTGAGCTGGGCGCGTTCCATCATTGCCTGTGATCGGGCGTTATCGAGGTCCTGTTCGCTTGTCGCCCCATTGCCGGAGGTCTTTTTAAGTCGTCTCACTATTTGTTCAGAATTATCTGCTTTGATCCGTGCCGCATCAACCTCGGCCCGGGCCTGTTCGACCTCCTGTTTGCGGCTTCCGCTTCTGAGCCGTTTCACTACTTCATTCTGTGCTCCGATCTGGGCTTTGACGTCGGCAATGAGTGCTTCGATCCGATCACTCTTCAGGCGTGCCAGAACCTGTCCGGCTTTAACCCGGTCGCCCTCTTCTACCAGGACTTCGATGATCCGCTCCTGCTCGCTGAAAGCCAGGTTCACATCACGGATATCGACAGTTCCATAAATTTTCAAGGTCTCAGAGCTATCGGTCTGGTGACTGCTCTCGTACCAACGTACAGCGTAGAACCCGGCACCCGCAATCAGGAGCAGAACGACGAGTCTGATAATTTTTTTCTTCATCTGCGCACCATGTCAATTCTCTTGATTGGCATTCTGTTTTACTCCATCTCTTTCATTCACACCGGCGTTTACCAGCGTCACTTCCCAGCCGCCGCCAAGTGAACGGTAGAGGCGGACGACCTCGGAAAATGCCTGCTGTCTTGCCAGGAGCAGTGAGTCCTGAATGACGATGAGCTCCTGCTGGGCGGCAAGGACCTGGAAAGAGTCGCTCAGCCCGGCAAGATGGAGTGACTCAGCTAATTCCACGCTTTGGACGGCACGTTTCTCCGCTCTCTTCAGATCGGCCGCCTGTTGCTGGCTGTAGAGGACCCCATCAGCTGCATTTTCAACCTCGGCAAGTGCTGCCAGGATTTTCTGTTCAAGGACGAGGCGCGCCTGTTCTGCCTGTGATGTGCGCACGGCAACAACACTTTGGATACGGCCTCCATTCAGGAGTGGAAAAGAAATCCCCGGGCCAAGCGAGTATATCAGGGCATCAGAATCCAGCAGTCCACCCACCGAGTCGCTTGACAGGCTGATGGTGCCGGACAGTGACAGGGCAGGGTAGCCTTCCGCCTCAGCTGCTCCGATTCTGGCGACAGCTCCATGATAGCGATGAACAGCCTGGCGGATATCAGGACGCCTGGTCATGAGGTCGACAGGCAGCCCGAGCCCGATCATCTGAGGGAGGGCCGGCATCGGCCCCTGGTGAAGAACTCCTCTGCCTGGAGGCAGCCCGAGCAGCACACTGATCCGATTTTTGGCTGCTGACAGGCTTTGTTCCAGTGCCGGTATACGGGAGCGGCTCGTCTGCAGGAGCCGGTCAGCGCGTGCCACGTCAAGCGCGTTGCCATTGCCGGCCTGCAAACGACTTTCCAGTAACTGCAGGGTTTTTTCCTGGAGATCGATGTTGTTTCTGACGCTGGCCAGCCGTGCCTCAAGGGTTCGCGCATCGATGTAGGCCAGGGTTAATTCGGCGGCAATTGAAACCATCATGCCATGATAGTCGGCGTACGCCGCCCTGACATCTTCCTCCGCCGCCTCAAGCAGGCGGGCAGTTCTTCCCCAGATGTCAAGCTCCCACCCGGCAACAACACCGGCAGAAATAACAGTTACCGATTTTCCCGGAGGCAGCCCCTGCAGCGAATATGCCTCATCCCCGGTTTCAACATGCGTATAGCCGAACGCCGCTGATAACTGCAGCCACTTGTCGGCATCAACCACCCCCTGGCGGGCGCTTATTTCGACAATTCGCTGTCGGGCTTCGGCGAGCGCAAGGCTTGAGGAGACAAGCCGCTCGATCAGGCTGCTCAACTCCTGGTCATTGAATTGCAGCCACCAGGCGGTCATCGGCTGAACGGTGCTGTCAAACTGGTTCTCATGTTCCCCGGCTGCCTGCCACTGTTCATTCATGAAATCCGAAACATCAGGCTCACTGTAGCTCGGGCCGAGTGTGCAGGCAGAAAGACAAAACAAAAGGGGGAGTATCGGCTGGATGCTGAAAAAAGCGGCACGCTTTAAACATTGTTGTATCATGGCTATCCCTCTGCAGAAGTGACGTTGCTGTCAGCTGAGTGAGACGAGAATGCTTCTTGTCTGCTCGATGACCACCTGGCGGATTTCCTCCATCTCCTCGGTATTGTATCCTGCCATATCGACTGATCTGATTATTGTTTCTCTCGCCATTCGAAAAACAAAGACCTGGCCGATGATGGCTATCGCTCTCAGCTTTGCCGTTCTCCGCACCGGATCAGAAGAAACAGCGAGGATCAGGGTGGTCAGCGCCTCGATGAGCGGCTCCATGAAACCTTTGAAGAGCAGGTCATAGGCCGAGGACGGGTAAAGCTGCTCGTGGAGGATGATCCGGGCCACACGCGGTGCCTGGGGGGACCCCAGCATGAAGCCGATCAGTTTACCCAGGAGCCCTTCCAGCAGCTCAATTGCCTGATTTTGGGTACCGTTGCCTTTGAAAGAACAGCGGGAAAGAGCCTTCAGCGGTTCCGCCACCTGCTTTTCGAGCATGGCGACGATATGGCTGATGACCGCTTGGTACAAGCCTTCCTTACTGTTAAAATAATAGGGGAGGGTGGCGATGTTGACTCCTGCCGCTTGAACGATCTTCCTGGTTGTCGCTCCTTCATACCCATGGCGGCCAAAGACATCTATCGCTGCTTCGAGCAAGCGTTCCTGCGGTCCGGGTCCGGAATCGTGCCTTGACAGAGTCTGCGCGGTTGTTTGTTTCTTCATCTTTCTGGTCTCTGGTGATGCTTTGGTGATGGTAGCCATATCATAAATCAATCAATCGATTAAGTCAATCGATTGATTGATTATATGCTTTCACACATCCACGGTGACCACAACGATTGGAATCGGTGTTAAAAGAAATACCGCAGGCGCAATTCCACTTTGCTGCTGTTCTGTTTCTCTCCGTACTCTGTCTCTTGTCCGCCGTCCAGAAAGGTAAAGCGCAAGCGCATTTCCCAGTTGGTGAAACCGGTATAGATAATTTCGGGTGTCATGGAGAAACTCCGGTCGTTGAGGTTCAGAATAGCCGTCAGCGCCGGAGTCAGGTATAAAATGTCTGCGGGCTCCTTGAGCGAGAAGCGGCCGTACAGATAGTCTTTACCGGGAAACGGCTTTCCGTATCCCTGCTGGGCAAGGGAGCGGGCCTGCTGGAGCAGGGTATCTGCACGTTCCTGCCCCAGCTCCATGCTGCCGTCGTCGACGAAATTGTAAAACCTGTCCATCTCTGCTTCGGAGTACCCGTTACCGTTATGGTAATATTCAATGATTGAAGTCAGGTCAAAGGAACTGAGGTAGCGCAGGCCCACCAGCCAGGAAACGGCGGAGTCACTTTGCCGTTCCCTGCTGCCGTCGTCCGTTAGGATGATTTTTTCCAGGTCAGAAAAATAGGCCGCTTCCCCGTGTAATTCAAAGTTTGTCGTGATATTCCGCGAAAAATCGACACCAAATCGGCTGGATCTGCTCGATCCGGTGAAGACAACCAGGTCGATGTCGGTATCGAGGTAGAGCAGATACAGTTTAGCGGCTAAATTAACATGATATTTCCTGCCGAAGTCCTCGTTTACATCCTGCAGCACAGGAAGGACGACGCCTGTCAATGCCGCATTCTGTAAATCTCCTGTAAAACTTTTGATCACCTCGGTTTCAAAAATGACATAGCCTTCCCGGCTTTCGTCAGGATCGTTGGGGTCCTTTGCCCGGTTGATGAAACCGACAGGGTTCCAGGCATACCCCTTCCCCCAGCTGTAGGATTTTTTGCCGATGAATACATCGGTATTGGTAACTGGTTTGAGGCCGAGATACGCTTCAAAAACGTCTGCCGTATCGTACCAGCCTTGATTGTCCTGCTGCCCTACCGCCATCAGCAGCCAGTGAAGATTGGCGTTGGCATGACTGTAGCTGCCGCCGAGTTGCACTGCTCCGGTCAAGCGCTCAACGGTCGAGGTCGGCTCCCCGGCGAAATTGATCCGGGCGAGCGCACCGGATTCGTTGATGTTGCTTTGCTCACCCTTCAGCTCAAAATAACCGTTGAACGCAAGGCTCTTTTTCTCGAATTCCTCGATCTCGAAAGAAAACGATTCATCAGCCTTGCCCGGCCCAGCATAAAAAATCGTGCACATACAGCTCAGGATTGCAGCAATGACAGGAAAAAGCTGTTTTACCTGCTTAGCGGAGCTCATCGATCCTTGACAGATAGTTGAGCGTGAATACCTCGTCCGAGAACTCCCTGTTCTGAATCTTGGCGAACAGCATCACAGATTTGTACCCTTTAAACAGGGGGCTGTCCGTTTCCAGTCTGGCCGGCCGTTTCAGCCCGTCGCCAAAGTCCTTGATGTCGCTGTAGTGCAGGGTCTTGATCAGCATGCCGCTGGCGGCATAGGCTTCGATCTTCAGCGGTATAAGCGTCTCTCGATCGACCTCCATTTTCAGTGTATCATAGGCAACCGAGGCCGTCCTGGCCTTGAGGTGGAGCAGATAATGTCCCTCAGGCTCCTCTACCTGGGCAACAGAGTATTCCGTGGCATAGTCAAGGCGGAGGATATCAGAGTTATTAAACACCCCGCCGATTACCGACTGCAGACTGGTAATCCTGATTGGTTTGCCGACATTGGGGATATAGAGCCACATGTTGTCACCGAGCCGAAGTGTTGCCCGTCCGTTTTCGCTGGCCGGTGAGAGAAACAGGGCTACCATTTTTTCCTGCCCTTTTTTCACGGTATAAAGGACAAACTCCTTGCTGCTGCCGTCCGGCTCGATGTTAATCAGTTTCCGGTACATCTCGTAGGATTCCGGGTTCATTTTTCTGTCAATCTGCTGAAGCAGGGTATCCCCGTCAAGGGCCGAAGAAATTCCGGGGGTCAGCGACAGAATGAGCAGGCATGAAGCGATTGAGACAAGTGTTTTCATGAGGTTCTCCTAAACGTGGCGTAAGGCGGTTATCGGGTCCATCTTCGCGGCTTTCCAGGCGGGCTGCAAGCTGCCGAGCACGGAAATGGCAACGACAATCAGGCTGATTGAAACGATTTCCATCAGGCTGATGCTGGGCGACAGGATCAGACCCTGCTGGTTACCGAAATCATAGCTGATCGGCGACAGGATGAGAAATGCTACGGTCGCAAGATAGACAAGAATGCCGAAAATGGTGCCAATGATGCCGAGCAGTAATCCTTCGCTGAGAAATAACGCCAGAATCTTTCCCGGACCAGTGCCGATTGCGGCAATGGTTCCTATTTCGTTGATGCGTTCGTAGACCGCCATGACCATGACATTCATGATGCTGACCAGGACAATGGCAACGAGCATGATTTTGATGAAAAAGGTCATCAGGTCAATCATCTTGACAATATTAAAAAACGGGGTCAGCTTTTGCCAGGTATGGATTTCAAAAACCGGTTTATCCTGCTGGTTGTGAATGGCGTCAAGCTGCTGTGTCAGCGCGGCAGCTGTTTCGTCGAGGAGTCCTATATCATTGAGGCGGATCGCCACCTCGCTCACCTCGTCTTCCTCCATGCGCAGGAGTGACCGGGCGTCTTCAATATGGATATAGCCATCCCGACCACCTGGCCCGGTCAGTGCCTCGACAATTCCTCCGACGACAAAATTCTGGCCGTTGACTGAACCGTCTTTATTTGTGGCAACGAGGACAACGCTGTCGCCGATCGTTACTTTCATCCCCTTGGCAAGCAGTTCGGGCACCAGAATTTCGCCTCTGTCAAGCAAACCGTTCTCTTTTCCGGAAGCCCGTTCCGCCAGCAGCGGAACGGTCTCAGCTTCTTTATCGGGGTAGATGCCATTGAGCCGTATATTCGAAGTCTCGGCAAAATTGCTGAACATCGCGCCAAACTTTATCCGCGGGGAAAAGGCCTTGACGGAGCTGTCGTTCTGGAGAATGTCGATCAGCCGGCTGACCTGCTTTTCCTTGAGGTTGCGGTTCAGCGGCAGGGTGTCGATGGAGGCCATGAATCCTTTCTGGTGAACCTGTATATGGCCGAGCATGGCGTCAGTAATCTGGCCGACCATCATATTCTTGAATGAACCGGTCACCGTGGTGAACAGCAGGACCGACAGGACTCCGAGCATGATCAGAGAAGACGTTAAAAATGTTCGACGCTTGTAGCGCCGAAGGTTGCGAAACGCTATGGTAAGGATCTTATTCATGGAGTCCCCCCGAGTTCATGGGTGTTGATGAGTCGACCATCTTCGAGTTCAAAGACGGTTTCAGCATTTTCGACAATCTTCGGGTCGTGGGTCGAAAAGATAAAAGTCGTGCCGAAATTGTCGCGCATCTGTTTCATCAGCGCTATGATTTGCAGGGCAGTAGCTTTGTCGAGATTGGCTGTTGGTTCATCTGCCAGTACCAGTTCTGCCCGGGAGACTAGAGCCCTGGCCACGGCCACGCGCTGTTTCTGTCCTCCGGAAATCTGTCGCGGATATTTATGTCCCTGGTCAGACATGCCCACGGCTGCCAGCACTGTCTCAACCTGTTCGCGGCGCTCTGCAGCCGGCCAGTTCTGTACCATCAGCAGCGGATATTCTATGTTTTCAAATACTGTCAGCACCGGGATCAGGTTGAAATCCTGAAAGATGAAACCGATATGGGCACCACGAAACTGGGCGGATTTTCTGCTGTTCAGTCTGCTTACATCCTGATCGATGACATGCAGCGTGCCGTTCGAAGGTCGGTCAAGACAGCCAATCATGTTCAGCAGCGTGCTTTTTCCACTGCCGGATGGACCGACAAAGGAAACGAATGAACCAGGCTCAATGGAAAAACTTACCCCCTTGACCGCTTCGACGGTATTGCTGCCATCCTGGTATTTTTTCTCTATGTTGTCGGCTTGCACAAGCGCCATTTTTGCCCCTCCCGTTGAGAATCATTATAACTACCCGTAATCTTGCCCCGCTGATCTTTCAAAAGGCATGCCGAATAAATATAAATCCTGGTGGTTTCGCTAAAACGCTGTCACTGTGTAGGTCTGCGACACGCAGCTATTACCGGTAAAATCTGAAAAGTATCGTGCTGTCCAGGCACGTGGGTAAAAAATCATCACTCCAGAGCATTCTGTGGATACTAATTTCGCACCACACAGTATCACCCGAGCAGCACAGGCAGCAATGCATAAATCGCTTAGGCAATCCTGTTCGTGTGCAGAAGGCTCAGTTGTCAAAGCTTTTTCCATCATTGCATTCTTTCTTCTCGCCCTGCCCTGCTCTGTATAGCTCTTCACCTATCTGCCGCTGAGTCTGAAGAATCATTGTGCTAAACGGCGAGTTGATTCTCTCAGCCGTTTCGACCGCCTGGGCGATTACCGAATGAGCCTGCAGGTAACATCCTTGCCGAACGAGAACTTCTGCCAGGTTGTTGGCCGCGGCCACATGGTCCGGATTGATAGCGAGCAGTTCGCGGAAAATTGAGCCAGCTTCAAGGTTTCTGCCCTGAAGCAGAAAATTATTACCGAGTGCAAAACGGGCAGCCTGGTTTTTCGGCCAGGTATCATATGCCGTCCGGTAGGCTCGTTCGGCCGATAAGATGTTCCCGCTTATTTCAAACGCATTGACCGCATCCAGAAAACGGACAGGATCGGGGTTTGCGGGAAGCTCTCCGGGATTTAGAAGAATCATCCCCCAGGAACCAGTTCGTCTCCAGGTTGCAAGGAAATGATCGACATCCATCAGGAGTCTTCTGGTGACACCGGAGCGCAGGACGATTTTGTCGGGAGGGACAACACCTATTACAACAGCGTAATGATAAGCGGGAATGATGTTGAGGCCAAGATTCTGCAGCACAAGGACAGGCCGCCCGGCCCGCAGTTCAGAAATAATGGCTGATACTTCACCATCAATCGTATAGGGGATGCGGCCGTGCCGTCTGCTCGCGGAAATCAGTTCCAGTTGCAGGCTGCCCCTGCGCTCGGGCAGATAGATATAGGAGGCGAGGACCTGCGGGTCAGCAGCTACACCGCTTGCACCCAGCAGCATTGCCAGTGAGGCCGGACCGCACTGGTACTTAGCCTGGGGGTGAAAGGGTGTATCTGCGAGTTCGACCGCCCGCTCATGTTCGATATGAGCAGCACGCTGCTGTGTGGCACACCCCGGCAGGACAAGCAGTGCCAGTAGTGCAGAGAGACAGAGCGATCTGCTGATTGACACCGTTAGAGCCTGTTGAATATATTGGTCACTCCCACCAGTTCAAGAATGAGCAGCACCAGGAAAACCGCACCAATCAGGGCAAGGGCGTTGGATCCGGCCGGCAGATCATTGATGTGGCGCTGAAGCTGGCTGATCTCCTGCGCTGTCAATGCAGCAACTCGAGCACTGGCCTTATCCGGGTCAACTCCCAGCAGGATCATCTGTTCACGGACCTCACCGCGGGCAAGAAAAGCCTGGACATCAGCCTCAGGTGCAGCCGCCTGGGCTGTCAGGATGGTTCGGGTATCAATGACCGTTGCCTGGGCAACAGGGGTAAGCACACTGACGACGCAGAACGTAATGAGAAGCGGGAAAATGATGAGCCTGGTGACAGTTCGTTGCATAGCTGCTCCTTTGTGTGGATATTCATCAGCAGTTGATTCCGACGGTAACAGCCTCGGAACCGATACGGAAAATAAGAAGATAAAATACCTCGTTTTCGCGGTGCCGGTCAAGGGTAAAATCGCAACGCTTCCGGCAGCCAGCTGTTACAAAGAAGAAAAAACAGCGGTCTCTTCAATCAGTTGGCCTGGTGCTGCCGGGCCTCGGAAATAAGTGTGTCATTCAGCCTGATAAGCTCGCTGTTTCTGCCTGCAAGGCTTTTTGACTTCAAGCAGAATTGAACCGCCTGCTGGTAGCGGTTCTGTTTATATTTCACCCGGGCCATCGCATACCAGTAGTCAGGATTACGTGGCTCGATACGCAGCGCCCGCTCGAGTTCGAGCTCCGCCTGCTGGTAGCGGCCAGCCGTGAGGGATGTTTCAGCCTGCCTGTAGAGGGCGGACGCCGGTCCGGGCTTAGGCGAGTAGGGAGCAGGCGCACTTGGTAACGGCTGAGGGATGCTTGCCGGTCCCGGATAGGGAACGGGGGGAGCCGGGCTCTTCAGGCCACAGCCGTTTATGAGCAGAGAAAAGAATAAAAGTGTCAAAAGTGCCCAGCGCAAACTGTTAGACAGCAATTTTTCATGGCTGACATGCATATTTTCAGTTCTCCCGTTCATCATCTTCAGTTGAATAACCTGTTCAGGGAATCAAGAAATGATCTGGTCATGTTTTTAATTTCCTTTATACCGTTATCGATCTCAGGCTGCTTCCGGTCGGGGTTTGCTGCATTAACTGAAATAATGGGCAGCAGCGTACTCCCGGCGTTGAAGGGATAGGTCTCTTTGAGGGTTCTCGTGTCAATCCTGATCCAGCTGATACCGGGGGGCTCTGATTGCTCCAGTGGTGCTGCATTAATACCCTGCATAATCCTTCCCCAGGCGATAAGTGCGCCGGATGCGCCGGTGAGTTTCGTGGTTTTATTGTCATCCCGGCCAAGCCAGACGACAGCGAGCCGATCTCCAGAGAATCCGGCGAACCAGCTGTCGCGAAGATCGTCTGATGTGCCTGTTTTTCCCGCATACGCCCTGCTGGCCGTGGGTGCGTATCGGCTTCCGGTCCCTTCCTCCATGACCCGCTGCAGGCCATGGGTGAGCAGGAACATGAGCTCAGGTGAGAAATGTTGCTGCACTTCCAGCCCATAGCGGACAAGCAGTTGCCCCTCGCTGTTCATGACTTCCCGGATCGAGCGTAACGGCTGATAAAATCCACCTGAGGCGATCGTCTGGTAGAATTGGGCAACCTCCAGGGGAGACATGCTGACCGCTCCGAGAAGAAGCGATGGATATGGCTCGATTGTCTTGGGATATCCGAGCGCGTGAAGGGTGGCAATGATATCCGGCAGGCCAATTTCCAGCCCGAGTCTGACCGTGGCCAGGTTGTAGGAGTTGGCAAGCGCTGAGTAGAGGCCGACACGGCCATGGTCTAAATGGTCGTAGTTCTCAGGGCGCCAGACGCTATTGCCAGTGTCCACCTGGA
This sequence comes from uncultured Desulfobulbaceae bacterium, assembly GCA_965366875.1. Classification (GTDB taxonomy): domain Bacteria; phylum Desulfobacterota; class Desulfobulbia; order Desulfobulbales; family Desulfocapsaceae; genus MADRE3. The sequence goes on along the minus strand of CBDUGK010000005.1, from coordinate 66,420 downwards.
TAGCGGTATCCAGCAGCGGGGAGGCGAGGGTATATCCTTTTGCAAGTGCAGCCAGGTAGACAACCGGCTTTAGCAATGAACCCACCGGTCTGCTGGCATCAAGAGCCCGGTTGAATCCTGGCTTAAGCGCATGCCGACCGCCGGCCAGGGCTTCAACTTCACCGCTTTCCCGGCCGGTTACCACAGCGGCTCCTTCAAGGTTTTCCGTGGTGGTGCGTTTTTCAATTTCGCTGACAGTATCCTGCAGCTGACGCTCCACCTGCCACTGGACCTGCGGATCGAGGGTGGTGAGGATTTTCAGCCCGTTACTTTTCAAATCTTCTTCACGATACTCCACCTGCAGCTGACGACGGGCAAGTTCGAGAAACGCCGGGAAGCGGTTGAATCCGTGCTTCTGGGGGGATACGTCAGTCAATGGCTCTTTGCCGGCTGTGACAGCGGCCTCTTTGTCGATGATATGTTCAGAACTCATTATGTCCAGAACGATATCTCGTCTGGCTCTGGCATTATCAGGGTTTCGAACCGGGTCATAAAGCGTTGGTCCTTTCACCATGCCCACGAGGGTGGCGATCTGGCTGACGGAGAGATCCTGCAGGCTGCGGCGAAAATGAAATTGACTTGCCAAACCGAAACCGTGAATGGCTCTTGCGCCGTCCTGACCCAGATAGACCTCGTTTATATAGGCGGTAAGTACTGCTTCCTTGGAGTACCGGTAATCGAGCAAAACTGCCATCGCCGCTTCCTGCAGCTTTCGGGACAGTGTCCGCTCACGGTTGAGGAAGAGGTTTTTTACCAGCTGCTGGGTAAGCGTGCTGCCGCCCTGCACTGTCTTGCCAGCCGCAAGATTAGCAAAAAATGCCCGTCCTATTCCGGTAATCGACAGACCATGATGTGAAAAGAACCCCTTGTCCTCCACCGCGATAATCGTTTTTAAGAGCAACTCCGGGATTTCCGGGGCTTTCAGGACGATCCTGTCTTCATGGACAAGCGGATGAAAGCTGCCAATCCGTGCCGGATCAATGCGGACAAATTCGAGCGGGTTGCCGCTGGTACTTTCAACAAGCCGGACCACACGATCATTTGCAATCGTTACCGTGATGGCGGTTGATTTTTCAAGACCCGATGAATAAAGAAAATCCCGTGTGGAAAGCTGAAAAGTTGAATCGGAACGATTGTAGCCGCCGGCATGCCGAACCCTGACCTCCCGGCGATAGCCGGCAAGTTCCAGTTCGTCTTCAAGCATTTGTGCAGAAAGTTCAAGGCCTGAGTAAAGCTCCAGCGGCCGTGCATACAGCACTGCCGGCAGGCTCCAGCGCTTGCCGTCAAAGAGCTGCGTGATCTCGCGGTCAAGCTGTGTCGCCTGGCGTATGGTAAAGATGACCAGAAGGCTGATGCAGAGGAATCCGCCGGCTAACAGGACGGTGAGTGTCGTTTTTTTCATCTGTTGCAGTTTTCAGCAATGTTACGCCATAGAGTATTTTTCCCTGATGGATGCACCAATTTTGCACGGGCGGTTCAGTAATCTCCGGAAAACGGGCTATGATCGAGGTGGCGGTGATTGCTTTGCCGTCATGGATTCGATGATAATTTTAAAGACCCTGAGTCCGTTTAATGGGATAGTATCTAAATCCCATGTTTTGTCTGAATATTGGGCCATGATATGGCTGAGTCCGATGATTTTATCTCTATCTTTTAACAATTCTTCCACGACTCCAAACCCAATCACACTCCTGAAGGTAAACGACCAGTCACAGGGAGCGGTTTCACTCTGTTTTATCGCGACGCCAGACTCGAACTCGAAACAGACGCAGTTGTTTGCCGAAAGCATGTCTATTTTTTTTCCGTTCCTGGCAGAATGAAAATAGATGGTATTTTCATGGTAGCCAAAGGAAAGAGGAACGATATAGGGCCTGTTGTCCTGGGACATTCCCAGCCGGCAGACCTGGCATTGTCTGATAATCTCTGAAACTTCCGATTTCTCTGTAATTGCTTTTTCAGCTCTTCTCATCGCAATCTCCCGCCAATTATTGCCAGTTCTTGCTCCCTGCCGGCGTGCTGTCGAGGATCTTTTTTAATTTCTGGGGATAATCGGTTATCAGGGCTGAGACTCCCCAGTCAAGATAGGTCCCCATCATCTCGGCGTTGTTGACGGTATAGAGATTTACTCTGCAGCCGTGTTCAATCGCCCTGCGGACCTGGTGACGGTCAATATATGCCGCATTTGCATTATAAACCGTATAGGCGTAGCTTCCCCATTTGTTCCGCCCTGCGCCTCTGTTGCCGATCAATGCCTGAACCTCAAGGTCAGGGCGAAGCTGCTGAAGTTGTTCAAGGTAGGGGTGGAAGAAGGAAGAAAGCACAATCTGTGAAGGATCAACATTTACCTGTTCGACGCATTTGACTATCTCTTCGGCCAGCGGAAAGTCTTCAAGCGGCCTGCTCACCTTTTTCAGTTCGAGATTAATCTGCCATTGCTTGTCTTTTATAAATACCAGTACTTCTTCAAGGGTTGGAATTCGGAGATTATACATGCGCTCAAGCTCCGCAAAGGAGACATTGCCGCTATTGATCTGCGAGAAGGGATCTGCGTCGATGAACCAGGAACCTGCATCAAGTGTTCTCAGTTCTTCCAGCAGGAAGGTTGTCAGCGGCTGAGCGGCCCGATCCGGAAAGCACTCAGAAACATTTGTGGTCCTCGCCGGTGTTGCGTCGTGGTGGATCACAAGCTGGCCATCGGCTGAAACGCGCACATCGACCTCCACACCGTCAGCGCCGATTTCCCAGGCTTTTTCAAGTGCGGCCAGCGTATTTTCCGGAGCAAGGCTCCGTGCTCCCCGGTGGCCAATATTTCGCCCTACCATGGCAGTGGGTCAGGTCGTCTTTTCATCGCTAATTTCCTGAATCCAGGCAAGTGCGGCCGCCACCTTTGGAAAGCCGATTGTCGAGATCAGAACCAGCAGGGCATGTTCGATTTCTTTCTTGCTGGCGCCGGCACCAAGAGCCCTTCGGGCATGGGAATGAACAGATCCCGTCGACTGGGAGGCCGCAGCGACACCCAGCTGGATCAGTTCCGTTGTCTTGTTGTCAAGCGGACCAGCATCACGGACCGTCGCCCCAAGGTTTTCAACTGCTGCCATTGTTTCCGGAAAGCTGTTGAGCAGATATTGATAGTGTCTTACTTTTACTTTTTTATCGGACATTCTCTTTTCTCCTGTCGCAGTGGTTGGTTTCCGTCGGGCAGTCTATTTTCTGCCCGGGAACCCTTCGATCATCCTCATTACTCGAAAATAATTCTCAAATACCGTTTTTACAACGGCCACGTAGTTTGTCTGGGCTCTGCTGAGGTTTGAGACCGCATCAAGCAGGTCGATCTGGCGCTGCACGCCTTCCTTGTATTTGAGGTCTGTAATGCGCAGGTTCTCTTCAGCAGAGCTGATATCATCCCGGGCAACATCGATCGTGGCCAGACTGATCTCATAATCGACAAGTATATTCTTTAATACTGTCCTCAGCTCATCCTGGAGTTCAGCCAGGTCATAGTTTATCGAGCGGACATCGGCGTTGGCCCTGGCAATTTCCGCTTCGTCCTGAAATCCGTTAAAGAGGTTGAACGACATCGTCAGCTCACCACGAATTTCATCGTCGCTGAACTCACCCTGTCCATTGAGAAAACTGTCATCGTAGTTGCGATATCTGCCGACCAGGTCAAGGCGCGGATAATAGGCTCCATAGCGTGCACTCAGCGAATATTGGGCAGACTCTGCAAGAGATTCGAGAACCTTCAGTTCACTTCGCCGGGTGATCATCTGCTGCTCCAGCCCATCTTGATCATCAAGTACCGGCGGTGACTTGAACTCAATGAAATCCAGCTCCTCATAGATTATCTGCTGGTTAACAACCCGACTCAGCTGGTGCAGGGCTTTGGCCATTTCAGCTTCTTCTTTCTTGACACTGAGGTTTGCATTGTCATAATCCACCTTGAATTTGAGAACTGCATTCCTGTCGATAAGGCCGACGTCATAGCGGTTTTTACTGTCAAGATAGAGTCGTTCAAGCGTTTTGTAGTTATCCTCTGCAACCTTGAGCCTGGCCTGCTGATAGTAAACGGCCAGGTAGTTCAGGGCGACGGCAAGCTGGATATCCTGCTCTATCGACAGAAGCCTGAATGATTCAACGTCCAGGGCGCTTTCTGCGGAACTGACGCTGTATGTGTCCTTGAATCCAGAGAAAAGGTTCCAGCTCAGGGTCGAGCTGAAGGTGGAATTTTCCCGCTGTTCCGTTGCCGTTGCTTCATCGAGCGCGTAGGTGTTGTAATAGATATCAAAGGACGGGTAGTAACCGCTTTTGGCAATACGGATGTTTTCGGCCGATTTTTCTATTTCTGCTTCATACCGTTTGACGAGCGGCCGGTTTTCAAGCGCCGCCTGCTGCATCTGCTCAAGGCTCAACGCCAGGGCTATCTGTGGCAGCAGCAGGAATGCTATCAGAAGACTACAGGGCTTCATGGGCTCTACTCCTTTCAAATCCGATTACAAAAGCCAGCATGGCGGGGATGACAAACAGGGTAAACAGGGTCGACAGGGCAAGACCGCCAAGCAGAATGCTGCCGAGTCCGCGATACAGCTCAGAGCCGGAGCCTGTAGAGAGAACCAGCGGCGTCATTGCCAGGATGGATGTGGTGGCACTCATGAAAATAGGCCTGATCCTTGTCCTTACCGCTTCCGACACAGCCGTTGTCCCTGTCAGCCCGTTATAGCGGACATTGTTGAGTGACTGATGAACGATCAGGATCGCATTGTTGACCACGGTTCCAATCAGTATGATAAACCCGAGCATGGCCAGGACATCAAAGCCCTGCGGGGCAACAAATGTTTTTACCGCGAGGAGGCCGATAAAGCCCCCGGCAGCGGCAAGGGGGACGCTGAAAAGAATAATGAACGGGTAGATAAAATTTTCAAATAATGCCGACATCAACAGGTAGGTAATCAGCAGGGCCAGAAGCAGATTCCACTGCAGCGCTTTTCCTGTTTGTACGAGTTTGTCAGCATTGCCGCCGATGGTAATCTCGACCTTGTCAAGCGTTCCATCCTGCTTCATTGCTTCAATGATATCCTTTTCTATGAGGTCCATCGAGTCCTGCAGGGCGATTGATGCCGGAGGCGTTACCTGCAGGGTAATATTTCGTCTGCGTTCAAGATGGTTGATCTGGGGCATGCCTTCACTGTATACCAGATCGCTTATGTCGCCAATCTTAATCAGGTCCCCAAAACGATTGACGATGGGGGCATTGAGGATATTCTCAGGATTGTCAAAGCGTGAATCAGATCCTTTCAGAACAAGATTGACCTGTTTAGTTCCCTCCGGCCGGTATTCATCGATTTTCCTGCCATCCATCAGGATATCAACATAGATACCAAGATCTCTTTCCGTCAAGCCGTTTGCGGCGAGCCGTTCCTTGTTGGGAGTGATCCTGATTTCCGGGTAACTGGTTTCAAGCGAGGGCACCGGCCGGACCTGGGCCCCCTGGATGTTCTGGCTGATGGCACCGAACAGCATCCGGGCCGCTGAGACGATCTCGTTGATATCTTCACCGGAGACGTTCACTTCCACTGTCCGTCCCTGTCCAAGACCTCTTTCAAAAATGCCGGTCTGAAGGGAGACCCCGAATATGCCGGGAATTGAATTTATGATACGGGTGAAAAGCGGAATCAGTTCGCTGGCCCGTGTCTCATGAGCAGATGTGCCGCCAAAAAGGGTGATCCTATCTGCGCCCACATAAAACATCTGTTTGATCCGTGGGAATCCGTCCAACCCGTCTTCCCTGAAATAAGGCTCTGCCTGGCTGTAGATGTCGTGCCCTATTTCCTTTAATTTTTCAACCGAATAGCCGGGAGGAGGCAGCAGGATGTTGAGAATAAGATTCTGGTTTCCCTGCGGCAGATATTCAGCACTTGGACGCAGCCAGAAAATGATACCGATTGACAGGGAGGTAAACAGGGTAACGGTCAAAACCCTGGTAAACCAGTTTTTCTGGCAAAAACCTGAAAACCCCATCAGCACGCGAGTAAAGAAGGGTCCGACAATTGAGCGCTGCAGGCGGTTCGGCTGCTTTTCCTTTCCATCATCCCTGCGGTAAAAGAGATTCACCATCGTCGGTATGACGGTGATTGAAACCATAAAGCTGATCATGATGGAAAACGTAATGGCAATGGCAATATCGCGAAAAAGTTGTCCCGCTTCTTCCTGCATGAAGATTACCGGTAAAAAAACAGCAACGGTGGTTGCCGTTGAGGCAAAAACCGCGCCCCACACTTCTCTGGTGCCTTCCCTGGCTGCATCGAATGCAGGCTTCCCCATTTTTCTGTGGCGGTCGATATTTTCCAGGACAACAATCGAGTTGTCGACAAGCATGCCGACCGCAAATGAAATTCCGGCCAGGCTGACAACATTGAGGCTCCTGTTGCTCAGCCAGAGAAAAATGAACGTGCCGATTACCGAGATTGGAATTGCCAGGGCGGTTATCAGGGTTGAACGTGCACTGCGCAGAAAGAGAAGCAGAACGGTGACCGCCAGCAGTCCACCGACCAGGACATTCTGTTTTACCAGGTTTATGGAGGTGTTGATGTATGGCCGCTGGTCATGAACCATATCAAAGAACAGGCCGTTTTCTGCAAGAATTGTACGGTTCAGCCGATTGACCTCACCCTCGACCCGTTCCGTCATGGTCAGGACATTTGTTCCCGGTTCCTTGCGAATGCCGACAACAATAATCTGCTTGCTCCTGTTGAGTACGGCACCGGTCTCTTTATTATATCCTTTCTGGACGGTTGCCACATCTCTTAGGTAAACCCGTTTCAGTCCGTCATCAAAAACAACCACTTCAAGTACTTCTTCAGGAGACTGAAACTGGCCGATGGTCCGTATCCGGTAGTTTTTCCTGCCGATGCCGAGCACACCGGCGGAAATTGTTGAATTAGCGCTTGTTATGGCAGCGGATATCTGGTCGATGGTGATATCATGCTGCGCCAGTTTTCCCATATCGAGTTCGATATGGAGCTCGTCCTCTGTACCCCCAAAGACAAAAAGAGAGCCGACACCTTTAACACGTTCCAGGTGCTGCCTGACGTTATCCTCGAAATAGGTTCGGTACTGGTTGATATGAACCTCGTTTTCCGGTAACGTTTTCAACAGCATCCAGACAACCAGCGAACTGTTGGCTCCTGCCGCCTCAATGGAGGGGCGATTGACATTGTCCGGGTAGTTGGAGACCTCGTTCATCTTATTGGAAACCCGCAGCAGCGCATCATCGAGGTTTGTTCCCAGCTCAAAAGAGAGGGTGATTTCACTCAGATTGTTATAGGCAGCACTCTCCAGCTTGGTCAACCCCTGGAGGCCTTTGAGCACTTCCTCCTGTTTTTCTGTGATTTCCTTTTCAATTTCATATGGGGTCGCACCGTTCCATGCGGTTTGCACGGTAATCTGAGGTGTTTCCACATCGGGTGTCAGCTGCACCGGCAGCTTGTTAAGTCCGATGAGCCCGAACGTAACCAGCAGAATAACCCCGACGATAACGGAGACCGGTTTGTCAATGGCATACCTGACGATGTCCATCAGTTCTCTCCCGCAATAACAACCGGCTGGTCCGGGCGGAGACGCTCATTTCCTTCGATTACAAGATTCATGCCCGGAACGATGGAGGGGGTGTCAACCCCGACACGGTCTCCGAGATAGGCAACGATATTGACCGGCAGGATAGCTGCTTTGCCTTCCTTGACCGTATAGACAAAGTCCTTGCCCTGGAACTTGACCAGAGCGGCTCGACTGAAAATACTCAGTTTCAACCGTTTGCTGACCGGAACGGAAACGGTCGCCGACATATTCTGGGCGACGAGCGGCAGTGATGGAATCGAGATTTTCAGGAAGATATTTTTTGTTTTCATATCGGCAATCGGGTCGATATCAATAATTTTTCCCTGCAGTTCTGTGTTGAAGGCTGTAATGGTTACCGGAATTTCCTGGCCGAGTTCTATATACTGAAGTGTTGTTTCGGCAATGGGGGCACGGATAAAGAGATCCTCGCTGGAGCCGAGTGAGACCAGTTGTTTTCCGGGCTGGACCCAGCTTCCCGAGTCCACATCCTTGGCCAGGACAATGCCGTCAAAGGGGGCGGTAATATGAGATCGGGTTTTCTGGATCAACAGTTTTGCAAGCGTTGCTTCAACGGCCTGTTTCTCTTTCTGGGCATCCTGATAGGTAAAAAGAGCATCGTCGTATTCCTTCTCGCTCACTCCTGACTTGTCAAAGAGGCGCTCAAGCCGGGAAAAGTTTTTTTTGGCATTGGCGATGCGCAGCTCAATCTGCTCAATGCGCGATTTCTGGTAGAGAATTTCCTCGTCCAGGATTTCAGTGTTCAGCCTGACCAGCGGGTCGCCCTCTTTTACCTTGTCGCCCTGTTTCACTTCTACCTGGTCAACAAGTCCTGCAAGTTCAGTTGAGATTTCACTGATACGGTCATAGTAGAGAAGTCCGATCACCGATCTTGTCTCGGAGACTTCCTCCTGAACAACGGCAGCAACCCTGACCTGTGAAGGTGGCGGCCCATCAGCACCAAGGGCACCCATGGGGCCCGATAAAAAAAGAAAAATAGTGCACCAGAGGCTGGTGGCACAAATGGTACTTACTCTCATCTTTGTCTCCCGGTTGCTCACTCAGGCACTGTTTTGCGACCGTGTGGTGATCTCTGTTGAGGGACTGCCTGGATAGTCCTGTGGATTATTTGTCAGCGCAGCTCATTGTGGCCCTTGAGCAGGGTGTTACAAGTCTTTGCTGGAGAGCAGACCAGCATCTCGTTCCTGCAGGGCTCAAGGCGAACGTATTAACACAGCAGGCAAAACTGTCAAGGTAATGAGTCAATTGTGAAAAAGTTGTGAGACGTTGCTGCAGGAGGTAACAATCAGAGCATGGGTCTCAAGAGAGCATGGAATTGTTATATGCATCTGATAACTGCTCTAGGAGCGTGTCGGAGAAATTTCTTTTTCCTCATCTCATCGTTATTGAAAGAAAATCAATGCTCGCAATAGTAGGTATATGGCTCCGCTTGATTTTCTTTCAATGCCTCGATCTGAACCAAAATTGTATTTCTCCGACACGCTCCTAGGGGTTGTCCTTCTCCTTCTCGGACGCAACCTGGTCGTCATCGTCAAGCAACAGGCGAGCCGCGGCGGCGCCTGATATGATTTCCCTGGAATCGCTTTTCTGGTTTTTTTCTTCAGGCATGAACACAGTTACATTCCGATGGGCGAACTCGATGTTACTCTCTGCAAATTTCTCCTGTATGCGGCGGTAGATCTCTCTTTGCAGCATGAATTGTTCACCCGGCTGGGTAGTGAATTTGACCCGGATGATCATTGCGGAATCATCCATCTGCCTGATCCCCTGGGATTTAAGTTTGCCGCTCAACTTGGGACCAAATACCTCATCAACAGAGATCTCCTGATAAATGGTTTTCACCAGTTTTCGGACTTTATCAATGTCCGTATCGTATTTCACCCTGAGGTCAAGCTTGGAGATAATATAATCCCGCGAATAATTGGTGACGGTATCTACCTTGCCGAAAGGTATGGTCTGCACCATTCCCCGGTGGTGACGCAGCCGCACTGAACGCAGAGAGATCTGTTCAACCGTTCCCTTGGCGGTGCCGATATCGATATAGTCTCCGACCCGGAAGGCGTCATCGACAAGAAAGAAAATGCCTGCAAAGATATCGGTTACCAATGCCTGGGCTCCAAAACTTATGGCCAGGCCGATGATTCCGGCGCCGGCAATAAGCGGCCCGATGTCGAGGCCGAGAGCGGAAAGAATAAACATTGCGGCAAGAATGATCAGCAGGCTGGACATGAACTTACGAAGCAGGATAAGCAGGGTCCCGGTGCGTGACCCGCCCTTGCCTCCCTCGTCTGCTTCACCTTCATCCTCGGGGATTTCTGCTTTGATCTTATGGTCGACCCAGTCGGAAAAGAGTTGCCAGATCATGTATGAAAAAACCACGATGGCGACAACTCCCAGTATGCTGCCGGTGAACATCCTGCCATACGGGATGTCAAGGTCCCACAAGCCCAGCAGCAGAAAGGCCAGCAGCGTCAGCAGAAGAACACGGTAGAGGATTTGAATATACTGCAGGTAGGTGACAAAGCTTCGCCTTCCATACTTTTCGGGTCTGGCATCATCAGCGCCTGTGGTCTCTCCATTGATCTGCCCCGTTTTACGGATTAAAACAGAAAAAAGTTGTCCCCCCCAGATATCCAACGCTCCAAAAAGCGGAATGGTGAGAAGGCCGGCTATTACCCTGCCAAACAGTACCTGGCTGCTGCCGAGGACGAGATATTCCCAGATCAGTGTTATGCAGAGGACGAGGAGCAGGGCCGGAATGTGCCAAATCCTTGCAAAGGCCCTCTGGGCTGGATGCAGCACCATTTCGGAGGATTGCCCTGAAATCAGCGCATTGGCGACCCAGTGTCTTGATCTTATGACCATAAACCCAAGAGCTATTGCGGTACTGACAATGATGATGGCAACAACGGCAAGAAAGGCATTATCAGGAGCAGAGAGTTTTCTCAGGATTGTCCCTGAGCGGACAAGAATTATCTCAAGCCCGCAGAGTGTTGTTATCCAGGTGAACATGAAGCGGGCGACTTTGTCCGAGTAAGGCAGGATCCTGAGCGAAGCTCTTGCGGGCGACAGCATTACCGCAGCGAGCAATACCAGGAGCCGTACGTAATAGCTGGCAATGATATAATTTGAACCGATGAGGTGCGGAGCGCTGTCATGCGGTATCAGGATAATATAGAGAATAAACGATATCGCTATATAGACAGCTGTATAGATAATTTCCAGGCCGATGGCCGTGAGCGTGTGCCAGATGCGGGAAAAGAGGTCATGTTCCGGAAACAGGCCCAGCTTATCATGGAAAGGCAGACAGCCCCGGCGGACTGCGTATTCACCGGCGATGCTGGTAACAATGGTGAATATGACAAGAAAGAGCAGCAGTACCGGAGACTGTGTCTCTGCCACTTTTTCCCACTGGTTTTTGATCGTGACCGGCAGCGCCTTAAAACCTGCAACCTGATCATAAAATCTTTCAATATGGGCTTCAACAGAAGATACTGCGGCAAGAAAGGGTTTGTCGATGATAGCTGAGGCGGGAGCATTATGGCGGCTGGCGCTCGAGCCTGCAGGCATCTGGCCATGTACTGAAGAATAGAGGGTAAGGCCTGAAAAAACAATAATGCAGAGCCATAGAGGGAGGGTTCTCATCTTCATTGCATAAACCGAGTTAATGCCGGATTTCCAGGTGCATTTCTTTCAGCTCAATTACTACCATAAAATAACGATGTCTACAGGAACTAATAGACTATTCTGCCCAGAAGGTAAATATTGTTGGAAGCAAAAAGCCATTTCCCGGGAGAGGAAATGGCTTTTTGTCTGATCAGAGGTCCGTACGTGTCTATTTCTTCGTCGACTCAGAGGTGATTTCAACAAGCAGCTCGTAAATTTGCATCGGCTCCATATCGTGAGCTGTACCGATATCTTTAAATTTCTCACCGGCTTCTGCTTTTATGCCCCTGGCTGCGAGCTTCTCGATGATTTCGCCAGCGTCAAGACCGTATTCACTGCAGATGTCACCAAGTGTTTTTTTGCCCAGCCCCGAATTGGGGGCAACCGGAAGCGGTGAGGAAGCGGCTCCATCATTTGTTGCCTGCGGCGGTGGGGTCAGCTTTGCTGGCTTGATAATCTCGTAGATCTGCTGGGGGGACTTTTTTGCGCTGTCGGCGATTTCCTGGATCAGTTTTTTTTCATTTGTCACAGAAATACCGGCAGCTTGGAGTAATTCAATACTCTTGGCCAGATCGAGGTTTTCCCTTGTGGTAAACATTTTTAAGGATGACGACTCGGCGTGACCATACGGCGGTTCACCGTAGGTTTTTGCTGCCGTTTCTTTAAAATGTTCTGATATCTCCATGATCGTGCTCATCGGCGGAATATTATAATAGGTTCCGACAACAAAAATGACGGTAAGCGCCAGCGCAACATTGAAGGAGCCGGTAAAGACCTTGACCTCGCGAGCCTTGTTTTTCATGTAGGCGACGATGGGATTCCAGTTGTAGTAGATGTGCAGGATGCCGGCAACGAGGAAAAGGAAGCCGACCGTGGTGTGCTGGGCGCCCCAGTCGCCTTTGGTCAAACCGAGAAAAGACCAGGTTGCCCAGTTGGCCACCCGTCCCTCCGGGACGATATAAAGGATAATCGAGTTGATGGTCAGGACAACCAGGCTTAACAGCAGGGTCATCGAGGTAATTTTTCTGATATTCATTGCATGCACCTTGTTTATTGGAGGTTGATAATGGTTCACTTTATTAAAATGCTACAACATTAAAAAGTATCCTGATGAAAGAGTAAACAGTTAAATTGTTGTCCGCAAAGAGAATCGTAAAGCAGTTGCGAAGCTCTCTGGCAAAAGGTCTTCGCCGTCACGGGTGACCGTTTTCCTGTCGCAGGGTCATGACTGTTCATGGAGGTTATTTTGTCAGGGGTTCCTCCGAAACTGGCCGACTCTTTTTTTCAAAGTGGCCTGCGGGGGGCAGTGTCCGTTTTCTGGTGGAAAACTCAATTGAGCCGGTGGGACAGATTGTCCGGCAGCTGTAACAGGAAAAACAGTCTGGAATGGTTGCCTTGTCCCGTTTTAAAATGGCGCCCATAACTGTTGAAGGACAGGCGGATACACATTTTTCACAGGCTATACAGGTCTGATAATCGACGCTGATTCTGTTGAAACTGATTTTCTCGACGAGCCATCCTGCCAGGCCGAACGGGCAGAAGAAATGGCACCATGGCCGGTAGACAAAAAGACTTGCCAGCAGAAGAACTGCTACAAAAATAATGGCGGAGAGGCCGAGGTGCTGCGGCTTGAAAATTTTAAAGGGGTCGACAAACTCGATAATGTCTGTGCCCCAGACGAACGCTGCAAGAGTAAAAATAGTAAAAAATGCCACCCGGATCGAATTGCTGATATAAAAAGGTATTTTTATACGTTTGCCGAGAACAGCCTTTTGCCGGCCGTCTTCATTGAAACGAAAAATCAGATCCTGCAAGGTGCCGACCTGGCAACCCCAGGCGCAAATGTATTTGTTGGCAAGAAAAACCAACAACAGGAATATGGTGAGTGCGATCATTCGCGGTGGGAAAACTGCTCCTGTGGAAGCAAAGAGATGTATGGCGTCCTTTACCGTTCCCATGGGGCTTGGATCTGCTCCGAGCACCACGCCAAAAATCAGCACCGCGAGAAAAAGGGTACCTTGCCTCCATCCTCTGCTGAGAGGTTGTCTCCTCAACATCATAAAAACGCAGAGCAGGAATACGAACCATAGCACAAACTTGATAACGATCTTTTTCCAGTCCTTGGACTCGTGTTCTGCTGCCAAGGCGAGTTTTTTCATCACCTGTGATCTGACCTGGGCGTCGGTTCCATACTCGGACAACGGTTTCTGAAGATCGGTTTTGTCCTGGAGTCCGAAAATGTTCTTTAAAACCGGATTCGGCAGCTCGTTGGCCTGGCCAAAATCTTGTACCGTCATGTCCTGGCTGACAACCAGTGTGGAGAGATCAGGAAGTTTTTCCGGTTTGCCGCCCCACAGCTCTGCTGATAGTGTCGACAAAATAACGACAGTGGCTATGAGTAATGCAAACAGGATGATCGTATTCAGGGGCGAGGACTTTGGCATCGATAAAATCTCCTTCTCTTCGCTTGCTTGGTGACGCACTGCTGAGTGAGCAAAGGTTAATAATTTAATTTATTTCTTTATCATATCGGCAGGGATCTAGACAAGGTTAATTTGTCTGGGCGTCTGTGTTTTTCGTCTCTGCAGGTCTTTTTTAAGACGTAATCCGGCAGTGCTCGGGAATTAATAGGGCGGGATGAACATATGGATAGAGGCGTGGTCAGCACTGGAGACGGCAGAGGAGTCGGGGCGCCAACAGTATGATATGTGGCCAGCCGGGGGGTACAATGTCCGGGTCAGTTACCGGAGCAATGCAGAGAGCGCCTCTCGCCTGGCTTCAGGGTTCAGACAATGGGGGGCAAAGAAAAAGCGCAGGCGGACTGATCAGCGGACGCTACAGGGAGACCTGGCGCTTCCAGGGAATGAAATCATCCTGTCCCAGTCGAACAGCCTTTGCCTGGTACCCTCCTGCCGCGGTCTGCAGGCAGAGCTCGAACAACTGCTCGCCAAGGCTGCCGATAGTAGCGTCGCCGGTAATGACCGGGCCGCAGTCGAAATCGATCATCTGCTCCAGTCGCCGGGCGATGGCGGAGTTACTCGAGATCTTGAGCACCGGGGCAATCGCGTTGCCGGTGGGGGTGCCCAGCCCGGTTGAAAAAAGCACCAGGTTGGCGCCTGCACCGACCAGCGCGGTGGTGGATTCAACATCGCCACCCGGTGTACAGAGCAGGTTGAGTCCGGGACGTGAGACTTGCTCGGGGTAGTCGAGCACATCGACAATCGGTGATGTACCGCCTTTTTTGGCCGCCCCTGCTGATTTCATCGCATCGGTAATCAAACCGTCACGAATGTTGCCGGGTGAGGGGTTCATGTCGAAATCTGTCCCGAACATTTGCGCCTGACGGCGGTATTCGCTCATCAGGGACAGGAAACGATCAGCATTCTGCTGGCTGGTGCAGCGGCTTACAAGTTCACTCTCAACCCCGCACAACTCCGGGAACTCAGCCAGGATGGCACGCGCACCGGCTGCCACAAAGTGATCGACGGTGCGGCCTATAACCGGGTTTGCCGAGATACCGGAAAAACCGTCTGAGCCTCCGCATTCGACACCGACGGTCAGCCGGCTCAGGGGCACCAGGCTTCGGCTGGTTTTGTCGGCCTCCTGCAGCCCGACAAACGTCTGGCGAATCATCGCTTCGGTCATGTCGCCAGGACCGTCCCATGCCTGGCGGTCAAAAAAGAAAAGCGGCTTGTCCAGATTGGTGGTGCGTTTGGCCACTTCTTCCTTGAGCAGTGATATCTCGGCATTCTGGCAGCCGAGGCTGATCACGGTTGCCCCCGCCACGTTGGGGTGGGTTATGTAGTCGGCGAGCAGGCCGCAGAGCAGACGGGCATCAGCCCGCGTACCACCGCACCCCAGACTGTGAGTCAGAAACTTGATTCCGTCGATGTTGGCAAAAACCGGTGTCGGCGGGGAGATGGTGTGGGACTGGATGTTTACCCCCCCTGAACCCGCTGCATCCCGCTGCACGTTTCTAACCAGCTCCTCGGTAAAGGATTCATAGCGGCTGGGGCGGGTGATGCCGAGAACTCTCGGCATGATATCCTTGATAATGAGAAGTTCCTGGTTGGAACAGAATACGAGCGGTACGAATATCCAGTGGTTGGCGGTTCCGGCGGTAGCGTTGCTGCGTGCATATCCCATAAAACCTTCAGCAAGGCCGGCGGGAGGAGCGGGTGGTGACCAGTTTTGCCGGCGGCTGGTCGCTATCGGTTCACTTGTCGCATGGCGGAGGTTATCGGTCGTGACCAGTTCCCCCTGCTCGATCGGGCAGATGACCTCGCCGACGGTAATTCCATACATCGTTGCACGCTCTCCGGGGGCAAACGAGTGGGCGGCAAACTTATGCTTGGTGGGGATGTCTTGCTGCAGGACAATATTTACACCGTTAACGGTAACGGTGTCGCCCTTGCTCAGGGGCTGCAGGGCAACGATGAGGTCGTCCTGTTCATCGATTTGAAGCACGGGTAGTTGATTCATGATAACCTGCTGTTGTATGGGATAACTCGATGTTCTGCCTCGGCCGCCTGAACGCGATCGCCGTACTGCTTGCTAAAATTCGATGACCGCCTTGATTACACGGGCCTCAGGTGTTGTCCAACGGGAGAAGCTGTCAACCGTTTCTGTAAGGCTGCAGCGATGGCTCACCAGCGGTTCAACGGCTACCGTGCCTGAGGCCATGGCCTCCATCACCCAGCGAAAATCATCAATGGTCGCGTTACGGCTGCTGAGCAGCGTTGTTTCCCTCTTATGGAATTCAGGATCTGAAAAACAGATGTCGGCGTTCACCAGGCCGACGAGAACATAGCGGCCACCGTGAGCAAGATAGAGAAAACCATCCATCATCGAACGACCATTACCGGTGGCGTCAAAAATCACTGTCGGAAAGTCTCCGCCGGTTACCGTTTCGATTTCCTCTCTAACCCCTTCCCGGCCTGCTTCGATGGTGGCTGTCAAATCCAGTTGAGCTGCGGCGAAATCGAGCCGCTCCTTTGAGATATCCATGGCCAGAACAGATCCGCCGGCCAGGCGGGCAAACTGCATGACCCCAAGGCCGATGGGGCCGGCGCCGATCACCAGCACCTGTTCACCCGGTCTGATCTGGGCCCTGCGCACCGCATGAGCACCAATTGCAAAACACTCACACAGGGCAAGCTGGTCAAGAGACAGTCCATCGTGTTTGGCCAGTTGACTGGTGGGGACACTGAGGTATTCACGCATACCACCATCACTGTGAACGCCGAGTACATTCATGTTCACGCAGCAGTTGGGACGAGCGTTGCGACAGGCGATGCAGAGACCACAGGCAATGTATGGCACGACGGCAACCTGGTCACCAGGCTGCACTCCTTCCTTGTTGGAGCCTACCGCTACAACCTCTGCGGCTATCTCATGACCCAGAATTCGGGGGTAGGAGAAGAACGGCTGTCGGCCGGCAAAGGCATGCAGATCGGTGCCGCAGACGCCAAGCCGGGTCATTCTGAGCAGTGCGCTGCCGGGGGAATGATCCGGTTTCTCTTGTGTTTCAAGGGTCAGGGATCCAGGGGTATTGCAGATGACCGCCTTCATTTTATGCTCCTGGTTGACGTTATTTTACCGGTAAATCAGGGTCGGCAGCCACATGGAAAAGCCGGGTATAAAGGTGATGAGTCCAAGCACGACCACCAGGGGAAAGAGAAACGGCATAGTGGCGCTGGTACAGCGTTCGAAACTGATGCCTGAAACGCGGGACAACACGTAGAGTACCATGCCCACAGGCGGTGTAAGCAGTCCGATCATCAGGTTGAGCACCATGATCACCCCGAAATGCACCGGATCAATACCGATACTTTCGGCGATCGGCAGCAGGACTGGTACAAGAATGGTGATCGCGGCAACGGTTTCCATAAAGCAGCCGACAATAAAAAGTACCATGTTGAGCAGGATGAGCAGAATAATCGGGTTCTGCGTTATCCCCATGAGCATCGCGGCGAAATGTTCGGTGACACGGTTGCTTGTCAGGATCCAGGCAAAAATCGAGGCGGCGGCAACGATAAAACAGATAATGGCAGAGGTCTCGATAGTATCCATGCTGACGACCAGAAGCCGCTTCCAGGTCAGCGTGCGGTAAATGACAACTCCAAGCAAGAGTGCATAGGCGCAGGCGGAAATCGCCGCTTCTGTCGGCGTAAAGGCACCGGTGAGAATTCCCCCGACAATGATCACCGGGGTCAGCAGAGACAGAAAGGCGCGCTTGAATGTTTTGCCCAGCAGCCGGATATCGAAGCGGGTATCGCGCGGGTAGTTTCGTTTTTTAGCGTACCAGGCGACGAGCAGCATCAGGGCGACCGCCATGAGCAGGCCGGGGATGAACCCGGCGGCAAAGAGTTGGCCGACCGAGGCGGAGGCCATGACACCATAGACGACCATCGGCAGACTCGGCGGGATGATGGGTCCTATCGTGGAAGACGCAGCGGTGACGGCGACCGCAAAGTCATCATCATAGCCTGCGTCGCGCATGGCCTTGATCTCGATGGTGCCGAGGCCGCCTGCATCGGCGACCGCGGCTCCGGACATGCCGGCAAAGAGGACGGAGGCTATGATATTTACGTGTCCGAGGCCACCCCGCAGCCAGCCGATGCAGGCAGTGGCAAAGGCGAAAATTCGGTTGGTGATTCCAGCCGAGTTCATCAGGTTGCCGGCGAGAATAAAGAAAGGAATAGCGAGCAGCGGAAAACTGTCGACTCCATTGACCATTCGATGAATAACGACAAAGTCCGGCACTGAGCCCGATATCAGAACCCAGAGCATGGAGCTGCCGGCAAGCGCGATGCCGACCGGTACGCCGATGATGAGCAGGGCAAAGAGGACCACAAGCATGATGATTATGAGCGTCATGTCTCAAAACTCCATAGAGGTGCGGCAGTTTATACCTGGTTGTCTGGTGAATGGCATTAATCCACCGGCTTATGAACAAGATTGTAGTCAAGCGAGCTGTAGCCCTGGCGCAGATGACGTAAAAAGACCTGGATCGAGCGGAAGGCCATCAGCGCAAAACCTGCAAAAACAATGACATAGAGATAACTCATCGGCCACCTGACGGAGGTCATATACTGGAGGTGCATGATTTTCAGTATCTTGAAAGAAATCCATGAACCGTAAGCGAAAAAAACGATGCGGATGATATCGACGAGAGTTGAGAGAATCCGTCCGGCTAGCGGACTGATAAAACGATAGAAAAATTCCACGTGGATGTGGGTGTTCTTGCGGGCCGCGATCGGCGCCCCGGCAAAGGCGACGGCAACGAGGAGATAGCGGGCTATCTCCTCGGTCCAGGCGATTGAATCGTTGAGTACATAGCGGCTGAAAAACTGGGCGAAGACAACCACCGCCAGGGTCCAGAAGATTACCAGGGACACATAGTCCTCTATGCTGTAGTTAGAAAAATCCACTTCAAACGCTTCTGGCATCTCGTTATCCGGCTGCATCCATCTTTCTTCTGATTTTGCAGTTTCCATGGTCATCTCCGCCTCATTGGCTAACGGTTCAAGTCGTTGTCGTGCTGCTACTGGATGGCCTGCAGGCGGTCATAAACCTCCTGCGACCAGGTAGCGTCCGGGCCATTGTGCAGTTTCATGGTTGCTTCCCTGAACGAGGTGATGTCGACCCTGTTCACCGTAACACCTTGGGATTCAAACCATTCAGCCAGTTTTTCCTCGGATTCGATGATATCCTGGGTCGCGGCGGCAGCATAGTTCTGCAGTTCTTCTATGAAGATCGCGCGGTCCCCGTCGGAGAGACGGTTCCAGAGCGGGCCGCCGATGATCTGGAGGATCGAGTCGGTGATGTGGCCGGTGAGGTTGATATATTTCTGCACCTCGTAGAATTTCTTGGCCTGGATGGTTGGCAGCGGGTTTTCCTGGGCGTCGACCACACCCTGCTGCAGAGCCAGGTAAACCTCGGCAAAGGCGATTGGTGTCGGGTTGGCACCGCAGGCTTTCGGGAACATCATGTAAAGCGGAGCATTTGGAACCCGTATCTTGAGCTTGGCCATGTCCTCGCAGGTGTTCAGCGGCTTGTTGGAGGTTGCATGGCGGCGGCCGTAATAGGTGGCGGCAACGATGTGGTGTCCGGTAGCCTTGGTGTAGCCGTCACTGAGTTCCTTGAACAGATCACTCTTCCAGTAGGCGCGCCAGTGATCCAGGTCACGGAACATGTAGGGGGCGCCGGCTATTGCCAGCGGCCCAAAGGACTGTCCGGCAAACAGGTTTCCGGTGTGAATCATATCGACTGTGCCGAGTGCAAGTCCCTGGTTAATGTCGGCTTCCTTGCCCAGGGCGGAAGCCGGGAAAACCTCGACCTCGTAGCGGCCTTCGGTGCGCTCCTTGATCCTTTCGGCAGCTTCGACCATCCGGTAATGATAGGGTTCGCTTGTCTCGTAGACATGGGCATACTTCAATTTCTCGGCCGCTGCTGCCAGGGATCCAGCCATAAGCAGTATTCCGGCGGCAAGCGCCAGCGCTAAAGTGGTATGTAACTTCATGGTAAGCCTCCTTTTTTTGGTGGAATGATCACAGCGTTATCCGTGCGCCGGCCGGCAGTGCAACTACCCGGCAGCCTGCTGTCCGAACAACGCGATTTGGGAGAATCCAAGTTTCCGTGAAATATTCAGCGCTTTCTCGGCAATAAGGTTCCCCAGTTTCTCCATTTTCCCTTCCTGAAGCATCGAGATGCCCGAAGCTATGCTGATCGCCGCAACCGGTTTGTCCGAGGCGCCGTAGATCGGTGCTGCCACACAGAAGATCCCCTCGGTTACTTCCTGATTGTCGATTGCATACCCTCGTACTCTCGTTGCCGCCAGTTCCTCCTGCAAATCCATCAAATTCGTAATTGTCTGCGGGGTGAAGGAGCGCATACGGTTTCCTGCCAGTATCTCCCGGGCCTTCTCATCGGGGTAGGCGGCAAGAATCGCTTTGCCAAGACCGGTACAATACATCGGCAGGCGTGCCCCCAGTTCTGCAGAATAGCGAACGGCCGCTGAGCCTTCCGCTCTTTCCAGGTAAACCACCTCGCCATTGTTTTCTACGGCAAGGTAGACGGTCTCCCCTGTGCTTTCGAGTATCTGGTCGAGATAGGGGCGGGCCACCCGATGAAGATCTCTCTTGCCAAGTGCCAGGAGCGTCACCTCGAAGAGGCCGAGTCCAAGTTGAAATGTCTTGAACTGCCTGTTTGCGTATTCGAGGATATTCCTGTCCATCAGGGTGGAGATGATATCAAAGGTGCTTGTTTTCGGGATCTTAAGAGCAGTACTGATCTCGGTGAGCGTCAGCGGTTCACCTCTTTGAGCAAGCAGTTTAATGATATCAATGGTCCTTGTCGTGGATTTATTGATCCGCACCTGTCACCTGTGTTCTATATCAAGAATCTAGTTCACTATTTAGAATAATAGCGTGAGCCTGTCAATGATTTTCAGCGGATCAGCCAGAGAGAGCAACGGGCTTTCCAGGCTGCAACCATGCTCAGTCAATCCGCTGCCCGCTGCCGCCTGGTTTCCGCGATACAATGTTTTTTACACGCTCTTCCTGCTGGCCAGAATGATCACATGCATGTCTTTGGGCCCGTGGGCGCCATAGACGATGGTCGACTCGATATCCCCTGTCTTTGAGGGTCCGCTTATGAAAACGTAGGATGATGCGGGTGGCTGGTCCTGGAGCAGTGCCTGAAGTTCAGAAAGATCGGCAAGGATACGTTCGACGGGGAGCAGTGCGATGTGAATAGAGGGGACCAGGGAGGTTGATCGGGCCCTGCCCGGTTCCGTTATCTGGACCACTGTCGCCGACTCGGCAATCCCCCAGTCTGCAGCAGTGATGCCGATAAAAGAGGCCGCTGTCTTGTTTCGGGCCTCAGGGTCACCCGGGTCGACGGTATGTACTGTCACCCCGTCGCCGGCAAGCCGCTCGGCAAGGTTCAGCGCCGCACACTCCCGGTCGGCATGCTGGATAATCTGTTTGTCCGTGCCAAACTCCGGTTCAGCACCCCGGGTAATATCAGCAATGATTACGGCAGCAGCGTCAAGATCCGCGGCACAATGTACCTGCAGCCTGATTTCAGCAGCACTCTCTTGAAAACGCTCAGACAGCTCCTGCTGGGCGGCGGCGGAACGGTCGCTGATTGCCGCAAGCGCCGCAGAGACGTCAGGCTGGGCAAACACGGCAGGAAACTGCTCAGCAGACCGCTCCTGCGAGGAGCCTGCACCCAGTGCAGTCCTTACATCATTTAGAAACGACGATCGCTCAGCCATGTTTCACCTCACTGTCTTTGCGTGGCGAATTGCCCTCTTTTCTCTGCCGCCAGCGCTGGCTGAACGGCCGCCGGGCCAGCGGCGGCAGATCGCGGCCTCTGGTCCACTCGCCGGCAGGGCCGACACCCCGTGTTATCATACCATTTTTATTGATGAACGGCCGCTGCAGAAGCGAGAGCCCCTTGCACAGCATTCGGTAGAGTAGAGCATTGCTCACCGCCAGGCGCCAGAGCTTGAAGGTGAATGCTTCGAAAGGTTTGTGCGGCCTGGTCTGCCAGCGTTCATCGCCGTAGGCGAGTTTGTAGCGCAGAGCCAGCAGCATTCGCGGCAGATCGTTATTTACCGGACAGACGTCGAGGCAGGCACCACAGAGGCTTTCACCCTTGCACAGGTCAGCGTGCCGATTCACTCCGTCGAACAACGGCGTCAGCACCGCCCCGACGGGGCCGGAATAGACGGCGTTATAGGCATGTCCGCCGATGCGTCCATAGACCGGGCAGACATTGAGGCAGGCTCCGCAGCGCAGGCAGGCGAGCACCTCACGGAACTCGGGATCGGCAAGAATCTTCGAGCGTCCGTTGTCGATCATGACCAGATGGAACTCTTCGGGTCCGTCAATGTCTCCTGACTGGCGCGGGCCGCCGGTAAAACTGACATAGCCCGACAATTTCTGCTGGGTTGCCGCCTTGGTCAGCAGCTGCAACGTCTCCAGCTGATCGGCAAGGGTTGCCTCGACGCGCTCGATGCCCATCAGGGCGACATGGATTCTCGGCATGGTCGTCGACATACGGATGTTGCCCTCGTTGGAAACAAGAGCGATCCGGCCGGTTTCGGCACAGGCCACATTACAGCCGCTGATGCCCATGTCTGCGTTGAGCATTTTCTTGCGCAGCGCTTTACGGGCTGCCATGGTCAGGGTTGGTGGATCTTCCGAGTAGGGAATACCGAGTTTTTCGGTGAAAAGCCTGCCGACCTGCTGGCGGTTGAGATGCACGCTGGGAGCGACAATATGGGAGGGAGCCTCTTCGCGCAGCTGAACGATGTATTCTCCCAGATCGGTCTCCACCACCTCGATACCTTCGCGATGCAGGGCTGCATCGACGCCGATTTCAGCAGAAACCATCGACTTGCCTTTGACGATGGTTTTCACGCCGCCCTGGCGCGCTACGTCGACACAGTAGTTCACCGCTTCTTCGGCTGTTTTGGCAAAAAATACCCTGCCGCCGTTCTCTTCCACCTTGTCGGCAAGCAGTGCGAGCACGGCGTCAAGATGCTCGAGTGTCTCCATGCGCTGCTGCTTGACTCTTTCACGCACTCCGGGATCTGCAAGAGTGGACCACTCCTTGAAGGCCCCCCGGCCGAAACGGTTCTGCAGGGTTTTTAAATTCTTCTGCAGGCTTTCGCTGGCCAGCCCGAGACGGGCTCCTTCACGATAATCAGGCGCATCGGGTTTCTTCATATCACACCTCCCGTGCTAGCCAGGATCTCGGCTATGTGTTTGACTTGAACCTGCTCCCTGCGACGTGACAGCCTGCCCTGAATGTTCATCAGGCAGCTCATGTCGCAGCCGACGACATAGTCGGCGCCGGTCGCAACGATATTGTCAACCTTCTCATCGGCCATCGCCGAACTGATGTCGGCATAATTGACACTGAAGGTACCGCCGAAACCGCAGCAGACATCGCTGTCCGTCATTTCCACAAGTTCGAGGCCGGACACCCGGGCAAGCAGCTGGCGGGGTTGTTCGGCGATGCCGAGACCGCGCATCAGATGGCAGGAGTCATGATAGGTAACCCGGGCAGGAAATCGTGCCTGCAGGTCCGTAACCTTCAGGACATCGACCAGGTACTCGCTGAACTCGTAGCAGTTGGCCGCGACCCGCGCCGCCAGCTCTCTGGTTTTTTGATCTTCGCCCGCAAAGAGTTCCGGGTAGTGGTGTCGAACCATATGCACACAGGAACCCGACGGGCAGACGATATGCTCTGCCTCTGCAAAAATGGAGATGAAACGGCGAGCTGCCGCCCTGGCTTCATGGTGATAGCCGCTGTTGAAGGCCGGCTGGCCGCAGCAGGTCTGTCCTTCGGGACAGTCAACCTGCACCCCGGCCCGTTCCAGCACATCCACCATCGCCTCCCCCACTTCGGGATAGATGCTATCGACAAGACATTGAATGAATAATGATACTCTTTTTTTCATACTACTCCGTTAAATTAAACTCACCTTGGTCAGTGAGATCTTTCCTTGATCGCCTGCTCACCAAATCGAGCGACCATGTTTGCTGATGTTCTCTGTCGTGCAGCGTTCACCCGTTTCCAGACAAACACTGCGTGCCATCGCTACGAGATAAAGCCGGCAAGCCGTGGGATGATCAGTACGAGCTCCGGGATATAGGTTATAATCAACAGTACTACAATCTCCATGGCCACAAAGGGTAAAACCTTCATGGCGATTTCCTCATACGGTGTCTGGGCAATCGGGGCCGCCGTAAAAAGACAGACTCCCAGCGGCGGGGTCGTCAGGCCGATATTGACATTGACGATCATGATCAGGGCAAAATGCAGCGGATCCACGCCATACTTGAGCGCCAGCGGGAGCAGGATCGGGGCGAGCAGGATAACATTGGCCCCTGTTTCCATGATCATGCCCATGAAAAGCAGAAAAATATTGACGAGCAGCAGGAAAACGATCTTGTTTTGTGTG
This sequence comes from uncultured Desulfobulbaceae bacterium, assembly GCA_965366875.1. Lineage (GTDB taxonomy): Bacteria > Desulfobacterota > Desulfobulbia > Desulfobulbales > Desulfocapsaceae > MADRE3. Next base: position 42,104 of record CBDUGK010000005.1, on the reverse strand, counting down.
ATTGACATCATGATTTCCGCGATCTGCACGGGAATCCGCTCGATGGTCATGACAATGCTCAACAGCTGGGCCGTCGCGATAATCAACAGGATAACCGAGGAGACAACGGCGCTTTCGTAGAGGCTCTCGGCAATATCTTTAACCGTTAACTTGCGGTAGACAAAAATACCGACGAACAGGGCAAAGCCGCAGGCCAGAGCAGCTGCCTCCGTGGCGGTGAACTGGCCGCTCAGTATACCGCCGATGATGATGAGCGGCATGGTCAGTCCAATGATGGCGCTCTTGGTGCGCTTGATCTTCTCTTTAAAATCGAGATGTTCGGTTCTTCGCGGATGGTTATCGCGTATCGCGTAGAACAGCGCCAACCCCATCAAGCCGAAGCCGATGAGCACACCCGGCACGATTCCGGCCATGAAGAGTGCCCCTATCGACTCGCCCGTCACCGTCGCATAGATTACCATAATGATGCTTGGCGGTATGATCGGTCCGATTATAGAGGATGCGGTCGTAACCGCCGCGCTGTAGGCGGCTGAATATCCTTCCTTCTTCATGGCCGGAATCAGGATCGAACCGATGGCTGCCGTATCAGCCACCGCGGCACCGGTCAGCCCGGCAAAGAGAATACTCACCACGATATTGACCTGGGCGAGCGCCCCGGGCAACCGCCCTACCAGCATTTGCACGAAGTTCACCAGGTCGCGGGTGATGCCGGTCCGGTTCATCAGCTGGCCGGCAAGAATAAAAAACGGGATCGCCAGCAGCACAAAACTGTCCACGCCGGAATAGAGCTTCTGTCCGATAATGGTGACCGGGATATTGCTGAACAGGGTAAAATAAATCAGGGACACTATGCCGAAGATGAACGCGATCGGTATTCCCATGATCAAAAGAACAATAAATGCCGCCACCAGTATCGAAAGTATCATCTCAAAGCCCTCTCAGATTTCCATCACCTGCTTATCATGAACTCGCCGGGGTCATCGCTCAGCTGGATACCAACCAGATAATAGGAGAGGTGAACGAGCATGAACAATATGCCAAGGGGCAGATGCAGCTTGACCCAGATGACGGACACCGGAATGATATCCCCCACCTGGTCGGCGGACTTGAGCGCCGCATCCATACTATATACAAAAGCGTAACAGAGAAATGTTATCACCAGCAGATTCGAGATCTGCAGGATGCTTCTGAACAACCATTTTTTCTTCACCTTTTTGATAAGTACTGTGACGCCGATATGCTGCCCGTTTGCCAGCGCAACACTCCCTCCCACGAAGGCGATGCAGACAAGCAGCCAGCGGGCCAGCTCCTCGGTCCAGGACGGCGCATTGCCGGCCATGCGCAGAAAGACGCTGGTGAGGACGATTACCGTTGAAACAAGGGCGTAGAATATGCTCAGCCATTTGGCTATTGCGCTGCTGGCATTACTCGCTTTTCGCAGTATCGACAAGACGTATTCCATGGTTTTATCCGGTCTGTTACGATGTTGAGGTTTGACCTGCGGCAGGGATGGGAAACGCCACACGTGTGGTCGTTCCCCATCGCTCACTCTTCAGGTCTATCTTTTAATACCCCAAAGCGGTTTCTGCTTCCTTTACGGCAGCCAGGAAGTCATCGACCACCTGAGGATCGACCTCACTCTTGAGCCACTCGATGACGGCAGGCTGGGCTGTAGCCTGGAACATCGCCACCTGCTCGGCGGTTGGTTGATAGACTTCCATTTTTTCCTTCAGCAGGTCAAGGCCGATAACCCGGCTCATGAACGCTTCGGCGGCGCGGTCAGCGCGAGCGCCATGGAGACCGGCGATTTTGATAATCTGCTGAACATCGGCCGGCAGACTGTTCAGACGGTCGGCGTTCATAATCAGCATGTTTTCACTCCAGGTATGCCCGTCCAGCGTCAGGTACTTCTGTACTTCATAGAGTTTGCCGACAAAGGCAATAACTGAAATCGGGTTTTCCTGTCCGTCAATAACCCCGGTTTGCAGGGAGGTATATACCTCCGGCCAGGCAATCGGGATAGCTTTAGCACCAAGGGATTCAACCGTTTTTACGAAGACGGGAGACTGCATGACACGGAACTTGATGCCTTCCATGTCCTTGGGCTCTTTGATTGACCGGGTGTTGTTGGTGAAATTCCTGACACCGTTCTGGCCCATGCCGAGACAAACGAGTCCGGTTTTCTGCTCCATCTTCGCCATCAGGTCTTTCCAGAACTTGCTGTTGTCAAAAACCCACCAGGCAACTTCGTCGGAACGGAAGACGTAAGGAATATTAATAACCTGGTATTCCGGGAAGAAGGAACCCATGTTACCGGTTTCGATAGTAAGATCGAGAGTGCCCGACTTGACCATTTCCGTGGTGTCGCGACTGCCGCCGAGCTGGCTGGATGGGTAGAGCTCTATCTTTACACCACCGTTTGTTGCCGTTTCGACATAGCTCTTGAATATGAGCGCGTAGGCATGTTCAGGATCTGGAATCTTGGCGGTCTCCGGCCAGCTTGCCTGGTCGCTGTAACCGAGGCGGAGCGTTACCGGTTTGTCGGCAGCTATCAGGTTGCTACTCAGAAACAGACAGCCAACGGAAGCGATAACCAACAGAATTTTCAGAAATTTTTTCATCATTGTGCGTTTCTCCTTCTATGTTTGTTGTTTCCTTCACAATCGCTGCCGACAGAAAACCGGCAGCACCCAAAACCAGGTGACAGCAAGCCAGGTAAAGCACCGCGATCTTTTTGTGACTGCGCTTACCCGTTGTTCCTCCCCGTCCGGCGCGGGTCAGGTGGGCTGTATCTCTTTCCCGGATCCTAGAAGACGACCTTCTCGCCATAATCTGCAAGAAGCGGTTCCATGAGCATACGCAAACGTGATTTAACCGTATGGGTCTGGTAGGAGTCTGCAGGCGAGAGCGGCAGGAGCGCCGGTCCCATCTTGATTCCGCGCAGTTCCAGGGCGAGTTTGAAACCGACCGGGAACGGCGCCGCAAACATGGTCCTGATGATAACCAGAATAGAACGCTGCAGGACGAGGGCTTTTTCCAGGTCCCCCTGCTGCCATGCTTTGTAGATGCCGACCATGATCTCGGGGAAGACGCCGGCGGTAGCGGTCATGCATCCTTCCGCCCCCATCAGCAGAGATGCAAGAAGGGTTTCCTCACGTCCGGTGAGCATGGCGATGTCCTCGCCGGCGATGGCGATCTTGTCCATGAAATGCATGAAATCGACCATGCTGCCGCTTGAGTCCTTCATGCCGACAACCATTTCATACCGGCAGAGGCGCTTGACCATGTCGTAATCAAGCGGTGAGGTGAAGAGCGGGATGTTGTAGAGAATGATCGGGATATCGCTGTTTTCAATGATCGTTTCAAAGAAGTGCTCCACCATCGCGCCGCCCGGTGTGTAAAAGTAGGGAGGCGTCACAACGACGGCTTCGCAGCCGAGAGAGGCGGCGTGCTTTGCCAGCCGCACCGATTCCGCCGGCATAGAAGCAACGACACCCGGAGTGACCGGCACGCGTCCGTTTACCTGATCAACGACAATGTCCATGCAGCGGCATTTTTCTTCGAAGCTCATGTGGACGCCTTCACCAACCGAACTTACCGGGAAAATACCGTTCAATCCTCGTTCGATGTTGAAATCAAGCAACCGTCGAAGTTCAGTCTCATTGACACGAAAATTATCGTCAAACGGCGTCAACAGTGCCGGATAGATACCTTGGGGACGAAACATGTTAACAATCTCCTTGTTTATGGGCTTATCAGTTATCGTAGTTTGGGGGAAGGTCGAGTTTGTCGAGAAGTTCCGGGGTCGGCCTGCCATCTGCAGTCCAGCCGCGCACGGTGTAGTATGTCTGTACCAGTTTACTCACATCTACTGTCGCACCCTTGCGGGGGCCGTCGGGTAAGGGCTGCGTCTTGAAGCGCTCGGGGACTGAATCCTGGTCCGGGGTCAGTCCCTCGCGCAGGTTGAAAAGACGGACAAGGTTGTTCACCCGTTCCCCGGCCTGCAAGAGATTTTCTGCGCTGGCAAACGATTCGATGCCGGTGAGCGAGGCGAAGAGCGGGGCGATCTGCTCAAGGGACAGGGTAAATGCGGCAAAGAGGCAGAGTCCGCTGCAGTTGACCAGGCAGTAGAAATCCTGCTGGCTTTTAACTATTTCCGGTTTAAACTCATCCGTATGCAGCCCGAGCGGCGAAGTGCTGTTCATTATCTCTTCACCGATAGGCCAGGATCGCAGGTGGCAGCCGCCCCTGTCGCTGGTCGCATAGGCAAGCGCCATTCCCTTGCTCGCCCGTGGGTCATAGGCCGGAAGTTCGAGTCCCTTGACATGGGCTCCGAGTCCCCTGGCGCCTGGAATCATCTCTTCGAGTCGTTTCACGCCAAGCGCCCAGTCGGCGCCAGGTCCCTCACCTGTGCCCATCAGGCGCACCGCTCCAAGTATGGCCTCCGGATTGCCCCAGGTGAGTTCCAGTCCATTGGTATCCTCAACACCTATCAGGCCGCGGGTATAGCAGTCCATCAGGAAGCCGACGACGTTTCCGACAGAGACTGCATCGAGGCCGTAGGCATCGCAGAGGTGCTCCGCTTCGATGATTGTCGGGATATCGTTGTTGCCGCAATGGCCGCCGAACGACCACACGGTCTCATATTCCGGTCCTTCAGTATAGGCCCCCTTGAGAGGACCTTCCGTAACCCGGGAAATTTTGCTGCAGCGAATGGTGCATGAGAAACAGGCACGATGTCGCTCGAAGTATTTGCGCACCTCAAACTCGTCCACCGGCTTGACATCGAGCGTTGATCTGCTGAAATTCATGTTTGGATGAATACCGGTGTGATCCATCAGCGAGAGGATTACATTGGTACCGAACTCGGGCTTCGCCGATCCGGTGTCAGGAGCGTTGGAAAGTTCGTTGGTCGCTTCCCGCACCATGCGTGAAAATTCTTTGTATTCAGCGGTTTTCAGGTGCCCTGAGCCGTTGACTACCACCGCTTTCAGGTTTTTTGAACCCATCACCGCGCCGGCACCGCCGCGGCCGAAGGAGCGATATTCGCTCTGAATGCCGGCGAGCAGGGAGCGATGTTCGCCAGCCGGACCGATGCAGGCGACCCGATGTTCATTGGAATATGCCCCCTTGATTTTCTTGTGGGTCTCGATCGTATCCAGACCCCAGTATTCGTCTGCCGGAACGATTGCTGCCTCATCGTCCTCAATCAGGATCATCACCGGCGAGTCAGAAGCGCCGGTAATGATCAGGGCATCATAACCGGCATATTTGAACTCCGGACCAAGGCTGCCGCCGGCGTTCGAGTCAAGCCACAGTCCGGTCGCCGGGCTCTTGGTACACACTTCCATGCGACCCGAGGCCGGGGCCGCCGAACCGGTGAGCGGACCAGTCGCGAAGACCAGGATATTTTCGGCCGAGAGCGGGTCACAACCCACAGGCAGCTGATTGAACAGGGTGTGAATGCCAAACCCTTTGCCGCCGATGTATTTCTCAGCCACTTCCTTATCCAGTTCCCTGCAGTCAATTCGACCGGAACTCAGGTCGACTTCCAGGACCTTGCCGGCATATCCGTTCCAATTCATGCTCTAGCTCCTTGAAATGGCCCGCGTCGGGCAGATTTTTACACACGAAAATTCGCCATCGCAGGTATCGCAGATCAGGGGCATCCCGCTTAGGGGATGTATTCTGACTCCTGAGAAGGGGCAGGCGGCTACGCATTCGCCGCATTGCGTGCACTTTTTCTCATCCAGTACCACATGGCCATCCCAGGAAAGTGCATCTTCAGGGCAGGCTGTGATACAGAAATGTTCCTTGCAGGGAACACATACCTGAATGGTGCTCATTTCCGGCCATCCATCCTCGATGTGCACCCGTGCCAGTTTGACACTCTGAATACCCGGATTGTGCGCAGACGTACAGGCGAGCATACAGAGTCTGCAGTTTGTACAGGCGCTTCTTTTCAGTTTAAACATGCCTAATCCTACATTATAGTTAGTATTGTCTCGTTCTGAGGTCCAGCTTCAATGCCGTCGCTTTCAATTGTCAAGCGGCAGGGATGAATGCGGGGCTCAGACTTTTGCTGCTGCCTGCGAGTTGAATCGCTCTGGAATGTTTTTTTTCGCCTTCGAGGACAGGTTCATCCATCGGGGCGATGATGATATCGAAGGTGCTCGTTGCCTGAATTTCAAGAACAGAACTTATCGCGGTGAGCGTCAGCGGCGAACCTCTTTCACCAGGCAGTTTGATGCTGGAAATGGTTGCTGCCGTGGATTTGTCCATTCGCATGTATCACCCCTTGTTCTACATTGAGAATCTGATTCACTATTTAGAACAATTGCAGCAGCCTGTCAACGCTTTTCATGCAGGCTTGCCCACCTGCCGGCAGCAGCGGGAACGCTCTGCAGACAGTCAGCTGTGCACGGGGGATATCCGGCGGCATCCCGCGAAAAAGGAGCACCAGTGATACTGTTCGAGCTCTACTGAGCTGGAGTGCAAATGGCAGCGGCAGCTCAATCGTTGAAAATCGCTTCCAGCTGAACCATCTCTCCCTCTCCGGTCACTTTTACTCTGTACCCGAGCGAGTGAAAGAGTTTGATCATGCGTTCATTCCCTTTGGAGGTGTAGGCGGTAAAACCGATTATATTGTTGCCCTTGGCCGCTTCGTCAAGCTTTTTGATCAGGACCGAGGAGAGTCCTTTTCCCTGCCAGCTTTTCTCTACGGAAAAAGCGATTTCAGCCAGGCTGGTTTCCGGGTTTGAATAGTATTCTCCAACGGCAAGTACACGCTCAAAACCCGGCTCGCCCTCAACGGCAACAATCGTCAGATCCCTGCTGTAATCAATGATGAATGTCCGCTCTATCTGTTTCGAGACAAAGCTCGTTTTTTCATGAAAAAAGCGTGAGGTTACATCGGATTTGTCCAGCCCGTAGTAATGTTCCTGGATTGGCCGTTCATCGGTCAGCTTGACGGGCCGAAAAGTGATTTTACGGTTATTGATGATCCTGGTTTCTTCAAGGTAGAGCGGATAGGTTGCCCGCATTTCCTCTTTCAGTGAGCGTTCGGGGCCCAGCAGGCCGAGCTCTTTTGCCTGATCAAAGAGTGAATTCCTGAAGTCTGGGTGGGCAATGGAGATCATTGCCAGCGCCCGCTCCTGGATCGATTTACCAAAAAGATTCACTGATCCGTATTCGGTGACAACATACTGGACCTCTCCGCGTGGAATGACGACAGCGCTGTTCCGCAGTACCGGGACGATGCGGCTTTTCTGGTTATTGCTTCGTGTCGAGGTGAGCATGAGGATTGATTTGCCTCTCTCCGACATGGAAGCGCCGCGGAAGAAGTCAACAATTCCCGTGACCCCTGAAAAATTGTTGTAGGCGAGTGCATCTGCTGCGACCTGGCCGGTGAGATCTATTTCTCTACCGATATTCATCGCGACCATTTTATGGTTTTTTGAGATAATCCGGGGATCGTTGACGTATTTGGAAGGGTGAAATTCGACAACGGAGTTGTTGTCGAGCATGTCGTAGAGGTCCTGGTCGCCGATAGCATTACTGCAGATAATCTTGCCGTTGTTGAATCGTTTCTGCTTGTTTGTCACAACGCCCATGGCCATGAGTTTCATGATCGTGTTGGTCACATACTGGGTATGAATGCCGAGATCGTTTTTTTCCATAAGGGCCTGAATATTGGCATCCGAAGTCGCTCCGAGCGACATCTGCATGGTTGAACCGTCGTCTACGAGCCGGGAAACGTATCGGGCAATGGTTGGTGCCGCGGCAACCTCGGGGTAGGTACCGATCTCACGTAAATGTTCATCGTATTCGACAAAATAATCGATATCGTTGACGTGAATATTGCTTCTTCCCTGAACCCGAGGCATATGGTTGTTGACCTGGGCGATGACGATATCGGCAGCAGACGCTGCAGCCGATGTGATATCGACCGATATTCCAAGGCTCATCCAGCCGAAATCATCGGGCGGTGTCACCTGGATGAGAGCCACCTGAATGGGCAGCAGCCGGGATTTAATGAGCTTGTGTATTTCAGAGAGATTTATCGGAGTAATGAAACGCAGGTCTCCCTTGAAGCTTTCAGAGTTTGCCGAACCGAGGTAAAAGGAGCGGATATTGAGGTTCTGGGAGCGTGAACGATCAGCAATCTGGGAGAGTGATGTTGATTCGGCACTGAACAGCCTGACAATTTCCAGGTCGGTGAAATGAAGGCTGGCGTCGGCGAGCCCTTTCACCAGATGCTGGGGTTCTCCGCATGAAGAACCGATAAATACTCTCTGGCCCGACTGTATTTTCCCTATTGCCTTTTCAACTGAGAGCCTGCTCTGCTGGTAATTGTCTGCCCAGTACCCGGATTTATTCATCCTCTTTCTCCTGCAGCTGAATTGAGCAATCCTTAAAGAAGATCACGCCTGCAATCTATTGGTTCCCAGCTTTTTTATCAAGTAAATGCATGACAATCCCGGCTCCAGGCATGGCGGGCCAATAATAAAAATATTGCCCAAAAGGGTATGTACAGGCTAGGATGTGAGACCGGAGGAGCGGATAGGACAAAGCGGTAACACGATTCAGAATCAGGAACAGGAAATATCAATGAAAACCGGTTTTGTTTTTGATGAGAAGTATCTGCAGCATACTACTTTCAACGGTCATCCCGAGTGTTCACAGAGGCTTATCGCGATATTAAAGGGACTCATTGATGCCGGGATCATGAAAAAACTGCATCTGCTGAAAGCTGAGCCAGCCAGCCAGCGATGGATCGAGACGGTACATCATGTCCGCTATATCCTCAGATTTGAGGAAGCATGTGCCTGGGGGCTGCCGGAGATTGATCATCAGGATAACTCGATATGCAGAGACAGCTACGATATTGCCTTGATGGCTGTCGGCGGCGTCCTCAAAGCTATTGACAGTGTGATGGACAAAGAAGTCGACAATGCCTTCTGTGCGGTCAGGCCGCCCGGCCATCATGCTGAACTGGACAAGGCGATGGGTTTCTGCTATTTCAACAACGTTGCCATTGGAGCACGTTACCTGCAGCGCAATTGGGGAGTGAAGCGAGTCGGCATCATTGATTTTGATGTTCACCACGGCAATGGTACCCAGCATGCATTTGATCACGACGACACTGTTTTTTACTACTCGATCCACGAGCATCCTTCTTTTGCCTATCCCGGAACCGGCAGAGAATTTGAAACCGGGATCAGGGAGGGCGAAGGATTCACGCTCAACAGCCCGGTGCTGCCGGGCAGTGGGGACGATGTTTATAGGGAGAAACTGATGGCTGACCTGGTGCCCGCTTTTGAAAAATTCAAGCCTGAAGTGATTTTACTCTCGGCAGGTTTTGATGCCCATGTCAGCGACTTGATGTCGGGGACTGAGTTGACAACAGAGGGCTACGATTTTGTAAACAAGACGGTGACGGAGCTGGCAAATAATCTTGCCGACGGAAAGGTTATCTCCGTGCTCGAGGGCGGCTATGATCTTGAAATTTTGCCTGTTCTGGTCGCCAACCACATCCGTACGCTGATGGGTGACTGATGGACGGGCCATCATGGCCTCGCATGCAGCTGTCATTTTGAACTGATGGGAGACGCAAGGAGGAGCTATGTTTGTAAGTGAGACAATGAATACCATACTGGTGACGGTAGCCCCGGAAACCACGTTGTCTGAAGCACGGGCATTGATGAAAGACAACAATTTTCGTCATTTGCCTGTTGTGGACAAGGCCGGCAAGCTCGTCGGCATTGTTACGGATCGCGATCTGAGGGATGCATCGCCCTCGTCGCTGCTGAGCGAGGAAGAGTATAAGCACACCTTTGACAGGGTAATGCAACACAGGGTCAGCGAGATCATGACGAAAGATCCGCTGACCATCTCGGTTTACTTCACCCTCCAGGATACGCTGATGGTGATGGGGAGCAAAAAGGTGGGAGCCTTACCTGTTGTCGATGGAGATGGGTACCTGAAGGGAATCATGTCGACCAGGGATCTGCTCAAGGCTTTCGTCAATGTCATGGGGATCGGAGAACCGGGAACGCTTCTCTGCATCCTGGTAAACGAGAAAGCCGGCCAGTTGAAGAAGATTGTCGACATTGTCACCGAAGAGAATGTGTCGATGGGGAGTGTTCTTGTGGCCAGGTATTGGGATGGGGAAAAGCGGGCAATATTTCCGTATCTGTTAACCAATAATGTGGCAACAATTAAAAAGAAACTTCTTGCCCAGGGTTTTGATCTGACTGATCCGATGAAATGGTATCTCGATCAGCTTCCTAAAAAAAATGGTTAATCTGAAAACTGGCGGCGGGTATTAAAGCGGTGCAGAGATGTGTCAATCTTTGTCCCATTTTTTATAGAGGAAGGCGGAAATTATTATGGCAATGTACTACATGGATGGAACGTTCGTTGCGCAGGAAGCAGCGGTTTTACCGGTTGGAGATCTGGCAATCCTCAGAGGATATGGTGTTTTTGATTTTTTAAGGACCTATGGCGGGCGCCCGTTTCATCTCGATGCCCATGTCCGGCGACTGCAGAATTCCGCACGGCTGATTCAGCTTTCATGCCCCTGGAGTCACACTGAGCTCGTCGAGATCGTCCATGAGACGATGAGGCGCAATGCTTATCCCGAATCAAATGTTCGAATGCTGATTACCGGCGGTGACAGTGACGATTCCATTACACCCGGGAGCAAGCCCCGGCTGCTGGTGATGGTAACGGGGGTAAAGGAAGTTCCCAACCAATGGTATCAGGACGGGGTAGGGATAATAACGAGCGATATCAGCCGCTTTATTCCCGGTGCAAAATCGATCGATTATATCCGGGCCATTATTGCTCTCAACAACGCCAGAGCAGCGGGCGCGGTGGAATCGGTCTACGTGGACGGCAGAGGGCAGGTGCTGGAGGGTACTACCTCAAATCTGTTTGCTGTTTCAGGAGGACAGCTGATAACGCCGTCGGCTGATATTCTGCCTGGAGTAACACGTGATGTGGTTCTTAACCTGACGGCCGCTGAATTCAAACCTGAGCTGAGGTTGATACAAAAAGAAGATATTCTGGCCGCTGACGAACTCTTTTTGACTTCGTCAAATAAAGAAGTGCTGCCGGTCACCAGGGTTGATGGGGTGGCTATCGGCAGCGGCAGACCCGGCGTGGCCACGAAAAGAATCATAGAGCTCTTTGCAGCATACACAAAAGAGTATGCAGCAGGTCTGGTATCCTGACAGAAAAACAGATTGGACAGAATTCCGGCACAGAGCGTAGAATCAAATAGAGATGCAGGTGTCATCGCAGGAAACAGAGAACTGCTCCGCCCGGTGAAATTGCCAGGGGCCGCTGATTGAACATGAACGGACGGGAGGCTGAAAGGATACTGATCTTGTCTTGATCCTATGGAATACTCTCGATTACGCATATCACTGCTTCTACTGCTGAGTATCATCCTTTTTGGTACCTTCAGCTATTCGCTGATAGAAAAGATGTCTTTGTTTGACTCTTTTTACATGACACTGATTACCATCAGTACGGTGGGTTTTTCCGAAATTATCCCGTTAACCCAGTCAGGCCGGCTCATCACGGTTATTATAATCGTTTCAGGAATCAGCCTGCTGACCTACACCCTCAGTCAGGTCGCTCAGGTTTTCATTGAAGGAGAACTTCGCAAACTATTGGGGAGAAGAAAGTTGGAAAAGCAGATAGCAGATTTGAACAACCACTATATCGTCTGCGGATTTGGCAGAATCGGGGCAGTTATCTGTAAGGAGCTTACAGACAGTGACCTTGATTTTATTGTGATTGAGCAGGATGAAAAAAAAAGAGAGGAGCTTGAACTGTCACATTTTCTCTATCTGGCCGGAGACGCAACCAGGGAGGAGGTCTTGCTGCAGGCCGGGCTTGACAGGGCAAAAGGAGTGGTGACGGCTGTCTCCAGCGATGCCGACAATGTTTTTATCACCTTGACCGCAAAAGGGTTGAGACCTGATGTTTTTATCCTCTCACGGGCCGCTGATCTCAAGAACGAAAAAAAACTCATGCGCGCCGGGGCCTCCCGGGTGGTCTGCCCCTATAACATGGGCGGTTCCCGTATGGCCCAGATTCTGAAAACACCCACCGTTGTTGATTTTCTCGATACCGCGATGATGAGCGGTAATCTCGGGCTCAAGCTCGAAGAGGTCATTGTTCATCCGACCTCCCACCTGGTTGGCAAAACCATTGTAGAAAGCAGGTTAAGGCAGAATTTCGGCGTCATCATTGTCGCCATCAAAAAGATCGACGGAGAAATGCACTTCAACCCCGGTGCGGATGCTGTCCTGGGAGCCGGAGAGGTGGTGGTTGTTATCGGCAAGCAGCATGACCTGAAGGAGATGATAAAGATATTTGTCTAGCCTCCAATTCTCTGCTGAGTGGCTTTCTGCCCCAAGGCGATGACGGGTCTTTTATTATATGAGCAGGGAGGTCATTGTTCCGCTCGAGCAGACTTTCTCCTGGTGTGGGTGCTTTACTGCCGGGTTCCCGGATCATTTGAAATGTTCATCAGGGTTGTGAAGAGGACTTCCTGCAAGGCTTTTTCCTGTTCATGGGTTTGACCATTGGTCTGTTGCAATGTTTTGAAGAAACGATGACAGACTTTCAGGTTTGCGGCCGACCATTCTTTCGTAAATCCTGCTGCGTCAGAATCGTTAGTGCCCGCGCGGGATTCTGGATAGTCACGTCGACCGTGTGCCCAATTTATTGACTGCTGGTAATAGAGCAGTGCCCTGTTGAGCAGGACAAACAGCAGAGATATACTCTCGGCAGGTCCAACCAGGATCTGCGGCCCTGCTATCTTCACACCCATGAATGAAGCATTGGTGGAGAACTGGGTTCTTCCGGCGATCGCTCCGACCGTCCCGGCAATTCCGCCAAGGGCGGTAAAGAGGCCGAGGCTATGACCCAGGGCGGCGACATCAATACCAGCTCCGATGGCTGCTCCGCCAAGTCCTCCAAGGATCATAAACTGTTTGCGGGTAAGTCCGAGCAGCTGCCAGGTCGTTTCGCTGAAAAGATCTTCTCGAAGAATCGAGTGCTTCGGGAGTTTATAATCAAAAATATTATGCTTGAATAATGATCGAATCTGCTGATGAGCGACGGTTTCCATCTCCATTACTCGTTTGCTGTACTCTTCGACCAGGGTGCGCTCTTTTTCGGAGATATCCTCGCTGGCGGAAATATTTTCAACGAGTTGCAGAGACAGGGATTGTTTTAACAAACGGTTGATAGTCTCTGCGCAGGTCCTTGTTCGGGAAGCCCAGTCCTTCTTGAATGAATCGATAATCTCGTTGAGAACCCCATGCCAGTCCTGGTCAATCGCCTTCAGAGATTCGAGCAGTTCAATGCGCTCGACATAGGTTGCCCGGTGGGCATTAAACTGCCTGTTTGAATTGAACCGTTTTCTGAATTCGTCTTTCCAGTCATCGAGGTACTCGAAGGTATCATCTTTGCAGTTGATAACTGCCATCCGTGGCCTGCCGATCAATCGCAGGATTTCCATTTCAGCCCGGTCAACCGATCGAACCGGCCGGGACCCGTCAACCACATAGATGATTCCAGCGCCACGGGCAACAGGGCTGAGAAGTTCGTGATCGTCGGCGAGGTCGGGAGATGATCCGGTAAATTCCCTGAGCTGCTTCAGCCGTGAATCGCTGTTTCCGGTAAATGTCCTGAGTGCTTCCAGTATCCGCTGAGGATACTGAAACCCGGGGGTATCGGTGAATCTCAGTAGTTCCTTGCCATCAATGACAACGGGGAACGTCCTGCATTTTGTTGTTTCGCCGGGAACAGGACTGATTCGCACGGAGTCATCCTCGGCCAGGGTTGACAAGACCGAAGATTTACCTTCGTTGGGGTGACCGATTATGGCGATTTCAGGAGTTGTCATCTGCAGTGTAGGGGAAAATTTTTACGTAGGGGTCCGAAAGTGCATCAAGTTTTTGTTTCCATACGCTGCAGTCCCGGGGTGCAGGAATGGTAAGGTTGCGATCGTGTACCGGCTTTCCAACCAGACCGATATAGATGGGTGTCGACTCATGGACGGAATCACGAAGATTTCTGATAAACGCAATAACTTCGCCGATCGGCGGCATCCAAGCTTCCAGCAGCAGGAAAATCCCGACATTCCTGTCCGGTCTGTTTTCTTCCAGCCGCTGCAGGAGCGCCTGGTCAGAGACGTAGTCCTGCATCATAATTTCCTGGTGCTCGACCGTAAAACCACGCTGGTGAAGAAATTGCAGAAATGGACCGAGGTCAAACTGACTCGAGACGTCACCGGCGATCAGCAGCATGAGCGGAAACGTCGATGATACGTCCACGGATTCGTTTAGATTTTGACGGGTAAGCTCTTCTCGATCCAGGATTTTCAGAGAAGCACTCGTGTTTTTTGCAGCGGCCTGAGTCGATACCAGCGGGGTTTGCATTCGTCTGATGACACTCAGCCCGTCACTGCTGTCGAGATTGATATTCTTAAGGCCGCTCCGCTGGCACCAGGAGGCGAAACCCGCCAGCAGGAGGCGAAACAGCAGTCCATATACCAGGAGGCAGAGTAACAGAAACGGCCACCATGAGACCAGGTTCTCTGTCGCCAGATGATAGATGCCATCCTTTAGGATGATTCTGCTGCCCTCAATCGCGGCAAGAGATGGATAGGCGAGATCTTCCGGAAAAATCCAGGACCAGGGAAGGGCAAGGAGTTTCACCATTTTGTACAGGGCTGCCGAGCTGAATTGAATTGTCGACTGCCAGCCGAATGCCAGGTCACTTGTTGTTACCCGGAACAGGGAGGCTCCGAGCAGGCCGGCGTTAAAGCCGACCAGGCTGCGCTGGCTGAGAGAAAAGAGCGGCCAGTAGAGCAGCAGCCCATATTTCCGCTGCACTGTTCTGGCCAGGCCGAGAATCTGTTCATAGGTGTTGCGCTTTGCTCCGGAAACCGAGGCGCGAAGTCGCTGCCTGATTTTGTCGGCCAGGCGGGCTGCAAGTGCTGTATAGAACCTGAAGGTTATCGGGAATGACTGCTTCAGCAGGCCGGTGAGATTGAGCGACAGCCTGAAAAGAAGCAGCAATGCCAGGATAAGTTGAGAAAAGATAAAGAGAAAGAGAAAATGAAAGACATTGACCGGAGTTGTTCCTGAATATGAAAAAAAAGCCCACCCGCTGAGCAGCCCTACCAGGACAGCGAAGAGCGGCAAAAAAACCAGCATCAGTCGAAGCGCTTCATCAACCAGAGCTCCGGGAAGTGAGCCTGCGGTTTCCCCGGCGGCTCTTTTTTTTTGTTCCTTTAACCAGGATAACAGCAGTATAGAAGGGGAAGCCGGCTCCCCGGACTCCTTCTTGTCAAGATCAAGGTACATGGAACGATCTCTCTGGTGCAAGAGAGCGTCGCTGATGCCCTGATCACGATGAAGAAAGTATTCAAGATCGAAAATGTCAGAATAGGTCCAGAATGACTTCATCCCGTTTGTCGAACCTTTTTATTGTCTGCTGATCGGTCTGTACAGCAGGCTGTGATGGTCTGCTGCACTCCTCTTGCATACCACCATAGCCTATTGTGAGTTTTATTTGAAAGCGAAATCGGCAAAGCAGAGAGCAAAATTGCCTGAAACGGGATGCTTTTGAATAACCCAAAGAGAAAACCGGGGATAACCCCGGTTTTCTCTTCTTCAATCTGATGGGTTAGGCTTTAATCTTACCTTCCATCATGAGATTCGGCGGGCCCAGCCAGGCTCCCTTGAGAAGCAGGTTGAAGTAGGCCCATTTGAACATCAGCTTGGCCATGTGGTTCATCTCTGTGTCCTTGAGCAGATTCAGCGGGCCGATTGCAGGAAATGGATACTTTCCGGTCAGTGGTTCGGTGTCGTAGTTAAAATCGATAATATAGGCTTTCCCGAAGCCTGATTCTATGAATCAGACAGCATGCCCATCGGAGCGGGCATGCTGTTCACCCCCGGTTATATAGGCCATGATATTCTCATGAACCACGTCTCCCTGAAAATGGGCGACTGCTCCTGCCTTGGAGGTCGGCACATCGGTGCCGTCTCCGAGCACCCAGACATTTTCCCTGCCCTCCGGCTGCAGGGTGTGCTTGTCAACCGGGATGTAGCCCATCGGATCACTGATTCCGGAATCGATCATGACCTGTGCGCCAAAGTTGGGCGGGATTGAAACGAGCATGTCATACTCTATTTCCGCACCGTCATACGCCTGGATCACCTTCCGTTTGTGATCGACAGACCCCAGGGCAAAATTCGGAATGATCTTGATGTTCTTGTCCTCGCAGGCATCGGTGAGCACTTTCGTGGCTACCGGCTTGGTAAAGGCTCCTGAGAGCGGCGTGACAAACTCCATCTCAACGTCGTCCCGGATACCTCGCTGGTGGAAATGCCAGTCGGCAAGAAAGGCAAATTCAAGCGGTGCCACCGGGCACTTGATCGGCATCTCGGCAATATTGACAACCATCTTGCCGCCCTTGAACCGTTTCAGCGCCTTGCCGAGTTCCTGGCAGTCGTTAAAGCGGTAATAGCCGAATATATCATTACCCCATCCTTCCTCAAGCCCCTCGATTTCCTCAGGACGAATATCACAGCCGGTCGACATAACCAGGATGTCATAGTTGAACTTTCCTTCGGTTGCGGTACTGACTTCCTGTTTATCCCAGTCAACATTGGTCAGCTCGGAGATGACAAAATCTATGCCGGGCTTGATGAATTCTCTGCGGCTTCTTCTTATCTCGTGTGGTTTGTTGATGCCAAAAGGAACAAAGAGGTAGCCTGGCTGATAATAGTGGACATTATCCTTGTCGATCAGGGTAATGGACCAGTCATTATCCAGATCTCTTCTCATTTTGTTGGCCATCATGGTACCAGCACTGCCGGCACCGAGTATGACTAGTTTTTTCATGACTGTTGTTGCCTCCTTTACAAGCGGATTTAAAACGGGGGTTGGGTATCATTAATGCTGCTGATATACTTTTGCTGCTTTTCTTTAGGTATGGACGTTTCCCTGTTGAACAGTGTCATTTTGGTAGGTCTCGAGAACACTGCCCATTGTCATCAGTATCGTGAAGAGAAAGCCAAGTGCTGTCTGGACTTCGGGCTCTCTCATACGCTTGATCATCGCTATCGGGCCGACCGGTTCAATTTTTGACATGTCAAAGGAGGATATTGCCTGGCATATTGCCTCCACCTGTTTGTCGTCGTAATCGAGCTTTTTTACCTGGGCCCAGGCTGTGCCGGCCAGTTTAACAATACCGCTGCTCTGCTGAAGGCTGTCCAGCCAGACGTTGACACTGTTCATAACGTCTGATCCCTGCATGACCGTGCTGAACTCTTTAACCAGCTCCGTCATGGGCTGAACCATGTTGAGCAGGTCGCTGAGCGTGTGAATGTTGATCAGAACCGTGTGGAGCAGGTCGCCGATTTTCTCGGCCTGGAACTCACCTTCATGCAGGGAGTTCATAAAACGCAGCAATCGAGGGTAGATAAGCTGAACAATCGGGACCAGATCATCCCGAAGCTCAACACCTGCCTTGAGCATATCCACTGCTTCCCCGAGGTTTTCAAGATTTGACAGGACTTTCCTGAGCAGTATGGTCAGTTCATCGATGTGAAATTCACCTTCCAGCTCGTGGAAAAAGTTTATGGTCGATGGATATGCCTGTTTCGCCAGGGGTATCAGATCATTTTTCAGCTCAACGCCCGATTTGAGCGTGTCGACCATCTCGTTGAGCTCATCAAGACTGCTCAGGACCTTTTTAGCGAGATAGACAGCCTTTTCGCTGCTGCACTCATCCTCGATATCAGCAAGAAAACTGCCCATGCCGGGCTGAGCCTGTTTGAGAAGCGGTTCCAGGTCCTTTTTCAGCTCCTGCAGGACATCTGATTTCAGGGACTGTACTTCGGCTGATAGCTGGTCCAGTTTTTCCAGGATCAAGGCTTCGTTCATCGTTTTTCTCTCGTGATGTTAATGTGGATGGTAAATTGCGATCATACTCTTTCTGTTTAAACGTCTTTCTGCCACCGGCATGGCCGGCATGTTCAAACAGGTGTATCTGCGGATCGAGGTGAGACGGTTCATACCAAAAAGGTACTACTACAAATGACACTACTACTTTGTGACGTTTTTGGGTCATTTGTCAAGGAAAAGTTTTTGCCGTTTCGCTCCATCAAGGCGAGCCGCAAGAGCTGTTCCGTCATCTGCTTGCTCTTGTATCACAGAGCTTGCATGCTTATACTACAAAGTATCTTTTGTCAGGTTTTCTTTGATTTGAATTCCCTGGCAGAGCTTTTGTTACAGAAAAAGTACTTTTATTCGGAAATAGCAAGGTAACCCCATGTATCAGGAAATCCTGACGTTCTGGTTTGAAGAGATCGAGCACTCGCAATGGTGGAAAAAAGACGACGAATTTGACCGATTAATTGCGGAGCGGTTCTCAGATATTCATGCACGTGCCGTGCACTGCGAACTCTATAAATGGCGGGAGAATCCCGGAGGAAGACTGGCCGAGATTATTGTTCTTGACCAGTTTTCCAGGAATATGTTCAGGGAATCACCTCTGGCATTTGCCAATGACCAGATGGCCCTGGTGCTTGCCCAGGAAGCTGTCGCAGGCTCATTTGACGAGCAGCTGTCAACAACGGAAAGGGGTTTTGTTTATCTACCCTTCATGCACAGTGAGTCGCTGAAAATACACGAGGCTGCAGAGGATATCTACCGCCGCCATGGTGTCCAGTCGAGCCTGGAATGGGAACTCAAACACAAGGCGATCATCGAAAGATTTGGCCGCTACCCCCATAGAAACGAGATTCTTGGCAGGACATCAACCAGCGAAGAGCGTGCCTTCTTGAAGGAGCCAAACTCAAGCTTTTAAGAGTGTTTGCCGGTTCGTGTTTTAACGGCGGCAGACTGGTATTAATGCACGATCCTGCCGTCCTCGATTTCAATGGTTCGCCCGGCGAGCCTTGCATATTCAGGTTCATGGGTCACCATGACAATAGACAGCCCTTCTTTGTGGAGCTTGGCAAGCAGCTCCATGATCGTTTCACCGGTTGCCTTGTCCAGGCTGCCGGTCGGCTCATCCGCAAAGAGAATCTTTGACGATTTGACCAGTGCCCGTGCTATGGCAACCCTTTGCTGCTCGCCTCCGGAGAGGTTGCCCGGCAAGCGCTTCGCCTTGTCCGCCAGACCAACCCGGTGAAGACAATCCATCGCCTTTGCCTCAATCTGTCTGCTGACCGGTTTGATGACATTCATGAAAGGCAGCAGGGTATTCTCAAGGACACTGAGGTAGGGCAGGAGATAGTGAAACTGGAAAATCACTGAAAAATCCGATTTCCGAAGCCCGTTCAGGTGTTTTTCAGGGACAGACGTGAGATCTTGCCCACGATAATTGAGTTCACCTTTGTCCGGCCTGACAAGTGTTGAGAGAACATTGAGCAAGGTTGTTTTACCGGATCCGGACCTGCCGATGATTGAGGCAAAATCACCTTCTTCGAGTTTCAGCGATATGCCCTTCAAAACGCTGACATCTTTTCCCTCGGAGGAGAAGCTTTTCATTATATCATTGGCTACGAGCATGGTGTCACCTATAGGGAAACGAGTGCCTGGGAGGGTTCAATAGAGGCTCCTCGCCAGGCTGGGTAAAGAGCTGAAAGAATCGTTATCAATGGAAATACTGAAACGCAGATTGCCAGCTGGGCAAAAGAAAAAACGGGTCGGGCTCCATCTGCCAGCGTCAACAATTCAAGGGTCTTTAAACTGGCTCCAAAACCGACCAGGTATCCGAAGCCACCAGCCAGTGCGCCAATAAGCCCGGCTTCCAGGCAAAAAATCATAAAGACCCTGGATTTGCCGTAGCCAAGAGATCGAAGGATGCCGATATCCTTCCGGCGTTCATTCACTGAGGAGAGCATCGACAGGCCGACCATAGCTGAGGCTGTCACCAGGATGACAAGACTGATTGAGAGTGCAAGTTTCTGGACAAAATGTACCGAGGACATCCTCTGGTTAACAATATTCTGGAGTGCGATCACAGAGGTTTTCGGCAGGTTCGTCTGTATCTGGGCGACGATATCTTCAATCGGACATCCGGCGCAAAGAGCTGAAACCTCAACAAAACTTATTACGTCGGGCTGACCGAGCATCTCCTGCAGCCGTCCAAGATCCATAAGAATAACAGAGTCATCATCACTGCCGGTCTCGAGGAGTGTGCCTGATATCTTGAATGGTTGGTTATACAGCGAGAGCGTATCACCGGTCCTGATCCCCAGTTTTTTCGCTGCCAGGCTTCCAATCAGGATCTCATTGGGCTGCTGCGGGAAAGCGCCATCGGTTGCCCAGTAACTTTTTATCCCCAGCTCATCTGCCCATTTCACCCCGACAACAGCAATGGCTAACTCATCCAGTCTTACCATAGTGACAAGTTTTGGGGCGACAACACTGATCCGGTCATTCAAGGCAATCGATCTGATTGCGGCAGTTGTTTCAGTCTCCTGCAAATCCTTGACATCAAGCAGCATATCACCCATGTTAAAGCCGCCATAGCTTACGCTGAGCGTCTCCGTCGAGGGTTTGACGACGATATTTGCCCCGAAGGCGGTAAGCTTCTGCTCCAGGCTCACCCCCACAACCAGCGAAACCTGATAGAGGGCGACAATTGACATAACGCCGAGTGAAAAAACGAGGAGCAGCAGAGACGTCTTTGTTGGTTTTCTCCGCATGTTTTTAAGCGGAATGGTAAACAGATTCATTTTTCCCCCTAAAAGAAACGACTGCCCGGAATCACATCGGCAACAGTAATAACGAGATGTTCTCCAGCAACCTCACGACTCAATGGAGCCGGGTTGCAGCCGCCTTTTACCACATTTATGCGGCTTGAATGAAAACGTCTGCCGCAATTATTACAGACCATGAAATCTCCATCCTGGCTGTAACCTTTTTTAGAGGCAAAACAGACATCACAGGCATCAAAAGCCGCCCGGATAACGCCGTCGCTGCTTTTGACCACAAAGAATTTTATCGTGCTGCCGCCATTCTTATACTGGAAGTAGTGCGCCTTGCCGTCATTCACATCCGTGACGGGAATCTGGATTTTACCATTTATGTCCTTGATGTTTTTATGTGAACTGAAAAGACTGAAGCCTGCCCTGCCTTCATTTACAGGATGAACAAACGGGGCGCCTAACACCAGCGCCAACATTACTGCCAATACTATATGTCTCATACCGACCTCCCTGGTCTTTGAGAATGCTCTATTTCAACGGGTTATAAAAAAAAGAGATGCAAGGGGGAGGGGTTCAAATCAGATAGACACAGGTGAGTATGTAGATCGGTATGGTTTTTTCAGTATAATAACGTCCGCCCGAAGACCTTTGGACAGTGTGGAGTACGTTTGTTTCCGGTAAATGCGAGAGTCGCGAAACTGCTGTCGGGGTATCTGGAGCGTTAAATACATTCAGCGCTATTTCCAGCACTTCCAGTGAGGAATCGATACAGAACGTTCCGTTGCAATCAGATAATGGGGGATGATGGTTTTCCTGAACATCACCGGGAAGCAGTTTTGCATGGCTGGTTCCGGGAGTAACACAGCAGGATGCCTGATACAGCTTCTGGGCGTGCACAGAGCAGTCTGGTTCGCAGGTTATCTGGCCTGCTGCCGGTGTACCCAGTCCTGCTATCCCCATTACGATAATGAAGATAGTGATACTCTTGAGGAGATGCTTTAGCTGTTGAGCATGTCTGATAACCATACTGCCTGTATACCACAATGTCGTAACAATGGTCAAGAAAGTTGAAACGAATTTTTCTCTCCCCTTGCCTGGAGATTTAATTCACTCTCAATATGTCGTCCGATAAGAGAGCAGTTGAAATTGTATGTGCCTTCAACATTCTCGGTTCAACCTGTTGCAACATCGCGGTGCACCTCAGAAAACAGGAAAAAATGTTTAAGTAGCTGTTACTCCGTCGTAATATTACAGTGTGGTATTGTCGGATCGACATTCACAGATTATAGTCTCTATAAATGTAGTATCCTACAACCGTGGTACTCAGGTTGAGCTCCATACCTCATGACTCCTGTCATGTGCGTTTGGGTTGGGAGGTACACCGTATGAAAAAATGTGTTTCTTTTGCCGTCGCATCAACCATTGTCTTTCCCTTTTTTTTACTGCTATACACCTTCGGAGTTGCCGGGATACCGATATCACCATCAACAATGGCGGAAAACCCTGTCTCCGCGGGTTCCGCCGGTGAAGCGGGACGGAAACAATTGCACAATGCCTGTCGTTTCCCTGTGCAGATCAATGCTTCGGCGAATGACAGCCCTATATCGCAGGGCGCCTCGGAGCATCTTGGGCCACTTTTGGCCCATTTTGAAGCGCCTCCCTGGCGACAAAGATTAGACACGGCACCTTATGAGGCAGGCGAAAACAGTCCCTTCTCCCAGAAAAAGGAATTTCTCTTAAGCCTTGATAACGTGGTGTTTACCTGCGGCGGGAATGGGAATGCTTGTGATCATTACTATCGCCAGTGCGCACTGGAAATCGATTATACCCTCTATTCAGAGAAGGTCAGGATAGCAACAAACGAGGCAGTCATCAGCTGTCGTGCAAGCATCGTCTACCAGACAGAGGGAGGATGTCGACTAAACAGTGAGGCTGGACCCGAAAGGCATCACCACCATACGCTCAAGTACACTGCAGAATATTCGTCGAAGCTGTCGCTTCATTTTCACTTCAGCAAATATGAACAGGTGACCGAGGCGCAACTCGACAGACTTGAGTGCCGCGTTCATCCCGGAGACTACGTTTCACGCGTAACACACTGATTGAATGAGGCAAACTGCCAGACGGAAGGAAAGCAGAAGAAACCTTCATTGCCGGATTTCAGACATCCGGCAATGAAGGACGGTTGTTTTTGTTCAGCTATTCTTTGGCGGTGATGGTATATTCTCCACCCTTGGCCACGTTTATGTCAGCATCGAGATAGCTGACCTGATAGCCCTTTTCTTTCAGGGTCAGGTATGCCATCTCGGCACGGACGCCTGTACTGCAGTGGATGTAAACCTTCTTGTCTTTGGGGATCTCATCGAGTCGCTCGAAGACCTCATCGGCCGGTATTGCAACAGCACCGGCGATGCTGCCTGCTTCGGTTTCCTCGTCGGTGCGGACATCAAGGACGACGACATCACTGGCCTTGCTGTCAATGGCCGTTGCGAACATCTCAATGCTCACAACTCCGGGTTTCGGCTTGGGAACATAGACAATTTCTGTTGGGGTGGCACCGCTTTCAACCGGCAGTTGTCCTTTCTGCCAGGCGGCAAACCCACCATCCAGGACAGTCGTGTTGCTGTATCCCCATCCTCTCACCAGTGAAAAATACTCCAGGCCTGCAGCTGTATCATCACCATAGAGGATAACAGGAGCACTTTTTACTGATGGAAATTTTTCCTTGAAGGTGGCCAGCTGGTCTCCAGGAATGGAAATCGCACCCGTGATATGCGCTGTTGTTGCACTCGCATCATCACGCACATCGATGAGCACGACAGGTGTCTCGGTATCCATCATTTCTTTCAGGGAGTTAGAGAAGGAATAGAGCGGCTTCTGAGCCTTTTTCCAGGCTGGCAGGCCGTCCTGGAAAACTCTGACGTTGGTGTAACCCAGTTGTTCTGCCCGCCGGGCAGATGAGGGACTGAGTTGTCAGGTAGGCCCTCCGCAGTAAAACACGATCAGATTGTCTTTATTTTTGGGAAGCTTATCCAGGTTCTTTTCAAACTGGGCATCAAAAATAGAGATTGCACCCGGGATGTGGCCCTCACCATAGAGTTTACCGGGACGTGCATCAACGATGGTGAATTTAGCTTTCTCAGGCCCCTGTTCAATCAGCGGAGCGAGTTCGTCGAGATTGATGATCAGGGCCGGATCAAGTGTTGCCGCAGGCTTTACTGCAACTGATTCGGCTAGAAGCACGCCATCTTCCTGGCGATAAGAAATAAGAACTTCATGGTCAGCGGGTATTTTATTTAACGCCTCCGCCCCATCCAGCGAAGTGTCATCATCAAAGTTGATGAGCCACGAGCCGCCACCGGTATCGACCTTGATGGTTGCTGTCTTCATCGAAACGCTGCCGAGTTTTCCGCGGATATCATTCTCGCCGTCATCAGTATGACATTGCATACAGGGTTTCAAAACCTTTGGCTTTTCCTGTGCCAGGCTTACCCCCGGAATCAGCATCAGCGATAGCGCGGATATTCCCAGTATCGCTTTGGTAAATGTGCTACCAGTCATTTCCATCCTCCTCAGTCCTCTTGTTTTTTGAATGTGTCGGGGAGAACCACTGTCCCATGGCTCGAAGTGCAACCACCCCAACCCGTTAGTCTCTGAAAATTATATTTTGCTACTGACAGAACATGGGGAATGGCCCCAGCGCCACCTGACAAGCACACTCCTTGTATTACTGTGTAGCACCTGCGACAGCATTTTATTATATTAGTAAATTATTTACAATAGTCTTTTGGTAGGGAAGAAAACTGAAATTTTGCCTTCTCGTAACCTCGGAAAAAGCAGCGAAAACTCAGGAACAGCGGTATGGGAGGGAATAAACGACAGTAATCTGCAGCGCTCGACAGAGGAAGCGGAGAAGGCAACCGGTTGGTGAGTCAGCAGCACGACGGGACGCTCTGTTTATGCGTTGGCTCAGTGGAGATGGATTTCATTTGTTGTCTCAAGGACGCAGGGAGCCGGCATTATACCCCCTAACAATAAAGGCAGAGATGGTCATCTGGACCATCTCTGCCTGCAGTACCGCTCTTTTCAGGAAAAGCTCTGTCTGATTGCGGTTCTTATTGGAACTTCATCTCAAGTGTTTCAAGGTGGTAGAGATGATTGATCTGCGAGTTATCGAAAACAGCAAGGCCGAACGGGTAGGTTTTGCTCATGTCGGAGAACTGAACATCCTGGGTGTCGACATTTTCACCTTCGGTTTTCAATGAACGCATGACTTCCAGTGTCCACATGCCGTTCTCGTGATGATTACGGGACAGAATGTCGGCCCGGCCGCCCATCATCGGCTGAATATCGATACCCGGGACAACATCACCTTCCTTGAAGATATCAACGAACGGTACCTTTTTGCTGGGAATCACATAATATTTGTCATCATCGCCAGGGTTCAGGTTCATGAAAGCAGGGGCAGACTTATCCTTGTTGTCGTTGTTGGTGTATCCGCCTTTCCCGGTATCGCCTTTGCGTCCCCAGCCACTGTTTTGTTTCGGGTCGGTATTGTTGTCGACATACTGGTCATCAAACATTCCCATCGGCAGTGAGCGAACATATTTGGCATGCCACATGTCGATGGTTTCTTCACTGGATGCCGTGTATTTTCGACCCGGTGATGAGTCACCAGGTTCGTCGAGATGACAGGCAATCATGCAGCCTTCCTCGGCAAATCCTTTGGTGCTGATGTTCCAGAACATGGCAAATTTGTCTTCATAATAGGTGTTGTCATGACCAGTGCTGTCCTTGTTGTCAAGTTTTTTCCAGGACCCGTCTGACTGCTTCACCCAGGGAAAGCGGGTCAGGCTTTTTGTCGGATCGTTGTAGGTGATCAAAAAGTAGACATTGTTTTCGTCATAGAGTGATTTTACGGAAACCTTTGTTTCACGGATGCCTTCGTAGCCGTTGTTCGGCTCGTAGGGCGTTTCCTCGAGACTGACGGTAATGGCCGTTGCAGCCTCCCAGGCCTTGTCTGCCATGCCGTCAAGTACAATTGGTGAGCCCGCTTTTGTGCTTACCAGTGTCTGGTCGGCTCCATAGGCTGAAATGCTGAAGGTGAACGTAGCTGCAATTGCAATAATTCCAATCTTTTTCATGTGTTCCTCCTGTAAGGGGGTTGAGGGGAGCGTGCATGCCTATTAGTACCGTAGCACTGTATGGGGTTTTTGCATGTCCTTCCAGATAAAGATTCCTCACAATACAGGGGCCTGTGGTGAACTCTATTTCACAATGAAAAAATAACTATATGAATTTATTCAGAGATACGTTGTGACAGCAGCGAAAGACAATCCACCATTTTTTCTCCCTGCTGAGTCAGGAAGTAGGCTTTTTCTCGATCCTGCGCGAGGAGATTGTGGTTTTTAAGGTTTTTCAGGTGAAAATTTACCTTGGTATGATCACTGATCCCAAGGTGCCGGGTAATATCCATGAAACGCATTTTCCCTTTACTGGCAAGGGTGGAGAGAATCTGTCTTCTGATTTGATTTGACAGGCAGGCAAGCGCATTATCCATGCCCGGAGCGGTATATTGCTGTTCAATTTTCAGTGCTTCAAGATTGAGCCGGACTGTGACGAGAAGCTCATCGCGTCTGAACGGTTTGGCAAGGTAGTCGTCAGCGCCGAGCTTCATGGCTGTTACTGCATTGTCAACAGTAGAGAAAGCGGTGATCATCACGATTTTGACAGTGGAACAACTCTTTTTCAATATGGGAATAAAGGCCATTCCCCCCATCCCCGGCATCATATTATCTAAAATGACAAGGTCCGGGGTTTGGTCCTTGAGTTTCTGCAGAGCAATCTCAGCCGTCTCACAGCCAATGGCCGTAAAGCCGTTTGCTGCCAAAATTTCAATGATACTCTCACGAAGGTCATGATCATCGTCAATGACAAAGATAATTTTGTTATTCATCTGCGATCACCGGAAAAGTGGCTGTAATGGTTGCGCCTCCCATCTCGCTGCTGACAAGCGTGATTTCCCCTCCATGCTGCTTGATTATGTTATAGCAGATGGATAAACCGAGGCCTGTTCCCATGCCGATTTCCTTGGTGGTGAAAAATGGATCGAACACCTGGGAAATTATGTCTTCATTGATCCCATGACCGGTATCACTTATAACCACTTGAACCGTGCTGCCGTCACATGAGGTTTCAACCTCGATGATGTCCGTTTCCTGGCATGCATCAATGCTGTTCATCAACAGATTGATAAACACTTCCTCGAGTTTCCAGGGAATACCCATTATTTTCGGGACATCGTTCAGCCGCATCTGGATAACAGGGCTGCTGAATTGATTTTTCAGAAGATTTTTCGTACTCAATAATACCTGGTTGATATCAGTCGGTACGAGCGCGGTCTCTTTTTCGCGAGAAAAATGCAGCAGCTCCTGGGCAATCGTTGAGGCTCTGCTCACGTTACGCTCGATTGAGTCGAGTTTTTTGTTGATGCTTTCATCGCCTCCAACCATGTCCCTGAGTATCTCGAGATTGAGAGAAGCGTTGGTAAGGGGATTATTGATTTCATGGGCGATACCGGCAGCCAGGACTCCCATGGAAGTCAATTTCTCTGACTGAGCAAAACGCTGCAGTCGTTCGTTAATGAGTTTGCGCTGTTCAAGGCTGAAAACGGAAAGCGCCCTGATGGTAAAAAACATTACCAGAAAGGCACATCCTCCCCGCAGCAGTATGATTTGCAGATCAATTAACGGAACAATGACGTCAGAGGGTATGATTCCCGTGAACAGCGCATAGAAGATCATGCATACTCCAGCCAGTATGAAATTACCTGCTACTTTAACCGAAAAGGAGCGCACGGTCCGAGAGTATATGATAAGCCCGATTCCCGACAGTAGCCCGCCTGGAAAGGCAACGAACCGTCGCACGTTATTGTCCGTGCCACCCTCAAGGTCAAAATAGATCGCGCCCATGATCAGTGCCAGGGCAGATATGCCGACCAGCAGTTTTACAAGGCCAGGCGTCTTCTGCAGGGCTCCATCGCCATAGAGGGTGATTATGTTGAGAAACAGGCCAAAGTAGAGCAGAAACAAAAAAGAGGTGCTGACAGTGAGCAGGCGGAATTGAGAAAACGGTATGGTGCTTATCCCCGGGTTCAATTGTTCGAGAAGTTCCAGCCATTCGTGAAACCCGTGAATAATGCCAAAAACGGCAAGCAGCCAGAGAATCCTGGCAATACCAAGTTCACTGAGACGAGTATCCCGGGAGAGAATAGCGACTCCCAGGGTGAAAAAGGCCAGGCCATAGATCAGGTACAGCAGGAAATTAAAGACCATTGGGGTTCCTTTTGACTTTCAGGCGTGAAGCTTCTCAGATGGACGTAATGGCAAAGATTGCAATTTCTCTTCTTGAAGATTGTCCGGCGAGAAACTGATATCCTGAAAATATGTTTGGCTTGCACAGATTAAACTATTCATTATAAGCAGGGTTACAATGAACATGCCGATCCCGAGCTCCTATTCACGGGATAATTCAACCGTTTTGTCTGGCTGGAAGTGGTTGGGGTTAATGAAGAAGCACTCTTTGTGGCGAGTCTCCGACTGATCATTACCAGATAAGAATTTGAAATAATGTCTATTGATAGTATTCCAGGTGGCAGGAAGCGCGCCGAATCCATACGGGAATGGATTTTTCTGTGTTAAAATGGTATTCAGGCCAGTGGCAGAAACGTCCCTGATTTTATAGATCGTATACTCATATCCTATCCAGAGGAAAAAGATGCAAAGATTACTCGTAATCTGTTTTTCAGCAGCCGTCGGGACTGCTTTTTATTACTGGTTTTCCAGGATGGTGCAGAAAAAATCAATGCAGGATTACATCCATTCGCACCTGTGGCTGCTTCATCCCAATGCAATCTGCTATTGGCGCACAGCTCTGGCGATTGTGGGATTTTTTCTCTATTTTGTTTCTCACTTTCAAGCTGTTGCAATATTTATTTTTACCTATGCTGCAATACTCGACGGCGTTGACGGTATCGTCGCCAGACAGTGTAATCTTGGCTCAAAATGGGGTGAGTGGCTGGATCCCATGTGTGACAAGCTGACCTATCTTCCACCCTTGATAGGTTTTGCCTACGGAGGCATACTCTCAGTCAAGCTTGTCTGGATTCTTGTGGCGGTTGAACTGTTTGGTCAGTTTTTGGCCCGGCATATTCTTGATCTTATCAAATCTTCCGGGGCAGCGAATAATTTTGGTAAAATTAAGGCGATTATCTGTTTTGCACTGGTCATTTTCTGTGCGCTGCTGGACAAGAACCCTAATGTTATTGACCTTGGCAATGAAATTCTGATGGCCTGTATTATTCTCTCTTCGGCCTCGGTTGTTTTCAAATTTGTTCCCAACAGGCTGTATGCAGATATTCTGTCAACCCTGAATTTTGGCTGCGGGATTGCAAGTCTCTTCCTGACCTATCATCGCTATTTTGCCTGGGCAATTTCCATAATCATCGTCGGACAGCTGTTTGATCTGTTCGATGGCCGTATGGCGGAAAAGCATGGAGGAACCAAATACGGGCCCTATCTTGATGACATCGCCGATTTTGTCAGCTTTGGGCTTGCTCCCGCTTATGTAATCGTTCAAAAAGGCGGCCTCATTCCCTGGCTTTTCGCCTTTATTTTTTTCACCGGTGTCGCCTATCGGCTGGTTCGTTTTGTCACTGTTGACAAGAAACGTACGGACCTGCCCGAAGGTGTATTTAACGGTCTGCCCAGCCCCGCAGGGGCGCTCATTGTTCTCGGTGCCGCGCTCATTGGTTACCAGGATGTCCTCTGGGTATTTGCACTGCTTTCCGTTGGCTTGATGGTCAGCCATATACGCTTTGCTCATTTTGGCCGCGTGATTCTTAAACAGATACCCAAACCGTTGTTTTTCTTGACATGTTCAGCAATAACGGTAACCATTGCTTTTGTTCTCAAAACGAAAAATGTGCAGATGTTCGGGTATCTGATTCTCTGCTCGGTGTCGTTTTACATGATAGTGGGGAGAAGATGGATACGAAAAATCCAGGTCACCACCTGAAAAACCGGAAAAGCGAATCAGGATTCAACTAGACCATGAGCTCCAGCGCAGTTTCGCCTGTTGAGACTTTGACGAAAAATAGATACGAGATATGGGCAGAGAACAGGGCTGTCTCTCTTTCAGTTAGAGAACTCAAGCATCTGGACCAACAGAAAGGAGAAAAAAATGGTAGAATGGTTCTTGGCACAGTCTCCCGTGATGCAGGCACTGCTTGGCACCTGTTTCACCTGGTTTATGACAGCGCTTGGCGCCGGTGTGGTTTTTTCTTTCAAGCGTATCGACAGAAAAGTGATGGATGGGATGCTCGGCAGCGCCGCCGGTGTAATGATTGCCGCCAGCTTCTGGTCCCTTCTCGCCCCGGCAATTGCAATGGTCAAAGAAGCGGGAGGAACTCCCTGGATTCCCGCTCTTGTAGGGTTTCTGAGCGGTGGTGCCTTTCTCTGGATGATTGATAAAGTCCTGCCGCATCTGCATCGCGGGTTCCCACGTGCTGAAGCTGAAGGCATAAAGACAAGCTGGCAGCGCTCAGTTTTGCTGGTATTGGCGATTACGCTGCACAATATCCCTGAAGGGTTGGCGGTCGGGGTTGCTTTCGGTGCTGCTGCCGCCGGACATCCAGCGGCCTCGATAGGCGCCGCGATTGCGCTGGCCATTGGTATTGGGATTCAGAATTTCCCCGAGGGCGCTGCCGTCTCCGTGCCGCTCCGGCGTGAAGGCCTCTCCAGGCGAAAAAGCTTTATGTATGGCCAGTTTTCCGGCATGGTTGAGCCGATTGCCGGTGTGCTTGGCGCATTTGCGGTAATCCATATGCAGCCGCTTCTCCCCTATGCCTTGTCGTTTGCAGCCGGTGCGATGATCTACGTCGTGGCCGAGGAGCTTATTCCGGAATCCCAGGCCGAGAAGCATTCCGATATTGCCACAATAGGGGTGATGATCGGGTTTTCCATCATGATGACCCTCGATGTGGCGCTTGGATAAAAGCGCCACCGGGCTTTTATCCAAGCTTACCTGGCCAGCCAGCCGCCATCGACTGCTATTGTATAGCCGCTGACGTAATCGGAGGCAGCTGATGCCAGAAAGACAACCGCACCTTTCAGGTCTTCGGGGGTACCCCAGCGGCCAGCGGGAATTCGTTTGATGATGTCGGGGTTGCGGACCGGGTCTTCCTGGAGCGCCCGGGTATTTTCTGTAGCCATGTAACCGGGGGCAATTGCATTCACATTAATATTTCTTGACGCCCACTCGCAGGCAAGTTCTCTGGTCAGCCCCATAATCCCGCTTTTGCTTGCCGTATAAGACGGTACCAGGATTCCCCCCTGAAATGAAAGCACGGAGGCGATGTTAATTATTTTGCCACCGCTTTCCTGCAGCACAAACTGCCTGGCAACACTCTGGGAGAGAAAGAAGAGTGAGCGCAGGTTGACAGTGATCACGTCATCCCAGTTCTCGGGGGTAAAATCAAGGGCAGGCTGGCGCCTGATAATACCGGCATTATTGACGAGTATATCAGCCCGGCCGAGTGCTTTTACCGTCTCCGGTACGATCCGGGAAACCTGATCGTGGTCAGCCAGGTCTGCCCGGATGCCGGCAAAGCGCCTGCCGACCGCCTCTATCTCCTTTTGGCAGGCGGGCTCACTGCTGTTATAGATGCCGGCGATATCTGCCCCTGCTTCAGCCAGGCCAACAGCCATGCCATGTCCAAGTCCGGTTCCGCAGCCGGTGACAATTGCCACTTTTCCAGTCAGGTTAAACAAGTCGGTGCTCATCGGTTTTTCTCCATAGGTAAGAATTTGCCCTATCTCAGCAGGCTCATCGGTACGTGATCCATGTCGCCAAAATCCTGATTCTCTCCTGCCATTCCCCAGATGAATGAGTAACATGCGGTACCGGTACCCGAGTGAATAGACCAGCTTGGTGACAGAACTGCCTCATTGTTGCGGACAACAAGATGACGTGTTTCTGTTGGTTCGCCCATCAGGTGAAAGACAACATCATCTTCCTGCATGTCAAAGTAGAAATAGGCCTCCATCCTGCGCTGATGGGTATGGACAGGCATTGTGTTCCAGACCGATCCCTGCTCAAGAGTGGTCACGCCCATCACCAGCTGACAACTCCTGGCACCACCGGGATGGATGTATTTACGGATGGTGCGCTGATTACTCGTGGCAGTGCCGCCAAGCGTCGCTGCTTCAGCTTCAAGAGGGCTTATTTTCGTTGTTGGATAAGTGGTGTGAGCCGGGGCGCTGAGCAGATAAAAGCGGGCCGGGTTGGCCGGGTCCTCGCTCTTGAATTCAAGGACCCTGGTTCCCATGCCGACATACAGCCCTTCAAGCCGGCCCAGACTGTATTCTGTATCATCGCCGACAACCGAGCCGTTTCCTCCGACGTTAATCACTCCAAGCTCACGGCGCTCAAGCAGGTATGATGCCCCGATAACCGACGGATCAACCTCGAGAACAGCAGGCTGCTCCGGGCAGATTCCGCCAACAATTAGCCGATCAAAAAATGAGTAGACAAGTTTTGGCGATCCCGGAACAAAGAGTTCGTCGATGAGAAAATGATCACGCATTTCACTGGTATCAAAAAGGATCATGTGTTCCGGGTGAACCGGATGTCTGATTTCCATAGTATTCTCCTTGGGTTAATGAAAGAAAAGTGGTCCCGTATTCAAAAAATTCTCGGAAGCGATGCCTTCTCCAATGATATAGAATGTCTTCTCGGCATTAACGGATGAAGTGTCTCGTGCTGGGCGGCCTCCGGTAACTTAAATATTGTGGGCGAGGTACCCCCCGTCCACCGGTATCGACACTCCGGTAACGAATCCGGAGGCGGCGTCACTGGCGAGAAAGAGTGTTGCCCCGGCAAGTTCCATGACATCCCCGAACCTGCGGAAAGGGGTGTGGTTGATAACGGACCGTCCACGTTCGGTGTAGTCGCCGCTCGTCTCATCAATCAACAGTGATTTGTTCTGCTTGCCGATAAAGAAACCGGGAGCAATTGCATTGACGCGAATGCCATGTTGGGCAAATTCATTTGCCGCCCCAGTGGTTAGGTTAAGGGTTGCTGATTTTGCAGCATCATATGCCCAGACTCCGGAGAGCGGGTTATAGGATGCCATGGAGGTCAGGTTGATGATACTGCCCTTGACTCCGTTTTTTATCCAGTAGCCTCCAAACACCTTGGTCGGGATCATCAGTCCGGCAACCAGATTCATGTGCAGGACGCGTTCAAAAATCTCCATATCCTGTTCGACGAGAGGCGCTTTGCCGATATTACCGCCAACCGCATTAATCAAAATATCGGGTACTCCAAACGATGATACGGTTGAAGAAAGGGCCTCGCGCACCTCTTCTTCGCTGCCCGTGTCCACCTGTTTTCCTGCAATCATGTCATTATTGTCGTTTATCTCACGCATCGTCTCAAGGGCACGATCCACCGACTCCTGAGATCTGCTCCAGATCATGACCCGCGCTCCGGCCTTGAGGAGTGCGCCGGACATCACGGTTCCGATTGCACCGGCTCCACCGGCGATGACCGCAGTTTTGCCTGTAAGCCCGAACATCTCTTCCAGATAGCTCATAGTATCAATCCTCTGATCTCTTGTTGGTTATTGCTTTTCAGATTGTCATACATCTTATAGTTTTTCTCCCTTCACAGCCGGCTGAGCGGCTCTGATTCGTGTCTCGTGATCATCCGCCGGCGCAGTTGAGAATGTCTTTTCCTGTCACCGGCATATGCTCGACAGGGGCAACAGCACCCTTATGACTGACAACGTAAGCTGCAGCCTTGTGGGCAATTGCTGCGGAATCACCGGGAGAGCAGCCGAAACAGCGCGCCACCAGGTAGGCTCCGCTGAAGGAGTCTCCGGCAGCGGTGGTGTCGATTACCCTGGGGACCGTGCAGGCGCTGACGGTCGTGAAGACACCGTCGGCATGAATGGTGCATGGTTTCTCGCCGTCTTTCAGCACAGTTTCCCGTGCCCCGGAGTCCTGCAGTACTTCATGGACTCTTTTTCCTTGAACGCCGGCCAGCAGGATCTGAGCCTCTTCAGTTGTCAAAAATACAATTCTGCTGATTGGATATAACTGTTCGTAGGTGTGCACTGCCTGCTCGACTGACTGCCATAAATGAGGCCGGTAGTTACAGTCGAAATAGATGG
The DNA here is from genome assembly GCA_965366875.1 of uncultured Desulfobulbaceae bacterium. GTDB lineage: Bacteria > Desulfobacterota > Desulfobulbia > Desulfobulbales > Desulfocapsaceae > MADRE3. Next base: position 8,108 of record CBDUGK010000005.1, on the reverse strand, counting down.
CCACCCCCTTTTGTGCTGCTGCTTTTAAGCACTCAAGAAGTGCTTTCAGGCTCTTTTCTGTCAGAATGGCAAGGCTGATGCCGCTGAGGTATATCCCGTCATATTCCAGGAGATTTTCCAGAATTTTTTCACTGCCCGGATATTCAAAACACTTCCTGGCGGCAGACGCACTTCTCCAGTAGTGAAATATTCGCTCCCCATGTTCATCAAGTTCGATATAGTAAAGACCCGGCAGCTCGCCCTGCTTTCTTTGCACAAGGCTGCTGCCGACTCCTTCCTTTTCCCAGAACTGGATCATCCTGCTGCTGAAATTGTCCTGACCAAGCGCCGTTACGTAATCTATGTGCAAGGGAAGATCCCTGGCGAGCCTGGCACAGTAAATCGCCGTATTCAGCGTATCTCCTCCGAATGTCTGCCTGGTCTGGTCCGGTCCTGTTTCCTGAAGCTCAATCATGCACTCGCCGATCAGGGCAATTCTCATGGGTTTCATATATTCTACTCCGCTTTATGGTCTTATGGCTGTTTTCAGAATCCCAGGCGGCTGTTCACTGTTCGGATTTCTTCCTTATCAGCGTGCCGCCCGCTGCACTGCGGGCGATCTTTTTCATCAGCCGGCAGCCTTTGCCTGGAGGAAATCTCACCTGTGTTCATGATGTTCCATCTGATGAGCCAAACATCGGTTTTACATACACGCGCTGATATTTTGTTTTTACCCATTTTACCCCACGGCGTCAAGACAAGATTAAACCGGTTTAAAAACGTTATGGCAGCAACCTGCAGGCATCATAAAGAAAGCTCAAATCAAATCGGAACCGCATGACTTTCTGATAATCAGCTCTGACTTCAAATGTATGTGACGCAACGGTGCCTGAGGGTTGTTGATGCGTCGTATCAGCAGTTCAGCTGCTTTTCTACCGATTTCCTTTTTCCTGATTCTCACGGTTGTGAGTTGAACATAGCCCCGGTCAGCTTCTTCAATGTCATCACAGCCGACCACGGCGATATCCCTGCCGGGAGAGAGGCCTCTGCGATGCAGACCCGAGAGAACGCCCAGGGCGATGAGATCGGAGAAACAGACAAGAGCAGTCGGCGGACGGTTGGAGGCAAGTATGGATGAAATTGCCATTTCTCCGCCTTTCGGGGAAATGGGGCAATCGATCATCTGGGAATGGTCAACTGACAGGCCATGTTCCTCCATTGCCTCAAAAAAACCGGCACGACGGTTTCTGGCAACACTGGTCTGCTGGTTGCCCCCGACCATTGCAATCCTCTTGTGGCCGAGGCTGATGAGATGACTGGTTGCCATTTTGATTGCCAGCACCCCGTCATTGCCGACAAAATCAAGCTTGGCGCCCTCAATATTGCGGGCGATGAGAACTGTTGGCAGTCTCATCGCAAAAATGGGCTGCAAACATTGAAGATTGGTTCCGTCAGCGGGGCTGAGTATAAGGCCGTCAGCACGATGCTCGGCCAGCGTTTTGATGAACTTATTCTGATGCTCCAGCGACTCGTTGGTGTTGCAGAGAAATGCCATCTTGTTATTCTGGGTTAAGACGGCTTCACATTCAGCGCAAGCCTCGGCAAAGTAAGGATTGGTCAAATTGTGGACCGCAAGGCCAACGGTATGCGATTGACCGGTGCTCAACCCGGCCGCTCCGCGATTGTAGACATAGCCGAGTTCTTCCACTTTATTGAGTATCTTCCTTCTTGTCCCGTCGGCGACCCTGGGGTCATTGTTGATGGCAAGAGACACGGTAGCCTTGGAGATCCCAAGAATTCCGGCGATATCACCCAGTGTGACGTTTTGTTTTTTTCCTTCCATTCTTTACTGGCAGTTGCTGAGCAAGAGAGGGCAGCAATGTGACATTCGGCCACTATGTCAGCCCGGTTTAACGTGTGTGAACAATAGTGCTACCACCTTCATGACGTATCGTCAATTATTTATTTAACCGGTTTAATTTTTTGTTGACATTCTCTCCTTTCACCATTTAAATAAGCACAATAATGCATTTCATACCGCTGCATACGGAGAATTCTCATTCATGGAAGACAAGATGACCCCTTCATCAGCAGGAACGCTTCAACAGAGACTGGGCCACCACAGGTTGGTGCCGGTTGTCAGCCTGCCCTCAGTCGAGTCGGCACTGAAACTGGGTGAGCTTCTTGCCAGATATAATCTGCCGGTCATCGAGATTACCTTTCGCACGTCATCTGCACTGGACGGTATCGCTGCGATAAAGAAAGAATTTCCCGATATAGAAATCCTTGCGGGTACTGTACTTTCCCAATCCCAGGCAGCGCAGGCAATGGATGCCGGCGCAGGAGCTATTGTCAGTCCCGGCTTTACTCCTAAAATGGCGGCTTTCTGCAGCCGCAGGAAAATTCCTTTTTTCCCGGGCGTATGCACCCCAAGTGAAATACAGATGGCAATGGATGAAGGCCTTGATACGCTGAAGTTTTTCCCTGCGGATATGGCTGGTGGAACCAAAATGCTTGCTCTGTTTCAAAGCCTCTATCAGGACATCAGGTTCATGCCGACCGGCGGCATCAGCCGAGATAATCTCCTTGATTATTTGAGTTGCGGCAACGTGCTCTGCTGCGGCGGAACATGGCTCAGCCCTCATTCGCTGATGGCTGAAGGGCGATGGGAAGAAATTGAGCAACGGGTTGCTGATGCCGTGAGCCTGACGGGGAAGATGGCTTGACCCCCTGCCGCCTCCGATTCGCGCCCATCGCTGCGGGTGAGATGATTTTGTTCAGCGGTCAAACTGTCGTGATACAGCAGCGAAGTCGTTAGACATTCCTGCTCCCCGGCAGCTCTGTGCTCTGCAGGATTTTCAGGTATGAATAATTCTAGCTTTTTAGATCATTGGTTGAGCGGTATTGCCGACATCAAAAGGGATTTGACAACAACAACACAATGTATGATTGTAATCTTACACTGACACACCGTAATGCAGGATCAGATTACCACCAATTCGTGGAAGAGGGTTTTGCTCCGTGAGTGCATCGAAGACCGCCAAAGGGACCGTTCTGGTTGTTGCCCGCCCTGCTGATTCACCGTCTGGTTGTCTGCGTGGAACCCATGACAAATCTTTTCAGTATCAGATCTTACAGCTCAAGCTGATGGCCAGGAAATCTGGTGAATTTTAAAACAATAAATAAATACAGATAAGGAGTGTATCATGGAATTGAGTCTACATGGGAAAACAGCCTTCGTTACCGGAGGAAACATTGGTATTGGCCGGGCCGTAAGCATGGCGCTGGCTCGCTGCGGCGCAGATGTCGCCTTGACCTATTATTCGCACCAGCAGGAAGGAGAGGAGACCGTCGAAGCGATAAAGAAACTGGGCCGAAACGCCTGTGGCTTTCAACTTGACGCGACAGACGCCAAGCAGGTCAATGATGTCGTGGCCCGGGCTGCTGAAGGATTCGGCGGTCACATCGATATACTGATGAATAACGCCGGACACCTCGTCGGCAGATACAGCATAGCTGAAATGTCGGATGAACATTGGTTTAAAACCATAAATGTCAACCTGACAAGCACATTCTTCTGTACACGGGCGGTGCTGCCGTTTATGAACACGGGATGGGGGCGCATCGTCAACATGTCCTCCCTGGCTGCCAGGAATGGCGGGGGGAATGGCGCTACTGCCTACGCGGCGTCCAAGGGGGCGATCATTGCCTTTACCCGCGGTTTGTGCAAAGAAGTTGCCGACCAGGGGATTACCGTTAATGCCGTCGCTCCCGGGCTTATTCTGGAGACCCCGTTTCATGATACATTCAACACGGATGCGGGGATAAAGGGCGCGATAAACAGCACACCCCTGAAACGGGGCGGCACCCCTGATGATGTTGCTAATGCCGTACTCTATTTCGCAACTGAACTGGGATCGTTTATTACCGGCGAGATCATTGAAATAAATGGCGGAATGTACTTTGCCTGACAGCTGGCGCTGTTTCGTGCCTGCCGGCTGACTTGGATCCAGGAGCACACAAGGTGTAACAGAAGACAAAACGGTTTTGGGAGAAACTGAGCTGAAACCACAGGAAAAAGGAGGTACTTCAAACCAGAGTGATGAGCAGGTATAACTCGTTAGGATGATATCTGGATTGTTGCCAGGTATGCATGCTGTATCTTATAGAAGCCCTAACGGTAAGTGCATGCACAGGCATGCTTTGAACGGAGGATGATCCATATGAACTATCTTAGAAAAATAGCTCTTTCAGCGCTATCCATTGCACTCATTGCCGGTTTTGCAATTTCAGCCCAGGCCAAAGAATGGCGGGGCTGGAATATTCATGTGGCGGGATATCCGAATACGGTAGGAATGGATAAGTTCGCCGAGCTGTTAAAGGAAAAGTCCGGCGGCAGAATGACTGTGAAGATGTACCACGCAGGTACCCTTGGCAGCCAGCCGGATGCCATTGAGCAGGTGCGCACCGGCGCACTGGAGATCGGCAATTTTAACCTTGGACCTCTTGGCCCCATCGTTCCCGAGGCAAATGTCGTATCCCTGCCGTTTATCTTCAAGGATACTGACCATATGTGGCGTGTCCTGGATGGTGAAGCGGGCCAGATTATCAACGAGGGTATGACGAAATTCGGCCTCGTCCCGCTGGCCTGGTATGATGCCGGAGCGCGTTCCTTTTATAACTCCAAAAAACCGATTACCAAGCCTGAAGATGTTGTCGGCATGAAAGTCCGGGTGATGAACAATGATCTGTATTCCGGAATGATCGCCGCACTTGGTGGAAATCCGTCGCCAATGGCCTTTGCAGAAGTCTACCAGTCCCTCAAAACCGGTGTCGTTGACGGTGCCGAGAACAACTATCCGTCCTTTGAGTCCACCGGTCACTTTGAAGTTGCCCCGTTTTATTCAAACTCCCAGCATTTGATCATTCCCGAGACCCTGGTAATAAATGCTGACGTCTATAAAGCATTATCAGAGGAAGATCAGAAGATCGTCAAGGAAGCTGCCGAAGAATCAGCAATGCTGCAGCGTCAGCTCTGGAAGGAGCGCGAAATAGCGAGCAAGGAAAAAGTTGAGGCTGGGGGCACAACAGTCAATGAAATACCGGACAAGAGCGCCTTCCAGGCGGCCATGAAGCCGGTGTATGACAAATATCTGTCTGCTAATCCCGACCTGAAGCCATTGGTCGAGATGATCCAGAACACGCCGTAATCTGTTCCGGCAATGGATAGGTCATCGGTACCTCCTGCCCACGGGCAGGAGGTACCGATGACGGTTACTCTGCATGACTGGATTGGCTGGATATAACATTTTATTTGGAAACACTCATGTCTACCGAAAAAGTAACAGGCAGTAAGTCGACATACGATAAATTTTTAGATCTTCTCAGCGATATCAACACCGCAATCATCGGCGCGGCTCTTGTTTTCCTGACCGTTATTTTCGGCTGGCTGGTCTTCGGCCGTTATGTGCTCAACGCCACGCCAACCTGGGTCGAGCAGGTTGCCTTGCTGCTGGTGGTTTATATCGGTTTTTTGGGTGCATCGGTCGGCATTCACAGGAAAACGCACCTGGGCGTCTCGGTGTTTCGCGAGATAAGCCCAAAGCTGATTCAGCGTATCTTCGAATTTGTGACACATGTCCTGATGATCGGATTTGGCCTGGTAATGACCATCTATGGTTACAAGTTGACCGTATTCAGATGGACGACGGATATCCCCCTCATCAACGTGCCTGAAGGATTGCGGGCAGTACCGATCATGTTGAGCGGGATTTTTATCATCTTGTTTACCATAGGCCATCTCATCCATTTTTTTAAGGATGCACGTCCGCAAGAGACTAGATAGGAGACTTTCGATTTATGGGCTTACTAATTTTATTGGGTATGTTTGCAATTTGTGTCGTTATTGGCATGCCGGTGGCCTTTGCCCTCGGGGTAGCCGCTGTTTCAGCCTTTTTTTACGAGGGGCTGCCGATGATAATTGCCTTCCAGCGAATTATTTCAGGTATCTCCATTTTTGCCCTGATGGCAATTCCGTTTTTTATTTTTGCCGGTGAACTGATGTTTCATGGCGGCATCGCCATGCGACTGGTCCGTTTTGCTTCCTCTGCTGTCGGTGCAGTGCGCGGCGGTCTCGGTATTGTCAATGTTTTCTCATCCATGCTCTTTGGCGGTATTTCTGGTTCCGCTATCGCCGATATTTCTGCCCTTGGGTCCATATTGATACCGGTCATGAAAGAGAAAGGCTACGATGACGATTATGCGGTTAATGTGACCGTAACCTCATCTCTTGCTGGAATCATCATTCCGCCGAGCCATAACATGATCATCTACGCGGTGGCGGTTGGAGGCGGAATTTCCATTTCCAAACTGTTTCTTGCCGGCATTGTCCCCGGAGTCCTGATGTGTCTGTGTCTTGCCGCCGTCTCCTATCTTGTTGCGGTAAAGCGGGGCTATACCGCTGAGGTTTTTCCGGGGTTCGTCGTCTTGATTCAACATTTCTTTTTTGCCCTTCCCGGGCTGATGACCGCGATAATTATCGTTGGCGGAGTGCTGAGCGGAATTTTTACGGTGACTGAATCCGGCGCCTTCGGGACGATTTATGCCTTTCTTGTCACGGTTATTGTCTACAGGTCCCTGACCTGGTCAAAATTCAAGACTGCGGTGGTCAACTCTGTCAGGACGACCTCCATGGTGATGATCCTGATTGCCTGTTCCGGAGCCTTTGCCTACCTGCTGACCTTTTACCAGGTGCCGGATAAGACGGCGGTACTGCTGACAAATATTTCGGAAAACCCGATTGTCATCATTTTGATGATAAATCTTGTGTTGCTCTTTCTCGGCATGATCATGGATATGGCTGCGCTGATTCTGATCTGCACGCCAATCTTCCTGCCGGTCGCAATTTCCATCGGTATAGACCCGTATCAGTTCGGTATGATTTTACTCATTAATCTCGGGCTCGGACTGTGCACACCTCCGGTGGGGACGTGTTTGTTTGTCGGCTGTGCGGTTGGCGGGGTAAAACTGGAGGATGCGATTCGCACAATCTGGCCGTTTTATATCGGGATATTGATTGCCTTGATGCTGGTAACGTTCGTTCCGGCAATATCGCTGACGCTGCCAAATCTTATCGGTTAAGGAGACGATTGCCGGAGCTTTTCCAACTTCATTAATACAGCGTATGAGTGAGATAATCTTATGATGACCGGAAGCGGCCAGCCGCACACACCACTGAGCGATGCCCAGATACGATCTGTTATCGAGTCCGGAACACCACCGGAACTCTACCAGGGTCGACGGGTTCTTGTCCTGACACCGGATACGACCCGGACGTGCCCTTTGCCGCTGATGGTTTCCATTCTCCAGGAGGTTGTCGGTTCTGAGGCAGCTAAACTCGATTTCATGGTGGCCCTGGGCACCCATCAGCCGCTCAGCGAAGAGCGGATCCTCGAACTTTACGGAATATCGGCTGAAGCGCGTGAAACGACGTTTGCCCGGACAACCTTTTATAACCATCGCTGGGACTCTAAAGAGACGTTTCGCAGGATCGGCTACCTCTCAGAAGAGGAGACTGACGAGCTTTCCGGAGGCCGCCTGAGGGAGAGAGTCCCGGTTGATATCAACAAGATCATCTTTGAATATGACCAGATCCTGATTCTCGGCCCGGTCTTTCCCCACGAGGTGGTGGGCTATTCGGGGGGGGCAAAATATCTCTTTCCCGGCATCTCGGGTGGGGAGTTTCTCCATTTTTTCCATTGGCTTGGAGCAGTTGTGACCTGCCCCGGGACAATCGGCATCAAGCATACCCCTGTTCGTGAGATTATCAACCGGGCGATGAAGCTTGTTGATGTGCCCGTGCATTGCATATCCATGGTCGTCAAATCCCGGGAGGAATTGTTCGGTGTTTATGCCGGCAGCTATCTTGAATCCTGGGAAGCTGCCGCCGACCTGTCTGAACAGATTCATGTGGTTTTTGTGGAGAAGCCGTTTCCGGTCGTGCTCGGTGTCTGTCCGGAGATGTATAATGAGCTGTGGACCGGTGGAAAGGTGATGTACAAGCTTGAGCAGGCGGTTGCCCCCGGTGGAAAACTGATCATCTACGCACCGCACATCACCGAGGTTTCCAG
>CBDUGK010000004.1:0-89745 GCA_965366875.1 uncultured Desulfobulbaceae bacterium | reverse complement strand
GCCGCTTCACGATGTGGTACATTGATGTCCTGAGCCAGTGCCTCAATCAATTCTGATTTGTTCATGCTGAACTCCTGTTTGCTTGGTCTGCGAACCAGTTAGGGGTTAATCGTTATGTTACGTCTTGTTCTCGTAGAACCGAAAAACAGTAACAAAGTCAAGTTATTAGAGGGCTGTGCCAGGGGCTTGTCTTCCCTGAAGAAACAGGCACGTGCCTAGGCTCGATTTGAACTGGATCACGAGTAAGCCTATAACTGTTTAGATTTAATCAGCTATTTTGTTATTTGTAAAGGAAAAAGCTATAAAAAGATCTTTTTCAGCTCATCCGGGTTAAGGAACCGATATGAGCCGCTTTTCAGGGAACCAAGTGTGAGGCGTCCATAGGCAGTCCTTTTCAGCTGGAGCACCGGGTGGGCTATGGCCTCAAACATCTTTCTTATCTGGCGTTTGCGGCCCTCATGGATGATAACCCGGAACAACGCGGTTCGCTCTTTTTGTTTGACAAGCGTTATCCCAGCAGGCCAGGTCTTTTTGCCGTCGATGATGATTCCTTTCCGTAGGTTTTTTATCTTCTGCGCTGACGGAATGCCTTCTACCAGTACTTCATATGTCTTGTTGGTTTCAAATCTGGGATGGAGAACTTTATGGGCAAGCGCTCCATCGTTGGTCATCAGCAGGGCACCCTCGGTATCAAGATCAAGGCGGCCTACCGGATAGACTCGTGCTGTTATATTTTTTAACAGGGAGGTGACAATCGGTCTTCCCTGCGGATCGGAAACAGTGGTTACATATCCTTTTGGTTTGTTGAGCAGGATGTAGACGTTCTCTTCTTTTTCAGCCGGGTCAATCCTCCGGCCGTCACAATGGACAGCCTGGATATCAGGGTCGACGCGGATGCCCATCTCGGTGACCACTTTGCCATCAACCCGCACCCGACCTGAGCGGATCATTTCTTCAGCCCCGCGCCGTGAAGCAAGACCGCTTGCAGCAAGAAATTTCTGGAGCCTGATACCCGTTTTTAACGCCATTTTTTTGGAATGAGACGCTCGAATTTTTCATCAACATGTGCTTTTGTCCGGGGATCAACCTCAAGCACTTCAGTATACCAGGGTTTCATTCGACAGTCGAAAACAACCGGTGGTTCCAGTCCTACATGAAAACGTTTTACAGATGCCGCCGAACCGTGGATGTCAGCTGCCGGTTCAAAGCGGGTGAAAAGGGTCCATAAAAACTCCTGTGTGGAAACGGTGGCCTCTTCACTGTTGTCAACGAGAATTATTGCCGGCCAATTTCCCAGCTCCCGTCTAGCTGCAAGCCTGGCGGCAAGGGAAGGCTCCTGGCTGTATGGGCAGCCCTGGACAACGAGTGTTCCGGGCATAAACGGTACTGGTCTTGAGCAGTCGGCCGGCAGTTCACCGCTGAAGCTGCCGGGTAAATCTCTTATTTTTTCTTTGCCAAGCCCCATCAGCATTGCTTTGGATCCCTTGTTCACCGAGGGGCCGGTGTAATCAAGCGTATCCTGGGAAACATTGGCGAAAACGAACAGGTCCCGATCCCAGCGTGCCCGCTCGAGAACATGAACCCACAATGAACGGAAATCAGTGATGTCAACGGCCCCATCGGTAATCACCAGAAATTTCGTCAAGGAGAGCTGTCCCTCGCCAAGAATGCGCAATCCGCAGGCGAATGCCTCCCGAGGATATCTGTCGGATACCCGGGCTGCTGCCAGGCAGTGGAAGCCTGTTTCCCCGAAAGTCTTCAGTTCCCGGACACCTTTCATGACCAGAGGAAAAAGAGGTGACAACAAATCCTGGAGGTAGTCGCCAATAAAAAAGTCCTCCTGCCTTGGCCTGCCGACAACCGTTGCCGGATAAATGGCATTATTTCTGTGATAGAGATGTGATACTTCAAAGACAGGGTAATCGTGTTCAAGTGAGTTATAGCCGTAGTGATCACCAAACGGCCCTTCAGGTTTCCTGATGTGGGGAGGAACCATTCCTTTGACCGCAAATTCTGCATTGGCAACAAGACGGTGCCCCCCCAGGGGGTCTGCTGTCATTGGCAGCTTGCCGCCGATAAGCAGAGAGGTCAGCATCAATTCGGGAATGTCTTCGGGAAGCGGGGCAATTGCCGACAGCATCAGGGCGGGGGGACCGCCGATATAGAGCGTCAGGGGAAGGGCCTGATCCTGTTTCTCAGCTTCAAAATAGTGATAGCCGCCGCCCTTGTGGATCTGCCAGTGGATGCCGGTTGTGGTATCGCTGTGCCGCTGAATTCGATACATTCCGAGGTTGTGCCCCTTGCCGCCGGGGTGTTCGGTATAAACGAGCGGCAGTGTCACAAAGGGGCCGCCATCGCTGTGCCAGGAGGTGAGCATCGGCAGTGTTGAGAGTCGGGCAGGGCGCTGGCAGTTTTCGAGTATGGGCGCCTTTGCCGTGTTCTTCAGACCGATTCGGGCCGCATCCAGGAAGAGTCGGCGGTTTTCCCATAATTTTCCCGGTGTGGGCGGCATGATTGTCTCAATAAGATTGACAATATCCTTGACAAAGGTCTGCGGTCTGCCGCCAAAAGCAAGATCGAGCCGTTTTGCTGAACCGAAAAGATTGGTAACCACAGGGTATGAACTTTTTTTCACATTTGTGAACAGAAGCGAAGGACCTTGGCGGGCAATGACCCTGCGGTGAATTTCAGCAATTTCAAGATAGGGGTCTACCTCTTCATCGATAACCAGAAGCTCGTCTTCGGCCCTCAGAACGTCGATAAAACTGCGCAGGTCATGGAGTTGTTTTGTGCTCATCTTGATAGAGCTGGGCCTCTAGTCGTGGTGGTGCTCGTCGAGCAGGAAGAGGCGATGATATTCCTGTTTGTTCAGGTGCTTGTGCAGCAATGAGGCGATCATGTCGATGACGGTCTCAATTTCTTCACTGGAAAGCCTGGCGGCAAAGAGTTCTGAAAACTCTTTTCTACCGAGAAGCTGCAGATACGAGGCACAGGATTCTCGATCCAGTTCCCGGCTGAGTCCGAAACATATTTTACCCGGGTCAGGAGTCATAAGAGGTGTCTTCCGGTTATGCTGCAAAAAAATTGCAGCTGATCTTTCTGGTACGCGGACCGTCAAATTCACAAAAAAAGACTTTCTGCCAGGTACCAAGCTGCAATCTCCCGTCAATCACCGGTATGGTGAGCGAGCAGCCCATCAGAGAAGCCATGATGTGAGCCGGAGAGTTACCTTCCCGGTGTTTGAACGGATGGTTTAACGGAACTATTTTCTTCAGGCCGGAGATAACGTCGTCGCAGACATCGGGGTCTGCGCCCTCATTGATGGTTAGTCCTGCTGTCGTGTGCGGGTTGAAGAGGCAGCAGATCCCGTCGCTGCTCTTGTTCGCTGTCAGCAGTCCTGAGATGAGCATCGTTATGTCAATGAGTTCCATTGTTTTTCTGGTATTCAGCGTAACAGTATCGCTTTTCATAAAACCCTCGTCCTCCGGGCTGAATGGTGAAGAGAAAACGTTTCACGATCCCAACAGTATAGGTTTTATTCGGTGTTACGTCAATGGACGCGAAGACACTGCACCCAGAGCCGCTGCTGGAGTGGTGCAGGGCTGAATCGATGAAATCGGACATTTGCATTTCTGCTCTGTTTATTGTAGAAAACTGCTGCATTGTAGAGGGCGCCGCCAAGCCAGCGATAGCTGTCTGAGCGCAGCGTGTTGTTGTTCGAGCGCGGATGGCTGAATTTATTTTCGACACGGCCTCACTTGACAGCATAGAAGTTGTTGCAGATATTGTGGGTACTCTTGAAGGTGCAGGCAGGAGCGGATCTGCTGATGAACATTTGAAATTAAAACGGCGGTGCATCCATCTCAGTGATCGGTGCAGTTGATGGGAGTTGTTTGATCCGGCGAGTTTTATCACAGGCCGAACGATTTAAAGGTGACATGATCAATAAAAAGAAGAAGTCAATAGCATCGGTCTGGATGTTTACCAGGGAATTTGGTGCGCTTGCAGGTGTCGGCGGCGTTAAGGATGTGGCAGCGCAATTGTCCCGTTCGCTGGCTCGATGGACCGGGCGCACGGTCAAGGTGGTATTGCCGCTCTATGGATTTATGAATCCTCGGGAGATGGGCTTCAGCAGGCTTGCTGATCCTGATTTTCCGGACAAGGTACTGGAATATGATGTGACGATGAATTATACCGACCGGGCTCGAAGAGAGCGTGTCCGGGTCTGGTACAAGGTCGTTGATAGAGTTCACATCTACCTTCTTGAAGCCCAGCGTTTTCAGGAGAAACGCGGCGTCTATACCTACACCAGGGAAGATTTTCAACGGGAATCCTGGAAGATTCCGGGAACCGGCCATGTCGATTTTTTTGCCATGAATCTGTTGCTGCAGAAGGGTGGTCTTGACCTGGTCATGATCCTTGGTGAGCACCCGCAAGTCATTCATTGCCATGACGGCCATACAGCAGTGACGCCTGCAATAATGCGCGAGTGTCCCGGTTATAATCATTATTTCAGGACAACGGCATGCCTTGTTACCATTCACAATGGCGGTATCGGTTATCATCAGGAAGTGTCCGATCTCTCCTTTGTGCAGGCGATAACCGGCCTGCCCTGGGCGGTGGTAAACGATTCCTGCCTGGATCACAGTTTCGATCCGTTTATTGCCGCAAGCCGCTACAGCCTGATCAGCACGGTTAGTGAAAATTATGCCAGAGAACTGCAGGAGACGGATAATGATTACCTCACCGGCTGGCTTGGCCATCGCTTGCAGGATGACGGTGTTGCCATAGCTGGGGTTACCAACGGCATCGACCCCCTCGCCTTCGATACAAGAGCGCCTGAACGGCTTGGTATTGCCGCTCCGTATGATATACGGGACGAAACAGACGAGCTCGACGGTAAAGTCGCCTGTAAACAGGAGCTTGTCAGAATGTTGGCCCAAATGCCTGCCGACCCCGAGGGTGACAGGATCGGTCACCTTACGGATACACTGAGCTGGCCGCTCTACACCTTTATTGGCCGGCTGAGTGACCAGAAAGGAATTGATATCCTTACCGAAGCAATGAGCCTCTTTCTCGCCGAGGAGCCGGAAGCACAGATTCTCTGTCTTGGCAATGGCGGCGAGCGTGAGGAGGCCGATTTGGCCCGGGCGGCGGCCGATCCGAATAATCTTGGCAGGGTCTGTTTTCTGCGGGGTTTTAATTCAAAGCTTGCAAACGAGGTGTATGCTGCCGGAGATTTCTTCATTATACCCTCACGCTATGAGCCGTGCGGGCTGACAGACTATATCGCCCAACTGTTCGGCAACCTGCCGATTGTCCATTATGTCGGGGGGCTGGTGAAGGTCGTCGACGGCGAGACCGGTATCGGTTATCAGGACAACAGCCCGGAAAATCTGAGTAAAGCCCTGCATCGGGCAGCGCGGATGTATCGTGATAAACAATTGATACGCAAGATGCAGAGAGCTGCCGTCGAGAAAATCGATCAACAGTACACCTGGAACGAGGTAATGAAAAAATACGTTGATCTGTATAAGAAGGCTTTTGGGGAATTAACGGGAAAAGCACAATAATCGTGCACTTTTATTTTAACGCCTAAAGGAGATGGAAAATGACAGTTAGAATTGGTATTAACGGCTTTGGCCGAATCGGCAGGAACATGTTCAGGGCTATTGGTGAGGACCCTTTGTTTGCTGATATTGAGGTTGTGGCGATTAATGATCTCACCGACAACGAGACTCTTGCCCATCTGCTCAAATATGATTCAGTAATGGGAAGACTTTCCCAGGAAATTACCAGTGATGAAAAGGGTATTACCTTTGACGGCCGGCATATTGGTGTAACCAGTCATCGTGATCCGGCGGAGATTCCCTGGAAAGAGATGGGGGTCGAGTACGTCGCTGAATGCACCGGTATTTTCAGGGACCAGGAATCGGCGCAGAAGCATATTGATGGCGGTGCCAGGAAGGTTGTCATCTCGGCCCCTGCAAAAGGCAGCGTCAAGACATTTGTGATGGGAGTTAACGAGGATGAGTATGATCCGACAACCCATCATGTTGTTTCCAATGCATCCTGTACGACGAACTGCCTGGCACCGTTTGCCAAGGTGATTCTTGACAACTTCGGCATAGAGCGTGGTTTGATGACAACGGTCCATGCCTATACCGGTGATCAGCGGCTGCTCGATTTTCCCCATTCAGATTTACGCAGAGCCAGAGCGGCTGCACTTTCGATGATTCCGACCAAAACAGGGGCTGCGGCGGCAGTTTCCCTGGTAATCCCTGAGCTGAAAGGGAAATTTGACGGTCTTGCGGTGCGGGTTCCCACCCCGAATGTTTCCCTTGTCGATGCAGTAATGGAAGTCGGGCAGGAAACAACCGTCGCCGAGGTCAATCAAGCGCTTAAAGAGGCGGCCAACCGGTTCCTTGGCTATACCGAATTGCCGCTTGTTTCCATCGATTTTCAAGGGGATTCGCATTCCTCAATTGTAGACGGCCAGTCTACCAAGGTGATCGGCAAGACGGTAAAGGTCATGAGCTGGTATGATAACGAGTGGGGTTATTCCAACAGGATGCTTGACTTGATTCTGCATATGGACAGCAAAAAAGTACTCTAGCCGGGAGAGGCTGCTGGATGCTTTCATGGAAGAGCGTGTTGTGCTTCTCTGGACGGGCGCTTTTCCATGCTGTGCGGGTGCTTTTATTTCAGGCTTGGTTACGGTGCTTCTCTGAAACTGCAGATAGAAAAATATGAAACAGCTAGAGACAGATCTCAATATCGATTCCGATGCCCTCAAGGCAAACCTGCTTGAAACGGCAGAATATGTGGAAATTCGGCCTGATTTGCTGCTCCTGCTGGAAATTGTAAAAAAGTATCGGGGTATTCATTCCAGTCTTGAAAGTCTCCTCTATGAAATCTGCCACCCGTACCGAAACTGGCAGATCCTTGTTTCGCCGCTGCGATCTTTTGTTCTGAAAAACTTCAGTCATTATCTGAAACACGAGCAGGGTCCGGAGGCCTTCGAGCTTTTTGAAGGCCTGTTTTTTGAGGCAATCGATGATTCGGCGCGAAATGCTCCGCTCCTTTCACAGGTTTTTGAAGCACTCTGCAGCTGGCTCGACAAGGTGATTTCACAGCTTGAAAGCAATGAGCTGAGACGTTTTGAGCCGGCAATAAACAGCATGTTCACGCGTCTGGAGGAACTCGATTCTGCCGATGATACCCTGTTGATGCACCTCGTTCACGGTCCGCATTCGATAAAGCGGGTTGTCAAGCGGCTGCTCGATCTTGCCGGCCGCAGCGATCTTGATATTGATATCGGGCCGGCTGCATCACTCATGCACCTTCTGCTCCAGAAGACCTATGAGTACTGGCTGAGCGAAGATGACCCGCTGCCATGGTTTCTTGAACGCTGCGATCTTCTGGAAGAGGAATTCCCCGGCCAGCAGATTTTTTCGGCCATCTCCCATGACGCCATACGTTCCTGTATTGGTGAATTGGAACGGGCAATGATAAACCGTGACCCCTCAGCAGCGCTCGGGCAGATTCTCGAAATGCCGTCGCATATAGATATCGTTCGTTTGTACAAGGAGATTCCGCGTCTTCTCGGCGATATTGAAAACGGGGTTGCAGTGTCATCTGACACCAGGGGCTCGGCGGCAAATTGCCTCACTGAGAACCAGAAACTGCAATTCATGTTTAAAATCATGGATATCAGGGGGTTGCATCTTATTCATGAGGAGATATTGCGGGAAATCAACCGCAGTCTTGTACTGCTTGTTCAGCAGCAGAGTTACGAGGAAATCGAAGAATTTCTGTTGACTACCTTTCAGCTGCTGAAGGTAAATGTGAGAAAATATCCCCACACCTCGCTGCAATGCATCCAGGTCCTTGGGGGCGAAGTATTCAAACGGGGCAACAGCAGGATGGTGGAAGCGTTTCTGTGGGGAGCGGTACGTTTCGGGTTTCAGCCGGCGAATGTGACCGGCGTTGATGAGGATTGGCAACCCATCATCAATCCTGCCCACCTGACAAATATCAGGGTCTGGCTGAGTCTGATTCTGCAGGAGCCGAAATGGTGTGCCACCCTGTTTTCAGCATTGATCATCCATGTAAAGCTGTCAGGAACCTGCGTTAAAGACACGGATCTCTTTCAGCGTGATATTACGGAGTTACTCAATCATCCCATCGAGCCGATCTATAACCTGGCAAAACAGTTTGCCAAATTAATGCCGGTTTTTTTCAATGAGATCGGTGCGGAAGGAGAGCTCAGGGATGTCTCCACGGAGCTCGATGAGATACACCGGAGAAAGGATATACTGATCCATTTTTTGAGAAAACAGAGCCATGTCGAAAGCTCAAACCTGATTGTAGATTTTATCCGCGCCATCTTCATGTACTGGAAAACGCGGGACAGGGAGCATCTCAGCCCCTATCTGCCGCCCGAGATTTTAAGCCGGATCGTTCTCCATGGTCCTTTCATCGATGACCAGGTTGTCCTGGCAACCCGGGTTATTGGGGAATACGAGCTCGAGGAGCTTGACGATCTCCTCGACATCCCCTATTCAGGGCTGCAGCGATTTCTGTTGAAACAGGAAGATGTTGCCGAAGACGAGCGGCGGCGATTTTATCTGCTTGTGCGCATGTTCAGGCTCACCCATAAAAAGTACAATCTCGGCTTTCAGGAACTGCGTTCGGAGCTTGAGCAGGCAGGTAATGACGGTTTTCTCGAGATGGACACCTTAATCGAAAAACTCGACAACCAGGATATTGAGGGAATTATCGAGGCCACGCTTGACGGCCTGGCACTGCTCAAAAAAAACATACTCTCCAAGGAGCAGTTTGAGGCGCGGGAGGACATTTATTACAAACGTCATATCGCTGTTGATATCCCATCGGTATACGGGAAATATCGGGAAAAAAAATTCGACAGCCTTTCTTTGACGTTCCGCCTGGAAAATCTGGCCAATATATACCTTGAGAAACTGCCGGAGACGGTGAATCTGTCACTGATTACCCAGGCCACTTTTTACACCATCGGCAGATGCCTGAAACTGTACATGCGGGCACTGGCAATAGATGGGATCACCTCACGTCGGCTGGACACCTATCTGTCCCTGCTCACGAGTTCCCTGAAAATCAGGCGTTTCTCCTACACCCAGTACCTTGACATCTTCCGGGGCCTGTCCGAGGGCGTCAAGGACATCATATATTCTTACTATACCAATATTCATCAGAAAAATCTGTCCCTGATCATTCCTCAAATCGGCAGGGAAAACCTGTTGCCACGTTATAAATCCCTGTGGAATGAAGAGCAGAAGGCCAACACCGTTCACAGTCTCTCTGAAGCATTTTTCAGGGATCTGATTGCCTCCACGTTTGGCTTGCAGCATCTTGATAATTTCATACTTCGGGTTATTCAGACACTCGAGAGTCAAAAAGATATTCTCGACGAAAAGACGCTCGACCTGCTGATGACCTATAACCCCGAAAAGACCATTTCTCTGCTCAATAAAATCAATCCCTACACGCATGACCTTATTCATCTCGGTAATAAAGGGTACAACTTGATCACGCTGACGGAAGATTCAAAACCGGTACCGCCGGCCTTCGTGATCACCACAGAGGTTTTTCGCTGCCGTGATGTCATCTTTGATTTTCCGAAAGCCAGGGAGGGCTTCATGCAGCGCATTCGCAGCGCCCTGAACAATATTGAAAACCAGACAGGAAAGGTTTTTGGTTCATCGGATCAGCCGCTGCTGCTCTCCGTCCGGAGCGGCAGTGCGATTTCAATGCCGGGCATGATGGCCACTGTTCATAATGTCGGGCAAAATGCGGATCTGGTCAATGAGTATGCAGGGCAGCAGGGCAATGAATATTTTGCCTGGGATAACTATCGCCGTTTTATTCAATCCTGGGCGATGATTTCCGGGGTAGAGCGTGATGATTTCCAGGAACTCATGAACGAGGCAAAAGCCAGGCACAAGGTCTCCTTGAAACGGCATTTTACTCCGGAACAGATGAAAGAACTTGCCCTGAACTACCAGAAGCTCGTGCGCAGACAAGGTCTGGGAATCCCAGACGACCCCTGGCTGCAGCTGGTTGGTGCTATCGAGATGGTTCTGGATTCATGGGAAACTCAGAAGGCAGTTGATTATCGAAAAATCATGGATGTGTCTCACTCGTGGGGCACTGCTGTAATCGTACAGGCAATGGTTTTTGGAAATCGCAGTGATCTTTCCGGTTCAGGCGTTCTTTTCACCGCTCATCCCTATCGTAAAGTACAGCGTGTGGCCCTCTGGGGTGATTATGCCTTCGGCGATCAGGGTGAGGATATTGTCTCCGGACTGGTAACGAGTCATCCGATCTCGCTCGAACAGGCTGAGATTGACGGGCGGTCGAACAAGGAGGCGCTTGAAGTGAAGTTTCCCGATATCTATCAGCGGTTGCTGGCGATCTCCCGGGAGCTGGTTTATGACAAGCGCTGGAATCCCCAGGAGCTTGAGTTTACCTTTGAGGGGCCCCATGCCGATGATCTCTATCTGCTTCAGACTCGTGACATGATAACGATCAAGCAGAAGGAACACCTGAATGTCTTTGTTGAAACCGATGAACTGCAGGCTGCTGTGCTGGGAAGAGGAATTGGTGTTTCCGGCTCGGCGCTGTCAGGAAAAGCGGTTTTCACCGAGGAGGATATTGATCTGTTGCGACACCGTGAACCGGATACCCCTCAAATTCTTATCAGACAGGATACGGTGCCGGAAGATATCTCGGTAATTTCCCAGACCACTGGGTTGCTCACCTCCCGCGGAGGGCAGACTTCTCATGCCTCGGTTGTTGCTGTCCGGCTTGAAAAGACCTGTGTCGTCGGCTGTAAGAGTTTACGGGTGTATGAGCGACACTGCGAGATAAACGGCCAGCGTATCGAATCAGGAGATCATGTGTCGATTGACGGGAGAAGCGGTCTTGTTCTGATCGGCAGCCATCCGGTAAAAGAAGAGATGCATATCCTGCCGATGTAATATTTGTTCCGTTACATGTTTCAACGTACAGCGTTATAAGGGGGGCACGAACTGGGCGCCTGAGCTGCCGGAGGGGACGCTTGTGAGATCGACGTGCTATCTGCTCTCAGGTACTCCGAGTGCTTTGAGGATCATCCCCATGGGACAGAATTTTGAAATCCCGAACTGAAGAAGATTGGCTCCGACAAAGGCGGTAAAAAAAAGCCAGTATTTGCTGTGAAAAAGGGGGCTTGCCTCAACTCCGAGGGCGAGGCTCAAGAGGATGAATGTTCCGGCAAGCAGATGTATCCAGTCAGCGATAATCATGGTGTGGTCCTCCGTTTGTTGCCATAGGCTCCGGTTGGGTTCTGATGCTCAGATTTCCGGACAGAACAGGTATCTCATTTTCTCGATCAATTCCAGAATGCGCTGATCGGTTATCCGGTTATAGATAAAATTGGCGTCTTTCCTGAAGTCGATAATTCCCTGGCTGCGCAGAATGTTCAGATGCTGTGAGACATTGGCATTTGTCGTCTTAACCTGGTCACGGATATCGCCGACGGACATTTCCTGTTCCTGGAGCAGACAGAGAATTTTCAATCTTATTGGGTGAGACATCGATTTCAGCAGTTTTGCTATTGCTTCAATCTGCTCATCTTTTATGTCATTTTTCATGCTCTTCCTTCCCTCTTATTTTAGCGTTTAACTTAATAGTCAAATAAAAATTGTAAAGCATTTTCTTTGCTGAGAAAGGTTACAGGCACAGAAAACCCTGTCCTGCAGAGAAACGTCTTCCCGGACGGCTATCATTTTACTCTGAGAAGAACGCATTTACTAAATGAAACGAATTGTCTGGCTGAAAAGCTGATTTTGCTGGAAAAGGGTCGATAAATGTGGTTTGTTTATCAAAATATTTGATAGTGGTGTTCAGCTTAATTGAGCCTGCAGCCTGCTTCTATGGCCATTGTTTCACGCCGTCTGAGCCGCTATGATAGTGTCAGCAGCGTCCGCCTGTTGCGCGATATCTCCTGCAATAAAATAGGTGCGCTTGCCTCCGTATCGGGCCGGAGGATATCGATAAAAAGGAGAACAAAATGAGTGGTGTTGAAGATAAAATTACCAGTCTGCTCAATGAAAACCGGTTTTTTAATCCTCCTGAAGGCGGAAGAAGTGAGGCGGCGGTACCCGATATGGAGGCTTACAACCAGATTTATAAACGTTCGCTGGATGATCCTGAGAGGTACTGGGCCGAGCGTGCCGGCGAGCTGGTGAGCTGGTATAGAAAATGGGATACCGTGCTGGACGCCGATCTCTTCAAACCGGAGGTTCGCTGGTTTGACGGCGCGACGCTGAATGTTTCATACAACTGCCTTGACCGGCACCTGGAAAATGGAAAGCATGATAAAACAGCAATAATCTGGCAGGGCGAACCGGAAGATGATGTTCGAATTTACAGCTACCTCCAATTGCATGAAGAGGTCTGCCGCTTCGCCAATGTCCTGAAGAAGAAAGGGGTAAAAAAAGGAGATCGGGTGGCCGTTTACCTGCCGATGATTCCCGAACTTGCGGTAACGCTGCTTGCCTGTGCCCGAATCGGAGCAATTCATTCAGTTGTTTTTGCAGGTTTTTCGGCGGTGAGCCTGAAGAACAGGATTGAGGACTGTGAAGCACGAATTCTGGTTACTGCCGATGCGGTGCTCAGGTCCGGAAAGACGATTCCGTTGAAGCCAAATGCCGACGAGGCGCTGGATGAGTGCGAATCGGTCGAGCATTGTATCGTCGTCCGGCGGGCGGACAACGATGTGGCGATGAGATCGACGCGGGACTGCTGGTGGCATGAAGAGATCAGTGCTGACGATATCAGCGCTGCATGTGAACCGGTGCATATGCAGGCAGAGGATATGCTGTTTATTCTCTATACCTCCGGCTCCACAGGAAAACCCAAAGGCGTGGTTCATACGACAGGTGGTTACCTCACCTACGTAATGCACACAACCCAGTGGGTTTTTGACCTCAAAAACGACGATATTCACTGGTGTACCGCCGATATCGGCTGGATTACCGGACATTCGTATACACTGTACGGACCGCTTGGACTGGGCGGAACAACCGTGATGTTTGAAGGGGTTCCTTCGTATCCGAATCCGGGGCGATTATGGCAGATTGTCGAAAAATTCAAGGTGAGTATTTTCTATACGGCGCCGACGGTTATCAGGGCGTTGATGAGGTTTGGCGACGAGCCGGTGAAAAACCATGATATTTCCACACTGAGAATACTCGGATCAGTCGGCGAACCGATCAATCCTGAAGCCTGGATGTGGTACCATCTGCACATCGGCAGGGGCAGGCTGCCCATCGTGGATACCTGGTGGCAGACGGAAACCGGTGGTATCATGATTTCTCCGCTGCCATATGCAACACGGCTCAAGCCCGGTTCCGCCACCTGTCCATTGCCGGGAATTGATGCGGCAATTTTGACCGAGGAGGGGAACCCGGCAAGTTCAAACGAGGGCGGACACCTGGTTATAAGAAAGCCCTGGCCCGGCATGCTGCGCGGCATATATGGCGATCCAAAGAGATATCGATCCACTTATTTTCAGACCTTTCCCGGTTTTTATGATGCCGGAGACGGCGCACGCTGTGACGAGGACGGGTACTTCTGGATCATGGGCCGGCTGGACGATGTAATCAATGTCTCCGGGCACCGGCTCGGTACGGCTGAAATCGAATCCGCTCTTGTTTCCCACCCCGATGTCGCAGAAGCGGCAGTTGTCGGCATGCCTCACCCGGTCAAGGGGCAGGCAATTTATGCTTACGTGACCCTGAATGCCGGTGTTCAGTACGATCCTGAGCTTTTGACTGAATTGCGCCTCCATGTCCACAGTGAAATCGGGCCGATTGCCGCCCCGGATGTTATCCAGTATGCCCCTGGTCTGCCCAAGACAAGAAGCGGGAAAATCATGAGGAGGGTATTGCGAAAGATAGCAGCCAACGATTTTGAGGATTTCGGTGATACGTCAACCCTGGCGGAGCCATCAGTTGTTGATGATCTGATCAATGGCAAGAAAGCGCTGGAAAGGCTGAGGTAAGCAGAATGCTTTTTAAAACTCAAGAGATGTTCAGCACCATTTCAACGGTGAATGTTCCCGGGTCATAAAAGATGAGTAATCAAGGCGAGAGCAAGGTTGCATCCTTGCTGCCATTTGACAGCAGCACCCATGCGGTGGCCCCGGACGTCGCGGTCGATTTCCTCAAACAGACCATGCCCTTCAAAGAGCTTGAAGACAAGGTTCTGCATGATCTGGCCAGGCATTGCAGGATTGATTTTTTTCCAAAAGGGACCAGGCTCTTTACCTACAATAAAACGGAGGTCACCCACCTTCACCTGATCCAGCGGGGAGGGGTCAAGGCCTTCATTATTGACGAGTATGGCGAAGTCACGCTGAAAGATTACCGGGGGGTAGGAGCCAATATCGGTGCCTTGGGCATCATCAGGGGAACGCTTGCAAACCTCAATATCGAGACGGTTGAGGACACCTTCTGTTTCCTGATACCAAGAGAAATCCTGCTGAAGCTGGTGAGAGAAAATTCAG
This sequence comes from uncultured Desulfobulbaceae bacterium, assembly GCA_965366875.1. Taxonomy (GTDB): domain Bacteria; phylum Desulfobacterota; class Desulfobulbia; order Desulfobulbales; family Desulfocapsaceae; genus MADRE3. The sequence continues at coordinate 75,152 of CBDUGK010000004.1, read as the reverse complement.
CGGTGTCCCATTATTTTCTCAAAAGCTTTTCAGATACTGTCGTGGCAACTGCCTACAGTGAGCTGCGTAGTCATAAAATGAGTCGCAGGACCAGCGAAAACCTCTACCTTTTCAACGTAACCGCAAGAGACTTGACCAAAGCGCTCTATTCGGTTCCGGCCTCAATTTCCATCCAGGAAGCGGCAGCGATAATGTCGCGCCGGGCCATCGGGTCGCTGCTGATCTATGCAGACGAGGATCCCGGAGTCATGGTTGGAATTATCACCGATACTGATCTCAGGGGAAAAGTGATAGCTGAGGGAAAGGATTATCGTGAGCCGGTGGCCTCAATCATGAGTGGACCACTGAAAACGGTTCCGGCCTCGATGCTCTGTTTTGACGTTTTGCTGAAAATGATGTCCACCGGCATTCATCACCTCGGCGTGGAGCAGGAAGGTGGTGTGATCGGTATTGTGACCAGTCATGATATCATGGTGCAGCAGGGCAATTCCCCCTATTATCTCTTCAAAGAAATTGTTGCCCAGAGCGATTTTCACGGCATCTATTCCCTGGCTCAGAAGGTGTCAGGAATTGTCAGAAACATTATCAACGAAGGGGCGAAAGCGGGTAACATAACCCGGATGATCGCGCTGCTCAACGACCAGATTCTCTGCCGAATACTCACGCTGCTTCACGACCAGATGGGGCCGCCGCCGCTGAAATACAGCTGGCTTCAGCTTGGCAGCGAGGGGCGCAGTGAACAGACCTTCAAGACGGACCAGGACAATGCGATCGTCTACACCGATCCGGGCAGCGAGACAGAGGCGAGAAGGGCAGAGGAATATTTCGGACTTTTTGCCTCCCGGGCAATCGATCATCTGGTCAAGTGTGGTTACCCCTTGTGCCGGAGCGGTACGATGGCAAGCAATCCTGAGTGGTGCCAGCCGGTAACGGTCTGGAAGTCCTATCTTCAACGATGGATCAGTGCTGCAGAGCCGAAAGAGTTGCTGGTCAGTGCAATATTTTTTGATTTCCGCAATGGGTACGGTACAGAGCAGCTTGCCGTCGATCTAAGGGACTTTATCATTGAACAGACATCAGGACGAAGCCTGCTGCCCTATTACCTTGCCCGCCAGTGTATCGCCAATCGTGCGCCGCTCTCTTTTTTTAACAACTTCATCGTTGAGAAAAACGGCGAGCACAAAGACATGCTCGATATCAAGACCAGGGGAATCGGGCCATTTGTTGATTTTGCCCGTATTCTGGCCCTGCGGTTCGGCGTCAGGGAGACCAATACACTGGAACGTCTGCGGCTGTTGAGAGAGAAAGAGAAGATATCAAAAGACCTCTATCATTCAGCCGTTGAGGCCTATGAACTGCAGATGCAGCTGCGTGTTATTCAACAGCTCGGTCAGATTGAAAGGGGGAGCGAGCCGGATAACTTTATCCATCCGGCCCATCTGAGCGATCTTGAAAAGCGTATGCTCAGGGATGCATTCGGTGTGATCGAGCGGCTGGGGGATGTCCTGGAAAGGATGTTTCCGGAGGCCTAGATGCTTGATCTCATAAGAAAAATTCCATGGTTCCGGCCAGCAGATGAAATCATCATCAGAAACAGGGATTTCTTCAGGGATTTTGACCAGACCCGACCGCTCTCAGATTATACCTTTGTCGTGCTTGACACCGAACTGACCGGGTTGAATCGGAAAAAAGATGAAATCATTTCCATCGGTGCCGTCAAGATAAAAAATCTGCAGATTGATCTTGGTGAAACCTTCCACCGCTATATCCAGCCGCAGAAACTGGACCACACAGAAGCCACGCTGGTACACAGAATTACTCCCCAGCAGCTGAAACAGGCACCATCTGTCGACGAGGTGCTGCCCGAATTCCTCTCCTTTGTCGGAACCGATCTCATCGTCGGCCATTATATCGGGCTTGATATGAGTTTCGTACACCGGGAAACCCAGCGGAGGTATAATGGCTGCCTGGTGAACCCCTGTATCGATACCATTCGCATGGCACAGGGGTATAAGCGGGTAATGTTCGGCTACTATCATGAGGAAGGATCTTCGTCAAGCAGGCTTGGCCTGCATGAGTTGAGCAGTGAATTCAACCTGCCCTTCTTCGAGGCGCACGACGCCCTTGAAGATGCCGTCCAGACGGCCTATCTATTTCTTTTTCTGGTAAAAAAATTTCGAAAAGGCGGGCTCGAGACATTGCGCGAATTGTATCAGGCAGGCAAAGAGAGAGAGTGGCGAGTTCTCTGATCGTCAGCCGTTGAAATTTCTCGGAACCCTGTTGGCGGATGGTCTGCTGAGCAGGCCGATAGCGTGGAAAACCATATCTTTTTTCAACCATTATCATCATCTGCTTGAATATCACCTCACAAAATAGTTTACTATTACGTTATTTCAGTTACTTTGGGCTCTGTTGTCCGGTTTTTTATGAAATCGGGCAACCCCGGGCAATATGGAACGATTTTGGGAAGCTCTGATCGCGGTGTTGAACTCATAAACATTACAAGCAAAAGACTATGACAGGAAATGAAATTCGCGCCAGGTTTCTGGATTATTTCAGGGAAAAAGGCCATGAAGTTGTTGAAAGTTCTTCACTGGTTCCCGAGGATGATCCGACGCTGCTGTTCACCAATGCCGGCATGGTACAGTTTAAGCTTGTCTTCATGGGAGAGGAGAAGCGTCCCTACAAGACGGCTGTTACCAGTCAGTGCTGCATGCGGGCCGGAGGAAAGCACAATGACCTTGAAAATGTCGGTTATACTGCCCGCCATCATACATTTTTTGAAATGCTCGGGAATTTTTCCTTTGGTGACTACTTTAAAAAAGATGCCATTGACTATGCCTGGGAGTTTTTGACTCAAGAATTGAAACTGCCGAAAGATAAATTGTGGATTTCGGTTTTTCGGGATGACGATGAAGCGTATGAACTCTGGGAGCAGATGGATGGCCTGCTGGACGGCAGGATCGTCCGTCTTGGGGAAGAAGATAACTTCTGGGCCATGGGTGATACCGGTCCCTGCGGGCCGTGTTCTGAGATTCACATAGACCAGGGGATCGAGGCAGGATGCGGCAGGCCGGACTGTGCCGTCGGCTGTGACTGCGATCGTTACCTTGAACTCTGGAATCTGGTATTTATGCAGTTTAACCGCAGCCAGGACGGTACCATGACACCGCTGCCCAAGCCAAGTATTGATACCGGCATGGGACTTGAGCGCGTGGCAGCGGTCATGCAGGGCAAGTTCAATAATTATGACTCAGATCTTTTTACGCCGGTCATTTCCTGTCTTGAAGAACTGTCGACGAGGAAATATGGCAGATCAGGTCCTGATGCTACAGCCATGAGGGTTATTGCCGATCATGCCCGGGCAACCTGCTTCCTTGTTGCCGACGGGGTCCTGCCATCGAACGAGGGACGCGGCTATGTGCTGCGACGGGTCCTGAGAAGGGCAATACGGTTCGGTCGCAATCTCGGGTTGACGAAACCCTTCATGCATGCTGCCTGCAAAGTTGTGGCCGACTCGATGCGGGAAGCCTACCCGCACCTGCAGGATACTGCGCAATTACTGGAAAAAGTCGTCAATAACGAGGAAATGCGCTTCGGCGAGACGCTCGAACATGGCCTGACGATGCTTGACGACGAGGTGGCTCGCCAGTTGAATGAAGCCAAACCGATGATTGCCGGCGATTTTATCTTTAAACTCTATGACACCTTTGGATTTCCAGTCGATATTGTTCGCGATATATCGCTCGAGCGAGGTGTCGGTTTTGACGAAGACGGTTTTCAGCGTGATATGGAATTGCAGCGCGCCCAGTCAAGAGCATCAAGAAAAGGGGAAGGGGTTCAATTAAAGACCGATGGTGTGAAAACCCTCATTGAATCGGGACAGCGCTCAGAATTCGTCGGCTACGACAGGCTGAAAAGTTCAGCCAGGGTGCTCGGGCTTCTCGATACAGAAGGAAAAACAGTCGACTCCCTGGCCGCCGGGGAACAGGGGAAGCTCTTTGTCGACGCAACACCGTTTTATGCCGAAGCCGGCGGCCAGGTCGGCGATGTCGGGGCTGTGAACTGGGATCATGGCTGTGCTTCGGTACTGTCGACAACACCGGAAGCTGAAGGAATTGTGCTCCATGGTATACGTGTCGACGAGGGGACATTGTCAACCGGCATGGCAGTGGAGCTCGAAGTGACGGGGAATACCCGTAAGGATACCGCAGCCAATCATACAGCGACACATCTGCTTCATGCCGCACTCAGGAACATCTTGGGGGATCATGTAAAACAGGCCGGTTCACTGGTGAGCGAGGATCGCCTGCGCTTCGACTTCACCCATTTCTCAGCTCTCAGCGATAATGAAAAAAACAGTATTGAAGTCCTGGTAAATGAGTGGATTCGGGAAAACGCTGCCGTCGGCACCAAAACGCTCCGCAGGGACGACGCGCTCCAGGAAGGCGCGACAGCGCTGTTTGGAGAAAAATACGGAGAATCGGTGCGCGTGGTCAGCATTGCCGAGGTCAGCAAGGAGTTGTGTGGCGGCACCCATGTTTCTGCAACCGGCACTATCGGTCTTTTTATGATTGTCTCCGAAAGCGGTATTGCCGCTGGGGTCAGGAGAATCGAAGCGCTCACCGGCAGACAGGCCCTGCGATACGTTCAGGCGATTGCTGCTCGGGAGGCGCAGATAAGCAGTACGCTTAATGTGCCGGCAGGCGAAATCATGAACAAAGTGGAGAGTCTCCAGCAGCAGCAGAAGGTGCTTGAAAAGCAGGTTGCCGGATTGTCCACCCAGCTGGCAAGCTCTGATCTTGTACAGATTTTCAAAAGCAGTCGTGATGTCAAAGGTATACCGGTAATTGCAGCAAAAATCACTCTTGACAGCCCGAAGACACTTCGCGAAGTAGGGGATAAGGTTCGTGACAAAATGAGTTCCGGCGTTGCCGTGCTTGGTGGTGAAATAAAGGGTAAAGCTGCCCTGCTGGTTCTTGTCAGCAAGGATTTGACCGATACGCTCAATGCCGGGCAGCTGGTCAACAAGGTGGCGTCCTATGTGGGCGGCAAGGGAGGTGGCCGAGCCGACATGGCTCAGGCTGGAGGCCCATTGGCCGATAAAGTTTCAGAAGCAATATCTGCAGTACCGGATATTGTCGAAACCTTCCTGGCTTCCTGAACGCGTTGCCGGGTGCGATTGGCTGCGGAGCAGGACTATGTTCTCTGTTTCCATGCCGTCGACAGATGAGTCTGACAGGGTTTTACGGAGGTAGTGAGCTGCTGAAAAGCGGACGAATGTGCGCTGTCCCGGGGCGATAAATTAGTTGACATGCGATTCTAATTGCAGTAAAGATTTTTTGCTATTGTGAATGGTCATTCATTTTGTTTATGAGTATTATTCTCGATAGTAATTGGTCTGCAATACGTTTGGTTATCATTCCTTCTGGAATGTTTGTTTTTTTTCATTTTAGCGAATCAGGAGCCTACCAGCATGATCACGATTGACATTACTTTGGTGATTCAGGTCGTAAACATGATTGTACTCATGTTTCTGCTCAATGGTGTTCTTTACAAGCCAGTAAAGAAAATTATCAGAAAGCGGTCTGAGAAGCTGCAGGGAATGCAGGGAGATGTTGCAAAGTTTGAAAAAAATGCCCGTCTCCGCCAGGAAGAGGTAGACGCCAAGATGGCGAAGGCTTCCGCAAAGGCAAAGGCTGCGCTTGACGGTGCACGTGCTGAGGCCCAGGCGGCAGGCGACGAGAAGATGGCATCAATCAAGGCAGAAGTGACCGCTTTTAAAGACAAAGAGTTGGTTGAGATCAAGGCTCAGATTGGTGCGGCTCGCGGTGAACTTCAAACCAACCTCGAAGGGTTTGCTGCTCAAATGGCTGGAAAAATACTCGGAAGGGGGCTCTAGATATGAAAAGAATAGAGCACATGGCGAAACTGTTTTTTCTGCTGGCAGCACTCTGCTTTGTCTTGTCGGTCGGCACGGTATCCGCTTCTTCAGACCAGCCGGCCTCAGGCAGCAGTCACACGGCAGCAGTTGATCAGGCCGGCGCAGCAGGTACCGCTCACAGCGCGAGTGGAGAGGTCTCACACGCAGAAGAGGGCGGGCATGGTGGTGCCGGCGGCAGTCTGTCTGCTGAGAAGTTGAAGGACTTGTTCTGGCGGGTCATAAATTTTATTGCCCTGATGATCATACTGGTCAAATTCGGTGCCAAGCCGATCGGTTCGGCGCTTGCCGGTCGCCGACAAAAAATCAGGGATGAGCTTTCAGATCTGGAGGCCAGAAAGGCTGCAGCGGAAAAATCATTCCGGGCATTTGAAACAAAGCTTGCCGGCGTTGAAAAAGATATCGACGGTATTGTTGAAAAAGCGATCGCCCAGGCTGAAGTTGAAAAACAGAAGATCATCGAAAAAGCGGAAAAAGCAGCCGATGATATCAAGCGTCAGGCAGAGCTTACGATTCAAAACGAGATCATGGAAGCACGGCGAACACTGAAAAATGACGCTGCTGATCAGGCAGCGGTCATGGCTAAAGAGCTGATTGTTAAGAATCTTACGCCTGATGATCAGGTTAAGATTATTGAAGACTATTTAGATAAAGTAGGGGCCGTACAGTGAAACAGACTATCCTCGCGAAAAGATATGCCAAGGCGTTATTCGCCATAGGTAAGGAAGACGGGAAGAGTGAGGCCTACAATGACGCTCTGCAGGGAGTCGCCGGGCTTTTTACATCTACCCCTGAAGTGGAAGATGCTTTGACAAACCCTCTTTACCCGATCGATACCAGGGAAAAAGTCATGGCAGGAATCGTTACATCGATTGATGCCGAAAAAGTTATGGGTAACTTTCTGATCCTGCTGGTTCAGAAAAAAAGAGCTGAAATATTACCCGAGATCGCCGAACAGTTTCAGATCATGGTTGATGATGATAACAATATCAGTCATGGCAGCGTTGTTTCGGCGGTTGAATTAGATGCAGAACTGCAGGATAAGGTGCAGGCGACACTAGAGAAATTAACTGGCAAGAAAGTAGAGCTGAGCGCTTCAGTTGATCCCTCGATTATCGGCGGAATCATTGCCAAGGTGGGAGATCTGGTCCTGGATGGCAGTATCAGGACACAGCTTGCAAGTTTAAAAGATTCCATTAAGGGGAGAGAATAGATGCAGATCAAAGCTGAAGAAATTAGTCAAATTATCAAGGACCAGATTGGTGAGTTTGAAACCAGTGTTGACCTGAACGAGACCGGTACCGTTATCTCGGTCGGTGACGGTATTGCTCGTGTTTATGGGGTCATGAACTGCATGGCCATGGAGCTGCTTGAGTTCGGAGACGGGGTCATGGGGCTGGCGCTGAACCTCGAGGAAGACAACGTCGGTGTGGCGGTGCTCGGGAGTGTCAACAAGATCAAGGAAGGAGACATTGTCAAGCGCACCGGACGTATAGCCGAGGTACCAGTCGGTCCGGAGATGGAGGGACGTGTCGTTGACGGCATCGGCTTTCCAATCGACGGCCAGGGACCCATCAATGCCAAATTATCCTCAAAGATCGAGGTGCTTGCCCCGGGTGTTATTGCCCGTAAAGGCGTCCATGAGCCCTGTTACACCGGTGCAAAAGCGGTGGACGCTATGACGCCCGTCGGCAGAGGACAGCGTGAGCTTATCATCGGTGACCGCCAGATCGGCAAAACCTCGCTCTGTGTCGATGCCATCATTGCCCAGAAAGATACCGATGTCCACTGCATCTATGTTGCCGTTGGCCAGAAGAAGTCAACGGTTGCACTCGTTGTCGAGGCACTTCGCAAACATGGTGCGATGGAGTATACGACGGTCGTTTCCGCCTGTGCCTCCGACCCGGCACCGATGCAGTACATTGCTCCGTTTGCGGGCTGTGCGATGGGGGAATATTTCAGAGACAACGGGCAGCATGCACTGATTATCTACGATGATCTTTCCAAGCAGGCGGTTGCCTATCGTGAGCTTTCCCTGCTGCTTCGCCGCCCGCCTGGACGTGAAGCCTATCCCGGTGACATTTTTTTCAACCACTCCCGTCTTCTCGAGCGTGCCTCAAAGGTCAACGATGAACTGGGAGCCGGTTCCCTGACAGCCCTGCCGATCATTGAGACTCAGGCCGGCGATGTTTCCGCATTTATTCCGACAAACGTTATTTCCATTACTGACGGCCAGGTTTACCTTGAGCCGAACCTCTTCTTCTCGGGTGTCCGCCCGGCGATTAACGTCGGTCTTTCAGTATCCCGCGTTGGTGGTGCTGCACAGGTCAAGGCGATGAAGCAGGTAGCAGGAACCCTGCGTCTTGATCTCGCCCAATATCGTGAGCTGGCAGCCTTTGCGGCCTTTGGCTCCGACCTTGATGCTGCGACCCAGGCCCAGTTGACCAGGGGTGAAAGACTCGTGGAAATCCTCAAGCAGCCCCAATATCAACCGTTGCCGATGGAGAAACAGGTAACGATTCTTTATGCCGGCACAAACGGTTACCTGGACAAACTGCCCGTCGATACGCTGGCCGACTATGAAGCAGAAGTGTATTCATACATTGAGAGCAATGATCCGTCGATTTTCTCTGATCTCAAGGAGAAGGAAGAGTTTACCGATGAAATCAAGGAAAAAATGAATAAAGCATTGACCAGCTTTGGTGAAACGTTCAAGGCAACGAAAGGTCTTAACTAATTTAGGGAAGGTCCAGATATGCCGAGCTTAAAAGAAGTTCAGAACAAGATCGTCGGTGTCAAAAAGACAGCACAGATAACCAAAGCCATGAATATGGTGGCTTCTGCAAAATTACGCGGAGCCCAGGAGAGGATGGAGGCATTCCGTCCATACACCGCCAAATTCAACGAGGCCATGTCCAATCTGTCCGGTGGCTCGAATACAGGCAGTTTTCCGCTGATGGAAAACAGAGCGGTAAAAGCGATTGAGCTTGTCGTCATCACCTCCGACCGCGGCCTGTGTGGTTCCTTCAACTCGAATATCATCAGACTCGCTGAGAAAAAGAGAAACCAGTATGAGTCCGAAGGAAAGCAGGTAAATTACGTCTGTGTCGGGAAAAAGGGCTACCAGACGCTCAGGAAAACAGGCAAGGTTCGCAAAACATACAATGACATAATGGCTAGTTTCCAGATGTTTAACGCCCGTGAAGTTGCCAACGATGTCGCAGAAAATTTCTTGAGCGGTGCTGCGGATAAAGTTGAAGTACTCTTTGGTGAGTTCAGGTCAATTGCCGTTCAGGCTCCAACCTACAAGGACTTTCTCCCTGTTCAGCCGCTGCAGGCTGAGGAAGGTGAAGCGGTTAAGAAAATTTCCGGAGAGTATATTTACGAACCGTCTACTGAAGAGATCATGGATGTCCTGCAGCCGCTTTATCTTAATGTGATGATCTACCATGCCATGCTTGAAGTTGGTGCAAGTGAGCATGCGGCACGAATGACCGCCATGGATAATGCCACCAACGCCTGTAAAGACATCGTTGAACATTTGACAATTGTATACAATAAGGCTCGCCAGGCCGCTATTACAGCAGAATTGATGGATATTGTTGGCGGTGCCGAAGCCCTTAAATAATGAAATCAGACTTTAAGGATAATCTCAGACTTATAAGGAGGGGTTAGGCCCGATGAGTGAGCAGAGAGTAGGAAAAGTTTTACAGGTCATTGGACCTGTTGTTGATGTTGAATTCGATGCGGGTAATCTGCCAAATATCATGAGTGCGCTCATGATCAGCAATCCTGCAATTTCAGATGAACCAGACAACCTGGTTGTCGAGGTTGCACTGCACCTCGGCGATAACGTTTGTCGCTGCATTGCCATGGACCAGACCGATGGTCTTGTCCGCGGCATGGAAGCGCGTGATACCGGGCAGCCGATCACCATCCCGGTAGGAGAGGCGGCGCTGGGAAGAATCATGAATGTCGTCGGTCGGCCGGTCGACGGCCTGGGCCCGATTGAATCGCCAAACTCGCTGCCGATCCATAGAGACGCACCGGCGTTTACTGATCTTGACACCGAAGTGCGTGTTCTTGTGACCGGTATCAAGGTTATTGACCTGCTGGTGCCGTTCCCCTTGGGTGGAAAGATGGGACTCTTCGGTGGTGCCGGTTGCGGAAAAACCGTTATCATGATGGAGATGGTAAACAATATTGCCATGCATCATGGTGGTATTTCAGTCTTCTGCGGTGTTGGCGAGCGTACCCGTGAGGGCAACGACCTCTACCACGAAATGAAAGATTCAGGCGTTCTTCCCAAGGCAGCACTCGTCTACGGCCAGATGACGGAACCTCCGGGAGCGCGTGCTCGCGTCGGCCTCACTGGCCTTACCGCGGCTGAGTATTTTCGTGACGAGGAAGGACAGGATGTACTCTTCTTCGTTGACAATATTTTCCGATTTACCCAGGCGGGTTCAGAGGTATCGGCTCTTCTCGGCCGTATTCCTTCAGCCGTTGGTTACCAGCCGACGCTGGCAACAGACCTTGGCGCCCTGCAGGAACGCATTACCTCAACCAATAAAGGATCCATCACGGCCGTACAGTGTGTTTATGTACCTGCCGACGACTTGACCGACCCGGCACCGGCTACGACCTTTGCCCATCTTGACGGAACGGTGGTTCTTTCCCGTCAGATTTCGGAGCTCGGTATCTATCCTGCTGTTGATCCGCTGGATTCAACGTCACGAATTCTTGATCCAAACGTCATTGGTGACGAACACTATCAGGTGGCCCGCGGTGTCCAGGTGTCTTTGCAGAAATACAAGGACCTTCAGGACATCATCGCCATTCTCGGTATGGACGAGCTTTCCGAAGAAGATCAGATGCTCGTATCCCGGGCACGAAAAATCCAGAGATATCTGTCTCAGCCCTTTACTGTTGCCGAAGTTTTCACCGGTATGGCCGGTAAATTCGTCAAGGTAGAAGACACCGTTCAGGGCTTTAAGGAGATTCTGGAGGGCAAGCATGACGATCTGCCGGAGAGTGCTTTCTATATGGTTGGTTCTATCGATGAAGCGGTTGCAAAAGGCGCCAAGAAAGAATAATTCTGCTGACGAGAGGTAATATCAATGGCACAACAGATTGCATTGGAGGTGGTTACTCCAACCGGTGCAGTTGTCAACGAGGATGTTGACATTGTAAATGCACCCGGATATGGAGGTGACTTCGGTGTCCTGGCCAATCATGCCCCGTTCCTCTCAACTATTAAGATAGGTATTTTATCATACGAAAACGGCAAAAAACGCGAATCTCTGATGATCAGCGGCGGTTTTTGCGAAGTGTCCAACAATAAAATCACCTTTCTGGTAGAGAGTGCGGAGTTTGGCCGCCAGATTGATGTGGACCGGGCCATGAAGGCTAAAGAACGGGCGGAAAAAAGGCTGGCCCAGGCTTCTGCTCACGATGAATCCGTCAATGTCTTGCGAGCAGAGGCAGCTCTTCAGCGCTCACTTGCTCGATTGAAAGCATCAAATGTGAAATAACAAATAAGCCTTGTTTTTTCTGTTTAAGAGGGTGTTTCCTGAGCTCAGGAAACACCCTCTTCTTATTCAGGGGGCAAGAACAGTTAGGACCTGTTGAGAAAAATCCGATTTAAAGCTGAGCGGTATTGGCGTTGGTATATTCCAGTATCCCTCTTGATATTTCAGCGGTCATTTTATCGATAAAGGTATCGTCTGCAAGAAGTCTTGCATCTTCGGGATTGGATATGAAGGCAAGCTCGATGAGGATCGCCGGCATGCCGGCCCCGATTAGAACGTAGAATGGGGCTTGTTTTACCCCCATGTTCTTGATGGTATAGGGCGGAGTCGCAAGCCCCGCGGCGATGGAGTTATGGACCTGCTGGGCAAGTCTGGAGGATTCATTGATCTTTGAATTTTGCATGATATCCGAGAGGATATCCTGCAGGTCGCTCATCTGGTGTGCTGTTGTTGCATTTTCACGAGCCGCGACGCGCATGGCTTCCTCATTGGTACTGAGATTCAAGAAATAGGTCTCAAAACCCTTTACCTGGGGAGACGGATGGGCGTTGATATGCAGTGAGATAAAAAGATCAGCATCATTTGTGTTGGCGATTGCCGTGCGCTCTTCCAGGGAGAGGAACTGATCAGTTTCCCTGGTGAGGATTACCTCCGCATTCATGTCCTTTTCCAGATGATGAGCAAGATTTTTTGCAACTTTGAGGACGATGTTCTTTTCTTTCAGCCCAAAAGCCATTGCTCCGGGGTCTTTTCCGCCATGACCGGGGTCGATAACGATTTTTCCGACACCAAGTCCGAGCTGCTGGGCAAGAGATATTCTGTTGCTGAGCGGCTGATTCTGCGCGCGGCCGAATTCTGAATCGGCAGCGCTGATCGAGCCGAAAGCCTGATTTTTCTTATTGTCCTTTAAAACGATTACAGGAACGCCGGTATCTTCATATTGCGTATCGTTATCCACGGAAGCAGGTTCCTGGGGAGCAGGGGGCATCTGATTTTTCCTGGGCGATGGTTTGATCGTTGTGGTATCTGCAACGGCAGGTTTCTGTCTTGGCGGCGTGGTCGGTGCAGACTGTTTCGGCTCCGGAGAACCCGAAGCAATCGTTTTTTTGCCCCTGACATCGATTACCACCCGAAACGGATCGGGCAGGCTGAATATCTTGTAGCTCGAGATAGATTCAATATCGAGTACCACACGAACCGTATCTGTTGAATACTGGCCTGTTCTGACCCGCTTCAGGAGACCGTCCTCGATAGGTACCGGCAACCTGAAGCGTGGTTCTATATAACTTTCCAGAAAATCAATGTAGAGCCGGCGGGGGCGGTCCCCTATCTCTTCAAGGAGTTCTTCACGATAGGTTACCGGCCCGGACGTACTGATGACCACGCGGGTATAGTCGTTGGATGACCAGTACTTGACCGGCAGCACGTTGGTCAGTTTCATCAATTGCGAATTGCCGACCATCACCGTCGGCAGCGGGATATCATAGTCTTTTGTCAGGATCTTGAGTTTTGTTTCGGCCTGGGCGTGCATGTCGCCGCCCTGATATTCAGAAACAATTTTTTCAAACGATTTTGCCGCTCTTTTCGGATCTTTTACCTCTTCAAGAAGGATGACCCCCACGGCATAATAAGCATCATCGGCGAATTGATGACCCGGAAAAAGAGAGCCGACATCACGGTAATAGGAGATTGATTCTCCAAGATCTATGCCCCTGCCGAATGCTTTGTACATGTCAAAATAGAGGCGGCCAAGCATAAACAGGCAGGCGGGTGCATAGTCTGATTTCGGTTCTGCCAGGTAGATTCGACGAAAATTTCCGGCACCTTTGAGCCAGTTGTCCCGTGACGCCGCCAGATTAGCATTGGTTTTGAGCTGGTTATAAAAGAATTTTGCCTGCTGGTAATGGGCTCCCAGTTCTCCTTCGCCATTGTATTGACGGTGCTGGGTTGCAGAACAGGAACCTGCAGGAACAAAGGCAAGGATAAGCAGCGATGAAAATATGATCAGGATATGTTTTTTCATCATACGCATTCCATGAGACCATGCTTGATGTTGGTTGATGTCAATGTGGTTGCGCTGTTGGCCTCATAAATTTAAATTGCTGTAATTGGGCAGACTATACATAATTGCGGCTTTAATCGCAAAAAAAAAGCTGTTCTGCTGCGCTGAGCCGGTTTTGTTTACCGTTCCTGCCGGATTTCATTTGGCCAGATCCTCGAGTCGATATAAAAAATCAAGCGCCTGGCGCGGGGTCATGTCGTCAATGCTGGTGGTCCTCAGCAGCTCTATGATCGGGTGGGATGGCGCGGGGAAAAGGGACAGCTGGCTCGGGCCGTTGACAACGGTTTTATGTGTGCCGCTATTTTTACGCCCAGTAGAATTGATTGCCTGCTGGTAGTCGAGTTCACCTCGTTCAATTTTCTTGAGTATTTCCTCGGCCCGTTTGACCACCTGGTCAGGGACGCCGGCGAGGGCGGCAACCTGTATGCCGTAGCTCCTGTTTGTCCCTCCTTCAACGAGTTTGTGCAGAAAAATGATGGTATCGTTCCATTCCTTGACGGCCACAGAGAAATTTTGCACACGGGTTTCGTTACGGGCGAGATCGGTGAGTTCATGGTAGTGAGTGGCGAACATTGTTTTTATGCCGATCCCGTTTTTAGAGACCAGTGCCTCAGCCACCGCCCAGGCGATCGACAGTCCGTCAAATGTCGAGGTGCCCCGGCCGATTTCATCGAGAATGACGAGGCTTCTGGTGGTTGCATTGTTGAGAATGTTTGCCGTCTCGCTCATTTCAACCATAAAGGTGGATTGTCCCCGGCGAAGATCGTCCATCGCCCCGACCCGGGTAAAGATCTTGTCGACAATGCCGATTGAGGCACTGCCGGCCGGGACAAAGCTGCCCATCTGTGCCATCAGAACAATAAGCGCGGTCTGTCTGAGGATCGTTGACTTGCCTGCCATGTTGGGGCCGGTAATGATCAGGACCTGGTTCTGAGACTGGTCGAGGGCAGTGTCATTCGGCACAAATTTCCCGGAAGGAAGCGCTCGCTCTATGACCGGGTGCCTTCCTTCGCTGATAGATATCGTTTCATCTGTGGTGATCATCGGCTGACAGTAATGATACTGTCTGGCAATTTCTGCAAGACAGCAGAAAACATCGGTCTGGGCGATTAACCGAGCCGTTTTGATAAGCCGTGAACTGTGCTCGGCGATACTTTTTCTGATGGTGATGAAGAGCTGATACTCGAGTTCGAGCCTGCGGTCCTGGGCGCTGAGTACTTTACTTTCAAATTCTTTGAGCTCAGGGGTGATAAAACGTTCGGCATTAACGAGTGTCTGTTTTCTGATGTAGTGGTCAGGAACTTTCTCGCTGTTGACCTTGCTGACCTCAATAAAATAACCAAAAACCTTATTAAATCCTATTTTGAGTTTGGGAATCTGTGTCTTCTCCCGCTCCTGCTGTTCAAGGCTGAGGATGAGTTGTTTTCCATCGCGCAGGAGGCTGACAAGTTCGTCAAGCTCCTCGTTGTACCCCTGCTTGATGAGGTTGCCGTCCCGCAGCGTGACTGGCGGGTCATCGGCTATAGCGCGGGAGAGCAGGTCGTACAGTTCAGATAACGGATCAAACTCAGAACAGATCTGCTGAATTTTCTGGTTATCACACGTTTTCAACAGCTGATGGATTTCCGGCAGCATTGCAAGCGACTGGCTGAGAGCGACTGCATCGCGGCCATTGCCGTGGCCGAGGACCATTCTGCTGTTGAGCCTTTCCAGGTCATACAGAGCGGTGAACGCTTCCCTGAGTTTTTTGCGAATCTCTGTGTTTTTATAGAGGAAGCTGACAGCGCTGAGCCGTGCCTGAATACGCTTGATATTTTGCAGTGGAAAGAGGAGGTAGCTTTTCAAGAGCCTCGCACCCATTGGCGTGCAGGTCTTGTCCATGACGGAAAGAAGCGATCCCTGCCGTTTGTTTCCGATCAGGGTCCGGGTTAACTCAAGATTTCTTCTTGATGAATCATCAATCAGCAGAACCGCATCAAGATCGATTGGTTTGAGTTTCTCGATGTGGCCCAGATCTGCTTTCTGGGTCTCGATTACATAATCGAGCAGTGCTCCTGAGGCGATAACTCCGGGGTGGTAACCTCCACATCCAAAGCCATCCAGGCTGATCACCTGGAAATGATCGGTGAGCAGTTCAAGACAGCTGTCCAGGTGGAAGATGTGCGAGGGTCTGGTGGTAACGCAGATAGTTGAAAGATTCATCTCAACTGCTCTGAGCAGGGGGAGGAGCGAGGGATGATCTTCTTCACTGACAAGAATCTCGGCGGGGTTCATTCGGGACAACTGGTCGAGAATCTGTTCCGGGACGTCATCGCTGTCAATAAATTCTCCAACACTGAAATCTCCGGTACTCAGGTCCAGAAAGCTGATTCCCCAGATCGCCTTGTTGCCGTCGTTTAAACGATATATACCACAGACATACCTGTTCTCTTTCTCATCCAGCAGCCCATCGTCGGTAACCACGCCGGGTGAGATGACCCGGACAACCTCACGCTTGACGATACCTTTTGCTTCAGCGGGGTTCTCTACCTGTTCGCAGATTGCCACTCGTTTTCCGGCCTGAACCAACTTGGCAATATACGTTTGTGCAGCATGGTAGGGTACGCCGCACATCGGGACCCTGTTTGCATCGTTCTTGTTGTTGCGCGAGGTCAGGGTGATGGCCAGGATTTTCGAGGCGGTCTGAGCATCTTCAAAAAACATTTCATAAAAATCGCCCATTCGATAGAAGAGGATCGCATCCTTGTGATGACTTTTGATCTCAAGGTATTGAGCGAGCATCGGGGTGAGTTTTGATGGTGCAGTCATATCAGCTGTTTCGGCTCTTGAAATATGCTTGAAATTCGGGAAGGAGCTTGTCAAAGGTCCGTTCTATATGCTCGGGAATTGTCCTGACATCAGCCAGGACCGTCATGAAATTATGATCGCCCCGCCAGCGGGGAACGATGTGAAAATGAAGATGGTCGCTGATGCCGGCTCCTGCTTCACTACCGATATTGAGACCGATATTGAAACCGTCAGGACGCAGCTCGGTTTTCAGGATTGATGTTGCCCGGCTGAGCAGCTCCATCACGGGCCCTGTCCCATCGGGCGTGAGTTCTGT
The DNA here is from genome assembly GCA_965366875.1 of uncultured Desulfobulbaceae bacterium. Classification (GTDB taxonomy): domain Bacteria; phylum Desulfobacterota; class Desulfobulbia; order Desulfobulbales; family Desulfocapsaceae; genus MADRE3. The sequence goes on along the minus strand of CBDUGK010000004.1, from coordinate 58,518 downwards.
AATGCAGCTGACATGCGCAGCCGGTGCTACCAATAGATGACCATTGCTGTAAGGGAAACGGTTCATCAGACAGAGTGCCTGGCCGTCCTGATAGAGAAGCAGATGCTGTTTTGAGTGATTTTCGCTGGTGGGCGGCGCAAAGAGGCAGCCCGGAGGAGATTCACTCTCGCCGAGCACATGTTCAATACGCCAGGGCGTCCATAGTGGTTTCATTTTGGCTGTGGCAATGGGTGAATAGTTGCAGAGAGACCGTTTTTCGAGCTTTCGAGAATTGCATACGTTCCAGGCCTGCCGAATCGTCCCGTACCGGCAAAACTGCCCGGATTTATAAATAGAGTTTTGCCATACCGGTGCTGTGCCGCTTCATGGGTGTGCCCGTAGACGATGCAGTCTGCATCAGAGAACCGGCCATAAAGGCGATCTTCGATCGAGTCACGTATTCCGGCACCGTGGCAGACGGCAATGGAGTGACCGTCGATGGAAAAACGGACAGATTCGGGAAAACATTCTTTAACAGAGCGGCTGCACATGTTGCCATGAACGGCATAAAGGGTTTTGTCTGAAAAAGCCTCGAGCACACGGATATCTGTTATATCGCCGGCATGAATGATAATGTTGCAGTCCCGAAACACCAGATCGACAAGCCGGGAAAATGGAGCGCTGCAGGTGCTCAGGTGCGTGTCAGAGAGAACTCCGATTCTGTTTGCCATAATAGTATCCAGAGAATGGCTACACATTATACTAGGGTTGCGTTGATATGCTGTAAAAAACAGGGCTGATATGATGAATATAATGGTGAAATTCATTCCGGCAACCGCTGTTGTCATCGCACTATTTTTTAGCAGTTGCCAAAAAGAGTACCTGCTGGGTATATTCGTTGATCACCGTTTATTATTATGGCTGTATCGGGAGCAGTCTGGATTTGTCCCGTTACTCCGGCTATGTACAGGAGAGAGCAAATGTATAGTGCATCAGATTTACGAAAAGGATTAAAGATACAGATTGATGGAGAACCCTTCATCATTATTGAATTTGAATTTTCCAAACCAGGCAAGGGGCAGGCGCTGTATCGCACAAAAATGCGGAGCATGATCAGCGGCAACCAGTTTGTCAATACCTACCGTTCAAATGACAAATTTGAGAAGGCCGATCTGGAAGAAAGAAAAATGCAGTATCTCTACAACCAGGATGACCAGTTTCATTTTATGGATACCGAGAATTACGAGCAGCTTTTTCTGAACAGAGAGCAGCTGGGTGACAACATCAATTTCTTGATCGACAACATGGAGGTGCAGCTCCTGTTTTTCGGCTCCCAGCCGATTGATGTTTCCCTGCCGATATTTGTCGATCTTACCGTGACCCAGGCGGACCCGTGGGCACGAGGCGACACATCGGGAACCGATACCAAGCCTGTTACCGTTGAAACAGGATACCAGCTCCAGGTTCCTCCCTTTGTGGTGGAGGGTGACAAAATCCAGATCGATACCCGTACCGGGGCCTATGTTACCCGGGTCAAAGAGTAGCAGTAATGCTTGATCTTATGGGGCTGCATCTTCGTGCAGCCCTTTTTCATTCGATCCGAGATTTCTTTACCCGGCAGAATTTTCTTGAAGTAGACACGCCGGTGCGCCAGCCGGTGATGATCCCTGAGAGTTATATCGAACCGATCCCTGCCGGGGCCTGGTTTCTCCAGACTTCTCCCGAGCAGTGCATGAAGCGGCTGATGAGCCGGGGCGCAAGCCGAATATTTCAGCTCTCTCCCTGTTTCAGAAAGGGTGAATCCGGGAAAAGACATCTTGAAGAGTTCTCTATGCTTGAATGGTATCGGGCAGATGCTGATTACCTGCAGCTGATGGATGACTGTCAAGACCTGCTGCGCCATGTGGTGGCCGATCTTTTATCACAGAAGCGTTTCGGGACGCTGCTCGAGCAGTCCTGCCTGCAGAAGATGGAGTTGCATGAGCCGTGGGAGCGGATGAGTGTTGAAGATGCGTTTCTTGCCTTCTGTCCCATGCCGGCAGGTGAAGCACTGTCCAGAGATTTGTTTGACGAACTGATGGTGGAGTATATCGAACCGCACCTTGGCCGGACACGTCCGCTTTTCCTTTATGACTACCCCACCCGGTGTGGCTCACTGGCGCGGCGGAAAAGCTCTGATCCAGGTGTTGTTGAGCGTTTTGAACTGTATGTAAATGGACTGGAGCTGGCAAATGGCTTCAGCGAGCTCACCGATGTCGAGGAGCAGCGCTGTCGTTTTAACCGGGAAATTGTCCAGATCAAAGAAATGACCGGCCGGGATGCGCAAATACCTGAACGCTTTCTCGATGATCTTGAGCTGATTGAGTGCGCTGCCGGCATTGCCCTCGGGGTAGATCGTCTGCTCATGCTTATCATGTCGAGTGAGACGATCGACGATGTTGTTTCCTTTTCGCCCGCAGACTGGTAACAATTTGTTGAACATAACGGCGGTATGTGGAGAATGACCAGGGTGTGGTTGCATTTTCAAATAAAGACAGAGAGATAAGAGAACATGAAAGCGATAGACGTTAAAAAATATTATCATACCGGTATTGTTGTCGCTGATGTCGACTGGACGGTTGCATTCCTGCATGAGGTTCTGGGATTCGAGCTTCTTGACAAATCTCCCCGGGATCCGAAAAACCAGGAATTTGTTACCGGTGTGCAGAATATTGAAGTCATGATCGCCTATATGAAAATACACGATCAGCTGTTCGAGATTTCACAATACGGCGGACGGGCAGAGCTTCAGCACTGCCGGCCGCGAATGGTCGATGTCGGACATTATCATCTCTGCCTGATGGTAGATGACGTTGATCTGGCAGTAACAAGGTGTCTTGCCTATGACAAGCGAATAACGACGCTTTCACCAACCCCGCTGGTGGTCGACAGTGGACCGAACAAGGGCAACAAGGTAATTGTCGTCGCCCTGCCGGATGGAATGATGATAGAGTTCACCAATACCCGTACGTAAACAAATAGTGCAGGAGATACCATGTTTGTCGTAACCGTTGATTTTCTGATCAAGCAGGAACATGTCGAAGCGTTTATCGAGATGATGAAGAAACAGGCCCATAATTCACTGCACAAGGAAGAAGGCTGCCTGCAGTTCGATGTCTGCCGGGACCCCGGGGATGGGCGGAGGATTTTTCTCTACGAAGTCTATAAAGACAGCGGTGCCTTCGAGCAGCACCTGAAAACAGATCACTTTCTCGAGTTCAATAAAACAGTCGGCCCCTGGACAGCGTCAAAAAGCGACCAGAAATGGGAGCGGATAGCCGGTTGACCATTGTAGCATCGCTCTGGTCATCACCTATGGGCGTCCGATTTTCCTGCCAGAGGTGTTAAAGATTATCCACCAATCTCTGGCAGTTTATAACGCTATTCTTTTGTTGAATGCCTTTCCGGGCCGGCTCAGGTAATCCGGGGACCTTCTTCCTTCTCTCCATCCTCTAATAATGATAACCGTTTTTATTGAGAAGTCTGGCTCTTCCGGATGAACCAGAAGTCTCTTGAAATTACTAATTGTATTATTAGATGCAATATAATGCATTAACCTCTTGTAATAATAATATAAAAATTGTATACCTTGAATGGTTTAAGCGCCTATTACCACAGCGTGGTAATCGTCTAACATTATGTATTTATAACATATATATCTTTAAGGTTTTTTGCTGTTGACATGCGGTATACAGTATGCCATAGTGTTTGCGTAGTCTGGCAATGTGCCAAAATTTTCCTGGCGGTGCTTTCGTGTTTTATTTTCATGTCACGCATTGCTCAGGGTAACACCACCAAAAATGAGGAGGATACTATGAAGGTTACCATGAAGAAATGCTTGCTGTCAGTTTGCGCCGGCCTGCTGGCTTTTGGCGGAATGGTCCATTCTGCTTCGGCTCTTGAAATTGTCCTGGCGATCAGTGCAAGCCCCGGGTCAACTCAGTATATCACCGCAGAGGAGTATACCCGTCGCGCCAATGAGCTTCTTGGAGACAAGGCGAAGGTTGTCTTTTACGGTTCTTCACAGCTCGGTGATGACAAAGATCTGATGCAGAAGTTGAAGCTGGGAACCGTTCACCTGGCAATGCCGTCTTCAATCATGTCATCAATTTCCCCTGAGGCAGGTCTTTTTGATATGCCCTTTCTGGTAAAAGACCGGGCCCACCTGAACAGGATTGAGCACAAGGTGTTCTGGCCGATGATTGCCCCTGCTATTGAGGCCAAAGGCTATAAGGTCATTGGCTTCTGGGAAAACGGCATTCGTCACATCTCCAATAACGTCAAGCCGATCAATACTCCCGATGACCTGAAAGGTTTGAAGATCAGGACTCCGAAATCTACCTGGCGGGTGAAAATGTTTTCGGCCTGGGGTGCAAATCCTACCCCGATGTCTTTTTCTGAGGTTTTTGTAGGACTTCAGACCGGTGTTATCGATGGTCAGGAGAATCCGTACACCAACATCTACGCTGCAAAACTCAATGAAGTCCAGAAGTATCTGTCCGTCACCGGTCATGTCTATACCCCATCCTATCTCACCACTGGTGCTTCGCAATGGGACAAGCTTCCCGAGGATGTGAGGCAGATTCTCGAGAAGACAGCAGTTGACGTCCAGGGCTGGATGTATGCCACCGGTGTAATGGATGACATGATGCTGCAAACCAAACTGGGTGAAAGCATGGAAGTCAACATTGCTGACCGTGCAGCCTTTGTTGAGGCGAGCAAGCCTATTTATGCTGAGTTCGGAAATGAGGTTGCCAGCGGTAAAGAGATGATTGATATTGCTCTGCAGTTGGCTGAATAGTTGAACTACTGCACCCGGCCTGATGTGCCGGGTGCATCATTTTATTTTGAGGACGCCCCTGCAGGCAGGATCTGGACATGGTTAGTCGATTGAAAAAATGGCTGGAAATAATTCTGGAGTTTATTTCCATAACTCTGTTGATTTCCCTAGCTGTTATTGTGGTTCTCGCCGTAGTTTTCCGGTTTCTTGGCCAGTCATTGATCTGGTACGATGAAGTTGCCTCGGTCCTGCTTGCCTGGCTGACCTACTATGGGTCTGCTCTTGCGGTCTGTCATCGGGGGCATCTCGGATTTCCGGGACTTTTTCTTTCATTGCCCAGACCACTGAGAGGGGCGGCATTTATAACCGCAGAGGTTGTCGTCATCGGTTTTTTCACGGTTGTCGGTTATGCCGGCTGGTATCTTCTCGGTGTTTTCGGGGAAGAAACGCTCGTCAGCCTCGATTGGGTCCATCTCAGTTTTACCCAGTCAGTGATTCCCGTCGGCGCGGTTTTGTTCATAATCGCCGAAGTGCTCAGTATGCCGGAGGCCTGGGGAAAATCCATGGCGGGCATCGATTTTGAAAAAGAAGCAATAGATCAGGCGATTGAGGAGGCGAGTAAATCATGATTACCATTCTGCTGGTAGTGGGTCTCCTTGCGCTTATCCTGATAAATGTGCCGATTGCCGTGGCGCTGGGCGCCGTTGCCGTAATCGGCATGGTCATGTCGAAAGGCGTAAACAGCATCTATAATGCAGCCCTGACCATGTTTGACGGGGCAACTAATTTTCCGCTCCTGGCCATACCGCTGTTCATTCTGGCTGGGGCCCTGATGAATACGACGAGTATCTCCCGGCGTCTGATCAGCCTCACCTCGGCGCTGATCGGATTCGTCCGCGGCGGGCTGGCAATGGTTAATGTCGGGGTGTCGATGTTTTTTGCCGAGATTTCAGGCTCTGCCGTTGCCGATGTCGCTGCAATCGGCTCGGTGCTGATCCCGGCCATGAAAAGGCGCAATTACTCGCCGGAACTCTCGGCTGCGGTGACCTCATCGTCGGCGTCGATCGCCATAATTATCCCGCCATCGATCGCCATGATCATTTATGGCGCGCTTTCAGATACCTCTATCGTGCAGCTCTTTGTGGCGGGAATCATTCCCGGCGTTCTCGGCGGATTCTCAATGATGGGACTCTGCTACTGGTACGCCGTTCGCTATGATCTGCCGCGCGAGGAAGCCTTCTCTCTATCCAGATTGTGGGTTGCCTTTAAAGAAGCAGGTTGGGCCCTGACGCTGCCGGTTATCATTCTAGGCGGTATTTTTGGAGGCATTGTAACGGCAACGGAGGGAGCCGGGCTGGCTGTGGTGGCGGCACTGTTTATCGGGGGGGTCATATACCGTGAAATCAACTGGTTCCATCTGAGGAAAGCGATGGTGGAAGGGGTTAACCAGACAGCGGTTGTCATGCTACTGGTTGCCACATCGGCGGTGCTTGGCCTGCATCTTACCGAAATGCAGGTGCCGCAGCACTTTGCCTCCTGGATGATGAGTTTCACCAGCAACAAGATCATGGTGCTGGCTCTGCTGAACGTCATGCTGTTTGTTGTCGGCATGTTTTTGCATGGCGCCGCCGCAATAATTCTGATTGTCCCGATCGTGATGCCGCTGGTACACCAGATCGGCATCAATCCCATTCAGTTCGGTTTGATCATGACCCTCAATATCGCCATCGGCCAGCAGACCCCGCCGGTCGCAAGTGTGCTGGTTACCGCCTGTTCGATCGCAAAAACTGACATCTGGGAGACGACAAAGGTCAATATACCCTTCATTCTCGTGCTCATTTGTGTCCTGCTGCTGGTCACCTATTTTCCACCGGTCTCACTGACTCTGGTCAACTTATTTTATGGATAATTACTCGTTATGAATGAGAATAAAAAAACCCGTATAGCTCTGGTCCTAGGAGATCCTGGCGGTATCGGCCCTGAACTGACGGCAAAAGTGCTTGCAGATCCTGCTGTTGCCGATTTGGCTGATGTTATAGTAGTGGCAGACAGAAAGGTCTTTGCTGATGGCATACGTATTGCCGGTGTCAACTTGGATTACCGGCTGACTGACCGGGTAGACGGTGAAACCTTGAATACAGGTGGAATCGTGCTTTTGGAGCGTCCTGCATTTGTTCTCAAGGACTACAAACTCGGGCAGGTATCAAAGGAATCAGGGAAATATCAGCTTGATTGCCTGGCTCAGGGTCTGGAGTTATGCACCAGTGGTTTTGCCGATGCAATGTGCTTTGCTCCTTTGAACAAGGAGGCTATGCATCTTGCCGGCCTGAAACACGAAGACGAGTCAGGTTTTTTTATTGATCAACTCGGGCATGAAGGGGAATTTGGGCTGCTCAATACGCTCGGCAATCTCTGGACCTCGAGGGCCACTTCACATGTCTCGCATAAACAGGTAAGCGAACTTTTAACCACGGCAAAAATTGTTGAGGCCACCAGGTTGCTCCACAATGCAGTCAAGGCCAGTGGAAAGGATGATCCTAGAATTGCGGTTGCCGGACTCAATCCCCATGCCGGTGATGGCGGCAGTTTCGGTAGTGAGGAGATTGAGATTATCGAGCCTGCGGTCAAGCTCGCCAGGGATGCAGGAATTAATGTCGAGGGGCCGTTTCCTGCCGACACTATTTTTTTGCAAGGCCGTGATGGCAGGTACGATGCCATTGTTACCATGTATCACGACCAGGGACAGATCGCCATGAAGTTGATGGGCTTTGATCACGGTGTTACCGTCCATGCCGGTTTGCGTTATCCGGTTACGACCTCCGCACACGGTTCCGCCTTTAATATTGCCGGAAAAGGTGTTGCCAATGAGAAAGCCCTGATGGCCGCTTTCAGGCTTGCCTGTTCCATGGCGAAATCATCCTGATCCTGATATCTGTGGGGCTACTATGAAAGAGAGAATCGGTTTTGTCGGTTTAGGGATGATGGGGCACGGTATTGCCGCAAATATCCTGAAAAACGGCTATCCGCTGACGGGCCACGTTCACCGTAACAGGGCAGGGATTGAGGACCTTCTCGAACAGGGTGCAGCAGAGGCATCAAGCATAGCAGAGCTTGTTGAAAGAAGTGATATCGTGTTTTTCTGTGTTACCGGAGCAAAGGAGGTAGAAACGCTTGTTTATGCTGAAAACGGTGTTCTGCAAAAATGCAGACCCGGCTTTATCCTGGTTGACTGTTCGACCAGCGACCCTGCGCTGAGCAGGCGCATTGCCGGGGATCTTGCCGGGAAACAGGCCGGTTTCGCCGATGCCCCGGTTACCCGTGCGCCAAAGGATGCTGAGGCCGGAAGGCTGAACAGCTTGGTGGGGGCGGATGGTGAGGTTTTTCAAAGAATCAGGCCGCTGCTGGAGTGTTATTCTGAGAATATTGCCTATTTTGGCCTTCCAGGGTCCGGCCACAGTGCTAAATTGATCAATAATTTCATTTCCTGTGGCTACACCGCACTGATTTCAGAAGGAATGTCTCTTTGTTTTCAGGCTGGCGTGGACGCAAAGGTCCTCTATGAGGTGATGTCGTCGGGCGGGGCGGACAGCGGCGTACTCAGGAAAATGGTGCCGCCGCTTCTGGAAGGTGATTTGACCGGGCACAAGTTCTCTATCGCCAATGCCTTTAAGGATGTCGGCTATTTTAAGGGCTTTGCCGACAGCCTTGAATTTAAAAGTTACCTGGTCGACTCCCTGCTGTCCACATATCAATCTGCTATCGATGCCGGCCTTGGGGACAAGCTGATGGCTTCCCTGCTGGAGCTGCATGGAACGGTACCGGGGAAAAAGTAGCGATTGGAGGTAATAAGGATGGGACTTGTCGGTCTGGTGCACACAACGCGGCTGGTAATTGACCCGGTTCATGAAGCCGTTACTGGATCAATTAAAAATATTGGCGTAACACATGTCTTAGATGAGGGCATACTGAGAAAATTGTCTGCCCTGGGGAGCATTACGCCGGAGATCATCGACTGGCTGACAAGGATGGTGTCTTCGGCTGAGGCCGCTGGAGCGGAGCTCGCTGTGGTCAGCTGTTCATCTCTTTCGCCTTGTGTTAATGAGGTTCGCGGCAGGGTGAGTATACCCGTCGTGAAAGTTGATGAACCGATGATGGAATATGCGGTACAAAATGCAGATCGAATCGGTTTGATAATGACTAATCCGACCACGGAGGAACCCTCACGCATCCTCTTTGAAGAAGTTTCCCAGCGGCTGAATAAAAAACCGGTTCTTGTTCCGAGATTGTGCCCTGGAGCGTTTGCCAGACTGAACAGCGGTGACATTGCCGGTCATGACGCAGAAGTTGCGCAGGCCATAGGAGAACTATTGCAGGAGACAGATCTGGTCATGCTTGCCCAGATATCGATCGCCCGGGTCAAGCGCTGTCTTGAGGAAAACGTTGCTGACCGCGTGCTTTCCAGTCTTGATTTTATTGGCGCAAAAATAACCGAGACACTTCGCGATTCATAACTGCAGCAGCGCTGTCATTTTCTCGATATATGACACTTTATGGATAATGGGTGAAGATAATAAGCAAAAAGGAACCACAGCAGATGACAATGTTGCCGGAACTATGAAAAAGATTGATCTCAACTATAACGGTTTATCCGGGCAGGTATACATCTATATTAAAAAGATGATACTTTCAGGAGAGTTCCAGGCCGGTCACAAGATCCATGAGGAGAAAGTGGGACAGCTGTTCGGGGTGAGCCGCACACCGATACGTGAAGCCCTGAAGAAACTGAGTGAATATGGACTGGTTACGCTGAAACCACGGAGCAATGCTGTCGTCAGCTCGTTGACAAATGAAGAAGCCATACAGCTTGCCCACATCCGTGCCCGGCTGGAGACCCTGTCAACAAAACTGCTTGCAGAAGTCGGTACTGACAAAGACTTTAATCATCTTGAACGTATTGCTGACGAATGTGACGCGCTTATAGCGCAAAAAGACATCGCGGCTGCTTTTGAAAAAGACAGCATGTTTCACCTAGAGATTGCCGGTCGGACAAAAAACACTCATCTATTTGAAATAATAGAAAAATTAGATGCAAAAATCCAATTGTCACGACTGGTAATAAAACTGCCCATTAACCGGCTGGAGAAAGCTATCAACCAGCACAAAACGATAGTTCAGGCCTTGCGAAGCAGGGACAGAGATCTCTCAGAGCACTTGATGAAACACCATATCATCCATCAGCTGGCCCACTTCTAAAGAAACAGTATCCGGTTGGTACGTTTTTCCAGGAACGGCAGCACATCTGCAGATACCGGCAGGCATCCGGCCCCCTCGTAACTCGCAAAGATAAAGGGAAATAGAGCATGACTGATAAAAAACCATATCTGTTGGGTATTGATATCGGAGGCACCGGTACGAAGGCGGGGGTCTTTAGCCTGGATGGCACACTGGTCGGTTCCGGGTATGGCGAGTACCAGATGATCAGCACGGTACCCGGACAGGCAGAGCATGACGCCGAGGCCTGGTGGCAGGCGACAATTGGTGCGATTCGGGATGCAATCGGTGATATCGATCCGGATGCTATCAAGGCGATCGGCGTCGGCTGCACAAACGGGCTTATCGCCGTTGATGAAACCGGGACCCCTATCCGTCCGGCGATCATGCTCTGGGATCAGCGGGCCCTGCCGGAAGTAGAGCGGATCAAGGAGCAGCTTGGCGCTGATACCGTCTTTGAAATTACCGGCAATCCCCTTGCCCCCGGAGCGTTCTCCCTGCCGACCATACTCTGGCTCAAGCACAACGAGCCGGAGTCTTTCCAGGCAGCTCACAAGTTGATGGTGCCGGGCGGCTATCTGGTGGCGCGGCTGACCGGTGAATTTACCATTGACTATTCCCGGGCCTCGACAACACTTCTTTTTGATATTCGCAAACGCAGGTGGCACCAGCCGTTTCTCGATGCACTCGAGATCGATGAGCAGAAATTACCTCGTCCCGTCGGCTGCCATGAGGTGGTTGGCTCGATCACCGGGGAAGCGGCCAAACTGACCGGTTTGAAAATGGGAACACCTGTCATCGGCGGCTGCATGGATACGATCGGTGCATCCCTTGGCACCGGGGTCCTGGAAGAGGGCCAGTGTTTTGTGATAATGGGCACCGCTGCACGGGTTGCCGGGCCGATAACTACCGGTCAGTTCGATCACCGTTTCATGAACTGTACAAATGTTACCGAGAACTGCTGGCAGTATATCGGGGCGATCAACGGGGTGGGCTCGGCGCTCCGCTGGATTCGGGACACGTTCTGTGAGCTTGAGCAGAGAGAAGCGGCTGCAACGGGCCGGGATGTCTATGAACTGATCACCGCTCAGGCATCGGATTCGCCTCCCGGAAGCAAGGGGTTGCTGTTTCTCCCCTACCTTGCCGGGGAGAGGACCCCTATCTGGGACCCGTATGCACGGGGCGTCTTTTTTGGGGTGACGCTCGGTCATAACCGCGGGGATTTTTTTCGCTCGGTTCTTGAGGGCGCCGCCTTTGCAATCAGACATGTCATTGACCTGCTTGAATCAGAGAACGGTCTTGCCATAACAGAGCTGCGCATCGGCGGGGCGGCGGCTGCCAGTCGAATCTGGAACCAGATCATAGCCGATGTGCTCGGCAAACGGGTAATCAGTCTTACCCAGAGTCACACCGAAGTCCTGGGCGCGGCGATCCTTGCAGGGGTCGGCTTGAAACTCTATCCTGATTTCAAAGCGGCAGTAGATCGGACGGTTGTGACCGGGGCAGTGTTCGAACCTGATAATGAGGCCCATCAGAGCTACAGCAAATTGTTTTCGATGTATAAGCAGTTATACCTCGACACCAAACACCACTTTCGCCATCTGGTGGAAATGGACCTGCCGCAGGGCTGGATAACAAAAGGACAGAAATAAGAGTAAAACAAGACGAAAGGAAGCACTGCTCCGTTTCGCACAAAGGTTCTATAACTGTGGCCTCGATTGCTTATTAAAGTCTCGGCGCTAGAAGCCGCCATGTCTATCTACAAACTCCAGGACCTCCGGCATTGTCGGGGTAAAATTGGCGCAACCGTGCTTGGTAACCACGATGGCGCCGCAGGCATTTCCCAACCGTGCCGATTTGTACCAGCCCCAGCCCTTCACGTAGCCATAGAGAAATCCGGCGCCAAATGCATCACCCGCACCGAGGATGTTGCATATCTCTACCGGATAGCCTGGCGCATCGATGCGCTCAAGTGGCCCGTTTTCGTGTTTGATATGCACCCGAACGCCATCCTGCCCGCGTTTCTGCAGGAGTGCCTGCGGCCCCAGACGGAGAAGGGTTTCAATGGCCTGGTCAATATTGCCGGTAACCCTGGTGTCTGAAATCTGCGAGTGGGTCAGGCTCATCTGGCCGACGTCGACCAGCATTGCCGCATTGATTTCATCTTCGGTACCAATGACGATATCAACGTAGGGTAATACTGATCGCACGGTTACGCCAAATGCCCGCGGGTCGTGCCACTGGTCCGGGCGGAAGTCAATGTCGAGTACCACTTCGGCTCCTCCCTTCCGGGCGAGCTCCGCAGCGAAGATTGTGGCGCTGCGGCTTGGCTCTTTGCACAGGTTGGTGCCGGCAAACTGGAAAATATGACAATCGCCAAGCGGGGCAGCCAGGACATCGTCAATGGTGAGCTGGATGTCGGCGCACTTGTCACGATAAAATACCAGCGGGAACTTGTCCGGCGGTTCAATGCCCAGGGCAACTGCGCTCGTTCTGTGTCCGGCTTTACGTTGAATGAATTTTGTCTCCACCCCTTCCTGCCTGAGAAAGTGCAGCACAAAATCACCCACTGGATCATCACCAAGTCCCGTGAGCAGCGAAGTCTTCAGTCCCAGCCGCCGGGCACCGACACTGATATTGGTCGGTGAGCCGCCCACATAGGCGGCAAAACTCTTTATTTCTTCAAAAGGAGCTCCAATTTCGTTGGCATAGAGATCGATGGAGGAGCGGCCCATATGAAGCGTGTCATATTTTCGTCTGGATTTATCCATTGCCAGCACCTGGATGCGCTTTGTGTTATGTTATTATGTATTTGTTTTTGTTTGTTTAATTCTATGCAGCGGTCCAGCCGCCATCGACATAGAGAATCTGTCCGGTTACAAATTCCATGCACGGTGAACAGAGAAAGGCGATGGGGCCAACGAGGTATTGCAGCTCACACAATCTTCTCTTTGGTATTCTCGATACGACCCAGTCACGGTATTCTTTGTTTTTTAAATCTTCCTTGTTGATATCGGTCACGGTAAATGTCGGGGCTATGGCATTGACGCAGATATTGTGGGGCGCCCATTCAATGGCCAGTGATTTCGTCAACAGGTTCACCGCGCCTTTACTCGGTGCGTAGGCCATGTCTCCGATTCGACCTTGAAGCCCCCGTACAGAGGAGATATTCACGATCCGCCCTTTCTTCTGCTGCAGAAAGAACCTGCCCGCTGCCTGACAGCAGAGAAACATGCCTTTTATGTTAACTCCCATAACCAGGTCCCATTGGTCTTCCGAAAAATCGACAGCATCTTCCAGGTGAGCCATACCGGCCGAGTTAATCAGGATATCAATTTTACCGTATTTGTCCGCGACGTTTTTCATCGCTGTCTGGACACTCTCTTTTTCCAGAATATCAAAGGTGTCGATATCCAATTCTATACCGCTGTTTTTATATTGCTCTTGAATTTTTTTCAGTTTTTCTCTGTTTCGTCCCAGCAAAATAACGCTGGCCCCTAACGAGGCCAGCGTTAAACCCGCTTCGGCTCCGATACTGCCGGATCCTCCGGTGATTACGGCCACCTCGTTTTGCAGACCGTACATTGACTCCAGTGTATATTCCATTATTGCTCCCGTGGGTTTCAGGTATCAGGTTAAGCGCAGCGTGACCTGCGATCAATCGTTTTCAGTCAAAATGCAGTCCACCGTTTATATCAATGATTTCACCCGTGATGAACCCGCTTAACGGGTGAGCAAGAAAGAGAACCACGTGGGCGAATTCTTCCGTTTCGCAAAAGCGGCCAACGGGAATCTGTTTCAATAATTCCTGGCGCTGCTCTTCATTGAGCTGTTCCGTAATCATCGGAGTTTTCACGTAGGCCGGCGAGATTCCATTTACCGTTATGCCTGCCCCGGCCAGTTCCCTGGCCAGGGAAAATGTCAGGGAGGTCAGGGCCCCTTTTGAGGTCGTGTAGGCCGTGCCAGCTGTTATGCCGCCCGTTTTGGCGGCGAGGGAACAGGTGTTGATAATTCTTCCCCAGCCTTTTGACTTCATATACGGTATGACTCTTTGAGAGAGGTAAAAGGCGCCGTCGAGGTTGACTGCCATGACATTGTTCCATTCCTGCGGGGAGGTTTCCAGAGCTTTGTTGTTGGAAAGAATTCCGGCGTTGTTGACTAAAATGTCAACACCGCCAAACTGTTTCTCAATTTCTGCATACGCTGATCCCACCTCAGCAAAATCTGTGATGTCAGCCACAAAAGGCAGTGCTTTTTCGCCTAATTCATCCGCCGTTTTTCGCAGAGCTTCCGAATTGATGTCAACCATCGCTACCGTACATCCCCGGCTTATCATTTTTCTTGCCACCGCTGTGCCCATTGGACCGGCACCACCGGTGACCAGTACAACCTTGTCATTGAGTGTTACATCCATTTTATTCCTTTCCCCTATAGATTTACCTATGTGCCAGCCTGAAAGCCGCTTTGTTGACACGGCCTCACAGAAACGGGCAGACGCTGTCAGATAGAATAGGCTGAAAAGCCGCCATCAATGGGAACAACGATCCCCGTAACAAACGTTGAGGCATCGGACAACAGCCAGATAATCGTGCCGATCAGATCTTCCGGTACCCCATAGCGGCCCAGCGGTGTGTGCGCTATCACCTTTCGTGCCCGATCAGTGAGCTCGCCGGTCTCCTGGTCAATATGGAGGAAGCGAAGCTGCTCCGTCATAAAAAAACCCGGAGCAATGGCATTAACTCTCACTCCGGTGCGGGCAAAGTGGACTGCCAGCCATTGGGTGAAGTTACTCACGGCTGCCTTTGCTGCAGAGTAGGCTGCAACTTTTGTCAATGGGGTCAGAGCGCTCATGGATGAAACGTTCACGATTGAACCATGCCCCTGCTGCACCATCGAATGTGAGAAGGTCTGGATCGTTAAAAAAGTTCCGAGAAAATTCAGGTCAAAGACCTGGCGGAATCCTGAGAAGTCAAGATCAAAAAAATCCATACTGCCCACCCGCTTTTTTCCCTTTAATTCAAAAACTTCATCAGAGGTTGTGCCACCGGGCTGATTGCCTCCGGCGCCGGGAATCAGAAGATCAATGGCTCCCCACTCCCGGTCGATAGCCTGGCTGCATTGGAGTAATGCCTCTGGCTCAAGAACATTGCACTGCAGGGCCAGAGCTTGACCACCGGTGCGCTTGATTTTTTCTGCTACAGTCTCTGCCTTGCCAAGATCAATATCCAGCACTGCAACGCGAACACCCAGAGATCCAAGAGCATTCGACACGACGCTGAAGAGATCGCCTCCACCTCCGGTAATGACGGCTACTTTTCCTGATACATCAAACAAACTGCCCGTTTTCGGGACCACTGGGCTTACCTCCGGCCATTTGGATTAGACAAGGTGATGGTATGTATGGAAGACTATCTCGACAGCTCATCCGTACCACCACTGACCATAGATTTTTCCGAGGAAACCATAGTAACACATCTAGCCATATTTACGGTAAGCGAAATGTTACTCGACCGGCAAGCTTCGGGGGGATTTTTTTCAGTGTCTCCTGCCCTTCACAAAACGAATGTGACGTTTATTGCCCGCAGGCCTCTTCTGCTGCGTATTGTCCTGAAAAAAGGCTTTTTCAATCAGGCTGCGCTGTGCTTTGCGCTCACGCTGGCTGTCGGCAACCTCGATGGGTTTGCCCGTGTCCCGGTGAATCTTGCTGACATACATTGCTGTAGAAATAGTTCCCGGTGTCGGGGTGAAATCCTGGAACTGCCTGATGGTAATCCCCAGTTTTTTCAATCTCCGCACCATCTGTGCAGTGTGCTCCTTCGTACAGCCTGGATGAGCACTGATGATATACGGCGTAATTTGAAGATTCCTGTCACCTTTTTTTGACATGGTTTTAAAAGTTTCAATAAATGCCACCAGCTGGCTGTGCGGCTCCTTGTGCATCAATCTGAGAACCTCGGTTTCCGTGTGTTCCGGGGCAATTTTCAGGCTGCCGGGAATATGTTTGTCGATAAGTTTCTGCATAAGTTCCGGGGTCTTCCTGAGAAGTTCCATTCTCAAACCCGAAGAGATATACAGCTGTTTTACCCTCTCTATTGCACCGACCTGATCCAACATCTCGATAAAGCGTTTTTCATCGATCAGCAGATTTTTACAGACTTTTGGATACAGACAGTCATGCCGGCTGCATGAACCGATTGCACAGCTGGTACCATAGAGGTTTGCTGTCGGTCCGCCGAGATCGCTGATTGTTCCGGCGAAATTGCCGCCTTCAGCAACAGAGCGGGCCTCTTTAACAATCGAGCCGACACTCCTGCTGGTAACCGCAGGGCCCTGGTGGCGGCTGATGGCACAAAAAGAACAGTTCCCGGAGCAGCCCCGAACGATGGTAAGAGAATCTTTAATCATCGAATAGGCAGGAATGTCGGGGGCAGACGGATGGGGCCTGCGGCTGAAAGGCAGTTCATAAAGGCGATCCATTTCCCCGGAATCAAGCGGTGTGTTCGGAGGGTATTGGACAACCCACATGGCCTGTTGTCTCTGGATGAGAACGGTATTGCTCAGCGCTCGCGCCTGGCGGTCTATTTCCGTCTCAGCTGCCATGAAAAGAGCGCTGTTTTCCCGGATATCCTGCCACGCCGGCAACTCGGTGACCGGCATGCCGCAACGATCCATCTGCCGGCGAAACAGGCTCATATCCGCGTCATTGAGCCTGATGCAGGTTCCCGGGATATTGTCCGGATGGTTGCCCTCTGCGATTGTTTCCGCAGTCTGCAGCACACTTTTTTCCCCCATGCCGTAGATCAGCAGGTCTGCCTTGGCGTCGACCAGGTGTGAGCCCCGCAATCTGTCCTGCTTGTAGTCGAAATGGACGAAACGGCGGAGCGATGCCTCAACGCCGCCAAGAACAACAGGCACTCCGGGATATGCCCTGCGGGCAAGTTGGGTGTAGGTGAGAACGGCACGGTCCGGGCGCCAGCGGTTATCTTTTGCCTGCCGCGATGTCCGCCAGGGGTTGCCCTTTGGGGAAAATGCATCGACATCACGGACTTTGCCGTTACCGGTGTAGTTGGCAACAATGGAATCGAGGTTGCCGGCCGAAATGCCAAAAAACAGCCGCGGTCTTCCGAAGCGCTTGAAGTCCGCCTCGTTGTCGAACCGGGGCTGGGGGAGGACTGCAACACGATATCCCCTGCTCTCCAGGAGCCTGCCGATTAGGGAGACGCCGAATGAAGGGTGGTCAACATATGCATCACCGGTGACCAGGACGATATCGATTTCGCTCCATCCCCGGTCTCTGCATTCAGCAGAATTTACCGGTAATGGTTTTACTGGGGTACTGGTCATGGTATCGTCCGTGGGGCTCAGGTATTATGTTGGTTTTCTCCGCTGCTTGAAGCAATCGGGTGTTCAGGATCGGTCTCTGTCAATGAAAAAGAGAAAATCTCCTATGGAAAACAGGTGCCGCAATGTGATAAGCTGCGCAGGTTCGTTTTGGCAATTGTAGAAAAGAGACGTTCTGCTGTTGTATGGACCGTTTCTTTTAATTAAACATCCAAAAATAAAGCTTTTACCCCAACTTGGTTGATATTGGAAGATTTTTAGCTGCCCTTGAGCAAGAGGTCAGGGCTTACCGGGTGCCTGTGGTGGATCTTATCGGCGTTCAGACAGCGGACCCGTTTCGGGTATTGATCGCGACTATTCTCTCGGCACGAACCAAAGATGAAGTAACGGCCCTTGCTTCAGAACGGCTCTTTATGCGGGCGGCTGATGCAGAGCAGCTAGCTGGCCTCGGTCAGGAAGAGATACAAAAACTTATTTATCCTGTCGGCTTTTATAAGAATAAAGCGCGGCATTTGATCCAATGCTGCCGGCTGCTCGTTGACACATACCAGGGCAGGGTGCCTGAAACTTTAGAAGAACTGCTGAGCCTGCCGGGAGTCGGGAGAAAGACTGCTAACCTGGTGCTTTCAGTTGCCTTTGATATCCCGGCAATCTGCGTGGATACGCATGTTCACCGCATTATGAATATCTGGGGGTATGTCAAGACCAGGAACCCGCTGGAAACGGAGATGGCCCTGAGGAAAAAACTGCCGAAAGCATATTGGCAGCGGGTCAACAGCCTGCTCGTAGCTTTTGGCCAGGGCCTGTGCAGGCCGGTTTCCCCCCATTGCGACAGGTGTGTGCTACTCGAAGCCTGTCCACAGATCGGAGTGGTTCCACGGAAAAGCTGAGGAGGGTTGATATGGTGCAGAGAGACAGTCGCTATCGAATCGTTCTTGCTGATGATCACATGCTGATTCGCCATGGTATCAGGAATATCATTACCAGGGAAGCACACCTGGAGATAACCGGCGAAGTCGCAGACGGTGAGGAACTCCTCGCTTATCTGGAAAAGGAGCTTCCGGAACTGGTCATCCTTGATATCTCGATGCCGAAAATCAACGGGGTCGAGCTGACAAGAAAGTTGAAGAAACAATATCCTTCATTGAAAATTCTGATGCTCACCATGCATAAAAACAAGCAGTTTTTTTACCAGGCGATGTCCGCAGGGGCAGACGGCTATCTTGTCAAGAGCGATTCTGAAGGTGAACTTCTGCTTGCTATTCAAAAAATCAGCAACGGCAAGACCTACATATCTCCGTATCTTCTGGATGATTTTACCGATGACGCATTAAAAGCATATCGAGACCAGGAGACCAGTACGCTCAGCGGTTTGACCAGGCGCGAAAAGCAGGTCCTGGCAATGGTGGTCGATGGTCATACTACCAGGGAAATGGCGGCTAAACTCAATCTGAGCCCCCGGACCATTGACCATCACCGGTCTAATCTTCTGAAGAAATTTAACCTGAAAAACAGTGTTGATCTGGTCAAATATGCAGTTGGTCATGGTTATGTGGATGTTGAATGATCCCAGCTGACCGGCACCACCAAACGGGGAACATCCAGTATGTGCCCTCCTGTTTCAGCTACGCCTTATCCGGCTGAATCTCTTTGTCACGTCGGTGACAAAGGAGCAGCTCCCGGAATAATTCCGTCTGCTTCTCACATCATAACAGATTTATTTTATCCGCTTTCCCCCAAGTCTCCCTGACTAGCAGGCCGTATCGACTCGTAAAATATTCAGACTGGGTAGTTATACCTATCTAAAAATGGGTATTTACCACAATTGTATTTCCAGCTGAAAACAGTAATAGTCTTCGAGGCTTCAGGATATCGGAGATTATTTTGACAATGAGGGTGGAATGAATAAAAGCGAACTGGTTGCCACTATAGCGGCGTCGGGAGATTTAACCAAAAGTACTGCCGGAAAAGCACTTGAAAGTGTACTTGGCCACCTGGCCGAAGCCATGGGGCGGGGTGAACGTGTGACCCTGTCCGGGTTCGGTTCCTTTCGGGTGGTAGAGCGTGCGGAGCAAAAGGGCAGAAATCCTCAAACCGGCCAGGCGATGACGATACCTGCGCATAACGTTGTCAAGTTTCGGCCGGGAAAGAAACTCTATACCAGGGTCAAGTTCGAGTAGCTGTTTTTCCTGCTGAGGAAGCACGCAGCATCCAGAGCAGAATTCCGCCACCGATCATGATGAAGCTGAGCAGCTGGCCCATCGACAGCAGGTCGTAGATCAAGCCGATTTGCGGATCAGGTTCCCGGAAAAACTCGACAAAAAAGCGAAACATTCCATAACCGATTAGAAACAGGGCAAGCAGTGAGCCGTGCGGCCAGGAGCTGCTCGCCTGCCATGGCTTTTGGCGATTTGTCCAGAGGATTGCGAAAAGAATGATCCCTTCGAGAATGACTTCGTAGAGTTGCGAAGGATGCCTGGCAACGGGGCCACCGCCCGGGAAAACCATTGCCCATGGAAGCTCCGAAACCCTTCCGAACAATTCACCATTTATGAAATTACCAATTCTTCCAAGTCCGAGCCCGACAGGTATCGTCACCACATAGATATCCGCCGTCTTCCAGAAGTTTATCCTCTTTATTCTGCAGAAAATAAATCCTGCGACAATCAGTCCGATTGTGGCGCCATGAAATGACATGCCGCCCGACCACGTTGCCGGGATTTCCAGGGGATTCTCAAGATAATAGGGAAGATTGTAAAAGATGACATAACCAAGGCGACCTCCGAGGACAATAGCTAGGATGAGGACGATATTGAGATTTTCGAAATGGGCACCAAGCCGGTCAAATTTAACATCCCGTATCTGCTTTTTGACGAGAAGATAACTGGCAATAAAACCAAGTACGTACATGAGTCCGTACCAGCGAATCTTCAGGGGCCCGAGATGGAGGAGAACGGGGTCAATTTCAGGGAAGGTGAGCATTGAGATCCGGGAGTTGAATTTTATCTCTTGTTTTCGTGCAGTTCTGCATGTTTCCTGTGGCTGCCGATTTTTCTCAGGTGCACCTGCAATATCGAAATCGCTGCCGGGGTAACGCCTGAAATTCGTGAGGCCTGGCCAAGCGACAACGGTTTGATCGTGGTCAGCTTCTCAATAACTTCATTGGAGAGCCCGGACAGGGTTGAATAATCAAGATCTTCAGGTATGGTCATCGACTCCATTTTTCTGAACCGGGCCACCTGCTCGCCCTGCCGCTCAATGTAGCCGCTGAATTTTACCTGCAGCTGAACTTCTTCTTTGAACTCAGACCCCAGCAGGCGGTGTATCTCCTCGCTGTTTTCTTCAGGCATAACTCCTGTAAGGTCCTTGATCGATAATTCGGGGCGGCGGAGCAGCTCGGCCAGTGATGATTTCTTTTTTAAAGGCGCACTCCCCAGCCCGTCGAGCACTGTATTTATATCATTTGTCGGGCGTATTGAGGTCGACTCCAGCAGAGAAAGAGCCGAGCTGATTTCTGCTTGCTTTCTCTGAAACGCCCTGTACTGTTTTTCCGGGAGCAGGCCGATTTCATAGCCAATCTGGGAGAGCCGCGCGTCGGCATTATCTTCCCTGAGCAGCAGCCTGTATTCCGCCCGCGAAGTAAAAAGCCTGTAGGGTTCGCGTGTGCCCAGTGTCACCAGGTCGTCTATCAGCACGCCGATATATGCTTGTGAGCGATTGAGTACTAGCGGTTCAAGCGCTCTTATTGAGCGGACAGCATTGATGGCCGCAATAAGTCCCTGGGCAGCGGCTTCTTCATATCCGGAGGTTCCGTTGATCTGGCCGGCAAGAAACAGCCCCCGAATCTTTTTGGTTTCAAGTGACGGCATGAGTTCAAGCGGGTCGATATAATCGTATTCAATCGCATACCCCGGTCTGATAATAACGGCGTTCTCGAGCCCCTTGACACTTCTGATCATCTCGACCTGGGTAGAGAGGGGAAGACTGGTTGGTATTCCGTTGGGATAAACCTCGACGGTCTCCAGCCCTTCCGGCTCTAGAAAGATCTGGTGGCGTCCTTTTTCCGGAAAACGCATCACCTTGTCTTCGATAGACGGGCAATAGCGTGCTCCAACTCCTTCAATAATGCCGGCAAAGAGCGGGGAATGATCTATCGATTTTCTGATGATATCGTGGGTCGTCTCGTTGGTGTAGGTAATATGGCAGGGGCGCTGTTGCTGGCGATACGCGCCCTTGTTTCCATAAGCGAAAAAAGTTGGCGGGTCATCACTGTACTGCGGTTCCAGATCTTCGTAGTTGATGCTTTTGGCATCAATTCTTGGAACTGTTCCCGTTTTCATGCGGCCGACGTTAAAGCCCTGTGCCTTAAACCACTCGGCCAGGCTCAGTGAGGGTGCATCACCCATACGCCCTGCAGGAAAATTTTTCAGACCGATATGGATGAGTCCGTTGAGAAAAGTGCCGGTGGCAACGACTACCGTTTTTGCCGGGATGATCTCATCAAGCGAGGTCTTTATTCCCATTACCGTGCCGTTTTTCACGATGATGGAATCGACGACAGCCTGGCGCACCGTTAAGTTTGCCTGATTTTCAAGGATAGCTTTCATGCGCAGGCGATAGAGAAGCCGGTCCGCCTGTGCCCGTGATGATCTGACAGCCGGTCCCTTGCTGGTGTTGAGCTTGCGAAACTGGATCGATGTTTCGTCAATGTTTTTTGCCATTTCACCGCCAAGTGCATCTATCTCGCGCACCAGATGCCCTTTTGCCAGGCCGCCGATAGCCGGGTTGCAGGACATGGCTCCTATGGTGTCGACGTTAATCACCGTGACTATCGTTTTGCATCCCATTCGGGCTGCAGCCAGCGCTGCCTCGCAACCGGCGTGTCCCGCTCCGATAACGGCGACGTCAAACAGATCGGTTTCACTCATCGTGTGCAATTTTTCTCTTTTCTATAATCGGGCTGTGTGCTGCAGATGTGTACATAGCAGTGGACACGTTCGCCCGGTTTCAGGCATTCTTAGCCCAGGATAAGAGCGCCCATCTTTGTGGGTAGTTTCTTTTAATAACAATGAAATCATCACCTGCTCTGATGATCCTCGATGATAAAAACAGTGTCAGTTTCCGCTCTTCTTCTTCACTCAGGTCTCGAAACATCCATCTGTAGGACTGAACGGCTTCTTCGAGGTTCTTAAAACAGGGTTCAGCTGTTAATTCAACATGTTCGATGCGTGGATGGATATCGAGGTGGTGGAGCATATTCATTGTGTAGATATAGTCAGGGCCGGAACTAAATGATCTGCCGATTGCACCAAAAGCGTCAGGATCATACGGAGTAGGAGCGATCCTCTCGGCAAGGACAACCTGCCGTAATGCGTGTTTTTGCAGTTTCTCAATGCCTGCTGCAAGGTTTTCGATATTCATCGATCTTGAGGCAATGACCAGGTCATGCCTGCCAATCTCTTTTTCTTCCCAGCTGTCTTCCCAGGCACATTGTATCGTCTTGATATTATGAACATCCTCTTCCCTGGCATACGCTTCCAACTGGTCAAGCATCCCTCTGGAATAATCAATGGCGGTGACACGTGATACTTTACGGGCGAATGGAACGGCCAGTGTACCGGGGCCGCAGCCGACATCAAGAATGGTTGTGTTTTTGTCGACAGCAACGGAGTCCAGAAATTGCCTGACATAGGGCGAATGTCTGGTCCTCTGTGCGAAGGAAGCTGACCTTTCTGACCATTCGCCGGCGTCCTTGCTTTTCCATGATTTTGTCTCACGGCTGTTTTCCCAGAGCAATTGCCAGTCTATATCGTCATAGATCGTTATGTTCTGAATGTGTGCCATGGTGATTTCGAATGTGCAAAGTCAGGTTGCGAGGAGGTCTGGGTCGACAGCCTTACGAGTATCCCGAGAAAAGTAGCACAGCTCGATCAGTTGTGCAACAGATGGAGTCCATGCAGCGGCGAAAATAATTGACACTGGTTACTATCTATGTTTAATATTATCTTTTTGTGTTTTGCCATTCTGTCACTCTTATTTATGGTAAAGCAGGAAAGCCGGATAAGAAATGTTCATCTTTCTACTATCTTTCCGGCCCGTTATATTTTAAACCATGCGTGATCATGGGGTAGTATTTTGAGGAATAAATAATATGAGTAAGCGAACATTTCAGCCGAGCAACACAAAGCGTAAAAGAAGCCATGGCTTTCGTGCTCGGATGCGGACCAAAGCTGGACGTGCAATTATCAACGCCCGAAGAGCCCGGGGACGCAAGCGCCTCTCTGCCTGATTGAATTGCGGCAGTTTGGCCTTCCCAAGGAGTGTCTGTTAAGAAAATCCCGGGATTTTGACACAGTTTACAGGCACGGGACCCGGTTGCACGGAAAAGGATTCAGTATAATTTTTCTCGAGAGCGACCGTGATAACAGCCGAATAGGCATTAGTGTAAGCAGAAAAATTAAAGGGGCGGTTGTCAGAAACAGGATTAAAAGGATATGTAAGGAATCGTTTCGGCTGAACAGGAAAAAATATCCCCAAGGGGCCGATATCGTCATTGTTGTTCGACCTGATTTTGATCTTGATTCACCACATTTTATTACCCGGGCGGTTAGTAAACTGATGATTGCGGAGTCAATGTAGAAGATGAATTGTGCGTCTGTACTCAAGGTACCTGCTCGGGCAGTCATCTTTTTAATACGAGGGTACCAATACCTTATTTCTCCTCTATTGCCTCAGACCTGCCGTTTTTATCCTACCTGTTCTGCTTACACCATAGAGGCTGTTAAACGTTATGGAACGTTGCGCGGGGGGTTCAAAGGCCTCTGGCGCGTTCTGCGGTGTCATCCGCTTTCACGAGGTGGCTACGATCCGGTTGTTTAGGTATTTCCGGACCCTCGGGCGATACCCATTGCAAGCGGACCAATTCACAACTAGACCTGAAGAGTAATTAAGATCATGGATATGTACAGAGCCTTTCTGGCGATCATTATTTCATTTGTCATCCTCGTCGGCTACCAATATTTTTTTGTCGGTCCTGTCGAACAGCCTGCGCCCGAACCATCCACGACTGTCGCCCCGCAGCAGAGCCAGACAGCAGATGCGCCTCCGCAGACGGTAGCCCCGCCGGTGGTGTCAGCGGCCGAGCCGCTCACCCAGACAGCTGTTCAGCAGCCTGCTCGCCCGGCTGAAAAGATAACGATCGATACAGATCTTTATACCGTAACCCTGAGTGAGCTTGGGGGCGTCGTTACCAGTTTTATCCTGAAAAATTATAATGAAACAAGCTCGAATGATTCAACCGGAGAGCAGCTGATAAAAACCACTCCGGAGCAGGGATACCCACTCTCTTTTTCCTGGGGCAGTGCGTTTCCCGGCAACACCCTGTATACCCTTGACCGTAAAGATTTCTCCTTTGATCAGCAGACCGGCCGTGGTGTTGTGCTGATGCGGGCAGCCAGCGATGCCGGCCTTGAAATTGTTCGCTCCTATGAGTTCAGCCGTGACAGTTATCTGATCAGGCATGCGGTAACGGTTAAAAATACTGGCGGACTCGCGCTCCAGGGCTCGGGCGGCATCCGTCAGCTCAACATGCCCTTCGGCACCCTGGGCAAAAGCAGTCAATGGCTGTTCAGAGGCCCGGCATACTACAATGAAGAGGGATTGCAGGAGTTTAAACTCAAGGAATTCAAAGAAGGCCAAAAGACGGTTCAGGGGACCTTTGACTGGATTGCCTATGAAGGGACCTATTTCATGACCGGAATTATCCCCCTGGAGAAAACAAAAACCGTTACCATGAATGCCCAGGATGAACTCGTGTCAATCGATCTTGTTTCAGCGCTTGACACGCTTGCCCCGGGAACTGAGAAAACATATGAGTACGAGCTGTTCTATGGTCCCAAAAAGCTGACCGTGCTGAAAGAGACTGGTTATAATCTTGAGAAGATCGTTAATTTTGGCTGGTTTGACGTTATCGCCAAACCGACGCTTTATCTGCTCAACTGGCTTTATTCCATTTTCGGCAATTACGGGATCGCCATCATCCTGGTTACGGTGATCCTCAAGGCGCTTTTCTGGCCGATTACCCAGAAAGGGCTGAAGTCCATGAAAAACATGCAGAAATTGCAGCCCAAAATGGTCAAAATCAAAGAAAAATATAAAGATGATTCCGCCCGGATGAACCAGGAAGTGATGAATCTTTACAAGACCTATAAAGTAAACCCGCTGGGTGGCTGTCTGCCGATGGTGTTGCAGATCCCTGTGTTTTTTGCGCTGTATAAAGTCCTGCTGCAGTCAATAGAGCTGCGTCATGCACCCTTCATGCTGTGGATAACCGACCTGTCGGCACCGGACCGCCTTTATCTTGGATTTGACATACCGTATCTCGGAGGCCTGCCGGTCCTGACCCTGCTGATGGGAGCTTCGATGTTTCTGCAGCAGAAGATGACTCCAACAACGGCTGATCCTACCCAGGCAAAGATCATGATGTTTCTGCCCATCATTTTCACCTTCATGTTTCTCAATTTTGCTTCGGGTCTTGTTCTCTACTGGTTTGTCAATAACTTGTTGTCGATATTGCAGCAGTATATGATTAATCGGCAGAAAAAATCTGCGCCTGCCGCCGCCTGATCACTCTGGCTGAGAAAGTGAGAACGTGGTTTCAGGACGAAAAATAATCGGGAATTATCATGTCACCGAAAACAAAAGACTTTTATGGTAAAGATGTTGCCTCAGCAATCAAAGAGGCGTGTGATACCCTTACTGTCGCTCAGGAAAACCTCGATATAGAAGTAATCGAGACCGGTTCGACCGGGATTTTCGGTCTTATCCGCAAGAAAGCGCATATACGGGTGACGGTTCAGTCTGACAAAGATGCTGCTGAGCCCAAAGCAAAGAAAAAAGCACGCCCTGCAAAGCCGAAACCTCAGAAAAAAACCGAACCCCGCGAGCACAAAACAGTTGCAACTCCGGTTGTTCCCGATAACACTGAAGAAATAAATGAGACTGAAGAAGAAGATAACGGGGAAAA
Source organism: uncultured Desulfobulbaceae bacterium (assembly GCA_965366875.1). Lineage (GTDB taxonomy): Bacteria > Desulfobacterota > Desulfobulbia > Desulfobulbales > Desulfocapsaceae > MADRE3. The sequence continues at coordinate 32,083 of CBDUGK010000004.1, read as the reverse complement.
TGGCGAGCAATCCCAATCCCGTGAACCGGTTGAAATCTCTTCTGAAAGCCTCGAGGTTATCCGTGCCGAGCTTGGAAAAATTCTCGAGTTGATGGCCTGTCCTTCGATGGTCGAGGCCGAGATAATTGAGGGCAGTGTTCATTGCAAGGTCAGCGGTGAGTTTGAGGACGATCTTACCGGCGAAGACGGCCGAACGCTCGACAGCCTGCAATATCTGCTTCGCAAGATCGTTTCGCGGAAAATTTCCGAGCGGGTTCGTTTAGCCATTGATGTCGGAGATTATCGTGAGCGGCGCAATCAGGAGCTGCGGGAAAAGGCTGTTGACTGCGCGGCCCTGGTTAAGCAAAATGGCAAGACACAGGTTATCGCCTCGCTGAATCCTTCCGAGCGCAGGATTGTTCATGTGGTCCTGCAGGGTGATACGGACATTCGCAGCCGGAGTGTCGGGGACGGGCTGTTCAAGAAGGTTCTGATTTATAAGCCGGGAAAAGGAAAAGCGGGCGGCAGGAAAAAGGGCAGGCCGCAGAACCGGAAAAAAAGTGATTCCAGCCGGAAGAAGGATAGCTGAACTTGAGCACGAGAACAGGTGCCGCGAGCAGATTTGAGAACAGGCCGGTCAGCAATGTCCGGCCTGTTTTATTTCAAGCAGGGTTGACGGCATGATTTACGATGACACAGACAGTACGACAATTGCCGCGATTTCAACACCCCTGGGAGCGGGTGGAATTGGTATCATCAGGATGAGCGGCCCCGCATCCCTTACTGTCCTGAAGGCGATCTTTCATCCGCTTTCCTCCGCCTGCAGCTTTGACTCTCATCGTTTTTATTACGGCACAATCAGGTCACCAGAAAATGATCTGCTGCTTGACGAGGCGCTTGTTGTCTACATGAGGGCACCCCGAACCTATACGAGGGAAGACGTCGTCGAGGTTCACTGTCATGGCAGCTATCTCGTGCTGCAGTCAATCCTTGACCTGATACTCTCCTTGGGAATCGACCTGGCAACCCCCGGAGAATTTACCAAACGTGCCTTTTTAAACGGACGCATTGACCTGACTCGCGCTGAAGCGGTCATCGATATCCTTGCTGCCCGAACACGAAAAGGGGTGGACCTGGCGCTTGAACAGTTAAGCGGCAGACTTTACCAACGCGTTGACCAGATTCGGCAGTGTCTTGTTCACGTGCGGGCATTATTTGAAGTGGCGATTGACTTCCCGGACGAAGATATTGAAATTGTTGATCGCAGCGGTGTTCTCCGGCAGCTTCGCTCCGAGGTGGTTGCCCCCCTTGAACAGCTGATCAATAGCGCCGACACTGGTCGCCTGATCCGCGATGGTATCTCGGTCGTTATCGTCGGGGTGCCGAACGTGGGCAAATCGAGCCTGCTGAATGCCCTGCTCCAGGAAGAACGGGCATTGGTGACCGCAATACCTGGAACGACCCGGGATACTATCGAGGAATATATCGATATCAACGGTATCCCGGTGAGAATCATTGATACTGCCGGAATACGTGATAATGCTGAAGAGGTTGAACAGCTGGGAATCAACCGGGCACGGAATCAGATCAACCGTGCGGATTTGGTGCTCTTCCTGGTTGACGGAGCCCGCAGACTCCTTGATGATGACCGGTTGCTGTTCTCATCAGTATCCCATAAGCCGACGATAACAATCGTTAATAAGTGCGATCTCCAAGAGAATATCGACAGGGAGGCGGACCAGTCTGTTTTCAGGGACGCTCTTTCTGTCTCAGCTCTCAAGCAGGATGGTATAACAGCGTTGAAGGAGGCAATTTTCAATCGGGTTACCGGTGGCAGGGAGCAGTGGCAGGAGGAGGGGTGTGCACCCAACCTCAGACATAAGGCGGCAATGGAACGTGCCCTCAGCGTCTCCCTGTCGATCTGCAGGGGTATTGAAGCTGGGCTTACCAGTGATCTGTTGACCATTGATATCATTGATTGTCTCGATTACCTGGGTGAGGTTGTCGGTGAGACAACAACCGAGGACGTACTTGATGTGGTTTTCGAACAATTCTGTCTCGGCAAGTAGGCCTGATAACTCTTGATCCAATAAGGTTTCGTTGTGGAAAAACCGTCTTCTTGCGTTACCTTTGAGCAGGCGCTTGATCTTATCCTTGCTCATGCCGACCCCGTTGGCACTGAGATTATTTCGCTGACCGACAGTCTCTGGCGAATTGCCGCGGTTGAGCTGCGAGCTGAGCTTCCCGATCCCGGATATGATCAGTCCCTGCGGGATGGCTTTGTCATTGGGGAAAGTGATCGGAACCCGGGCCGCAGCAGCCGATCCTATAGAATAATCGGTGAAATCCCGGCCGGACGCTGTCACTGCCTCGAAATCGGACCGGGCGAGGCGTATCGTATCATGACCGGCGGCATGGTGCCGGCTGGTGCTGAACGTGTGGTGCAGCAGGAAGACTGTTTTTGTGCGGGAAAAACGATTGAAGTTCCTGAGAAAGTTTTGAACCAGCAGCCCCGTTTCATTCAGGGAAGGGGGGCATCAATTCCCCAGGCAAGCCCAGTCATCCCCCGGGGGACGCTCCTTGGAGCAAGAGAAATCGGGCTGTTGGCAACAACCGGCAACCAGTTCCTGGAAGTGTATCGGCGCCTAAGCGTTTCATTCTTCTGTAACGGCGATGAACTGGTATCAATCGATGATGCCGTTACGTCAGGCAAGAAAATATCCTCAAACCGCTATCTGCTCGGTGCTTTGCTTGACAGCCGGAAGGCGGTGCCGGAGGATTACGGTGTTGCCCAGGACAGCCCGGCGAAGTTACGAGAGTTGCTGTTTGCAATCAGTCGCAGTAAAACAGACCTCATCATCAGTACCGGCGGTATGGGTCCGGGCAAATACGACTTGCTTGAAACAGTCTTTGAGGAAGCCGGCGGGAGGATTATCTACCGGTCAGTAGCCCTGCGGCCGGGACAATCAACCCTGTTTGGCATACTGGCAGGGAAACTCTATTTTGGTCTGCCGGGACCTCCCTTTGCTGTTGGAGTAATCTTCAATGAACTTGTACTGCCTGCTCTTCGTAAGATGCAGGGACATCTGGTGTATCTGAACCGGGAAGGAAGTGCTTTGCTTGAGCACGACATATCATCAGGGAAGAACAGTGTCTTCACGTTCAGGGAAGGTGTTCTTGCTTTTCGCGGCTGCACCCGCTATGTCAGGCTGTCGAAAGATCGAGAACAGCCTGATTGTTATATTCTGCTGGAGGACGGCAAGCCTCGCTATCTGCGGGGTGATGCCGTCAGAATTCACCTGATAGCCTGATAGGCGGAACAAGGGTATCCGGCTGTAATTTTGATTAAGCTTTATAGCTCAGCGCTGCCATTCTTTTCTCTGAGGATTGTCCGATCACATGTCTCGATTAACCTGTTCAAGCAGATACCGGTTTACCGCCTCATGCAGCGTGATAATGGCAAGTTTTGCGCAATGCTCGTCTTTTTTGGGAAATGTTCCGATTGTTTTCAGAATATCTTCGGGACCGAGTTCAAATAGCTCCTCGGGGTCCCTGCCGTGAGCAAGCTCCGCCGTGAATGAGCCGCACAGTGCACTCGAACCGCACCCGTCGGTGATATAGGATGCTTTTTTTACCCTGTTGTCTTCAAATTTTAAAAAAATTTCCATGCTGTCGCCACAGCCGCCACGGATGCGGGCATGGCTGTCCGCATCCGTAATTGCTCCGTGATACATCGGATTTTGCCATCTATCGAATCCTTTCTGACCAAAAGCAGCCCGGGCGTCTGCAAATGATTGATTCTGGAGTTGCTGCACGAGCGCCTCAAATTCTTGATCGTTAAGTGCCATTTCCGTTACCTGAATGAATCTAATTACCAGTGAGCTTCGGCATTTGCTGAGCTCGAGTAGTCAACCTTGCCCGCCTTGAATCTGGCGACCGACTCTGAGACCGTCCCACTGACATCATTGACGACTTTAACACCGGCAGCCTCGAGCACCTGAAAGGCTTTTGGTCCGCAATAGCCTGTCATCAGCACCGTGGCCCCCTTGTCGCTGACCATGGTAGCCGCCTGGATACCGGCGCCCTTGAAGGCGTTGGCATTGGCGCTGTTGTCGAGGGCCTCAAATTTCGATGTTTCTGTATCGATAACAAGAATATAGGACGCCCTGCCAAAACGAGGGTCTACCTCACTGGTCAACTCCGGGCCTCTTGAACTAATTGCAATTTTCATATCTTTCTCCAAAGAATAAGGTTAGGCGCCGCCACCGCCGCCGCAGACCTGATCATCTGAGATCAGGAGCAGTTTCCCGGCCAGCATATCTTCGATTACCGGCTTTATTTCAGCCCGTTCTGCATCGTGGTAAACTTCAATGCCGACCTGCTTGAATCCCATCAGCGGACGCATGCCGATGCCTCCGACGATGAGGGCGTTGACATTGTGTTCCGCCAGCAGGTTGACCGGAACCATGCAGCCACCCTGGACATGTTCTTTGTTCTGGATCGTGGTTACTGAGACGATTTCTCCGTCTTTGGCGTCAATGAAGGTGAATACGTCGCAATGTCCGAAGTGGCCGGCCCTGACTCCTTCCAGCCCGCCTTCACCCATGGAAGGTACAGCGATACGAATTGTTGTCATTTTCTGCTCCTTACTGTTTTGTTGAAATTATCGGTATGATCTGTGAACTGTCTGTGCACATCTGTTCCGAGTTAATGACTTTCTCCCAGATTGACCTGAGAACTTCAGTCAATCGGGGGCTCTTTCCATATTCGATTATATTCTGGCCGGCAATCATTGAATGCGTGAATGCCGGGTCGAAGGGGATACGCCCGACAACATCGATGTTCCGATGTTCTGCTTCATTTTGGATTTCGTCGGAAATTTCCCGGTTAATGTCATATTTGTTTATGCAGAGCATCTGCGGTATCCTGAAATGATGAGCAAGTTCGGCGACCCTTCTCATATCATGGAGAGAGGATAGGCTGGGCTCGACGATAATCAGCAGGGCAGTCGCTCCGGTGATCGAGGCAATGACTGGGCAGCCGACACCCGGAGGGCCGTCGGTTAGTATCAGCTCGCGTGCCTGCTGTTCGGCGAGCGCACGTGCCTGCTGTCTGATCAGAGAGACAAGTTTTCCCGAATTTTCCTCGGCAATACCGAGGCGCGCATGGACCATCGGTCCCATCCGGCTCTCGGAGAGGAACCATTCGCCGCATTTCTGTCTGGGAAAATCGATTGCCTTCTCCGGGCAGAAATCCACGCAGACGCCGCATCCCTCGCAGCTGATCGGATCAATCTCGAATGTCTCAGAGATCGCCTCAAATCTGCAGAGATCGAGACAGGTTCCGCATGAGCTGCAATCCTTCTGCCTGATGGCTGCGATGGAACCGCCAATAAAATCGTTGGTTGAATATGGCTGAGGGTTCATCAGCAGATGAAGGTCCGCAGCATCAACATCACTGTCACAGAGAACAAAATTTTTTGCCATTGACGCAAAGGCGGCGGTTATACTTGTTTTTCCCGTTCCGCCTTTGCCGCTGACTATTACGAGTTCTTTCATTGTGTTACCTGTTTTGATTCAATAATTTCCAGGATGTCTCGATACAACATTTTAAAAGCCTGGCGCCAGGTTGGAAAATCTTCAATGAGCAGTCGGCCCTGCGAATAGATCTCCGCAATCCGGCGGTCAAAGGGTATCTCAAGCAGAACCGGTATGTTTTCCCGGGCCGCATATTCCTGGACAGAATGATCTCCAATATCGGAGCGATTGATAACAAGTCCACAGGGGATGCCGAGTACTTTTACCGCTTCAGCCGCCAGCTTGAGGTCGTGCAGGCCGAAAGGGGTCGGTTCGGTAACAAGCAGGACAAAATCGGTATTCTTCATCGCGGTGATGACCGGGCATGAGGTTCCGGGAGGAGCATCAATGATCACCAGATCACCCTCGTTGATTTTACTTCGCACCTTCCTGATCAACGGAGGAGACATTGCTTCCCCGACACGCATGGTACCCTGAATAAAGGTGAGTTTGTCCCGTGTTCCGGTTTCCACGGTTCCAAGCTCCCTGGCGCCTTCCCGTACAGCATTTTCCGGGCAGACGACAACACATCCACCGCAACTGTGACAGAGCTCCGGGAAGACGATAACCTTCTTGCCGATCACGGTCAGGGCATTAAACCTGCAGATTTCCGCACATTTTCGGCAGCCGCTGCATAAGCTCTGGTCTATATCCGGAATCATGGTATGGACTGTTTCGTCCGTGAGAATTTCCGGCTTGATAAAGAGGTGAGCGTTCGGCTCTTCCACATCGCAGTCGAGTAATTTCATTTTGCGGTCGAGACTCAAGGCAAGATTTGTCGAGATGGTGGTCTTACCGGTACCGCCTTTGCCGCTGGCTACACTGATGATCATAAAATTTCCTTTGCAAAGGTTATTGACTTAACTGGTAGATTTTCTCAAGAAGTTCAATCATGTCACAGGCTGACTGGGCCGTAGGGGGAACCTGCAGTTGCATGAAAACGCCGTAACCCTCGGTAACCTCGTGAAAGACATCATGAGAAAGAGGTGAGACGAGAGCGCAATTCACAAAAGGATTTGCTGCCACCAGGTTCTTAACGAACTGCAGCCCGGTACAATCCTGCAGCTCTTCGGATACGACAGCTACATCAATTTTATTGCTGCTCATATAGTTCCAGGCCTGGTCCGCTGATGCCAGCCAGGTAACTTCGAACCCGTCCTGAGCAGCTAAAACTGAGGCAACTTCTTTTAACGAAGACGCTTCTTTACTGAGAAGAATAATGTTTAACTTTTTCATATCCGTTGTTGAAAAAAAAGATTGTAATCCTTGCATATCGAGGGCGGTCACTCTCCCCTGTCCCAGCTGCTGTTCTATTCCCCAGCCAGCTTTTATTCTTGATTGCACTTCATGATTTATTGCTGACATGATTATACTTTTTTCGCGGGCATACCTTGCCGCACCCGGGCATGCAGAACTGATGTATTTCCAGGTTCTGGGCATAGGCCCGCAGTATGGACTCAGCCTTTCCCGAGATGAACGGTACCAGGGTAATTCCGGCATCTTCAATGATTTTTGCTGGCTGTTGGGAGATGGCGCCGCATATCAATGAGTCCGGATTAAATTCAACAATTTTTCTGGCAATCGAGACCGGAATCAGAAGCGGAATGAATTCTAATTTTTTGTCCACTATTTTCTTATCGAGTATATCGGCAAGCAACAGGGTCTGAGCTGAGTCGAATACCGGGGATATCCGATTACCCCAAACTGTGATTGCAACCTTCATCTGCTCCTCTCCTCTGTAGCATTAATCGTCTAACCTGTTATAGCAAAGACAGTGCCATTATGGGCATATGCTATATATTTTAAATAACATCCTGAATACAGGTTAAAAATAGAAGAAAAAGGTAGGTGAGGAAACTTTGAGCAGGAAGGCGGGGGCGCAATTATGATATGGTTCTGCTGATCTACAGTCGCATTGTTGCAACTATAGATCAGCGTCACTATTGGTGTGACGTCCGTCCATTTGAGGCAGGATGATGCCGAGTCTTTTTATTTTCCTGAACAAGGTACTTTTGTGCATTCCCAGGCGGGATGCGGCGGCAGACCTGTTGTATTTTGACTGCTGAAGCGCAGTGATGATCGTCTTCCGTTCCGCCTCCTGCAGTGCGGTATAGCGGGTCTCTGAGGGCTGCGATTGGGGTGCTGCAGTCCGCAGGTAGGCCGGGAGATGGCACCACTCAAGCAGTTCCCCGTTGCAGAGAACAAAGGCGTGTTCGATGATATTTTCCAATTCCCTGATATTGCCGGGATAATCGTGGGCGAGCAGGAGGGCCATCGCTTTTGGTTCAATGCCTGAAACGTACCGTCCTTTGATGTTGTTCATTTTTGCAATAAAGCGTTCGGTGAGGAGCCCGACATCTTCAATGCGCTCTCTGAGTGGCGGCAGTTCGAGCCTGATAACGTTGATGCGGTAGTACAGGTCCTGCCTGAACTGCGAGAGCTTGACGATTTCCTCAAGATTTTTATTGGTGGCGGTGATGATACGGCAGTTTGTCGGTATTCTCTTGGTGCTGCCCAGCGGCTGAAACTCCTTCTCTTCGAGTACCCTGAGCAGGCGGACCTGAAAGGCTGAACTGGTGTCGCCGATCTCATCGAGGAATATGGTTCCATGACCGGCAGCTGCAAATAGCCCCTGTTTATCGACTCGCGCGTCGGTAAAAGCTCCGGCCTTATAGCCGAATAATTCTGATTCGAGGAGGCTGTCCGGGAGCGCACCACAGTTGATGGCGGTAAACTGCTTGTCCTTCCGGTGGGAGAGGTTATGGATTGCCCGCGCCAGCAGTTCCTTACCCGTACCGGTTTCACCTTCAATCAAAACGGTACTGTCGCTTTCGGCAACCTGTTCGAGGATCTTAAACAGGTCCTGCATGCTTTTAGAACGGCTGACCATGTCGCCAAGCTCATAATTGCCGGTGATCTCACGGCGAAGCTCTTCAACCAGTCTGTGGTCCCGGAAGGTCTCGACACCGCCAATTACCTCGTTGTGCTCATTTTTCAACAGTGACGTTGAGACCTGGATAGGAATCATCTGCCGCTCACTGTTGATAATGTAGGTAGAACTGCTGACAAACGATTTTCCCTCTGCCATTGTCCGTTTCAAGGCACAATTTTTTTCGCACATGTTTGAGCGAAAGACTTCCCAGCAGTATCGTCCGATTGCTTCATCCCTGGGAATACCGGTTATTTTTTCAGCAGCGCGGTTAAACGACATGATTCGCCAGTTGTGGTCGACGGTAAAGACACCATCGGAGATCGATTCAAGTATCGTCTCGGTAACGGTTTCAGGAGATGGAGGAGTTTTACTGTTCATATGCACAATATAAGTGATTTGATCCCGATTGCACCCTTTATGTTTGAAATCGTCGAAATAGTTCTTCCATAGCTGTCGAGACGAGGCTATTTCTTCCGCATTTTTCTCAGAAACAGAGGCAGCACCAGGATCAGGAAAAATATGCGGAACAAGTGATGGACCGCGACATAGGCGGGGTCATAATGCAATGACAAGGCCATTGCCGCCATTGCCTCTACGCCGCCCGGAGCAAATGCTACGAAAACCTGACCGAAGGGAAGTGTGAGTAATTTAGAAACAGCTGCAGCAAAAACTGAGGCAACGAACAGAGACAGAACCAGGGCGGCGATTGATCCCCAGAAGAGATTCTTGAGGTCTGCCAGCGGGATCGTCGAGAACCTGGCTCCGACGAGTGATCCGGTAATGGTAAAACCAACAAAAATGATAGCATCGTCAGGGCGGCCGACGACGAATCCAGAAAGGTGAGCAATTCCGCTTATGCATATACCGGCAAGAAAAAAAGACGCCGGCACCCTGAGTCTGTCAAACAGCCAGCCGAGCGCCAGGGCGCCGGCAAAGAGCGTACTGAAGGAGATGAGCCCCATCGAGGCGGCGCCGCTGCCTGGAGACTGTTCCGGATGCAGGCCGAGGTGGCTGAGAATAAGAGGAATGGTCGTTATTATCGCCACCAGCCTGATTGTCTGGATAACGGCAATTGACCTGATGTCGCCCTGTCCGTCGGCAGCAAGCGCGAAAACGTAGACAAGTGCGCCGGGTGACGTGGCCAGGAAGCCGGTCTCCCGGCTTTCATGAAAGTATTTTTCCAGCAGCCTGCCACCGAAATAGATAATAGCGACAACGGCGATCCCCAGAATCGTCAGGCTGGCCGGCCACTTTGACAGGTCGGCGAGTGCTTCCTTGGTAATGCTGCTTCCCAGTGAAAAGCCGACAACGGCAAAAGCAATATTTTTTAGTATGGAGGGAATATCCTGGGTGATACGCAGCAGAGAGGCGCAGGATACGGCTATTGTCGCCCCGAGAAGTGCAGCGGCGGGAAGACCGAGGGCCTGGGCTGCCAGGGCCCCTGCCAGACCGATAGAAAGGGTAATGCACATTTTTCTTACACCCATAAACACAACAGCTCCTTATCGTCTCAACGGATCAGCAAAATAAGGCTCTCTCAAGCGATTGCAGTGAGCTCGCGCGGCAGGTCGCTCAGAGACTCTGCTGCCGCTGCGGTGACGACAACAGTATCTTCTATTCGGACGCCATTTTTTCCATTGAGATAAATTCCGGGTTCTACCGTATAGGTCATCCCTTCTTCAAGAATCTGCCCGTTGTCTTCACGAATATACGGATCCTCGTGGCACTCCATGCCGATACCGTGGCCGGTGCGGTGAGTGAATTTCTCACCGTAGCCTGCCGCTTCGATGACAGACCGGGCTGCCTGGTCCACGCTTTTACAGGACACGCCGGGTTTGCCGGCCTGCCGTCCGGCCTTGTTCGCCATCTGTACAATGGAGTGGATGAGCTGATGCTCAGCAGCTATCTCGCCGACAGCGAAGGTGCGCGTCAGGTCTGAAACATAATCCCGGCAGGAAGCTCCCCAGTCGATAATCACCAGGTCGCCGGCTGACAGTTTTCGCTCGGACGGTTTTGCATGAGGATTTGCGCCGTTTGGACCGGCAGAGACAATAGGGGAGAAGGGCAGCGCCGGGTCTGATCCCTGCCTGAGCAGCTGAACGACCAGCTCGTTGGCCAGTTCCTTTTCACTCATGCCGATTCTGGCCAGCGGAAGGGTTGCTTTCAGTGCTTCCTGCGCTATCTTGACCGCCTGCTTCATGGAGTCGATTTCGGTGCGGTCTTTGACTGATCGAAGCGATGCGATCAGTGTCGAAACATCGGTGAATAGTAACCGGTCATCGATACGGGATAGATAATTGTATTCAAGTAATCTGAGTTGCCGGGGTTCGACGCCGATCATTTTGCCTTTCAGTTTCAGTTTGGACAACCCCTGTTTGAAGACGTCTCCCCAGCCGGCAGGATTTTCCGGGTAGGTAAATGCGTCGAGCCGGTACGCTGACTGGTCGAGTTTTTTCTGTTCAAATTCCGGGAGAATGATAACCGGCCGCTCTCCTGGCGCCGCGAGCAGGGTAACCGGCCGCTCCATCAGGTGAAAATGGAGACCCGTGAGATAGGTGAGGCTTGGACCGGCATTTAAGGCGATGACATCTATTTCCAGCTGCTCCATGGCTTTGAAAAGCCGCTGCAAACGTTCACGCTGCATATTGAACTCCGCTGACCGATTGATTAATTGTTCAGCCGCAACCAATGGATTGATCCTGTGCGGCTCGAATAAGCAGGAAGCACCTTAGCATAACGCGGAGAATTGAGCCGCATGATTTTCAGGCCGTCCGGTGATTATAACTGTCATTGACTTTGCAACAAATCCACGATATTTAACTATCAGCAGCGTGACCGTGTCATCCGGCAATGCTGATCAAGGCGAAAAACGATGATCATGCCGACATAATCTCTTTCAGCAGGTCCTTTTTACACTATTTTTCCTGCCCCGATTGTATTCATGATGGAAAAAATTTCTTCACAGCTGGGAATAAAGCTTTTCATCACGCTTACGGCGGTGATCATACTGTCGATAGCGCCCCTTGCCTACATCTCACTCAAGGCAATTAACCGATATGCCAATGAAGTCTCTGCGGTGAGCGAGCAGCAGACCCGCTTACAGGCGTTTTCCTATCTGAAAACAATCACGCGGGAACGGGCAGATCGCTATCAGAACTTTTTTGACCGTATTCGGGCATCTGCTGGAATGCTCTCCACTCATGCCTCAACAATTTATTCAGATCTCAATTATTTCTCAGAAAAGCCCCGTTACCGAAGCCGCTATGCCATCCTGCCGCAGAGCGGAATTTGGGCCAATACCATCAATGATCCGCTTGTCTCGATGTACTGGGGTTCACCTGATCTGGGGGCTGAAGCGCAAGAACAACTCGATGCACTTACCCACATGACGCCGCTTTTCATCAGGGTGCTTGATGAAAACCCCGAAGTTCTCGCCAGCCATATGATCACCACGTCCGGGATTGGCCAGTACTGCACCTATCACGAGCAGAACAAAAAGACCGTACTCAACCTGCCGCCCCTGTCTGTCTTTGATCTTCGCGATGGGCAGCCGGTAACAATATTTACTCGATCAAAGGATCTAACCCCTGGTGTCAGGTGGACGGATGTCTACAAGGATGATGTAAACGACGGACTCATGCTTACCGCATCTGCATCGATATATGATGACAGCGGTACATTTCGCGGTATTACCGGAATTGATGTTCCTCTCGATACAATCATAGAAGATATCCTTGCCGTTGATGAACCTGACTCGGAGAAGACGGTTCTGTTTGCTTTTTTAATGGATAATAACGGCAGGTTGATCGCTTTTCCGGAAAAGTACTACAAGACATTCGGTATCTCTTTTGATCCCGGCCGTTTCAGTGATTCATCCGACAGTCTTGAACTGACCCTTGCTGATTCGAGTATAACGGAAATAAGGGAGCTGGGCTTCGTTATAGCAGGCGGGAAGGAGAGCTTTTCGAGACTCGACCTGAAAGATGATCCGCTTATCGTCGCCACCAGCAGGCTGCCGGAGCTTGACTGGGTCTTTGCTCTGGTCGCCCGGCAGAACGATATGTTTGCCGCTGTTATAAAGAGTCGTACCACGCTGGAGAAAACAATCAGAGCCATGGAACTAAATGGTCTGCAGCTCTGTTTGCTGACGATTTCTGCCGCGCTTGCCATTGTGTTTCTGTCAGTGAAGTATCTCGTCACGCCGTTGCGGACCCTTGCAGCTGCCACCACCAGAGTCGCCAGGGGTGATCTGTCGGTACGCTGCCCGGTCACCACCCGTGATGAGACCGGTGTCCTGGCCGCTTCATTCAATGCAATGGTCGAACGGCTGCAACAGGCCCAGGAGCGTCAGCAACGCTATGCGGACTCTCTGGAACTGGAGGTTGAGCAGAGAAACCGGGAGCTTGTTGAGAAGAAAAATGAACTGGAGGAAACCATCGATCTCCTCAGCAAGGAAGCGGAAAGCAGGCGAATGATTTCGGAAGCTTTGAAAAACAGTCAGCAGCAGTATTATGATACCCTTGAGGCAAATAAAGCCGGCATCTATATCATGACCGACGGCTGTTTCAGTTATGTCAATCAATCGTTGGCTGACCTGCTCCATACCCGCCCGCAGGATCTGATCGGCCGGAACCCGCTGGATTTTGTTTTGGATAAAGACAGGGCGCTGGCTGCTGAAAATATGGAGAAACGGTTTCAGGGTCATGATATAGCGCCCTATCGCCTCCGCTGTGTCGCCGTCGATGGCTCAATGTTCTACGCTGAAATCTGGGGCAAAATCACCAGCTGGCAGAATCAGATGGCAATGGTCGGCACCATGACGGATGTCAGTACCATTCAGCACAACGAGGAACGGTTGCGTACGCAGGAGATTCAGCTTCGCAAGTCATTGGAAGAAAAAGAAATTCTGTTGAAAGAGATCTATCACCGGACAAAAAACAACATGCTGGTGATCATCTCGATGCTTGATTTACAGATGCAGGGTGTTGATGACGACCGAATTACATCCATAATTAAAGATACCGAAAACCGGATACGGGCGATGGCGCTTGTCCATGAAAAACTCTATCAATCGCAGGATCTTTCCGAAATAGATCTCGGTTCCTACCTGGAAGAAGTTGCCCATTCCCTGGTCAGCAACATGGTTCCGGATGGAAGAATCAGACTTGACATAACCGTTGAACCAGCAGCGATTACTATTGATCATGCGATACCGCTTGGACTGGTGATCAATGAAATTGTTACAAACGCGCTGAAACATGCCTTTCCGGAGGGAAGAAGCGGTACCGTTTCCCTGAGGTTGACGAGGGAGCATGATGAAAAGATACGACTTGAGATCAGTGATGACGGGCGAGGGTTGCCGGATCATGTCGACATTGATGGGAGCAGTTCATTTGGTCTGCAGCTGGTGAACAGTCTGGTAAAAATTCAGCTCCGGGGCGAAATTTCAGTTGAGTGCGGCGGCGGCACCACCTTTATAATCACCTTTGGGGAAGCGGCTGGTAGAGTGCGGGTATGAGTGACGAGAGAATTAAGGTAATGGTGGTTGAAGATGAAGTACTCATCGGAATGATGCTTGCGAAAAAACTGCGGGCATCCGGCTATGACGTTGGTGACGTGGTAACCACGGGTGAAGATGCTGTCAGATACGCAGGTGAAATCCGGCCTTCCGCAGTCCTGATGGATGTTACGCTGGCAGGCCGGATGAATGGCATAGAGGCCGCACAACAGATCAGGGACAAATACGCTATCCCGATCATTTTCTTTACCGGTTATAATGACCGGCTGATCCATGATCAGGCCCGCCGGGTTGAACCGGTCGCGATCCTTGAGAAAATGGATCCGATAGCAGATATAATCACAGCTATCCGCAGGGCTGTTTCCCGATGATAGGGAAGACTGGCTGACCTCCAGATAAAAGCGGTATTGGCAGACAACGATGCTTATTGTTTTCCTCCGAGTGGCTGACTTTTTTGAAAGGCCGGCAGCGATTTGCGCGGTGAGGCGTCTGAGCTTCGCCGTGGGGTCTGCGCCAAAAAAATGGTTGCGGGTTTCAGGCAATAGTGGGATGCTGTTGACGCTTTAGATTGAAAAACAAAACGAAAAAGACTCCGAGCTGAAGAGCCTACGTTCAGTCAGTGCTTTGCGAATAGGGTTCGAGGCCGAAAGGGTCGGGCTGGAAACTGCCCCGCCTTCCGATTTTGAAAAGGAGTAGTCATGGAACGTGGAACCGATTCCCCCGGGGATCCCGCTCAGCAGAGGGGAAACTCGTCATTGATTGATAATCACGGCCGCCCGATCAACTACCTGCGACTGGCAATCACCGATCGATGCAATCTCAGGTGCCGTTATTGCATGCCGGAAGAGGGTGTAACATCCATATCGCACGAACAGACCCTGTCGTATGAAGAGCTCGAGCGATTGGTCCGGCTCTTTCAAGGACTTGGCATCAACAAAGTTCGAATTACCGGCGGTGAGCCGTTCGCCAGGCGTGGCTGCTATGAATTCATCAGGACACTCAAGCAGAACCTTGGTGTCGAGCAGGTTTATTTAACCACGAATGGTGTAGAAACATATCGCTATCTCGAGGGGTTGAAAAAAATTGGTATTTCAGGAATCAATCTGAGTCTTGATACCCTGGACAAAAATCGCTTCAGGCAAATTACCCGCAGAGACCATCTCGACAGGGTGTTATTGACATTGCACCGTGCTCTTGAACTGAAAATCCCGCTTAAAATCAACAGTGTTGTCATGGAAGATACGGCTAATGACGAGATAACCGCTCTTGTCGAACTTGTTCGAGAGCGGAAAATCAGTCTGCGTTTTATCGAGAGGATGCCGTTTTCGGGAGGCGCAGTGGTCCAGCAGGAGTCCCAGCAGTCCCTTCGGGAGCGTTTAGAGGAAATTTTTCCTGAACTGCAGGAATATAACAGCGGCGTTACCGGCACGGCGCGCGAGTTCAGACTTCCCGGTTTTTCCGGAACGGTTGGTGTCATTGAAGGCCGCTCCAGGAAGTTTTGTGCGACCTGCAATAAAGTACGCATCACTCCGGGAGGAATGCTCAAGGCCTGTCTCTATGACGAAGGGGTCCTGGATCTCAGGGAGTTGTTGAGGAGGGGCACGAAGGATGAAGAGCTGGCGGATTCCATCCGCACATGTTTGAATCACCGTTATGCCGACGGCCATGAAACCGAAGCACTTAATTGTCGGATGAGTGAGCCATCCATGGCATCAATCGGTGGTTGATACCAGGGGATAGCGGGGCGCTTTATGGAAAAGATGGCGCCGGTTTTTGGTTAAAAGAGGTGAATGGATGGCAAATGTGGAAGCTGTATGTACAAGTGAGAAGAAAGGAGCTGTCAAACAGGAACAACCTTCTGTTCTGTTTAAAAAGGGGTGGGGCATTGAAGGTGATGCCCACGGCGGTGACTGGCACCGTCAGGTCTCATTGCTGGCAGGCGAGAGCATTGATCTGGTAAAAAAGGATCTCCCATCACTCCAGACGGGGGCCTTTGCCGAGAATATCATCACCCGAGGCATTGATCTGTCGAGGCTCGGGATCGGTGACAAGCTCCAGGTCGGCGATTCGGTCGTCCTCCAGGTCACCCAGATCGGCAAGGAGTGCCATAACAGCGGCTGTGCAATCAAGAAGGCTACCGGCGACTGTATCATGCCTCGGGAGGGTCTTTTTGCAAAAGTCATCTCCGGGGGTGAGGCGTTCCCGGGTGATGAGATTGCCATGCTTTAGATGAAACAGCTGAAAAACCCTGGGAATGCACCACTTTCTACCGGTATCTCAGATATTTCTTGAGCAGCCTGTCGACGTCCTTGTCCAGTTCTCTTGAGTTGCGCTGCGTTATGGTTTCGTAGAGTTGTGGCGCAATCTGCAGAAAAGAAGAAAGCAGCACCGGATCAAAATGCAGGCCTGTTTCCTGTTCCATGATAGCCATGCTCTCGTCCAGTGGCAGCGGGTCTTTGTAGGGACGACGGGAGGTCAAGGCGTCAAAGGTGTCAGCGATTGCGAAAATGCGGGCTGTCATCGGGATCTTCTCGTGTTTTATGCCATCCGGATAGCCGTTTCCGTCGTAGTTCTCATGATGATATCGAACAACCTTTTCTGCATTTCGCAACCAGCGGAACTTCCTGATCAGTTCAGCGCCCTCTTTTGGGTGCTGACCGATTTCCTTCAACTCCTCTTTGTCCAGATCATCTTCCTTGACCAGGATTTCCGGGCTTATTGAGAGCATGCCGATATCGTGGAGGAATACTCCGTGGATAAGGGAGCGTCTCTGCTCGAGTGGGAGTTTCACGTTTTCCGCAAGCTTCATTGCGTATAACAGCACCCTGGCATTGTGGTCAATTTCCTGGCTGTCACTTTTTGCAAGGGCACTTCCGAGTTTTTTGATCAGGAAAATATTGGTTCTGTTGAGTTCCCCGACGGAGCGAATAAGATGGTTGTTCATGAACAGGAAGCCGAAATAACAGAGGAGCGTGCACAGGGAAACCGCTGCTGTGCAGATGGCAAAACTGAGCAGAAAACGATTGATGATTTCGGCAGACTCTGCAAGCGATACCAGATAGATTCCAGTCAGATAACCGCTCAGCTTTTCATCGGAGCCGAAAACCGGAATTGCCGTTTTGTGGTAGATTCGTTTATTGGCAAAAATCCAGCCCCCGTCGGCATGTTTTCCGACAATGATCATCATGTTTTTTGCAGCAAACGCATCTTCTGCTGCTGTTGCCGACGGCAGTGATACACTGGCCAGCACCTCTTTGTCAGGGCTCATCAACGTGACAAGGATAAATGACGTCTGCTCCAGAGCGGATGCCGCCAGCTGCCTCATCTGAACAAGGTACTCCTCGTCCGGATTTTTATGATAATCGTTTATCAGCAGCGTGAACACGCTGCTCTCTTTGACAGCATTCCTGGTAAGAGAAGGGCCCAGTTTATTAAACTCAACAATAGCAACAGTCGCCAGGCCGATGACATTTGAGAGCAGCCAGGCAGTAAAAAGTCTTTTTATCAGGCGCAGATGTATCTCTTTCTTCATGACCGGAACTATCATTTCATTCGTCCTCTTGAACCCTGGAATACGCTATGGACCTGCCAGGAATTTTGCCAGCACCTGATCATTCTGATCGATAAGTTCCAGTATACTGTCTTCGATACGGTACGATTCAACATCGTCTAAAACGGAGATCAGCCGGTTTTCTCCTTCCATGCTGCCGGGACAGGCTATCCGGGTCAGGGAAGCCCTGTTTATCAACAGTACATCGCCTTTGACCAGGAAGGTGCCGGATATTTTATTACAGCCGCTGAAGCCTTCCAGAGTCTTGTCGCGTGTGAGCAGCAGGTGGGCTCTGCTGTTAGTGGTCTCTGCCCAGTTGCTGCCCTGTATTTCAATCAGCTGCCAGTGCGTACCGGTGAGGCTCGTTTTTATCTTGTTTCCACGGCAGTCACTGTCCGGATAGAATTTTCTGAATTGTTCTATGACCAGCTCTTCCCGCTCATGCTGCACGACTCTTCCGAGAATCGATGCCAGAAGCGGCCGGTTTGCGTCATGAGGGGTATTCATATAGTGCTGCAGGGCAGTTTGGAAATCTCCAGCGGGGCTGAGTGGAAATGTTACCTGGCTTGAACATTCTTGTAGCGTCGGTGCCCCGTTGCTGACAGCGAACATTCCCCTGATTTTAACAATATCGTTAAAAACTGCGGGAGCTGGAGTTCTGGTCAGTTCGTACTGGATCTGCCCGTCATTTCCATTGCCTTGCCACTCGACAAAGCTGAGTCGGTTCATGTCTTCAAGCACATAGGTCTTCAAGCGTCCCATCTCTTTGCCGAGAATGAGAAAGTTTCCCTCGGCTCTATACAGCCATTTTCCCATCTGCGAAGCACTTGAACTCTTCCCCTGTTCCCGCCGGTAGGTTTTGCGTAACTGATAAATCCCGTCAGGCCGTATATTCAGGGTAATGTCGGTCTGCAAACAGTCATCACAGGGGATTGTGCCGGTAAAGGTGACCGGGGAGTCGAAAGGGCTGAGCGATGGTGAGTCAATTTCTGCTGCAGGCTGCTCGTGTATCTGCCTGTTTGAACAGCCACCCGGAAGAAGGGCGAAGAGTGTGAAAAGAGCAAAACAATATAAAATGCGGTGCATGAAAGACCTCTGTTCCGTCGAATGAAATAGATGATAAACCGCATCATAGCCTATTTGGCCGGCAGAGAGGAACACCTTTTCTGATTTGAGGTAAATATCTAGTTGAGGAAGCTGAAGCAAAAGAAGCGTATCCGATCGAAACCGGATACGCTTCTTTGAAATAAAGACGTTACTGATATCGATTAGATATCGTCTTCCAGGTTTGCCGGCTCATAATACTCTTTAGGGTGTTTACAGGTCGGACATTTTGTCGGGGGTTCGGTACCTTCGTGGATATAGCCGCAGAGGCTGCATTTCCACTGGATCGGCTTGTCACGTTTGAAAACAGTTCCGCTTTCAACGTGTGCCAGCAGTTTTTTATAACGATCGCGATGATGTGCCTCGACTTTGGCAATCTGTTCACAAAGCATTGCCGCTTCCATGTTGCCTTCCTCTTTTGCGGTTGCCGCAAATTCAGGGTACATGGTCTTTGTTTCGTAATCTTCACCTTCAATGGCCTCTTTGAGATTTGCCGCAGTGCTTCCGATCCCTCCGAGGAGTTTGAAATGATCATTTGCATGGCGCATTTCGTTGTCTGCAGTTTCTTCGAAAAGCTTGGCGATGTAGTGGTAACCTTCCTTGCGGGCAACTTTTGCAAAAAAGGTGTACTTATTCCGGGCCATTGATTCACCTGCAAAGGCAGCATTCAGATTTTCAGTGGTTTTGCTCATGATACGCTCCTTTAAAAAAAGAATTGTTGTGGATGGAGTTGTACAGCAACTCCGATTCGATAAGATCGTTATCGATAATGATAATTTTTATCAAAAATAGCAAGGGTAAATATACAACATCCCGAAAATACTTTGAATAGTACCTCATTGTGGTAGTTATGCATGGCTCAGAAAATGTCAATATGCTGATTATACTCTGTAAAGAGATTGCGTCAATACGTCAGGAGAAGCAACTGCCCGCAGTTTTCTTCGGGATCGGCTCTTTGTCTATTTGATTGTCCTGATATCCGGAAGCAGATGCAATGACAGCATATTCCTGGAAATAGTGATATTTTTGATTCGCATACCGATGGCCAGTTTTTTCTCACCGGTATCCGTGATAATCGGCTGCAGTCTGTCAATTGCCAGGGGAAATTCCCGACCGTTGAACAGCCCGATTAACAGAACCCCAAGCTCATCGCCTGCCTGACCCTCATCTGTCTTCAGATCCGTGACTGTTGGTCTGATAAACAAGGTCTGGGAGGCATCCTCAAAGCGGCTGTCTGCGGCGAGATTAAACGTCAGTTTTACCGTGCCGACCTTGAGCCGCAGTTGCTGGCCGGCAATGCTGGTGCTGATGAGAATGTCATTGCCGATCATTGTAACGATCCCGGAGATTTGCTGATCCTCGAGTTGCAGGTTTTCGATACTCTGGATCCAGATAGAACCCTCTACCGTATCGGATCCGGTATCGAGCAGAAAGGGCAGACTTTTTCGAACAGCCTCGGCAAGCACCGATTCAGGAATCGTCAGCGTCAGGTTTTGAGCGTCATTGTCCCTGGCATGGACAGCAGTGCCGAGCAGGACAATCAATGAGCACACCATCAGGATACTTCGAACCATAGCTATCACCCTCACATGTCGGCGGACAGAATAGAGCGGTTTCTTACCTGGCTGACAACGTCCATAACTGGTATATAGGGAGCGTCATCCAGAAAGCGAGATAATATCCTAATATAATCAAAGCCGGGGAACAACAATTCTCTTCGGCTCGTCCAAAAGAAAGAACTGATCTATCATGGCAACCTTGACCGTATCGACAGACTGTTTCATCGAGCACCCTGGACTGGAGCTGGAACGGGCAATAAAGGAGAAGTTGACCATCGATAACCCCAAGTATATAGCGGCCAAGCGCTACGGTCGCTGGATCGGCAAGCGGCTGAAGCCGAAATTAAGCTATTTTGAATCAGTTCCAGACGGGATCTGTTTTCCCAGAGGATTTTCCAACCAGGTTGTGCTCTTGTGCAGGGAAATTACCGGTGCTGACCCGGTGATTGTCGATAACCGTCGTCTTCTTGAAAACCATGATTTTCATTTTTCAGGACATCTGCGGGAGTATCAGGAAACAGCGGTTAATGCTGTCTGCTCCCGCTCTTTTGGCGTTCTGGAAGCAGGGACCGGCAGCGGAAAGACGGTGATGGCGCTTGCCGTCATTGCCAGAAGGAGGCAGCCAGCCCTTGTCGTGGTGCACACCAAGGAGCTTCTCTACCAGTGGCAGGAGCGGGCGCGTGAGTTTCTCGGAGTGGATGCCGGCCTGGTAGGGGATGGACATTTTGATATCAGGGAGCTCACCATTGCAATCGTAAACAGTGCCCGGAAACGAACAGCTGAACTGGTACCTCGTTTCGGCCATCTCATTGTCGACGAATGTCACCGTGTGCCTGCCACCCTTTTTACCGATGTTGTTTCATGTTTTGACAGCTACTACCTGCTCGGTCTCTCGGCGACAGCCTTCAGGAGCGACGCGGGCATGACGAAACTGATCTACTATTTCATGGGAGATCGTGTCCATACGGTGGACCAGCTGAACCTGAAAGTGACTGGGGCTATCCTGAAGCCGAAACTTGTCAGGAGAAAGACAGACTTTACCTATCGCTACCGGGGCGATTACCAGGCCCTGATTAATGCGCTTACAAAACATGAAGGGCGAAACCGAATGATCGTTGATGATATCCTGGCGGTTGTTCGGGACCAGTCGGAAGGAACGGTTCTTGTTGTCTCAGATCGGTTGAGTCATTGCCGGATATTTGTCGATATTCTCAAACAACATGCAATTCACGTGGAACTACTCACCGGGCAGACGCCGGCCGAGCAGCGATCGGCCATTGTCAATGACGTCCAGAGAGGAGCGGTCCAGGTTCTGGTGGCAACCCTCCAGCTGATCAGTGAAGGGTTTGACTGCTCAAACCTCTCCAGCCTTTTTCTGACCACCCCGATCACCTTTGAGGGCCGCCTGCTGCAGGTGATCGGCAGGATCATGCGACCGGCTGAAAACAAGACGCCCTGCGTGTATGACTATGTCGATGACCAGGTGTCTGCATTGCGCCGCTCGGCTGCAGCAAGGCAGAAGGTTCTGGCAAACATATAATGTGTAGAAATCGAGATCCGATCTGACACCTATAATCTGCAGGGTTCAACTTAATCTGCCAGCATTCCAGCGAAACTATCCACAAGATACACAGGAAAAACCTGTGTTTTCAGTTTTTCTTAAACTCTTGAGATTGCAACGGGATGGCTCTTGAGGGAGGACCACTTTCCTGTCTTGAGTTGATCTGGAGGGTTCTATCAGTTAGTATTCTTGTAGGTTCGGTCGTATATCTGCAAAATAATTGATAATATGTATCCTCAAATCATACTATGAACGATATGCCAAAAGTAATGAGAGGTATCCAACTAATCGGCCATGGTGGCTTGGATAAGCTGGTGCTGCGTGAAGATATTCCTGTACCAGTTCCTGGGCCACAAGATGTACTAATAAAGGTCAGTGCAGCTGGTATGAACAATACCGATCTCAATACTCGAGTTGGATGGTATTCAAAATCAGACGGAGACAGTAATGATGCAAGCTGGTCCGGAAATGCCCTCCAATTTCCCAGAATTCAAGGTGCTGATGTGTGCGGCAGAGTTGTTGCTGTCGGAAAGCAAGTGGATATGAGCCATATTGGCGAAAGAGTGCTTGTTGAACCATGCATTCTGGAAGCAGCCGGCAAAAAGTTGGACCAGCCCTGGTACTTCGGTTCAGAATGCGACGGTGGTTTTGCAGAATATACTGTGGTTGCAGCCAGGCATGCGTATAAAATTCACAGCAAATTCAGCGATGTTGAGCTTGCATCCTTCCCATGCTCCTATTCAACCGCTGAAAACCTTCTAACCCGTGCCAATGTTTGTGCAGGTGAAGTTATATTGATAACAGGAGCATCAGGTGGCGTGGGATCTGCGGCTATCCAATTAGCCACATCAAGAGGGGCACGAGTCATCGGAATTACCTCACCGTCCAAAGTCGACGAGATCATCAATCTTGGTGCTGATCGCGCACTTGCTAGAAACGATAGTTTAGTTAAAGAGCTTGGGAAAAACAGCGTTGATGTTGTGATCGATCTGGTGGCTGGAAAACAATGGCCAGATCTGTTGGACGTTCTCAAACCTTTTGGTAGGTACGCTGTTGCTGGTGCTATTGCAGGCCCCATAGTGGAGCTTGATGTCAGGACAGTTTATCTCAAAGACTTAAGTTTATTTGGATGCACTGTTTTGGAGGGAACGGTTTTTTCAAATCTCATAAAACGAATTGAGGCTGGTGAGGTCTCCCCGGTCGTAGCAAAGACATTTTTTTTAGATCAGATCCCTGAGGCGCAGAAACTGTTTGAAACAAAACAACATATCGGAAAGTTCGTGATTGAGATATCCAAGGCGAGGCAAAATTAATCACAACATGATGGAATACGGAAAATTGTTCTCCCAGACGTTAAAGGGCTTTTCGACGTCGGTTTTTCTGGGCGAATATCTAAAAATCTTCAAGATTCCTTATATCTTTACTAGCTTTCGAAATGATTTTACCCTTCGTGGTGGATCAAGTAAGCGACCATACGTTGTCCACGAAACCTCACCGATATAAATATTGCCACCCGAGTCAACCGCCAGGCCATGAGGGGCAATAAATTGACCAGGTGCTTCTCCATAACGAGAGTCACCCAAACGGGCAAGTCGTTTTCCGGTTACGTCATGAATGCTGACACAGGCGCCAATATTGGGGTAATCTGCATTAAAAGGATATTGTGATAATAACTGCCCAATATAGACCAGATCATCAGCAATGTGCAAACCACAAGGCCGGTGCATATTGTTCCATTGGGTAATATAATTTCCCCGATCATCAAAAATTTGAATACGATGATTTTCGCGGTCAGCCACATAGACCTTACCATCGCTGTCGGTACAGACACTGTGTGGCAGATTAAATTGACCAGGATCGGTACCATAAGACCCCCACGAAAAAAGATACGTTCCTTCTGCTGAGAATTTGTGGATGCGGGCATTCCCATAGCCATCGGCTATATAGAGGTCTTTTGTTTTGGGATCGAAGGCGACTTTGGTGGGCCGATTAAAAGGATCACCACTCTGGGCAACCGCTCCTTGATTGCGTGTACCAATTGAACTTAGTAATTCTCCCTCTTCAGTAAAACGCCCGATCCAGTGACCATCATCATCGGCACAATAGAGAATACCGGCCTCATCAATAGTAATTCCATGCGGTCGGGTGAACAACCCTGCCCCCCAACTGCGAATGAAATGCCCATTCTGTTCAAAGACCATCACAGGATGGTCTCCACGGCAAAAGATATAAACGCGGTCTTGCCCATCGACGGCAATATCAACAACCTCGCCGGAGTCCAAACCATTGGGGAGCTGTGCCCAGCTTGTTGCTTCTTCATACCGATAGTTGTTGTTTCCAAAAATAGTCATAGTTATTCCCTTTCTCATTCACAGGTTATTTCATCCTGAACCATGTTGTTTTTAACCAGGAACTTTAGCGTATTGATGAGAATTTTGCTTTATTGAAGCTATATCTAACAGCTTTTAATCGCTAAACGGCAGAGAGATGATTCAGATCACGAAGCTTCTCTTTATTACAACAGTATAGTGATAAATTACACCAACGCTATGTTTTCGACACCCTTATTGTATCAAGATCATTGGTATTTTAAATTCTTACAGTCCAGGGAGCACTCAGCTGTTTAATACGCAACACAGTCCACGCCGTCTGCAAGGCCAGCCGGTCATTTTCAGCGATATTTGGAATGTCGGCAGACCGTAAAGCATGTACAGTTATTGTATTTGTGCAGGTGGTGGTTGGATCTTTAACGAGGTTGCAGCCGCTCACCGATGAACATCCGATAGAACTCGTCATCGGTCCTTCTCCACACTCCTCATTGCAGATCGGTTTGATCACGACGAATAAAAGGTGTGCCGCCAGCGACCAGCAGGGTCGCGCCGAAAATGACGGCTGCGCCGATCCAGACAGATACCCCAGGTATCTCGCCAAACATCAGGTAAGCCAGTGCTGCCACCAGGGGCAGGCGGAGGAAATCCAACGGTGCAATGAGCGAGACGTCGGTCAGCGATAGCACGCGCGTGGCTAGCGTCATGTTCAAAGCCCCCAGCAGTCCCTGAGCGATCAACAGGCCGAATTGAACCGGTGATGGAGTGGTCCAGAAAATGATGGCCGGCACCAACGCCAATGTTACCATGGCCAGCAGGTTCCATGCGACCAGGCGGTCCGTGGTGTCGTGCAACGACATGCGTTTCAGGATCAGTTGGATGGCCGCCGTGATCAACGCACCGGCGAGGGCGAATAGTAGCGCAATGGAGATGCCACCGTCGCCTGGTTGAATGATCAGCAACATGCCACCAAATCCGACCAGTAAAACCAATGCGCGACTGAGCACCATGCGTTCGCGCAGCAATAACCAGCCGCCTAGAGTGAGGAAGATCGGCGCAGTAAATGTGATGGCCGTGACCTCGGCCAGCGGTGCGTTCGCGAACGCCACAAAAAATGATACCAGGGCAAGCAGTTTCATGCCGGCCCGGATCGCATGCAGCCAGCGATAAGGCGACTCGGCAAGCTCGACCCGACGAATGATCCATGGCATCACAGCAAGCAGACCGAAAAGGGAACGGGAAAAAGCAATGACGAAGGGGTGCACTTCATTCGCGAGCAGGCGCACGATTACGGCGTCTATAGCGGTGAGCAGTGCCACGATCGCCATCAATACCGTGACCAGTGCCCGTTGGCTGAGGGAACGGGTCATTGTGTATTGGCTCCGGATTCGTGTTGCGGATGAAGTCTTATCCTTGACATATCATCGCTATGCCTGCGCTAAAATTTTCACCCAAACCTTGATTTTGAGCGAAAAGTTTTTTTCTCAAGATAGCCATTTAAATCGATTAAATTCCAGCCATGTCCTACCTAAGGCAAATGCGTCGCCATTACGGTCATCTACAATATTGGTATCAAGTTGCAACTTGACCATGTGCAGGGCACCATTGAAGACATGAGCGGGATCCGTCAAAGGCTCGGCGTCGATCCTTTGGCCTGCAACCCTCCAAGCATGACCTTTATACTCTCTATCCACAGAGATGACAGGCAACCTCGTGACCAATGGAGAGAGTACGAGTTTGAGGGAATTTTTTGGAGCAAACAGCCATTACCTCCGGGCACCGTGTACGAAAATAGCATCCACTTGGCGGGTTGATGGGGCTTGGGACCTCTCCGGAGAGCATGACGCGCCCGCTGCGGTCGGCGTCCGGGTCTGGAAGGAGCAAAGCGGAAATCAACGCTTTTGTATAGGGATGCTGAGGATTGGAAAAGATGGTTTTTTTGTCGGCAATCTCCACAATCCGCCCAAGATACATGACCGCAACGCGGTGACTCAGATACTCCACCACCGACAGATCATGCGTGATAAACAGATAGGCCAGCCCGAGTTCGGCTTGCAAATCCATCAGCAAATTAAGGACCTGGGCCTGGATGGAGACATCCAGCGCGGAAACGGCCTCGTCACAAATGATAAGTTCAGGGTTGAGTGCCAGTGCTCTGGCAATGGCGATCCGCTGGCGCTGGCCGCCGGAGAATTCATGGGCGAACTTCTCCATACCCCCGCGTGGCAGGCCGACCTTGTCGAACAGGCTCTCGACATATGACCCGATCTCGGCTTCGGACATCATCCCGTGGATACGGATCGGTTCGGCAACAATTTCTTGTGCCGTCATACGGGGATTCAGAGAAGAATATGGGTCTTGAAAGACCATTTGGACACTGCGCCGGTGCTGCCGCATCTCGTTTCTCGACATATGCGTAATATCTGTGCCCATTGAGACGATTGTACCGGCGGTAGGCTCCACGAGCTTCATTATTGTTCGTCCCACCGTTGATTTGCCGCAGCCGCTTTCACCGACAATGCTCAGCGTCTCGCCCTTGGAGATGCTGAAGCTGACACCGTCAACGGCATGAACCCGTCCGATTTCGCGTGATAACAGCCCGCCACGGATCGGAAAGTGCATTACCAGATCGCTCACCCGGAGCACTTCGCCCCCGACCTCTCGCGCTGGCGTGTTCATGCAGACACCTCCCGTTCACGGGCTGCGACAACTTCCCTGAAGAAGTGACAGGCAACCGTATGGTTTGGCGACGGTCCTTGCCGTAATTCAGGTTCCTCCGTCCGGCACCTGCCCTTGGTGAAGGAGCAACGGGGATGAAAAGGACACCCTGGAGGGATTGACGCCAGGTCAGGCGGCTGTCCGACGATCGGTGTCAGGCGCTCGCCGCTCATACTGTTCGGGTTGGAATTGAGCAGGCCAAGAGTGTAGGGGTGAGCAGTCTCATTAAAGATAGCACGGACGGCAGCCATTTCCACGATCTGCCCGGCATACATGACGCACACCCGGTCGGCGACTTCTGCGACAACTCCCATAGAATGGGTGATGATCACCAGGCCGACGCCGTTTTTTTGCTGCAGGTTCTTCAACAACGCCAGGATCTGTGCTTCAACAGTCACATCCAATGCGGTGGTCGGTTCATCGGCTATCACCAGCAAAGGATCGACGGCAAGCGCCATGGCGATGACAAGCCGTTGGCGCATTCCTCCCGAGAACTGATGAGGGTAATTCCGAGCCCGCTGTTCAGCGTCGGGGATGCCGACCAACTTCAACAACGCTACTGCACGCCGATTGGCTTCAGCTGTCGAGAGGCCAAGGTGTACACGGAACATTTCGGCGATCTGCCAGCCGGCCGTGTATACAGGATTGAGCGCCGAGAGCGGGTCCTGGAAGATCATCCCGATGCGGCTGCCGCACATTGCGCGGCGTTTGCTGTGGGCTAGCTCGAACAGATTGCTGCCCTCGAAAACCGCCTCACCAGCGCTGACCTTGCCCGGCGGTGAATCGAGAATTCCCAGAACGGCCTCAAAAGTAACGCTTTTACCCGAACCGCTTTCCCCAAGCACGGCGAGCGTTTCTCCATGGTGAACGTCGAAGCTCACCCCGTTGACTGCGTGAACAACCGAGTTTCCGGTGCGAAACTCCACATGCAGATTACGCACCGAGAGCAGGATGTCACTTGGTTTACGGTATCCGGAACTCACTCGTTTACCCCACCTCTGGTCTTCTTCGCGGTGCGGGTACGCTCCAGTCGCCAATTGAGCTTCGGATCCATGACGATACGCATCCAGTTAGACAGAAGATTGGCGGCAAGAGCGGTCAGCAGGATTGCCGCACCTGGCCAGAAAGACAGCCACCACGCAGTAGTCAGGTAGTTTCGGCCGTCGGCGACCATCAAGCCCCAGGTGATTCCCGGCGGCTGGACGCCGATCCCGAGAAAGCTGAGAGAGGATTCTGCAAGCATGACGTTGGCCAGATCAAGCGAGGCGACGGTGAGCAGAGTCGGCAGGATGATCGGTGTTATGTGAAGCCGCAGGATTCGAAGATCGGTGGCACCCATGGAAAGTGCCGATTCCACAAACAGCCGCTGCTTGACTTCCAGCACTTCTGCCCGTGCAACCCTGACATAGACGGGAATGCGGGTGATCATCAGCACGATGACAACGTTGAAGACGAATGGTTTGAGGACGTAGAGAACGATTACGGCCAGGAGCAGGGACGGAAAACTCATCACAAGGTCGGCGCCCCGCATAATGATGTTGCCCAACCGGTTTCCGTAATAACCGGCAATGATACCGAGCATCGAACCGACGAGCATCGACATGATGACAACACTGAGCGATATCGCCAAGGTCGTGCGCGCACCATAGAGGATGCGCGGAAGAATGGGCCTGCCGAGGGAATCGGCCCCCAGAATATAGCCGAAACCGTTTTCAAGCTGGAATGGAGGCGAGTTACGCATGCGCAGGTTCATGCTAACGTCCGAGTTTTCGATAAGGGATGGCCCGAAAGACGCCCCGAATAACAGGATGATCAGGAAGATGGAGGCCGCCAGCGCAAAATAATCTCCGCGCAGCATTCCTGAAATTCTCGCAAGTCTTCCGGTCATTGGGCTTCGATCCTCGGGTCGAGAAAGGTGTATATCAGGTCAAGAATGATGTTCAACAGGAAGATTGCCGCTGCCGTCGCGAGTACAGACGCCTGCAGCACAGCAAAATCGCGCTGCGAAATGGCATCTATCATCAGTTTGCCAATTCCCGGCCAGCCGAAAACCGTTTCGACGATTACCGCGCCGTTGATGAGACCACGGGTCTGATCGCCGGCCACGGTTACCGCAGCAATGACGGAATTTCGGAGTGCATGAACGAAAAGAATCCGCTTGTCCGGAATGCCTTTGGCTTTGGCGGCCTTCACATAAGGTGCGGCTAGGCTCGATATCATGGAGCCGCGTACCACTTGGGTTGTCGTACCGGTGATACGGAACATCAGCACGCCCACCGGCAGTATCCAGTACTCCAGGCCGCCGGTACCGGAGGTCGGCAGCACGCCAAACGAGACCGCAAAAACGAGAATGGCAGTAATGGCCAGCCAGAAATCCGGCATGCTTGCGGCGGCAAGCGAGATTACGCTGGCGAACCGGTCAAAAATCGACCCTGGTTTGTAAGCCGCGAGGGGGCCAACGATCATCGCCACGATCATCGCCAGCACCACCGTGATTCCCGCCAGCCGCAGTGTCCAGGGAAAGGCCTCGGCGACGGCCTGCATAGCGGGTATATTGCGACGAAGCGACATGCCGAAATCGAGCTGCAACGCATTCCAGATATAGCGGCCGAGTTGCACGAGGATCGGATCGTTGAATCCCTGCACTTCACGAAACTGGTTGCGCATCTCCTCTGTCGCCGTGTCGGGCAGATAGAGATATGCGGGATCGCCGGTAAGGCGGGCCATCAGAAAAACGACAACAAGAAGGGCAAAAAGGGCGACGATGGAAAAGAAAATCCTTCGGCTCAGAAATTGGAGGATCATTAGCTGCGTCTTGCAATAACAAGTTCCGCCGACCGGTCAGGGGCCGACGGAATTCGTAATTTAAGCCTACTGTTTCAGAGAAAAGTCAGACAGCTTCACCGAACTGTTCGTCGTCATATTCGGCGTGTAATTGACCCGTGGTCCACGTGCCGCGAAACCAACCATATGGAACATAATCGCATCGGGGAGGATTTCCCGATCGAGATACTCCGAGACGGCCTTCCACTTGGCAATACGGTCCGCACCAGTCGAGGCAATCGCATCGTCGATCATGGCATCGAGTTTAGTGTCGCTGATCTTCGCCTGAGAGCCGTCGGAACGCCAGCGTGAGGGGATAGTAAAGACCGGATCGCCCGCAGTGTTGTCATGCTGGTCAACAAAGATCTGCGGCCGGCGGTCAGGGTCAAATGGTTTGACCTGCAGCTTATTCTTCACTGCGGCCTCGAACCATTCGAGCTTGACGTTAAGGCCGATCTCCTTGAGCATGATGGCCACGGCCTCGTGATATTCCTGCACGTTTGGAAAGTGCCCGATGCGACCCACAATCTGGATCTCCTTGTCAACCGGCACACCATCCGCCTTGGCTTCGGCAATCAGGGCCTTGGCCTTCTCGGGATCGTAGGGATACATAGTCACATTCTCGCTCCACCCGGCAATGGACGGCAGAAAGAGTTGTGTCGCCTTCTGAGCGCTGGATGGAACAATAGTGCCAAGCATCGCGTCCCGGTCAAGCGCGAGGTTGATCGCCAACCTGACGCGCTTATCGTTCATCGGCGGCATGAGATTGTCCAGATTGAGCCGGATCGATTCCGCGTTCGGATAACCGACCGCAATATCCTCGGTAGCGTCCTGTTCTGCGATGGAGGGAGCAAAGTCTGCCTCACCCTGCTTTACCATGGCAGCGCGTACAGAGGATTCCGCACGCCAGACGAATTTGCCGCTGTCGACACC
The DNA here is from genome assembly GCA_965366875.1 of uncultured Desulfobulbaceae bacterium. Taxonomy (GTDB): domain Bacteria; phylum Desulfobacterota; class Desulfobulbia; order Desulfobulbales; family Desulfocapsaceae; genus MADRE3. Next base: position 1,503 of record CBDUGK010000004.1, on the reverse strand, counting down.
GTCATTGGGGCCCCAATAGTCAGCAAACTTGCCGAGGAGTATATGCTGTCCGGCTTTCCACTCGTCCAGAGCGTATGGACCGGTCCCGGGTGCGGTTCGCACTGCTTTGCCCATTTCCATTGAAGGCCCACCAATCATCATGTTCGACATCTTCAGTGGCAGGATGGGATCTCGAACCTTGGACGTCACTTTGATCTTGTCGCTGCCAATGGTTTCCACCGTGAATTCGTTGCCGCTGAAGAACTTGGTGCGCGACTCGCATGTGAGCGTGTCGTCAAGCGTCCTGTCCATGGCGTGCTTGACAGCTGCGGCGTCCATGGCGCTGCCATCGTGAAACGTGACGTCCTTGCGCAGGGTGAAGGTCCAGGAGTTTCCATCACCCTCTTCCCATGACGTGGCAAGCGCCGGCATCAACTCGCCGGTGGTCACGTCCCGGCGGGTTAGTGCCTCGAAGATATTCCCCAAGGCGACACGTCCAATGAAATCCGATGCAACTTCGCACGGATCGAGGTTGGCGGGTTCCTCGTTGAGCACAATCGTGACGTCCTGGGCAAAAGCTGTACATGCCAGTGAGATGGTAAGCGCGGCCACGGCCAGCGCTCTGGCAAAATTTCCAAGTGCTTTGCGTGCTGCAGCAACGATCAAAACGTTATCTGACATAGGCGCCTCCTTCAATACTTCGATTCATTTTTCCAGATATGTCAGGCCAGCAACTGATGAGGCGTCATACCTCATTCAAGAGCTTATTCCTGACTCCGCGTATCGAAACAACAATCAGAAAGACGAGTTACATCGCACATTATCGTGATGCATCGATCAGGCCCATTTTCTCGTCGCAGCTTACCTGATCTCTGAGATTGCAGGGCAGGTCGACAACAACCGACACGGCCTTGGTGAGTTCCATCATGGTGTCGTTCAGCAGAGTTGGAAAACCGGCCGTGATGGCCCATTCATAAAGCTGGTAACATTCTAGACAGGTAGTTCGATGCGCTCGTCCTGACCGAACCTTCAGTCCAGAGTCAGCTGAGTGGAGGCATTGAGGCCGGTAGTTCCGGGTAGTCGGAGGAAAGTGTGTCCTCAACAGCCTCACATCTATTGTAAGCCGCTTTCTCAAAGCTATCGAAAAAATCGACCTCGGTGAACATCAAAGTCTGGCAGGCTCTGGATTTGAGTATAACTGCTGGCTCTCGATGGTATACATCTTGTGCACGGGTTGCCTGTAAATCAGTCTCGTCCCAGCGCAAGTACTGTTCATCCAACCATTAGATATTATTTTACTTTTATTTTACTTTGACCAATCCGTCAACAGAAATCAGAAAACAGATCCCTGAACGCTATCCGGAAGGAAGAGTAACGGCGCGCCCTGTCCGAGGGATAATTTTTATTTCCATGCCAACTGGGGTGTGGGTGATTTGTCTGTAATTTAATCTTTCTCAAACGGGTTAGCCAAAGAGGGTATCGTAGAGGGGTAATGCAACGCTCTTTCTGAGCAGCTCTTTTCTG
>CBDUGK010000003.1:0-97057 GCA_965366875.1 uncultured Desulfobulbaceae bacterium | reverse complement strand
AATCATGTCATTAGTTGTTAACACAAACATCGCATCATTAAACGCCCAACGCAATCTCAGTTCAACACAGGGTCTCCTGCAGACCTCCATGCAGCGTCTGTCTTCAGGCCTGCGTATTAACAGTGCCAAGGACGATGCTGCAGGACTTGCAATCTCGGATCGAATGACAGCACAGATTCGTGGTTTGAACCAGGCTGCTCGAAATGCTCAGGATGGTATTTCTCTTGCGCAGACTGCAGAAGGTGCAATGCAAGAGATGACTAATATGCTTCAGCGTATGAGAGAACTCACCGTGCAAGGAGCAAACGGAACCAACAGTACTGATGATATCGCTTCACTCCAAGCTGAGTATGACCAACTTGCTTTGGAAATCACTAGAATTGCTGGTAGCACAACTTTTAACGGCACCGCACTTTTCGGAGCTGTGGCAAACATAGATTTCCAGGTTGGAGCTAATGCTTTAGATGTCATTACAGTAGCCACTGGTGGCCCCATGGCCGCTGGTGATCTTGGAGTTGCTGGTCTTGCTGTTAGTGACGATGCTAACCTCACCACGATTGATACTGCGATAACAACAGTTGATACTGTCCGAGGTACTTATGGTGCTGTACAAAGCAGATTTGAGTCAACTATTGCAAACGTAATGAACGTTGCCGAGAATCTTACCGCAGCACGGTCCAGAATTATGGATGCTGATATTGCTATGGAAACAGCCAACCTGACGAAGGCAAACGTTCTTCAGCAGGCCGGGACTGCAGTACTTGCACAGGCCAACCAGATGCCGATGCTTGCCCTGAGTCTGTTGGGCTAAACATTTTAAATCAGGTGGGGATTTTCCCCACCTGATTATCCTTGTAAGTGTTTTTCACAGAGAGGTCTACCATGGAAGTACAGGGAATCACAATGGCTTCAGGCAGAAGCAGGACTGATTTTTCCATTACTGCCGATGAAGTCAGGGATAAACGCGGCGCCAAAGAGTCGGTGGTTTCAGAACCTGGCTCTGAGGCAGCAGACAAAAACAATGGTCTACAACCGGAAGAGCTTCTCCAGAACATCAAGGCATTGACAGAAGACGGAATTTACAGTGTCAGGTTCGAGATCGATGAGCCCACCAATGACCTGGTGATAAATCTAATTGACCAGGAGGGCGAAGTCATCCGGCAGGTGCCGTCAGAGGAGCTGCTCGGGGCTCGAAAAAGGCTTTCAGAGCTGCGCGGCAATATTCTCAAAACTGAGAGTTAGCATTCACTAGGTAACAATTATGGTTATTTCATTTGGCGGACTGGCCACCGGTCTTGATACCAATGCGATTGTCACGGCCATCATGGACGCAGAGCGGATACCGCTGGAAAGGATGGAGAAGGAAAAAGAGTATCTTGCCAGCAGGCTTGAGGCCTTTTCCCAGTTTGAAACAAAGCTTGATGCGCTTTCGTCTTCCATCGGTGAGATGAATGATGCCGATAAGCTCGGCTCCTTCACGACCCGCTCAGGATCAGAGGATTACTTTTCGCTGACCGTTGCAAATTCATCGCTCGCTGCCCAAGGAGGTTATCAACTGGAAGTTGTCAACCTGGCCCAGGTTCAAAAAGATGTCAGCCGGGGCGGCTATTCTGTCAGCGGTGAGGGCATATTTAACAGTGGCAACATAACCATTAACGGTACAACCATTTCAATAGCTGACGGCAGCAGCCTCAACGATATCCGCGACGCTATAAACCAGGCGGATAGAGATTCTGACACTGGAGTTACCGCTTCCACCATTTTTGATGGTAATGATTACCGTCTGGTCCTCACTGGAGAAGATGCCGACACCGCTTTCTCTGCGAGTGCATCGGGGAACCTGAGAGCTGAAGGCACACGGTTGCGCTTTGATACCACCCAGGATGCCGAACTGGCTGAAATAGTAGTTGATGGCATCACGATCACCTCCAGCAGCAATCGTATTGAAAATGCCATTCCCGGAGTATCTATTGATCTTCTCAGGGAGAATGTTGCCGGCGAGTCAACGACAATTTCGGTTGAATCGGATTTCACCGAGATCACCGCCAAGATGGAGGCGTTTGCCGCGGCCTACAACGATATCAACACATTTATTTCGGAGCAGAAGGGTACCAGCTGGGCAGCAGACTCGAGCTTTCGAACGGTCTCCAGAAATTTGCGTAACCTGTTGATTACCAACTTCGGAGGAACCGGAAATTTCAATCATCTTGTTGATATCGGCTTTAAATCAGATTCAAAGACTGGTCAGTTGTCAGTGGATACCTCCAAACTGGGGGAAGCCCTTGCCGCAGATTATGACAGTGTTGAATCTTTACTGATCGGAGATGGGCTAGACACAGGGATACTCAATCAGTATAACACCTACCTTGACGGCTGGACCGATACATTCAACGGGCTTTACGCAAGTAAAAAACAGAGTCATGACAGTGCCGTCAGATCATTGGACAAATCGATTGAACGAATGGAACTTCGATTGGAAAAACGCGAACAGACACTCCTGTCGCAATTTTCCGCGATGGAAGATCTGGTCAACAGTCTGAACGCAACATCTTCTTATCTGACTCAGCAATTGTCTCAAATGTCCAATTTCGGCGGTAACAACCAATGACAAACGCTTACTCTGAAAACTATTTACGAAACCAGATAGAATCCGCCTCCAGGGAACAACTTCTGATAATGTTCTACGATGGGGCTGTCAGTTTTGTTACACGTGCAGAAAACGCTATTAAAGAGAACAATATTGAGCAGAGGAACTACTGCATCAACAAGGCCAGCGCGATCATTGCAGAACTCTCCATGACCCTTGATCACGAGATCGGCGGAAAAATCGCCGCAGATCTCGAAGCGCTCTATGATTTCATGAGCCGTGAGCTGATCAGGGCAAATATTAACAACAGCCTTGAGCCACTTGAAACCGTCCAGACATTGCTGACAGATTTGAGAAGTACATGGGCGCAGGCAATCGAAGCCAGCAGGAAGGAAGCCGCCCCTTCTATTGCGCAGGATGACAACTACAAACCCTTATCGATTGCTCTCTAGGTTCTCATTATGACTTTCTCCGAGCTGTTACTCCTCTCCCAGGAACAATACCGAGCGCTGATCAGTAAGACCGAAGAGATTGGAGATCGTGTGCATGATCTCCAGCCGGAAACCATTCGTGCTTACCAGAATGAACTGTCGGTCCTTCTCGACGCCGCGCAGCAGACCGATCAGCAGATAAATACACTGGCGATGAGTCACCTCGGTGAGGTTTCAAACCAGCTGTTTCATGAACGTGCGGAAATAATGAAACATTTTCTTGAACTCAATCGAACGGTGGCTTCCAGGCTCAATGACAAGCAGGCCGTTGTGCGCTCGGAATATCTGAAGATAAAAAACAGCCGCGTCGGTATCAGTGGTTACCAGAGCTATAGCAAAAAACCCAACCGGCTCATTAACAGTTCGGCATAGTTTTCTTATTTACTGGTATTTTCGACTTCCTTTCAACTCTCCGGGATAAGGCATGGATTCGTCTCCATACCCGATTGATTCCCCCTCTGCCGTATGTCACAGCCTGCTGCTTTAGTTCGCCCTCACCGGTTCTTTGTAACCTTCACTATTGCTTGATATTCCGAAGATTTGGTGATAAAATTTCTTTAATCTCACCAGGAATGTATAAAAATTCAGCAGAGTCGCGCCGATTAACATTTACAACGGGTACAAAATGGCTTCAGATGCCGACATTTTAAAAGACATACCTGATGCAAAACCGCTGCGTATATTTTTGCCGGTCAAGGACAGCAGGGAGCGATACCGGATGCAGTGTGTTTACCAGAAAACGCAGAGTCCCCGTTTCAAACTGCTGTTTCAGCCAGGCACCCTGCCGGTTGATTCCATCGACACCTCTGCCTCCTGCATCATCAATGTTGATCTTGGCGGACCGAATCTATCCATCGAAGCGATGATTGCGGCGGTGCCGAACAGCCAGATTCTCGAGATGATCGTCAAGAAATCGATCAGTTATGACCAGATGCGCGAATTCTTCAGGGTCGACGCGACTGCGCATGTCATCAGTAAATCCTTTCAGCCCGCCTTTTACGGAAAGAAGCATGAATCATGGAGCCTGCAGGGAAAGACCATCGATATCAGCGGCAGCGGCATTCTCGCCTCATTTTCGCAAAAACCACCGATGGATAAACAGGTCAGGCTGGAGATCGTTCTGCCCTCTTCTCCTTCTGAGGTAATCAAATTACTGGCGCATCCGGTCAGAAGAGAACAGATTTCAGATGACCAGTGGGATGTCGCCTTTCACTTTGACGACATCTCAGACGAAGACCGGGACAAGATTATCGGCTGCTGCCTTGTTATACAAAGACGCCTTCTGAGACTGAAGGTACAAGTGCGTGATCACGCTTCACCTTGACAATCAATAAAGGCGCATGGCGACCACTTCAATTGTAACCACTATTAAGACCCTTGAAGACAGTCAATGCGCCAAAGTACGCCTGTTATGCACGAACGGGGAATATACCTATCTCGACTGTGTTTACAAGCAAGCCGAAGCACCTGCCTTCTTTCTGGTCTTTCCGACCACGATTCCGGATAATCTCGAATTAAACGAACTCTGCGCCGTTTCAATAGAGAAAAAATCTTCATCCATGGTGATCGGCGCAAAAGTAGAAGCGCGCAGAGGAGACACGACCCTCGAACTGGTTGCGAACGAGGTCATTGATCCCGCCAGTTTGCGTGAATATTTCAGGGTATTTTACCAGACGCCGATTATCGCCACCCATACCCCTTCGGGCAGGGATTCGGTTAACGGCTCATTGAAACTGGAAGGTACCACCGTCGATCTTTCTGCATCAGGGGTTCTGGCCATTTTTCCCCAGGAGTTTAAACACCGGGACCAAATCTTCCTTGAATTTAATCTTATCAGCACCAGCAGGACCATTCAATGTCTGTCCCATGTGGTACGGGTACACCATATCAGGAAATCCCGCTGCCAGACCGCCCTTCATTTTGACCATATTCCCGCTGAAGATAAGGAAGCCATTATTGCCGAGTGCATGAGGGAGCAGAGAAAACAATTGCGACAACGTATGCAGGTCGAGTAAACCGTTCTTGTATTAACGCAGGGCTTTTTAAGAACTCTACGGTTTCTGTCGATAGTATACTATGAACACCATAACCCCGCTCACCTCAATTCAGCCACTCGCCTCTGCCACTGATCGACACGGCGGGCAGCAGCAGAATTCCGGCCAGAAGGTGATCGGGGAAATACTCAGGGCGACGGTTCTCGAGGCCAGAGCCAACAACCAGTTTATCCTGGATTTTTCCGGTTCCAGCATTCCCGTTTCATCCCAGGCCCGCCTTTCCGTGGGACAAATCCTGACCCTTCAGGTTTCCCAGACAACACCTCAGGTAGAACTTAAAATAGTTAGCGAACCAGGCAGCCTGCTTGCAGGAAAATCGCTCGTCCTGCTGGGAAGCAACCTCGATCTCGGCTCACTGCTCAGCAGTCTGCAGCTGGGAAGTCCATCTGCGCTTTCAACCCTGAGCTCATCTTCTGCAGCAACACTCCGCTCGTTCCTGCCGGCGGAATTAACAGCGCTGATAAGCGGACGCGATGGAGGCAGATTTCTTCAGCAGCTCTTTAACAGGCTCGGCATTAATTTTGAAAACCTTCTTGCCCAGGGCAACTCGGTCGATGCCCGGAACAGTTTAAAGGCTGCACTCCTTGAAATTGTATCACGCTTCCAGAATGCAGAACATCTCTCCGGGCAGGCAAATAAGCTGCTGTCAACCCTGGAGCTTTTCCAGCTCACCCAGGTACAACTCAGCAGCCAGAACCTGACAATCTTCCCGTTGCCCCTTCCTTTTATCGAACAGGGTTATCTGCTTGTGGATAACAGTTACAATGACCCTGAGGAGTCCTCAGATGGTGATGGCAATCATACATTTTCCCTCTATCTTGCCATGAGTGAACTGGGCAATATCCAAATTAATTTTCTCCAGAATACGGAACAACTGTTTATCAAACTGCTGTTCGATTCAGAAGAAAAAGTACGCTTTGTATCTCAATACAGGGAAATGCTCGAGGAAATGCTTTCAATCGAGGGCCGGATTGCAATTTCTTTTACAAGCGGTGCCGACAGTCCGGTCAATTCACTGGTGCGAAAGTTAGTGCCTGATGGACAATCAATCATAAACACCAAGGCCTGAACGATGGCATCCGACGAAACGAAGCTGGACAAAGCGGTCGCCCTGCTCTACGACAAGGAACAATCAGACGCGCCCCGGGTCGTCGCTTCCGGACGCGGTGTGATCGCCCGTAAAATCATTGAAACGGCGAGGGAGGCAGGCATCCATATCCAGGAGGACCCGGATCTCGTCGAAATTCTCTCTAAGGTACCGGTGGGAAAGGATATCCCCGTTGAGCTGTACCAGACAATCGCAGAGATTCTCTCATTTGTGTACCAGGTAAATGACAAGTTTAAAGACAAGTATGAAAAGAGCTGACAGGACCGCACCAGGCAGGAACAGACAGGCAGTCACTGGCGCTCTGCTGCAACCTTTTTTCCTGCTCCTGTTTTTTGTATCTTTGCTCTTTCTATCCTGTTCTGCGCCTCCCACCGCTGAACAGATCGTCAACGACTTTCTCGGCAAATGTGATTCAGCGCTGGAAAAACGGAGCAGCCGTGAACTGCGCGATCTCATTGCCGACGGATATGTCGACTCAAAAGGGAGAACCAAAAGAGATGTCGCCGGGATTGCGGCTGGTTACCTGCTGCGCAATAAAGCAATCTACAGCTATCGGCTGACAGAATCGGTAATCGTTAACGATGATGAATCGATATCGGCTGAAATTCTCGCGGCCCTGGCGGCACGGCCGATAACCGACATTTCACTTCTTCCGACAATCAACAGTGATATCTACTGGTTCGAGATAACCATTGCCCGAGACGGCAAGGAATGGAAAGTAACCGAGGCGTCCTGGAAGCAGGCGATGCTTGAGGATTTTATTCAATAGGCATCCACTAATTCTGCTGGCTTCTTTCCACTTCAAGCGCCCGGTTTTTTGAAGAAACCCCTGAAAATGTAGATTTTTCAAGATACATCATGACATAGAGCACCCCCACCATCAGGACGACAAGGGCGGCAACCTTGAACAGTTCTTTCGGTTTCTTGATGGCGGCAACAGTCACTACCACAGCCAGGATTGCCAGTGCAACCGGGTTGCCGGTAAAGAAACCGACGAGTTCAAACAGATAGTTCGCGATACGCTCCATAGGCAAATCACTTGAATTCGAATTTGTATGCGTGATATACTATTCTATCATGCCATCATCATGGGTTCAACGTCACCCTGGGATTCATGATACATTTTCCGGCAGCATCTGTTTCGTTATTTCGCCGGACTCAACGGAATCGAAGCATTTTTATTTAAGATCCGGGAGGAATTTTTCGATACGACGGTATGATCACTCAATTCGACAGAACTCCAAACAGTAAATTAGCCGGCATAACCAATACCGTTAGCGAATGGCTTGGTTACATCGGAAAAGAGGCGCTGGTTTTCACCTGCCTGATAGCTTTGTGGGCTATAACGGCATCGACCATTTATTATCTGATATCGGGCCTGTTGAACTATTTGCACTGATCCTGTTACGGTTGCCTGAAAATCTATCGTTTTTTTTTATTTTGTTTCCAACCGTCTTCATGAGGACAGGTCACGTCTTTTCTGTTTCAATTTTTTGCAGTAAATAACCTTGCCGTCACCCGGGGCATAGAAATCTGCCAGCAGGCTTTCCTGCAGATATCCACAGCGTTCATAAAACGCCCTGGTACTCGCATACTGGACGCGCTGCGAGGTGTCCACATAAATACGCTCTCCACCCGCCTCCTTGATCTTGAGTTCGGTTAACTGCATGAGTTGCCGCCCCACTCCCCTGCTCTGATAATCAGGGTGCACGGCGACCCAATAGAGGTCAAACCCGGCACTGGTGCATGGTATTGGACCGTAGCATGCGTAGCCCACCAGTCTGCCGTAGTGCTCGGCGAAGAGGAAATGGTAACCGCTTGCATCGCCCTTGAGCAGCCGCTCCTGGACCAGTTCCCTGGCAACCTGCACCTCGTCGGCGTGAAAAAACCCGGTGATCTCCACCAGCTTCTCAATTCGCTCCATGTCGGCCGGAAATGTTTCCTGCCGGAAATTCAGGCCATGGATCTCGTTCTTAGGTTCATGTTTGCTGTAGGACCATTTCCGGAAAGCTTCCGCCAGGCCGTTGAAAAAGGAGAGGGCATTTTTACCCAGGGTACGGGTGCGGTACCCTCCCTCCTGGACAACAATCGTCGGCAAGCCCAGAGAGCCAATGGCCTCGCCGTTTACCCTGAAATCTTTGGTCAGCAACCCCCAGGTGCCGGTCGGATCACCCTTGGCGGGATCAAGTCCCAAAGCCACAATCAGAAAGGCGGGATTAAAGGTTTCGATTCTGTTCAGGGCCTTGGCCAGTGCCTTGCGATACCCTTCACCGTCGAGCTTTTCGGGCAACGGCAGATTGAGGTTAAATCCTTCACCCTCGCCATCTCCGAGCTCCTCTTCAAAGCCTGAAAAATAGGGATACGCAAAGCTCGGGTGACCGTGCAGGGAAACGGTGAGCACATCGGGTCGCTGGTAAAAAATATCCTGCTGGCCGTTGCCATGATGATAATCAATGTCCAGAATGGCGACTTTTCCGTAGTGACTGAGATACTGGGCAGCAACAGCATTGTTATTGAAATAGCAGAATCCCCCGAAAGACCGGTGTTCTGCATGGTGACCTGGGGGCCGGACCAGCGCATAGGCGAGCCGTCTGCCGTTTAATACCTCCCGGGCCGCAGTAAGGGCACAGTCTACCGCCCGACGGGCTGCCGGATAGGCATTACTGTTAATGGGGGTAAAAGTATCAATACAGTAGTAGCCGCTCAGGACTGAAGGCTCCTTGGGTGGCCTCGTCTTGTTGCGTATGGGAAAAACGTAAGGATACAGCGATTTCCCCGGCTTGACATCGTTACAGGCACGTTTGAGGTAGCGGACAAAATCTGTTGCGTGCACCTCAAGCAGATACCGCTCCGGGAAAGGCTGCGCTTTAATCGGGGTAAAGAGTCCGCTTTTGTCGAGTTCTTCCAGGATACTGCGGACCCGGACCGGTGATTCCACATAACCTCGTTCGTGGACATGGTGGATATCGTGCCGGTCATTAACAACCAGAGCAATCTGTTCAAACGTCCTGCCGGCCACAGAATTGATCATTGCCTCCGGCTTGACATAGCGGAAATCCCGCAGCTGAACAGGATCGTCCTTAAACGATTTTACAACCCTGTTCACGTAATCCTTGGTGACGAGTTCGGCATACTTTCGCTCGAGAACCGCCTGCACGACCTTTCTGGCAAACGCACGCCTGAGCGGCTTCTGCTCGGCAAGGCCGTCATAGACAAGGTGCGGCATGCAGCTATCTTCCGGATGTACCTGGAGTTCATAACCGGTATTGATTATGGGTCTGGCGCCATACTGCTCATAGAAGCGGAGTCTGGACCTGTTCTCCCTGAGAATGGCTTTATCGGGACAATTCTTTTCGTCATCGGGCAAACATTCAAAAAACAGGCCTTTGGCTTTCAGGGCCAGAGCCTCCTGCCGCACGCGTTCGTAGAGGGCACCCCCGATGCCGCCGCTGCCTCGCCCGCTAGCAGTAGCAATCCAGTCAAGATAGGCAAAACCGATGTTGGGTTCATGAAGCAGCATGGCAAAACCGAGCACCTTGCCCTTCATGCTTTCCGCCGCGAACATGATACTGAGAAATCTTTGTTTGAAGGGATTACGCAATTTCCCGCCAATGGCTTCAATCTCAGCCTCTGCCACTTCATTGAAGCGAGTCCGAAGTATTTCTTTTACCTGACGCAGAATCTGCTGGTTCAAGGGTAAAACATCATCATATATACGGCGAATACGTAACATCGTTTAGTTCTCCGACTGCAGACAGTTTTTCATGGCATCAGCGACAATGCGCGCCACGGCTTGGTCAAAACCCATTCCCGCCCGCTCTACCGCAGCGGCAAAACCTGCATCCGGCGACAGGCAGGGGCTGGAATTGATCTCGAGGATATACGGATGACCACCCCGGTCCACCCTGAAATCCACCCGCACATAACCGGCCAGGCCGAATGCATCCCAGCAGCGCCGGGCAATATCGCGCAACTGGTCGAGCAGCACCAGGTCAGCTGCGCTAAAATCAAAGCGTCTCGGGGTGTGATGGTAGGTGAAGGAATCTTCCTCCCACTTGGCCTGGTAATCAACGATGCGAACCATATCCGGCTCGAAGCCCTCGAAAATGATCTCCGCCGGCGGCAAAATCTCCGGGCCATGCTCACCGGCAAGAACAGAGAGGTTAAATTCGCGCCCATCAATAAATTCCTCAGCAAAGCAGGATCCACCGAGGCTTACGCATCGTTTTCGCATCTCTGAGCTCAAAATTTCGGTCGAACCTGTGTTCACCACTGATCCGGCATCAAGTCCGACGGAAGCATGTTCCCAGAGAGATTTGATTATCCATATGGAGGCCTCGTCCTTCACTGCCGACAATGGTCCAGCCGATGGATAGGGACCAACCCAGGCCGGGGTCGGTAGTCCCGCGGAGCGCATCAGCTGCTTGGCCATGGTCTTGTGTGAAGTCAGAAAGACCGCATCGGATGGGGGACCAGTATACGGGAGCTTCAAGGAATCGAGCAGAGAGGGGAACAGATGGATGAGCCGGCCATGACCATCCAACTCTTCAACCAGGTTAAAGACCAGGTCAGGCTCGGTCTCCCTGAGCGACAGCTGCATTTTTTCCAGATCCAGACTGCATGAAAGAATGGCAACCTCGTGCCCGAGACTGACAAGTGCCCCTGAAACAGCATCAGCCTGGATCAGGACATCCCTGGCATCTGGGCTATCCTGGGCCGTCACCCGGTTATGCACTACCGCGACCTTCATTGGGCGACCCGGGCGGCGGCAGAGTCAACAATTTCCCTGATCAACTGCTGGTAAGGAATAGCCCTCTTGTTGCAGATGATCGGCAGGTCAGAATGTTCGGGATGGATTCCTGCCAGGGGATTGACCTCCATGAACAGCGGTCTGCCATCGCCGTCACAGCGGATATCTATTCGTCCGCCATCGCGGCAGCCAAGGACCTGCCAGGCATCAAGGGCGATGCGTTCCGCTTCTGCAACCAGCGGCTCATCAGCGGCCAGAACCAGACGGTATTCCACCAGTTCCTCGCAATTTTCCTTGTTGACGTAAGAATAGACCCCCTGCTCGGCGTTATCAAGAAGGATCACTTCCATTGACCCGATCGCCCTTGCATCATTGCCAGTTCCGACAATGCCGACCGTGAATTCCCGGCCGGAAAGATAGGGCTCGACCAGGACCGGCTGCCGGTAGGTTTGCAGCAGACCGGCCACTCCGTGGGCGAGCTTTTCTTTTTCGCGGATAATGGAAGCCGGCGTAATGCCCTTGCCGGTGCCTTCAGCAACAGGTTTGACAAAATAGGGCGGGTCAAAATGCACCCTGCCACCATCTTTTTCTGAAAAAGCCACCATGAAATCACTGGTGGGAACTCCCGCATCTCGCAGCACCCTTTTGGTCATTGCCTTATCCAGGGTAAGGCTCATGACGAGAGGATCGGAAAAGGTGTAGGGAATAGCGTAGGCATCCAGCAGCGCCGGCACCTGGGCTTCGCGGCCGATGCCATACATCCCTTCTGCTATGTTGAACACCAGATCCCAGCGTTTACCGGCCACCAGCGCAGCGGCCAGCTGTTTGATATGGCCGATCCGTTCGGTATCATGCCCTAACGTCTGGAGGGTGTTTTCAATAGCAGCGATGGTGTCATCACGGTCAAACTCGGCTGTTTCATCATCACTGAATCCCATGGCCAGATACTCAGACCGCAGGTCGTAGGTTATACCAATCTTCATTCCCTTCTCATTCCTCATGGATAAAAATTCCAGTCTGCAGGTGCATCTGCCAGGTATGCTCCCGGGCAAGCGTCATCGGACTGCTATCGATCAGAGCTGCTCCCCCGGTTCCTGATAAAGCTGCAGGTACCGGGGGCCCCTATTGCAGCAGACCCGCCCGGGCAGGCGCGCTGTTTTATTGACACATTAACGCTTCAGGTCAGTTAACGTCTGGATAGCGAAAGCATCGCTCTTCGTAGTTGCGCAGCAGCAGATCATCTCCCTGCCGCCCGACCACCGAATCCGGCATCAGCGGAATTTTACCGCCTCCCCCAGGGGCATCGATGACATAGGTAGGAACCGCATAACCGGAGGTGTGTCCGCGCAGACCCTTTATAATCTCAAGACCCTTGGCTACCGGAGTACGGAAATGGGCTGAGCCGCTAATCGGGTCACACTGGTAGAGATAATAGGGGCGAACCCGCATCTTCATAAGCCCGTGCATCAGCTTTTTCATGGTATCCACGTCATCATTGATGCCGTTCAGCAGCACGGTCTGCGATCCCAGTGGAATTCCGGCATCAGCGAGCATGCCGCAGGCACGGAGCGTCTCCGGGGTGCACTCGTCGGGGTGCATAAAATGCAGGCTCATCCACAGGGGATGATAGTGTTTCAGCATCCGCACGAGTTTCGGCGTTATCCGCTGCGGCAGGACCGCCGGCACCTTGGTACCGATACGGATGATCTCCACATGCGGAATCAAGCGCAGCCGGGCCAGGAGCCATTCAAGCTTGTTGTCGTTCAACAGAAGCGGGTCTCCCCCGGAAATCAATACGTCACTGATCGTCGGTGTTGCGCGGATGTACTGGATTGCTTTTTCCAGGCGGGCCTCATTGGCGGTTAACGAGCCATTTCCTACAACCCGCGACCTGGTGCAGTAGCGGCAGTAGGTGGAACAGAAATCATGAACCAGGAGAAGCACCCGGTCAGGGTATCGGTGCACCAGCCCATGAACAGGACTTTGCGATTCCTCCCCAAGAGGATCATCCTCCTCGCCGGGACCCTTGTGCAGTTCATTGATGTTTGGTATCACCGCCCTCCGCACTGGATGCTGGGGATCATCAGGCGAAACCAAACTCATGTAATAAGGAGTTACAGAAAAAGGCAGCTTGATGCCGGTCTGCTGCAGGGCCATTTCTTCTTCTCTGCTCAGGACAAGCATTGACTGCAAACGTTCAACGGTTCGAATGCGGTTTGCCACCTGCCAGTGCCAGCTGTTCCAATCCTTGGTGCTGACAGCGGGATAGAATTTTTTTCGGAATTGACTGCACTGTATATTCTTTTTTACTACATTTCTTCGATGAAGTGGAAAAGGAATAACGGGCGGGGTAATACGAGGAAGAGGACGATTCGGCCAATAACATATTGCCTGCTTACCTGGAGGCTCCTCTTCAACCTCCAGCTCTTCATAGATAGTAGATGGAGGCTCCTCGCTCTCACAAATCTCGATTTCCTGCTGCATGACTGTCCCCTAAAAAAAATTATTATTCACTAAATGCGACCACCACGGACCGCCTGATTTGCCTGCCTTCCCGATATAATGTATCGAAGAAGAACATATCTTTTTTACACCTCCCTTATATGTCCGGTTTCCTCTGAAAGCAAGGAAAAATCGCACCTGTGGCTAAAATAATTTATCCTTTTATATCAGATAGATAAGACATATATCTACCAATCGTTAATTAAAAGTGAATGGTTTTTGGTTCAGGGGCTGAAAATTGAGCTGTTTTGGCAACCATAAACCTCTCGTGTTTGCCGGCTTATCCTGAAATTTGCACTGCTCAGCCCGTGTTCAGGCTCTGGCATGTCTGCTTCTTTGGACGCCGCACCGGCGATAATCAGCGACAATTATACTTCCCGTCTCGTCATCTATGGGTGAAAAATGGTTACATTACCAATACTGAGGTAGTATGAAGTGAAATGATGCTGGTATTGGAATTCTATTTCACCTTCCAGGTGCTACTATTTATGGACTCCTCTCTGTGAAGGTACAGACAAACTATGCAACGATCCAAACCTGAATACACCGTCATCAAATCTATCACCGGAATACTGCTGTCTTTGCTCCTCTTCCTCTCATCAGGAGTACAAGTCCCCGTCCTGGACTCGAAAGCAGATACGTATTTCAGGGACTCCATTACCAAGGCAGGAGTCAGCTATGGCGTGAGCAGAGTCATTAATGCAACGGTCTCTGTAATTCAAGAGTCCAGCATTGAACTTGAACCTGCTGGAATCGGCATGTCGCTGGCCGTAGGTCAGATAGTCGATCCCATAAACGATCTGGTAGAACGCTTATCGAATGTTCTGGTCATGGCAATTGTTTCATTGGGGGTGCAGGAGCTGGTTTATGAGATCAGTATCACGATCGTCCCCCAGCTCCTCGCCGTGCTGCTTTTTATTCTCTCTTTGCTTGTATGGTTCAAGAATGACAGAGTATTCATGCTCCAGAAAGTTATAATGAGTGTGCTGGTAATCGTCGCGATTGCTCGCTTCTGTCTTCCGCTATCCTCAATGGCAAACGAATTTCTTCAGCAGGTCTTTTTTGACGATAAAATCATCGAAGCAAATGAAAAACTTACTGCCAGCACCTCCGAACTAAACAAAATGGAGGACATCGAGATTCCTAAAGTTGACGGGTTTATTGGTACAATTGGAAACAGTGCCTCGTATATAAAAGAAAAATCAGTCGACTTTAAAAACACTATCCAGATCATCATGGAAAACAGAGGAGTCATCGTTGAAAACCTGTTGAGGCTTACATTTCTCTATCTGGGAATCTTCGTTATTCAGGTCCTTGTCCTCCCGTTACTGATTTTCTGGCTCCTCATGCGGATCATTAATGCTCTGCTCCTGACCACTGCGATTGCATCCCTGAGAAAGTCTCAAGGATAAGAAGAAGTTCCACATGCAGGTGATTGGAAATCACCTGCTCCTGGCGGGGCCGTCCCCCTTCCGCAAAACACTCAGCACCGAGAAGATTTGCACTTGCCAGGGCTCTGCGGGAACGATTCTTCAGATTCACCTTCGTCTCAATGTAGCTTCATTCTGCAGGTACCTCGTTTTCAGAATTCTGGACATGTTTCCAGAATTACGGAATTTCATGAAATTGTGAAATACAAAAAAAAATATACTGTTGCAAATTAAGTTTATAATTCCAATTCACTAGCCGAAGCCATAACAAGGAATCATAAAGGATCAATTATTGCATTAGCCGGTCAGTTTCACACAAATGATAGAAAGCAACGAAAAGGATCGTTTGGTAGCAAGAGGTAAAACCTGCCTAAGATAAATACCGAAAACACAAAGGCTAACCCATTATGAACGCTGATCTTCCGAAAATACTTGTTGTTGACGCCCTGCCAGAAAATCTGCAAATCCTGACAAAGCCGCTTGAATCGTTACCCGTAGAAGTAATCTGCGCAAATTCTGGAAAAAAGGCTTTGGCTCTAACCCGTCAGCATGAATTTGCCCTTTTTATAATAGATGTGATGATGCCGGAGATCAATGGTATTGAAAATGCCCAGCTCATTCTGCAGAATGAAGCAACCAAATTTGTTCCTATTATCTTTATCACTGCAATGGATTACGATGAGAACCAGGTTTTCAGGGGGTATGATGTGGGGGCGGTGGACTATCTCTGCAAACCAATCAATGTCCATATTCTTATTCGCAAGGTCTTGTTTTTTCTAAAATTATATCACCAGCGTCTGAAATTACATGAAGCCAAAGAGGAATTGAGAAAACAGAAGGATATCCTGGAAAAATTTGCTTCACACGATGACCTGACCGGGCTGCTGAATCGGCGCTCACTGAATATAACTCTGGGACATGAATTTGCTCGCTGTCAGAGATATAATACGGAACTGTCTCTTCTACTGATGGACCTGGATCATTTTAAAAAAATAAATGACAGGTATGGTCACGGTTTTGGCGACTTAGTTCTCAAGTCCTTTGCCGGTAGATTGACAAATGCTATCCGCGAGGCAGATTTTGCCTTCCGCTTTGGCGGGGAAGAGTTCATTGTTCTCTTGCCCCAGACTGATATACGGGGTGCCATCACTTTTGCAAATAGATTTCGCGAACAAAACTCACAAGAAGAATTTGTTTCGACGACCGTAAAAGCCCAGGTGACTGTCTCAATCGGTGTATCTTCATTTGGAAAATACCAGCCTAAAACGCAAAATGACTTAATTGCTCTTGCTGACAAGGCATTATACCTCGCCAAGGAAAAAGGACGGAACCGGATGGAGACCGTTGAATTTGCTGCATAATTCGCTTTAGCCGCAAAGGACCAGAACCTGAGATTGCAAGTGTTGACGTGCGCGAATTCGCGAGTTTCACCAAGGCCATGTTAGATTGTTGAGCAAACAGCTATTTTGTCTATTTCTCTATCATGGAGCCTGCTTAGAAAGATTAAACTGCATATTGAACCCAATAGAGCTAAGCTCATATAATGCACTGAATGCAAGGTAAAAGCAGACGACGAAAAAGCTCAGCCATTTCCGTCCATTACCAGACATTGCCAATGATGTCATGGAACTCACCGAAACATAAGGAACCGACGGTACAACGTGTCAACGCTGTTTAAATTGTTCAGAACGAGCCGATAAACATACGTGCATAGATCATCAGAGAGCCATCATTTTATTTACGCACAATCACATTAAAACGATACCTTAAGCAGAAAGGTTGATTCTTTTTCAAGGTGCTCTGAAAGCGTCATACCAATAAATGTAAAAAAAATCGTTACATCACATAGTTTTTTCTTATTATGAAGTTATTGTAGTGTGGTCGGCTCACGTTTATCACTATCTGGTTCTTACAGGAAGACCGCTTACACCTCGGGCCGTTTGCATGTAGATTCAGCTCAAAAAACAATAATCCGTTCAGAGAGATCATCCATGACTGGAAAAGAAAAAGTACTCGCCGCCTTGAAAAGCAAGGGGATAAAATACATTTTTGGATATACCGGCGGAGCAATTATGCCGGTTTTTGACGAGATGGAGAAGCAATCCGACCTGCAATTCATCATGTCGCGTCATGAACAGGGCGCTGCTTTTATGGCCCAGGGTATTTCAAGGGGATCGCTGTCAAATGATAATCCACAATTAGGTGTTTGCATTGCCACCTCCGGCCCAGGCGCAATGAATTTGACGACAGGCGTGGCTGATGCCTATATGGATTCTGTACCGATATTGGCAATAACAGGTCAGGTATCCACGGGGGTAATCGCAACTGACGCCTTTCAGGAAAGTGATATCGTCGGTGTAATGATGCCGATCTGCAAACAGACCTATATGCCGCTTCATGCCGATGAGGTAGAACCGACGATCCATGAGGCCCATTATGTGGCAAGTACCGGCCGTGGAGGACCGGTTTTAGTGGATATCCCTAAAGATGTTCAGAACCAGTCGGTATCGAAAAAATATCGGTTTGATGTCCAGAATTATCACCCTGTCCTGCCGGGATACTGCTACCATCCTGAGCCGGAAAGAGAGCCGCTGGAAAGGGCCATCCGCCTTCTCAACAAGAGTGAACGCCCATTGATTTTCTGCGGGCATGGAGTCGTTGCCAGCAGGGCCGGCAAGCTGCTGCAAAAATTTGCCGAAAAATCTAATATTCCGATAGCTTTTACGCTGCACGGAATTTCCGCACTGCCTGTTGACCACAGCCTGAGCCTTGGAATGATGGGAATGCATGGCACGGTCGAAGCAAACAGAGCAATTGTTGAGGCAGATCTACTGGTATCCTTTGGCATGAGATTTGATGATCGTGTTACCGGGAAACTGAGTGAGTATGCTGCCAATGCCGATGTCATCCATGTGGAAATAGATCCATCGGAAATCGACAAAAATGTTCCAACGACCGTAGCAATTAATGCCGATGTACGCAGAACCCTGACGGTCCTGCTGGAAGATCCGATGCTTACATACAAACCCAGGCGCCGCTGGTTTGATAAGATTGAAAAGTACCGCACGGTGATGAAAGACGAGTTGCAGGCCGAAATTGATGCAGGGGTTGGAGATACCGGTAAACTGTTGATGAAAACAATAGTCTCTCAGCTCTCTCTGGCAACCAGAGGCAGAGATCTCATTGTCCCGGATGTCGGCCAGCACCAGATGATGGCGGCCAGATTTTATAATTACCAGACGGAAAACAGCTGGTTTGCTTCCGGAGGCGCGGGCACCATGGGTGTATCACTTCCCATGGCAATTGGAATAAAACTCTCCCGCCCGGAAGAGCGGGTCTGGTCGATAAGCGGCGACGGCGGTTTCCAGATGAACATGCAAGAGCTTGGAACTGTTATGGAACATCAGATCGATATAAAAATGATTCTTCTGAATAATGGTTATCTTGGCATGGTCAGGCAGTGGCAGACACTCTTTTTCGACGGACGCTACAGCGGAACTCCCATGCTGAATCCGGACTATGGTCTGATAGCAAAAGCGTATGGGATACCATACCTCAAGGTGGATAAAGTCAAGGACATCACACCGGCATTACAGAAGGCGATTGAACAAAAAGGGCCGATCCTGCTCGAATTTGTCTGCGACCCGACAGAAGTTATACTGCCAATGATTCCCTCAGAGGGCGGCTTTAATGATATGATCATTACCCGCCCCAAGAAAACAGCATCTAAAAAGACAAAGAAGGGAGAAAAATAATGATGCGAAGAGCCATACTGGCATTTATGCTCGATCGTCCGGGTGTTCTCAACAAGGTGTCGATGCTGATTCGTAAAAAAATGTACAATGTCGACACATTAACTGTCTGCAGCTCGAGAATTGAAGGAATCAGCAGGATGACGATCACTCTTCGGGAGGACGACATAGCCAAGGTTACCCAGGTGATAAAACAACTGGAAAAATTTACTGAAATCGTTTCAGTCAAAGAGCTTGACACGAATAAAAGCTACTGGCGTGAAGCGGCGATCGTCAAACTTGAAGTTGACGCTGATCATCTGAAAGCGTTCAAGAAACGGTATAAATTTGAAGTACTTGATCAGAAAAGCGAAGAGACTCTGATCATTCAGATAGCAGGTTCAACGACACAGATTGATACCTTTCTCGACGAGGTCGGAAGAGAATATATCATCGAGATCGCCCGCACAGGGGTTACAGCCATGGAAAAATAGCATCGCACCGCAAAGCCAGATCAGTGCATGACTAATCCTTCATAGAATTTTTCCTGAACATTCTGCCACTGCCGCTCAGGTGCAAGGATCATTCTGATTGATCCTTCTGGGGCAAACGTAAGACGACAGCCTAGCTGCCTCTTTGTGTTCCAGTTTCCTGAGCAATTTCTTAAACTTCGGCATGAAATGTTTATACAATTGCTTCCAGCCATTAGCGGGTCGGTTTCCGGTTGCACCATCCCAGCCTCGCATTGTGTAGCACTCAGTTTTGTAAATTAAAAAAAAATGACTTATGTTTGTGTCTATCAAATCGGAGCAGGACCGGTTTGCTTTATTAAAAATGCTGATGAACGATTCTCGTTTTGTCAGAAAGAACGCAAGGGAACCGACGATGACTGGAGGAATTTTTGCCGTACTCGATGATATCGCCATTCTGATGGATGATGTTGCGGTGATGAGTAAATTAGCTATGAAGAAAACGGCAGGCATATTGGGCGATGATCTCGCAGTTAATGCTGAAAAAGCGACTGGCTTCAGGGCATCACGGGAACTACCTGTGCTCTGGGCAATAACGAAGGGCTCCTTTATAAACAAGTTGATAATTTTACCAATTGCATTTCTGCTGAGCGCATATGCGCCGTGGCTTATCGTGCCGATACTGCTCCTGGGAGGCGCTTACTTGAGCTACGAAGGTATCGAGAAGATCTATCACCTATTCGCCGCTGAAACACACGCTGAGCCGGTGGCAAAAAAGACCAGCGATGAAGCAGCAATACTCAAAGTTGAGAAAACCAAGATACGGTCTGCGGTACGTACAGACTTTATTCTCTCGATTGAGATCATCATGATCGCCCTGGGAATCGTGATGGCAGAGCCATTGATGCTCCAGGTAATGGTTGTGAGCCTGATTTCCATCCTGGCAACGGTCGGAGTCTACGGAGTAGTGGCACTGCTCGTGCGTATGGATGATGTCGGCTATTCCTTTATCGAAAGCGCACAAAATCTGCGGGGTGTACTGAGGGCGATGCTGGAAGGGACAGGATCGATCCTGGTCGCCTCATTGCCGATAGTGATTCGCGCCTTGGCAATTATCGGAACGATAGCGATGCTGCTCGTTGGAGGCGGGATGTTTACACATAATATCAGCAGACTGCATCATGCTCTTGTTTTTCTGCCGTCGCTGCTTGCCGATTTGCTGATTGGACTTACCGTCGGTGCGGTGTTGCTGAGTCTGCAGCTACTGGCAAAAAAGGTGGTAAAATAACCGCGAATAGCAGCGCAATGTGCGAGCACAGCATTTAAATGCCAGGCCTTCATCTTAGATCTTCTCCGTTAAGAATATCAAATATTTCTGTAGCTTTACGGTCCTCGTAGGTAATGTTCAGGCTGTAGGCTGCATCAATAAAGTCTACCGCAAAGACAATAAAAGAATCGGAAGGATCAACCCGCTCGCCTGTGGTTCTTTGCAGATGATCAGACAGATAGTGCCTCTTGAACTGATTGCTTGATCCTCTCCATTTACTCTTCTCAGTGATTCTCATAACCATACGAGAATCATCTCAGAAATCCAGCAGGAATACAATTACAAACACTGAAGTGTTCTGGGAAACCCAGCACAGCAGAACCCCTGGCAAGGAGGCTCATTCAATACGCTGATATCTTGACTGTCCCGCAAAGAAAAGGGATAAAAAAATGTCTCGAAGAGATTAAGATTATTGGGATTGTTTTCTTATAGACTGGACACATACTTCTCTACAGCCTTAATAGCATCAGCGGCCGAGCTCGTAATACCGCCTGTATAGCCAGAACCTTCACCGATCGGATATATATTTTTCACGTTTTCTGATTCATAGTCTTTCTTACGTTTAATGCGGACTGGAGATGAAGTACGGGTTTCCGTACCGATTAATATCGCCTGATCAGACACAAATAATGGAACATCTTCTTTCCATTTCGTGAATGCTGTTACCAATTCACTGGCCACGAACTCTGGAACAATTTCTCTCATGTCAGCAGCAACAACACCAATCTTAAATGATGATTCATCTAACCCAACGGAGCTCGCCTCACCCAAAAATTCCATCAAATTCTGCGCAGGTGCTCCCCAGTTTCCTCCACCTGCCCTAAAAGCGTTTTGTTCAATTTTCTTTTGGAAATCCAAACCTGCCAGCGGGCTGGATGAAGCGTAATCATGAGTATGACAGTTTACTACCAACGCCGCATTCGAAAATGGTGATGACCTGTGCGAATAACTCATGCCGTTTATTACCATCATGCCATGATCAGATGAGGCATTAATGACCTCACCTCCCGGGCACATGCAGAATGTATATACCCCTCTCCTGATCTTTCGATTGGTATAGTTCAAAGAATAGGTAGCCGCCCCAAGTCCTTTAAAGTCCTTATATTTTTCCCCGTATCGCATGAGATTAATTATTTCAACAGGATGCTGTATTCGCACACCAATAGAAATTGGTTTCTGTTCAAGGACAATTTTGTTTTTATGCAGCATCTCATAGGTGTCGCGCGCAGAATGCCCCGAGGCTATATAGATAGTTGACGAAAGATAGTCTTTATCTCCATTAATTTGTACGCCAGAGGCTTTACCATCAGAAATAAGGATGTCCGTCATTTTTGCGCTATAATGTATCTCACCGCCTCTGTCGAGGATATAGCGCCTTATGTTTCGAACTATCTTACACAATACATCAGTACCCAGATGGGGTTTACTGATATACTCAATTTCCTTGGGTGCTCCAAATTTTACAAAGGTTCGTAACACCCGGTTGATATAGGGCGAATTATTATTTCTCCGGGAAAAGAGTTTCCCGTCGGAATATGAACCGGCACCGCCTTCACCAAATTGAATATTTGACTCGGTGTTTATCTCTCTTTCTTTGATAAACCTTTGAACATCAATGGAACGTTCCTCTATTTTTTTCCCCCTCTCAAATATTATTGGTTTAATCCCATATTCAACCAGTTCAAGAGCTGCAAACATACCAGCAGGACCAAACCCAACAATGATAGGTCTGTCTTTACTGTCGGTTGTTTTCCTCTCTGCCCCTTTTTGCTGTGTGTATTCAGGGATTTTTCGTTTATTTTCAAAGTGTTCAGCCGTACTGACAACTATCGAAATTTTGTAATAAAACTGTTCTGTATTCTGAATATCAAGTGATTTACTCAGGATTTTGGTGATAGAAATACTCCCTGCATCGGTATTCAGCTCCCTGGATGCCGCTTTCAGGTATTCATCCATTCCATCTTTCTCAATGGGAATCAAAATATTATTTAGTCTGAGATCCAAAAATTACTCCTTTCTTACCTTTGAACTCTGAGATGTGGCTCTTCTCTTTTAACCTCAGGGTTTGATCAGGATTTTGTCGCAAGCCAGATTGTGTGTCTGGAACCTTTTCCAGGTTTGCGAGCCCGTACAGTTACAATTTCTGTCCGGAATTGGCACTGCTTCAAGCGCTGGGTAAATTGTTCGTCTGCCCCTGATGACCATATGGACAGTATCCCTCCAGTGCGAAGAGCCATAAATGTATTTTTCAGACCGTTTATACCATAAATGCGGTCATTTGCCTTTCGAGTAAGCCCATCAGGACCGTTGTCAACATCAAGAAGTATGGCATCCCAGGTAGATTTTTTCCTGCGGATAGTTTCTGCCACATCTTCTTGCTGGATTGAGACCCGGCCATCATCCAGGGGTTTTCCCGCCAGGTGCCCAAAATGTTCCCGGTTCCATCTGATTACAGCCGGAATCAATTCGGCTACGGTGATAAGAGAATCATGCCCCAAATGTTGCAGTGCTGCTGCCAGGGTGTAGCCCATCCCCAAACCACCAACAAGAATCCTTTGATCAGATTTTCGTTTAATCCGGCTGCAGGTCAACTCAGCCAGGGCATCTTCAGATCCATGGAGACGGCTGTTCATAAGTTCTGTGGTGGCGGTTCGGATCGAAAATTCTGTCCCGCGCTTTCGCAGGATGACTTCTCCCTCACCTCCCGGGACTGCCGCCCGATCAATTTCTTCCCAGGGAATCACTTTCTGCTCTCCAAAGGTGTGATGTACAGGATAAATATCATGTTTCTACCTCACAGCCTGCTATCTGTCATGTTCCTTTTTCCTACACAGCGAAAGCCAAAAAGAATGTCATCCCTTCCTCAGTAATCCGTAGCATGGAGGAATGATTTTCCAACATACCGTGATCAACACTTTATGTTTTTATAAACTTTGCCTACCCTGGCCGATACAGCTCGACCGGTACGACCAATTCGATGATTATAGTCTTCTGCAACGAGGCAAATCGAAATTGACTACATGGGACAGTCCACTAAAATCAAGACCTCTTGCAGCGATATCAGTTGCAATCAGCATACGGATGGTGTTCGCCCTGAATTCTGCAAGGGTGCGGGTGAAGACCAACACCCGATCCCAATTATTTCTGTGCAGCAGGTGAAAGAGCACTGCCGGTTTCCTTCTTGTATCAACCTCATATGCCAATCGCTTGACACTCTTGGCAGCTGAGTTACGAAGATTGACTTCTATAACCACAGAATTCTGAAATAAATCTCTGGTGATTGTTCTGATTTCGCTTGGCAAGGTGAGTGAAAAGAGGAGGTTTTGTCGACTTTTTGGCAACAGATCAAGAATTATTCGAATTTCTCCAAGAAATCCCATATCGAGTATCCGCTCAGCTCCATCGAGGACCAGTGTCTCTTCCTTTCAAAATTTCAATGTATTATTGCGAAAAAGATCCAGCAATCTACCCGGAGTTGCAACCAAAGTATCAACACCACTGCGCGGTTTCATCATCTGCGAATTGATCTTCACCCCACCATAAACAACTCCGGACTTAAGATCTAGGTATTTGCCGTAGGTTTCAATGCTGTTGCCAACTTGAACCGCCAATTCGCCTGTTGGTACGAGCACAAGGGCTCGAACATCGTTTGACTTCACTCCTGATCCCTGAGCAAGTCTGTGCACCATTGGCAGGGTAAATCTTGCGGTTTTTCCTGTGCCGGATTGGGCTGCAGCCATCACATCTTTTCCAGAAAGAATAGCGGGGATCGCCTTGATCTGAATCGGAAAGGGGATGGTAGAGCCCTTTTCATCTATTGCGCAAGGGATGGGTGCGGAAAGTAAGATGAGAGGAAATGACAGAGAATGATTCATTGGTAAAAGTTTGATGGTATCCGCACCAGAATAGGAGTTACATCTCGAAAAAGACCAGTATGTTGAGAAGGACTCTATCAGGCCAGGTGTTGGATTCAAGGTGCTCGGCGGATAGTTCTACCTGTTATTACGCAAGCTATCCTGCAAACACCTCCTTTTCAGATCTTTTCAATCATGCCCGACAGTTAGTATTACATTTCCTTTTTTGTGTCCTTTCTCCACATACCGGAAAGCCTCTGCAGCCTGTTCAAGTGGATAACACATATCAATGACCGGTTTTAACCTGCCCTCCCCAATAAGCTCTTTGAAGAAATCCAGATCCTCTGCACTTTCGCCCGCAACCCCGCCTTTAACTCTCTTGCCACCTGTTAAGGAGGTCCATACGATTTGAACAAGTTCCGTTAACCCCATTGAAACTGGGAGAAAGACACCCTTTGATTTAAGCAATTTTTTGCAGCCTGAAAACGAAATTTTGCCTACCGTGTCAAGAATAAGATCAAAGGTCTCAGCGCATTTCGTATAATCCTCTTTCGTGTAATCAATAAGTTTATCGGCTCCCAGTTCTTTGACCATTGCTAAATTCGAGGTGCTACACACCCCAGTGACTTCTGCTCCAAAATATTTGGCAAGCTGAACTGCATAAGTACCTATAGCTCCAGAAGCACCGTAGATAAGTATTGTCTGTCCCGTCTGGATTTCCCCCTTATCTCGAAGGTAAAACAGAGCAGTACTCGCCCCCAAAAAAATAGCGGCGGCATCCTCCCAGGGCATGTCAGCCGGTTTTAATGCCAACGCCCCGTCCTCCGGCACACATACATACTCAGCATGGGAACCAAACGTCATTCCGGGTGTTCCAAAAACCTGATCACCTTTTTTGAATCGTTTTACACCACTGCCAACCGCCTCAATTTCTCCGGCCACATCAATCCCCAAAATATGTATTCTTGGTTTGAACACGCCAAACATGAATAATCGTGCGGGGATCTGGAACACACCAGGAACAAAGGTAAAATTACGAACATTACAGTCTGTGGATGTTACGGTTGTCGCATAAACTTTTACCAGCACCTGGTTATCTTTAGGGGCAGGTTTTTCTACCTCTTTAAGCTGAAGCTCATCCGGTGATCCGAATTTTGTGTGTAAAATTGCTTTAATATCTGTTCCTCCTGAATTGCTTTTTAAAAATCACTGCTCGGTAATACTGCAGGGGCAATGATCCCTTGTTAATCGTATCAAGAAATTTAGCCAAGCTTCAGTAAACAGCTAAAGATTGAGGATTTCAAGGCAGTAAACAACATTCGGTTATGATATAATTTATCGTTATGTATAAAGCAGTATATTAGAAATGAACACCCACCAGGCTGACTATGGTCTATAAGAGCATTCAAGTTGTCTCCAAAACTCTCAGGCGCTGCTCATTGTTTTATTTAATTTTTGTCATCAGCACCTGGTCAACTCTAGACTGCTGGGCGGTTGAAAGAAAGGCGGTCAGCGCTGGTGGCTTGGTTGCAACTTACTATTATCAGGAGGGTTCGATCGAACAGCCGCCCATCATATTTTTCGGGGGTGCAAGCGGTGGGATTTTCTACGACAACTATCAAAACTATGCAGAAGATTTAGTAAACCTTGGCTACGCTGTACTCAACCTTGCATATTTCGACTACAACAGCAATGGTGAAATCCCCAACAAACTAGGTCATATTCCTCTTGAGTATTTCAAGAAGGCAATGGACTGGATGGAAGGTCAACCCCAGACAAGCGAAGGACAGTTTGCAGTTGTAGGAAATAGTCGTGGGGGTGAAGCTGCCCTTCTGCTTGCAATAAAGTATCCCAAAATATCAACTGTTATTGCCGTCGTTTCAAGCGCCTATGTCGGTGGTGCCTATGATAACAAAAGAAAGGTCTCTGGCTCTGCCTGGACGTTTGAAGGCCAAGAAATCCCCTATGTGGATTTCCAGAAGGCTGCTGCCAACTACAATCCTTGGTGGGAAGTGATTTACAATGAAGAAGAAATACAGCCGTTTGCTATTCCCGTTGAAAACATGTCCGCTGCTGTTTTATTACTTTCCGGGGAAAAAGATGAAATTTGGCCTTCAACAGAAATGTCGAAGAGAATTATCCAAAGGCTTGAAAAGCACCAGTACGATTTTCCATTCCAGCATATTTCTTACGATGCAGGGCATAACATCAGAGTGGAAAGCTGGCCTGATTTACTCTATTTTATAAAGAAGCACTATCCTAGTCGATAGCAGATACTCAGAGTAAATTGGCAGATATCAAATGGTTTATTATTATAGGCATTTCCATTTCCTTAACAGGGCTGCTGGCAGGTCTAACGAGCCCCCCAGTCATCAATAACTGAAGATTACTTCCTGATTCTCTCTAATTTCTTGCCAGGCTATCGTCGAGTCCCCTATAATCCCCCTGCCTTCGCTGGAAAAATTTCAACGAGGCCTTATCACAATACTATTGAGATGGTCAATGGTTGTAATACTTTTGAGAGCCTGTGAATAACTATTTTTAGCGTTGTATTGTATTGTTTTGGGTGATCCATCCCTGCGTCCGCCCTAAAAATATGACGGTCGGTTGGGATCCTTGCCCACTGGCTTCAGTTCAGTTGAAGATGAAAATGAATTAACTTGAGACAATCCCTTCCTGCTGGAAAATCTCCAGCGCTTGATCAAAGATCGCCCGGTCTGGATAATCTCCATTTGCAGCATCAATCACACCATCAACCTGCTCAACTGAATTTAAGCCGACAATCAAACTCGTGACAACGGGATGACAAAGACAGAACTTGATGGCAAAATCGGTCCAAGATCCAACCACATCGCCCAAGGCGGCTTGCAGCTTTTCTAGGCGCTCGTAAGCGCTATCCCAGCGATGGTCCTGGAAGCGATCATCGGCGGGAAGTTGGCTGCGGGTGGTGCGATGATCGGTTAAGAGACCACCCATAAATGGTCGAATGCAGAAGAATCCCTGTCCGCTAGCCTCCATCCGGGAAAAGAACTCGGCCATCTCCATCTCAATTGGATTATAGTAGGCAACCATACCTTTAAACAAACCAGTTTGTATTACATTGTCAGCAAATTCCCGCGTGTAGGGGAAGGTTGTCAGATAGCTAACTTTACCTTCTTCTTTAAGTTTATTGAAGCATTCGATTAATGGTTCATGGGTGGCAGTAATGTTCGGTATTCGCAGATCATCATCATTTGGACGGTCGCGTTGTAAATGTTGCAGTACGTCAATGTGATCGGTGTGCAGGTCGCGCAGAGCTTCCTCTATTCGATGACGGAACTTAGTGGAATCGAATTTACCTTTGTCGTCCCAATCGGGAACTGGAACTTTAATGATGTGGTGTAAATCGTGTCGTTTAGGATGATTTTTTAAGACACGACTCATTGCCCAGCGGGTATTGTATTCATAACTGGAATGGATGAAGTTGATACCTCGCTCAATGGCATGTTCCAGGGCCCTCTGCCCTGTTTGAGAGATCATATCCTCACTCGGTGCTTTAGCCGAAAAACGCATGGGGCCAAAGCAAATTTCAGATACTTCCAGGTCGGTGTTACCAAATTTTCGTAATCTCATCGGTACGTCCTTCTTTTGAATTTGACGTCATGCCTCACCCGCGTAAACTAAACACTACACCTTTTTGTGTCTATGAAATGTTTGCTGAGAAATTTACACCTAATTTCGACAACTACCACTCTTTTTGTGGCTAGGCAAGCATGCAGATGGAGTATTAGGATGACCTTATTGCATGTTTGAGGAGAGGATGTCATGGGGCAAAAGCAAAAAAGGAGTCAACCCATGTGGGCTAACTCCCTGATATTACTGGCGGAGCGGACGGGACTCGAACCCGCGACCTCCGGCGTGACAGGCCGGCATTCTAACCAGCTGAACTACCGCTCCGTATTGCGTAGTTTTGGTGGGCGGAACAGGGCTCGAACCTGTGACCCTCGGCTTGTAAGGCCGATGCTCTCCCAGCTGAGCTACCCGCCCACGCAATGTGGATGACTTTTTACCAACTTAACCTTACCCAGTCAAGCAAAAAAGATCACTGGGTAATATTATGTTCGGAAACCTTAATATCCTCAAAAACCTTAGTAATTGGAACATCTTTAAACACTGATTCTCCCTCCTGGACGAGGATGGCGTGCTCTAGGACATCATCCATATGC
Organism: uncultured Desulfobulbaceae bacterium; assembly: GCA_965366875.1. Classification (GTDB taxonomy): domain Bacteria; phylum Desulfobacterota; class Desulfobulbia; order Desulfobulbales; family Desulfocapsaceae; genus MADRE3. The sequence continues at coordinate 68,548 of CBDUGK010000003.1, read as the reverse complement.
TCAACCAGTGTGATAGTCAGTTTTTTAAGAATTCGTGCGGGAACATCATTTAAGTTTCTCTCATTATCGCTGGGGATCAGGACATTGGTGATGTTACCCCGTTTGGCTGCCAGGAGTTTCTCGGTAAGCCCGCCGATCGGCAATACCCGTCCGCGCAGCGTGATTTCTCCGGTCATGGCCATCTGGTGGCGCACCGGTTTTTTAATCAGGGCGGAAACGAGCGTCGTGGCAATAGTAATGCCAGCAGAAGGACCGTCCTTTGGAATCGCGCCTTCGGGAACATGAACATGAATATCGAGCTTCTGGTAAAAATCAGCCTCAAGTCCAAGTCGATCAGCTCGCGACCTGACATAGCTCAGCGCAGCCTGGGCGCTTTCCTGCATGACCTCACCGAGTTTTCCGGTGATTATCAATTTTCCTGAGCCGGGCATCAGGGTTGCCTCAATCTGCAGAAGTTCACCACCGACTTCAGTCCAGGCAAGCCCTGTGGTGAGTCCGATGCGATCGTCCTCTTCGGCAAGTCCATACCGATATTTCGGTGTACCGAGATATTTGAGGATAGACTGGGAACCAAGTCGATATTTCTTTTCTGTCAATCCTTTTTTCAAGCGGTCTCTTGCAATTTTACGGCACAGAGAAGCGATATTTCGCTCAAGATCCCTGACTCCAGCCTCTCTTGTGTAACGCCTTACCATCTCAAGAATGGCACCGCCGCTGAGGTTGATATCCCCTTCTACAAAACCGTTTTCAAGAATCTGTTTTGGTATGAGATAACCCTCGGCGATCTTCTGTTTTTCCTCTTCCGTGTAACCGCTGATCTGAATAATTTCCATGCGATCCTGCAGCGGAATCGGTATACCGTGAAGATTGTTGGCTGTCGTTATGAAGAAGACCTGGGAGAGATCATAATCGATATCCAGATAATGGTCGTTAAAGGCAATATTCTGCTCAGGGTCAAGTACCTCGAGCAGAGCTGATGACGGATCTCCCCTGAAATCCATGGACATCTTATCGACTTCATCAAGGCAAAAAACGGGATTTGCGACTTCGGCGCGCTGCATGGACTGAATGATTTTCCCCGGCATCGCACCGATGTAGGTTCTTCTGTGCCCTCGTATTTCGGCCTCATCCCGGACGCCACCAAGTGAGAGTCGGACAAATTTTCTGTCAAGTGCGCGGGCGATCGAACGGCAGATCGACGTCTTCCCGACGCCGGGAGGGCCGACAAGACAGAGAATCGGGCCTTTAATTTTTTTAACCTGGGCCTGGACGGCAAGGTACTCGAGGATACGTTCCTTTGGCTTGCTGAGCCCGTAATGATCTTCATCGAGAATAACTTCCGCTTTGTTGATATCGATCTTGCTCTTGGTTTTTTTGGCCCAGGGCAGACTCAGGATAACATCTATATAATTACGAACAACCGTCGTCTCGGCAGACATCGGCGGCATGTTTTTTAGTTTTTTGAGTTCCTTGGTTATTTTCTCTTTGGCAAGTTTTGGCAGTTTTTTCTTTTTAACTGATTCCTCAAGTTCGGCAATGTCGTCCAGGCCATCGTCCCCCTGCCCCATCTCGGTCTGAATTTCCTTCACTTTTTCACTGAGATAATAGTTGCGCTGGGTCTTGCTCATGCGATTCTTGACCCGTGTGTTTATCTCCTTCTCAAGCTCGGTCAATTCAATTTCTCTGTGGAGAATGTCGAGTATTTTTTCAATTCGCTCTACCAGGGTTCTACACTCAAGAATCGGCTGCTTGACATCAGCCTTCAACGGCATGTGGGCAGAGATCACATCTACAAGTTTCCGGGGATCCTCTATATTCCGGATCGATTTTGTGACCTCCCTGGCAATTTTCTTGTTTGCTACTGCATACTGTTCAAAAAATTTGCGCAACTCCCTTTCAAAGGCGATGACCTGACTGGAAACAACAATTTCTTCCGGAAATTCAACTACTTCAACCTGCATGAACTGATCGTGGGGAACATATGAGATAATTTCCGCTCTGTTTTTTCCCTCTACCAGGGCCTTGATGGTGCCGTCCGGGAGACGGAGAAGCTGCATGACAGTGGCAACTGTACCGACATGATGAATCCCCTCAGGTCCCGGCTCATCAGTTGCAGGACTTTTCTGGGCCACAAGGAATATACCGGTCCGCTTATCCATTGCATCTTCAAGAGCCGCGATAGACTGCTTGCGGCCAACAACCAGTGGCGCCACCATATGCGGAAAAATAACAATATCGCGCAACGGCATCAATGGATAAAGCTTCGTCTCAGTTGTCGTTTCTGTCATAACCTATTTATTATCTCCTGATTTTCAGGCACTTTTCAATTCATCTTCAACGCCGGACTTCTGGTACAGGATCACCGGATAGTCGCCGTTTGTTATCACCTGCTCACTGACGACACACTCCTGTACATTCTTCTTAGACGGTAGATCATACATGACGTCCAGCATCGCCTGCTCAAGTACCGACCTGAGTCCACGGGCACCGGACTTTCTCTCAAGAGCTTTATGGGCAATTGCCGAAAGCGCCCCTTCGGTGAATCTCAGCTGGATATTTTCAAATTCAAAAAGTTTCTGGTACTGTTTGGTCAGCGCATTTTTAGGCTCCCGCAGTATTCTGACAAGATCCTCCTCAACGAGCTCTTCCATGGTGGCAATAACCGGAAGCCTGCCGACGAGTTCGGGAATCAGTCCAAACTTCAACAAATCTTCAGGCTGCACCAGGGCAAGCAATTCACCGATCTTCTTCTCTGAGTTGCTGACAACCTTGGCGGTCATGCCGATTGATCTGGTCCCGGAGCGACGCTTGACAACCGCATCCAGCCCGACAAAGGCGCCCCCGACAATAAAGAGAATGTTGGTAGTATCAATCTTTACCAGGTCCTGCTGAGGATGTTTCCTTCCTCCTTTGGGCGGGATAGAGGCAACCGTGCCTTCGATGATTTTAAGCAATGCCTGTTGTACACCTTCACCCGAGACGTCTCTTGTCAACGATGGACTGTCTGATTTCCGGGCTATTTTATCTATTTCGTCGATATAAATAATTCCCCGTTCCGCCTTTTCTATATCATGATCTGCAGCCTGGAGAAGATTAACCAGAATGTTTTCAACGTCTTCTCCGACATAACCGGCCTCAGTCAGAGTCGTCGCATCAGCAATACAGAACGGAACCTGCAATACCTTGGCAAGTGTCTGGGCAACAAGTGTTTTTCCAGACCCCGTCGGGCCAATAAGGATGATGTTGGATTTCTGGAGTTCCACGTCGTCATCACTGAGCGGTGCGTCAATACGCTTATAGTGATTGTGGACGGCCACCGACAAGATTTTTTTGGCCTTGTCCTGTCCGATTACATACTGATCCAGATGTTCCTTGATTTCCTTGGGTTTCAGAGAATCCGGCTGGAAATCCATCCCGTCCTGGGATGCACCGACTGTTTCATCCTCTTCCTGGACAATCTCGTTACAGAGCTCAATACATTCGTCACAGATGTAGACGTCCGGACCGGCAATGAGTTTTTCAACATCATCTTGATTTTTGCCGCAGAAAGAGCATTTACACTCAGGTTCTCTAATATCAAAGTCGCTCATTTTCAGTTTTCCTTATCAGATTCTGTTCGCTTTACGAGCACCTCGTCTATTATACCATACTTTCTGGCTTCGTCGGCATTCATAAAATTGTCCCGCTCGGTATCGGCTGCGATCTTTTTTACCGTGTGTTTACAATGTTGCGCCAGAATCTTATTGAGGTCATCACGCATTCTTAAAATTTCTCGAGCATGAATGTCGATATCGGTTGCCTGTCCCTGGAATCCGCCCATCGGCTGATGAATCATAATCCTGGAATTAGGAAGCGCATAGCGTTTTCCCTTGGCTCCTGCGGCAAGCAGCAGAGCTCCCATTGAGGCTGCCTGTCCCATGCAGAGCGTCGCTATATCACATTTCACAAACTGCATGGTGTCATAAATAGCCAGACCTGAGGTAACGGATCCACCGGGTGAGTTGATGTAAAAGGTTACATCCTTGTCCGGGTCCTCAGCTTCGAGAAAAAGCAGTTGCGCGATTACCACGTTTGCCACATCATCATTGACCGCTGAGCCAAGAAATATGATGCGTTCCTTGAGGAGCCGCGAATAAATATCATACGCTCTTTCACCTCGAGGGCTTTGCTCTACGACCATTGGTACCAGATTCATTTTTCAATCCCCTAAAAGATTCGACTGCAACAGGCAAAAAGCCCTATGCAGTCGAAATTAGTATAGTGATACGTTATAACCGATGGATAAATTATCAACCGGGAAACTCCTGATTATTTCCCTTTGTCAGCTTCCTCATCTGCTGCTTCACTTATTTCTTCCATATCCTCTTTAACAGGCGTTTCTTTGGTTTTTTGATTCGCCTTTTTAGCAGTTGCCTTGCTGCCGGTTTCCTTCTTTTCCTCTGCAGCGGTCGACGGCTCTACCAGTTTTGCCTCCTCACGCAGCAGGGAGAGAACTTTTTCGTTTAGCACCTCGTTCATCAACGGCAGGAGGTCGTCACGATTCTGGAAGAACTCTTTTACCTTGGCAACGGACATATTGTATTGGTCGCCAATCCTCTTAAAAGATCGTTCCAGGTCTTCATCAGAGACCTTGATCTCTTCCAGCTCGGCGATTTTCTTGAGAATAAAATCACCAGCCACACGCTGTACGGCGACAGCCCGGTTATTTTTTTCCAGGTCCTGACGATTCATGCCGGCAGACTCAAGCGTCATTCCGCTTTTCTCAAGCTGCTGCTCTGTCTGCTTTATCATTTCCTCAACCTCGAAACGAACAAGCCTGTCAGGTACTTCAAATTGATTTTTTTCAAGAAGCTTCTGCATGATGCGGTCGGTGAGTTCACCATCAGCGGCACTCTTTTTATCGGCCTGCAGCCGCTCCCTGATCTTTGCTTTAAGTTCGTCAAGGGAGGTGAACTGTTCATTGACATCTTTAGCAAATTCATCGTCAAGTTCGGCAAGTACGCGCTCTTTTACATCCTTTACCTTAATTCTGAACTCAACCTTTTTACCGGCAAGGATTGGGTTTGGATGTTTTTCGGGAAAATCAACCTCATGCTTGGCCTCCTCGCCCAGGTTCATCCCGACAAGTTTGCTCTCAAACTCATGTCCCATCCTGCCCGATCCGACATCAACCGTGTAGTCGTCGTTTTTGACCTGTTTCATCGGGTGATTTTTATGAAACCCCTGATAGTCAACGATAACCACATCCCCCATTTCGACGCTCCTGCCTTCAACCGATTTCAACGCGGCCATGTCACGCTGCATCGAGGATAGTTCAAAGTCAACAGCGGCTTCCTCGACGGTGGAATCAGGTTTTTCCACCTCAATTCCCTTGTAATCGGCCAGCTCAAACTGGGGCCGTACATCCACCTGGGCAACATAGGTAAAGCTGCCGTCCTCGTTAAAGGACGGTTCAAGAATCTGGGGATGTACCACCGGGTCTATATCCTGCTTTTCAATAATGTCAAAATAGGTATCCTGAACAAGTTTTTCCCCGACTTCAGCCTCTACCTGGGGCTTGTAATTTTTCACAATAACACTGCGCGGGACCTTGCCTCTTCGAAACCCTCTCATTTTTGATTCTTTCTGGAGCTTTGAGTATGCTTCGTCAAGTTTACCTGTTACCAGCTCACCAGGGAGCGTGATGGTCACTTTTCTTGTCAACGCGCTGACTTCTTCAACCTTAACATCCATTTGACATCATCCTTTTTTAAATTAAAACATAGAATTGCCCCGAGCAGAGACAATAATCAAAATTCGACCGACTGTTGTTAAATAATCAGTGGTGCGAGAGGAGGGACTCGAACCCACACATCATAGATACTGGTTCCTAAGACCAGCGCGTCTACCAATTCCGCCACTCTCGCAATGTAATGATCACCCTGTTGTGACTCTATGTCTGGCTGCTATCAAGACACTCCTGCAGAAAACCGACTAGTAATTACTGAGGTCCGACACGTCAAGCACTAGAAGTGAACAAATACAAAAACCACAAAAAAGAAGCAACATACCATCAATTATCTCAACTGACCATATTTTTTCTCCTCCCAATTTATAACATAGCTTGTAAAAGAATTGAATGATGGCTATTTTTGCAGTCTATTACCATTTCGGGATGTGCACTCCCGGATTGACGATGTTGAAACCTTAAACGAGGATATCATGAGATCCAAATACTCAGTTCTTGCTGCGCTTGCCTTCGGGGTGCTTGTCTTGAGCCCCCCGCTTTCATCAACGGCAGCGTCAGACGCACCAGCTCTTGTTTCGGAGAAAAACATAAGCTGGCAGATCCCTTACAAACCACTGGACTTTGTGCAGTCGGTGGATGGCACAAGACTCTTTGTACTCACCGATAACAGTCGTGTCCTGATCTATGATCCGAATGGCACGCTCAAGGGAAGTCTCCCGGTCGATAAAGGGGTTACCGCCATCGATACCGACGCCCGTGGTGAAAACATTTTTCTGATCGACAGTTCCGCCAAAACCTTCACCTCTCTTTCTGTTGATTTTGTCGTGGAAATCGATACCGCCGGCTCGCCATTTATGGGCTCTGCGGACGCACCTGTCACCATTGCCGTATTCACGGACTTTGAGTGACCGTACTGCGGTCAACTCGTACCGCAACTCGAACAGGTGTTCGAGCAAAACAAAGACAACGTAAAAATCGTGTTCAAGAATATGCCCTTGCGTTTTCACAAATTCGCGGATCCTGCAGCCCGTGCCGCTCTTGCCGCCGGCGAGCAGGGGAAATTCTGGGAATTTCATGATGAACTCTTTGCAGCAGAAAAGCTCAGTGATGAGGTCATCAGGGAAACTGCAGTTAAACTCGGCCTTGACATGACGCGCTATGAGGCGGACATGAATTCCCCTGCAATCAAACAGAAAATCAGCAAAGATCTGCGCGACGCTCAGGCAGCCGGCGTCACCGGCACACCGACAATTTTTATCAACGGGCAGCGTTTGAAAAACCGATCGCCCCAGGGATTCCAGGCAATGATCAATGAAGCATTGAAGCAATAGCAGTCCGACACCCGCATGCAGACAAATCAAGAGTGCAGGGAACTGCATTTTGACAGCAACGAACAGGCAAATGCTCTTTTCGGGGACCTCAATAAAAATATTCAGGTCCTTGAAAACGGAACAAATGCCAGCATCAGAGTCCGGGGCACCAGCGTAAAAATAACCGGGGCCAAACATGAAGTCCAGATCGCCTCCAACCTGCTGGAACAGCTCTATGAACTGATTGGGACCGGCTATCCTATCTATTCTTCAGATTTCGCCTTCGGCCTGAAAATCCTTCAGTCGAAACCTGCCGCCCGCCTGGACAGGATTTTTCTCGATAAAGTTTTTGTAACCACGAGAAATCGAATCATCTCCCCAAAAACTCCTAATCAAAAAAACTACATTGATGCGATCAGGTCCAACGACATCGTTTTCGGCATCGGCCCTGCCGGTACCGGCAAAACCTACCTCGCTGTTGCCATGGCCGTTTCGGCACTGACCAACAACCAGGTTCGCTCAATCATTCTGACAAGACCGGCGGTAGAAGCTGGGGAAAAACTCGGATTTCTTCCCGGTGATCTTGCCCAGAAGGTCGATCCTTACCTGCGTCCGTTAAATGATGCGTTGATTGACATGGTAGGCTCTGAAAAAGCTGCCGATTATCTCGAACAACGGGTCATCGAAATTGCGCCGCTTGCATTTATGCGCGGCAGGACATTGGGAAATGCCTTTGTCATTCTCGATGAAGCCCAGAATACCACCAGGGAACAGATGAAAATGTTTTTGACCCGAATCGGTTTCGACTCAAGGGCTGTCATTACCGGTGATATCACTCAGGTTGATCTGCCAGCGCAGCAGAAGTCAGGTCTGATTCAGGCTGAAAAGCTGCTTTCAAAAATCAGCGGTATCGGCTTCTGTAATTTTACCAAAGCCGACGTTGTCAGGCACCCGCTCGTTCAAAAAATCATCCACGCCTACGAGATTGACCATGAACAGAACGGACAAGACCGCCTGTGATGGGCGGACAATACCTTCCATGCATATGGTGAACAATGGCCGTTACACTCATTGACAGCGTAAACAGGTTCCGCAGGGACCAGCTTGCAAGAATCAAAGACACTGCACAATCTTTACTGAGTCTCAATGATGTTTCCAGCCACAACGTCAACATCGTGCTCACCAACGACCAGGAGATTTCACGCTTCAATAAACGATACAGGAACCTGACCGGCCCGACCAATGTAATCAGTTTTCCCTTTGAGGCCGGCCAGGAACTGGACCAGCTCACCATCGCCGATCGCTCTGAGTATGAACTCGGTGACATCATCATCTCCGTTGAAACGGCAGAAAAAGAGGCCCGCCAATATAACCAGCCGCTCTATCAGAGATTATCCTGGCTGATGACCCATGGCATTCTGCACCTGCTAGGTTATGACCACGAACGTTCAGAAACCGATGCAGCCGGGATGTCTGATCTGGAAGAACAAATAATTGATGAATTACAGAATCAAAGGAGAGGAACGATGACACATCTTGCGATTAACGTCGATCACGTGGCGACAATCCGCCAGGCAAGAGGGATAACTGAGCCGGACCCGGTCACTGCAGCGGCGATCTGCGAACTGGCCGGTGCCAAAGGAATTGTCGTGCACCTGCGCGAGGACCGCCGCCATATCCAGGATCGCGATGTCAAACTGCTCAGGGAAACCATACAGACAAAGCTCAATCTCGAGATGGGAGCTGCAAAGGAAATTATCAAATTCGCCCTTGACCTTCGTCCGGACATGGTGACCCTGGTACCGGAGAAACGCCAGGAACTCACCACCGAAGGCGGCCTCGACGTGATCTCCCAGAAAAAGAAGATTGCTCGGACGATAGAAAGAATGACCAAGGCCGGGATTCCGGTTTCTCTCTTTATCGACCCTGACCTCAAGCAGGTCAAGACAGCATACGATATCGGCGCCACTTATGTGGAACTCCATACCGGAACCTACGCTGATGCCCCCGACCCGGTTTCCCAGCAGGCAGAGTTCGCTCTTATCGAAGCAGCGGCGGAAGAAGCCTGGCAGCTCGGTCTCCACGTCAACGCCGGTCATGGACTCAACTATGTGAATACCGAACCGATAGCAGCCCTTGACACCATTGAGGAACTGTCCATCGGTCATGCGATCATCTCACGGGCAGTATTTACCGGGCTTGAAAGAGCCGTTCGTGATATGGATAAAATCATCCGCAACGCAACCTCACTCATATAGGCGGCGGACCAAGGTTATAAACAGATCAGGTGTTCCCTTTGCCAATTGACAATATTGAGCAAGCTGTGTTAAAAACAGCCATCCTGCCTTGGTGGTGGAATTGGTAGACACCAGGGACTTAAAATCCCTTGGGCCTTGCGCCCGTGCGAGTTCGAGTCTCGCCCGAGGCACCAGTAACATGGCGTAATCTCTAAGGCTCTTGGAGGTTACGCTGAGTTGCTTTTAGGCGTCCTGGTCCTCAACACTACTCCAGGAACACTACACGGCCACTGTTTTTAATTTTTTATTCAATTATTTTAAATGCTTTACGTGCCTTCTCTTTTTCCATACCATTAAAGTGCCACCACTCAAAGCTTAATGGAAAAAAGCCCGCTTCTTTCATTGTGTCTGATAGCAGTTTTCTGTTTTTCTCTTGTTCTGTGGTTAATTGCCTGCCTAATTTCTTTTTGGCGTATTCCCAATAGATTTGAACGGTATTTTTATTGAAAGGGGTTATGCCCATATCAAGTTCATCACGATTTTCATCAACGATAGTGATATCAACGGCAATTCCATAATTGTGCATTGAGCCACTCTTGGGGTTTGCGACATAGCTTTCAAACAGAGTGTTTTTCATTTTGTCATACATTGCCTGCGAGATACTTCGAGGCCTGGCTGCATCGAGAATTTGCAGGGATAACGCTGGATGTTTAGATTTTAAGATTTTTTGGGCTTCAGCTAATTTCAATGCTACTTCTCTTTGCAGATAGGCTTTATCAAGGCCGTCGTAATAGTTTTCACGAAAGAAGTTCTTTTTAGGATCTGAATTAACCAGACTCACTCCAACGGTAGAAGCCACGGTAGAAATGTCTACGAGGCCTGCATTTATGAATTTCTCTTCAATTTCATTTGCATGTCCTGAAGTGCCGATAAATGCATTCAATGATATAAGCGTTATGATGATGAATGGTTTTATTTTCATTTTGTCTCTAACGGTTCGGCCACCGGTTACCTTCGGCCTGTCCGACTGGAGCGACTGATTGCGGAAATTGTTCAACCTTTAACCCTGTCGTCCCCGATTGCTGAACCAATTGAATTTTCATTTTACTAGAGGCCTGAGATCGGTGAGTTTGTCAAAAAGGTGCCAAACATAGTTGCTTGTTCCGTTAATTCTGTGTGGATGAAGGTCTTTGAGAGCGGGGTCTTTGCAATATCGCTCAAATGCCTCAGCCGACTCCCATTCAACCAAAATAAGTACCGATCTCGGTTCTATATTTCCTCCGACACTCTCTCTGAATTTTCCCAGAGCAACCACACGGCCTCCATGAGCCTGAACTTCCCTGGCCGAGCGTCGTGAATAAGCCAAGTATTCTTCTTTATCAGAGACATCAAACAAATTAAGCGCATAAACAGGTTCACTCATTTCTATCTCCTATCAGTTCATCATTCACAACATATCATTGGCGAAAGTTCTGATTTATAAAGGTCTTGAGCATTCTGACAGGCACGTCACCCTCTTCTTTAAGACTTGATAATTAGCTGATACAGTCGCCATAGGCGCAATGACCTCTGCGTAGACATTCGGATTCATCCATTATCAGCAATCCTGCCCCTCAGCGGTATCGTGATCTGGAGCCGTCATGCTACCGGCTTGAACATCCCTGCAGGGTGGCCAATTGTGCGTTACCACACTATGGTCTTGCCGGTCAATTTCTGGTTATCATAACCGACTGTTCTTTTCGTACAATTTCCTGTGTTCTCTCTGCCCGCCAGTAAACCAACTCATGAAATATCGTTTTCTTCTTTTTTAAAAGCTGTTACAAGTCACCTTGAGTCGACACATCAAGCTCAGGGTTAGTATCAGTTGCACTACTTTGATCTAATCATTCAAAATTTTATTGGTACGGAACATCATGGTCGCTTTTTTTTTGAATAATTACAAGACAATCATGATGTTTACGGTCGTAATACTGTTTTTGTCAGCAACCGCCCAGTCTCAAGAAAACGAAGAACACAAACTCCTTGAAAACAGAGTGACCATTGACTGCCAGTATGAGTCGATTGACACCGTCCTGATGGATATCTCGAAGCAAAGTGGTTTAGAAATCACCTTCGATCAAGAATTAGAAAAGATGCCGATCCTCTTTGCATTCCGTGACAATATAAAAGCTATTGAAGCCGTAGTTCGATTGTTGCGGGGCAGAAATAATGTCATTGAATTCAGTAGAGATAGAAAAAACCTGAATATCAAAATGTTCGATATCTAGAATCGCTCTTTATCCGTGGTATTTTTTTCCTGAGACTTGCGCCTGCTGTCAAATGTCAACTCAATCAGCATATTTCATTCAATATCACACCTGCTTAAACCACTCCGGCAAGCAGGCATGCTCAAAGGCAGAAGGACTTGCAACGGTAATCGTCTTCGCAGGAGACAGGCCCCAGGCGCTGTGCCGAGCCGGTAAACTCATCGCCAAAGAAGATTTGCAGATCTCCGGTTTTCTCAGAATGTTTATCCTGGAAGAGAGGAACCAGCAGATGTTCTGCGCCGTATTGAAATCACTTTTCCGTCGCGCTGAATTGTATGGCGCAGCTTTGCACTTCGACCCTTTACCACGCAGTCATCATTGCTGCAGGTGATGGAGCAGCGCCCCCTGAACTGCATGTATTTGTTATGATTTTTTTTAAGTAAATTTTGTCTCCGCCAAGAAATACATTGACCTACATAAATAATGGTTTAAACTATTATAAATAAAGATGATAACTATCGGATGGATTATTTTTTATTGGAAAACTAGGTATATATACCTATTTACTTAATGTAAATTCAGGAGTAGAAAGATAAGGAGAAAGACCATAGCCTTTCGATTTAGATAGCGTGCCGAGGGAGGGAATATGAATGATCGCTCACGGGGAAAGAGACACTTTCCAAAAGGTCTGTCCGCCGAGACTGAACCCAAGGTTAGAAAGAAAAGCCTTATAGTCCAAAAGACAAGAGGTTTACCGGTTGAACCTCCACCAGTGGTTGCCTGGTCATCAATCCGGAAGAAACCTGTCAAAAGAGGACCTCAGATGATCAGGACGGCTTATTTCGAGCCACTTGGCAACTCTCTTGTGGAAAACATCCTCTTGCAGAGAAGCTTTATAATTGATTAATCAAAAAAGACGTAACGACGATACGCGCTCCGGCTATTGAGAACGAACCGCTGCTCCCCGCCACCACGACATCCGTCCTGTCTTGCCCACACAGCCGCATTACAAGCCCAGTAATACTCTTAAATCAACACATTACAATGTAGTTTTCAGACAGCAAATGAGAAAGTACCGCCAGGCCTGCAGACAGTTGTGAGTTGAAAAAAAAAGCGGCCAGGTAGGAAACCTGACCGCCTGGTATGTCTGGAGCCACCGAGCGGACTTGAACCGCTGACCTGCTGGTTACGAATCAGCTGCTCTACCACCTGAGCTACGGTGGCTCAATGTGAAAAGAACCGGTATCAACCGGTACCATATAACAATTCACTCTTCATTTTAGTCAATGAGCCTGGCACGGTCTGAACGATAGACATCTGCGGGCTGATTGAAAACCGGAAGAAGAGTTAATTGACGATGTTTATAGCAACTACCGTCTCAAAGTTCAACTCTAAACACGAAATACACCTGGAGAAACGTTTCTTGTCTTCATGGCCTCTTGGCCTCACTGCCGCTGTTTTTCCTGGACAACTGCCGGTAGGTGAAAAACCTACATAACAAAAGGCTGCCAGCGGTTCACAATTCCATTTCATTTATTTCCCATTGACGTTAGTTTATTCCATCTAGAACAGAAAACTGAACCGAAGATTACCGATCATTTTGTCATACTATCGATCCGGCACAAAATAACCCCCATATTAATTTTTCGGATATACACCCATGAGCAACGGTTTTGTAACCTATTGTCTGGTAGATGACGGGAGCGCTACCCCTGCCCTTCACAAACACCAGGACAGATCCCTGCAGGAAATCAGCAACACTCCGATATCAGGAGACCGTCAGATACTGCTGCAAAGCGGTTTCCCCGGCTTGAACCGGGAGAGCCAGGCCATCCTTTCTCCGGCATTACAGTTAAATGGCGATCTAGCAGGATTTGACGATGAACAGCTTCAATGTTTTGCAGAAGCAGAACGAATAAGAAAAAATCAGGCTTCCTTCAGCAGCTACATAATTGAACCGGACAACAGGTTGTGTGTCATCTCTAATGATTCCCGGTCGCTTAATCGTTTTCTCGATACCTATGGCGGCATTCTCGATATCGTTCCCCTGCTTGTAAAAGAAAGCCATCCAGACTTCAGCCAGATCACTGATATTGCTGTTTCATATGGTGACACTACCTGCCGGATAGAATATTCAATACGCTCCGCGGTTGATCTGAACAAATGCAACTATTGCGGCCTGTGTGGCAGATTGTGCCCGGAAGCATGCATCTCGGAAACATTGTTTTTTGATTTTGAAACCTGCTCATTTTGCCGTGAGTGTGAAAAGGTCTGCCCCACCGGGGCCATAGACATCTACGCTGTCGAACAAAAAACACTCGAAGTGCCGGCAATACTGGCCCTTGGAGACACCGTTGTTCAAGGAAGCGAAGCTTCCCGGAATTACTACCGGGAAGCAAACCTGAACACCTATTTATCGACGTTGTTTCCCTCTCAGGTCGAGGAAGTCATTACCTGCAACCATGCTGTCTGCCAATTCAGCAGCAGGGACAAAACCGGCTGCGACAAATGCCTACAGGTCTGTGCGTTCGATGCACTTAAAGCAGACGAAAAAATCGTCATAGATGCGTTCAAATGTACCGAATGCGGACGCTGTGCAGGTATTTGTCCGACCGGAGCGATACAATACCGCCGTTTTGATGATGCGGCCTTTATCGATTTTTTCCGAACGTTTCCGCTCACAGAAAACCAGGTGGTCGTCATCGCTGCCGAACAGGAGCTCCACAGCTTCTGGTGGACTCACCAGGGAAGCAGATTCGACAACCACCTTTTCCTTGAATACCCCCGTTTGACAGCACTCTCCGCGTTTCATCTCCTTTTCCTGCTGTTCCACGGTGCCTCTCGTGTCGTCCTGTTAAAGAATGACGCTGATAGCGGGCAGTTTGTCCGCAAAACAATTGACCAGGTAAACGGGCTTACTGAGGCTGTTTTAAAAGAACCCTCGCGGGTATCCGTTTCAACGGTTAAAGACTATCCTGCGCACCATCCCAACATCGAGACAAAAGTGCTCCTGCCGCGAAGGTATAAGAATCTCAACTATAGCAATCGGCGGCAAATAGTATCCTCTCTTGTCCAGCATGCACTCTCCGACCGCCAGCAGACCATCATACTGCACAATGATGAAGACAGCCTCTTTCACACAATCAGCTGTGAGCAAACAGCCTGCACACAATGTCTTGCATGTCTCAACGAATGCAACATTCAAGCCCTGTCAGCTGACCCATCCGCACTGACACTTTCATGGACGGGAGGACTCTGCACCGGCTGCACTTCCTGTATCGATGTCTGTCCGGAGAATGCGCTTTCACTCGGCAGCCAAACCCATATAAACCACCAGTTTTTCCAGCCGAAAATTGTTGCCCAGGCAGAACCCATGCGCTGCAGGGAGTGTGGCAAGGTGTTTGGCACAAAAAAAAGCTTTGAACGTGTCATGGAAATTCTTGCAACAAAGAAACTTGATCACGACGGTCACTTCGAGTATTGCGAAGATTGCCGGGTAATCAAATTACTTGAATCAGAGTAACAGAATGAAAGAGCTCAACGATAAGGAATTACTACTGGTAAGACTTCGCTTTCTCGACCTGGCCAAATCATTTTTTATCGATCAGCCGGATGCCGAACGCTTAAGCCGATGGCGGGGAACTTTTGCCGCTCTTGTCAGGGATCAGGTTACCCCGGAAATCGACATGGCCGCGCGCGAGTTGAACGCTCAACTCACTTCCAAAAAACTTGAAGATCTTCAAGACGAGTATTACGCCTTGTTCACCGACCCCTTCAGTGAAAGCCATCTTAATTTGATGTCATCTCATTATATCGACGGCAGAAATTTAGGAGCTACGCTGATCAGCCTGCGGCAATTTCTGAATGATTCCAATATTCATGTGGACAATTCCCTGGGTGACTCCGAGGATTCTTTACCGGTCATGCTTGACATTCTGGTTACTCTTGTTGAACAGGAAAAAAATGGGGAAGATACCTCACTGAAACAGGGAAAACTGCTCAACAACTTTCTTCTGCCCTGTATTGATCATCTGACAAAAAGTGCCGCAGACAATCAGGCCGCAGACTTTTTTGCTGGCTGCTTCCGTTTCTGCAAAGGATACCTCAATCTTGAAAAGAGCCTTGCTCTCTGAGCAACACATCCCTTGCGGGAAGAGGAGCAGCGCACGCCAAGAACAGAAAATTTTCACAATCAACCGATTCCGTTTAAATTTCTCTTTCCTTCTTTTAATAGCAATAGGACACTTCACTCTTTTTGATTATAGTAAATCTCAACTGTCAAGAACTCCTTATCGAGAATGAAGGTCCGACCGATATGGTCACTGTATGCCGAACTGATGAGAAGAATTTCACCATTTCTTTTAGCCTTATTTGTCTTTTTTCTTCCTTTTGCTGACGGCTGCCGTCAGGAAGAGACTCCTGAAAAACAAGCGGCGGATTCCGTTCCAGGATGTGCCGGTTGTCACTCGCTTGATCTGGACAGTAATCACCGCTTCCCCTGTACTGATTGTCATCGGGGAATTGATGGAGAAAAAAGCATGGAAGCCTCCCATCAGGGCCTGGTAACACAACCTTCGCATCCGGATAACGACGAATTATTCTGTCAGCGCTGTCATCAGCAGGAACCGGCAATGGTCAGTAAAAATGATCACTACACACTCAGCGACCATATCTCTCTTGTCAGAAACGGGTTAGACCCAGCAGGAAGCAGAATCAGCATCGAGAGCATTGGTGCATCGAGGACCCCTGCATCTGTTTCGCAACTCGTAGACGACCTGCTGAGGCGCAGATGCCTCCGCTGTCATGTCTACTCGGAAGGCGACGACTTTCCCGCTACCAGGCGAGCAAGCGGCTGCGGCTCCTGCCACCTTGAATATTACGGTGGGCAAATGGTTTCTCATCAGTTTTTGAAAAAACCAAAAGATTCAAACTGCCTTTCCTGTCACTACGGCAATCATGTCGGCTTTGATTATTACGGTCGTTTCGAACACGATTTCAACGAGGAATACCGTACCCCATACACAACCAAAGATGATTTTTTCAGGCCTTACGGTGTTGAATTTCATCAGCTTGAAGCCGATATTCACCAGAGAGCTGGTATGGTCTGTATTGACTGCCATGATCGTAATGAGGTCATGGGGAGCAGCAGTTCCGGCACGCCATGCGCTACCTGCCATGATCTGAACCAGCTACAGAACAACAGCTCTCAAGCCATTACCAGAAGTGATGATGAGTATTTTTTCAGGTCCATGTCAACCGGCAGGACGATGCCCCTTCCGGTAATGGTTCATCCTGCTCATACAACATATGGTGCGCAGGTTGCCTGCCAGGGCTGCCATGCACTCTGGTCTTTTTTTGACGATGAAACGCATCTGATACGAATCGATCATGATAATTTTGATGAACTCGAAAAACTGACCCTTGACGGCAGTTCAGAAGTCTACAGGATACTTTCAAGCCACATGGAATTCGATGGCGAATGGCTTGAACCGGTCATGAGGGATCAACTCACTGGAGAACTTTTTCCAGGGATCTGGCTGAAGGGATTCAAGCAGCGGCGCTGGGAGGATATCCATCTCGTTCCGGATTCAAGCGGATTGCTTCAAGTCGCCCGCCCGATTCTCGATCTCCACCTTTCGTGGATTGACGAAGAGGAGATCCTGCAGTTTGACAACATCACCATCCGGCCGGATATGTCACCAATGCTTCCCTATGCCCCCCACACGATCGGCAAGGCTGGTCCTTTTTTTGAAAAACGGCTCACACTCCTGCTTGGCCCAAAAAAATCATCAAATGATCCGACAGTCAATGAAAATAATTGATGAACCGATCATTTTGTAATAAACAGTCGCAATGAATAGAAACCTATTGCCTGCTGATGAGCCAGCATCAGCATCAAAACATGCAGTTCAGTTGAAGTCGGTCGGATATGTCACCAAACTTAAGCATATGATGAATCTGGCTGTCATCGTGCTGTTCCTGTATACCGGCCTACCGGCCTGCTCGACCGCCGCTCCGAAGAAAAACTATTCCCACCCTACCCAGAAACCATACGTGATCAATAACAGGGTGTACTACCCAATCCCGTCATCATATGGCTTCACCCAGAAGGGAATTGCCTCCTGGTACGGAGATGATTTTCATGGTCGGAAAACTTCCAATGCTGAAACCTATAACATGTATGAGATGACGGCAGCCCACAAGACCCTGCCAATGCACACGGTACTGCTTGTCCGAAATCTCGACAACAAACGGGAAGTAGTCGTCAGGGTCAATGATCGCGGTCCCTTTGTGCGTGGCAGGGTTATCGATCTCAGCTACACGGCGGCAAAAAAAATCGGTATGGTCGGCCGGGGAACCGCACGGGTTCATCTAACTGCGCTGGGAGATGCGCAGCAGGGGAGTGAAGAACTCAAGCGATTGGCAAAAACCTTCTATGAAGGCGAATTTTATATACAAATAGGATCATTTGCCAACCAGAACAACGCCCTTCGACTCCAGAAACGTTTTACCCAGGCGGGGCATACAACGCTTATCCAGAAATATTACGGACCAGACAGGATTTACTACCGTGTCCATGTCTATGTTGGGAAAACGCTGAAAAAAGCCGAGCAGGAAAGAACAATCCTGGAGAGACGCGGCTACAGGGATGCTTTCGTTATAGCACACTGAACCTGACGGACTCATCTGCCAATTCGGAGAGGACACTATGCAGTCTGCTGCCGCTGACCGATGTCGTGTTCCGTCACCAGCATCACCAGTTCTTTTAGTTTCTGATGGTTTTTTATCCCCGGTGCATCCTCGACACCGGAATTTACGTCAACGGCATATGGTGCAGCCATAGCCAGGGCCTCCCGGATATTATCCGGTGAAAGACCGCCGGCAAGAATAAGCGGGCGGGCGAGATGCAGAGAGTCAATCAATCGCCAGTCAAAATGATCTCCTGTACCACCGGCTACCCCCTTGACATAGGTATCAAGCAAGATACTGTCAATAACGCCAGAATAGGATGCGATATCCAGAGCGGGGCTGCCATCCCCAACCCTGAAGGCCTTGCAGACAGATAGAGACCTGCTCCAGTTTTTCAGCTCAGAACAGAGCTCTTCGGGTTCATCACCGTGGAGTTGAACCTGGGTGAGACCGCATTCGCTGACGATACCCTTGATCTCGTCCAGGGGGCTGTCAACAAACACCCCGACCCTGTCGACGAAAGAGGGTAATCTCTCAATAATTGAAACCGCCGCAGCAGGTGCGATAAAGCGAGGGCTTTTATAAACGAAAATAAAGCCGAGCGCGTCGATACCAAAGTTTACGGCTGCCAGGGCATCTTCAACGCGTGTTGTTCCGCACATTTTAATGCGCGTTCTCATTATTTTATCCATGCCGTGTTGGCTACCTGGGCCGAAAAGAACCCAGCAGACCGCTTTTTTCCCCGGCGCGCATCAATGTTTCACCAATGAGGGCGGCTGCCGCACCGGCCTGGTCAAGCGCTTCGATGTCGCCTCTGTCTTTGAGTCCTGATTCTGACACCACGGGGATATCAGAAGGGACCAGTTTCATCAGTCGAAATGTGGTATGTATGTCAACGGAGAAATCATTGAGATTGCGATTGTTGATACCAAGCAGTTCAGCTCCTGCGGACAATGCTTTTGACAATTCCTCTTCATGATGCACTTCGACAAGGCTATCCATTCCCAGGGCCGAGGCATGCTGACGGTAGTCTCTCAGCTGGTTTTCATCGAGAATTGCGGCAATCAGCAGAATTGCATCTGCCCCGTGTGCGTGGGCTTCATCGACCTGCAGCTGATCAATAATAAAATCCTTTCTTAAAACAGGAAGATCAACCGCCTCCCTGACCTGCATAAGATACAGCAAACTCCCCTGAAAAAAATTCACATCGGTCAGTACGGAGAGCGCCTGGGCACCATGCAACTGATAGTTCCTGGCAATCTTGACCGGATCAAAATCGCTGCAGATAATTCCCTTTGACGGAGACGCCTTTTTGACTTCGGCAATAATTGAAACACCCGGATAAGAAATCAGTGCCTGTTTAAATCCGCGGCTTTTATCACGGGTCCTGCCAATAAAAGATTCGGGCAGCCGAATGCCGTTCTTTTTTAACTCTGCGACTTCTTCACGCTTCTGCTGAACAATCGTGTCAAGAATCATGGAGCTCCCTGGAGTGTTTGCGTGTAATCAGGAGACCACGTCATTGGTGAAAAAAATCAGATCGTCCAGCTTCCTGAGCGCTTTCCCGTTATCAATACACGCTGCCGCCAGCGATATACCCTCTGTCAGATCGACAGCCAGCCCCGCAGCCAGCAAAGCCGCACCGCTGTTCAAAAGGACCATGTCACGTCGCGGTCCTTTCTCGCCTTTCAGCACATCCCTCATGATGGCCGCTGATTCACTGCTATCCTTGCCGCCCTGCAGATCAGCTATTACAGAACGTTTGAGACCGACGTCTTCAGGGTGAATCGTATAGGAATGTACCGTACCGTTCTTCAGCTCCGATATAAAAGTCTCTCCTGTCGTCGTTAATTCATCGAGATTGCCTTCACCGTGGACGACAAGTGCCCGTTTTGATCCCAGTTTTGCCAGCACCTGAGCCAGAGGTTCGGTCAGAGTTTTGCTGAAGACCCCGAGAACCTGGACATTTGCTCCGGCCGGATTGGTCAGGGGACCAAGAACGTTAAAAACGGTTCGTATGCCGATCTCCCGTCGCGGACCGATAGCATACTTCATCGCGCCATGCAGAGATGGTGCAAAAAGAAAGCCGATCCCATTCTTTCTAATGCATGCTCCAACCTGCTCGGCGTTCAGGCCCAGATTAACGCCGGCCGCTTCAAGCACATCGGCTGAACCGCATGAACTTGAAACCGACCTGTTGCCGTGCTTGGCAACGATAATGTTGCAGCCGGCAACAACGAACGCTGAGGTTGTCGAGACATTGAAGGTACCGGAACCATCGCCTCCTGTACCGCAGGTATCAAGAAGGACATCTCCGCCGCCAGTATTTACACCACTGTCGATAGCAGTCACCTTCTCCCGCATCACCCGGGCCGCGCCGGTAATTTCCTCTACCGTCTCGCCTTTCATCCTCAATCCGGTGAGAAACGAACCTATCTGTACCGGTGTTGCATCCCCGCTCATGATCTCGTTCATCACCGAGCGCATTTCAGATTCTGACAGATCTTTGCCGTTTACAACGCTGTTTATCGCTTCTGTAATATTCATCATCAGCCCGAAGAATTAAAGTTCTGTACTCTTTTACGGTTCCGGATCAGCTAGACGAGCATGGACTCATAGTCGTCAGACATAAAATTTTTCAGCAGCAGCCTGCCGGCAGGAGTCATAATTGATTCCGGATGAAACTGTACACCTTCAACAGCCATCTCCCTGTGCCGAAGCCCCATCAGCTCATCCTGCTCTGTCCTGGCGGTAATCTCGAGACAATCGGGCAGAGAGCGCTCTTCAACCACCAGGGAATGATAGCGCATGCCCTCAAAGGGATTCGGCAGGCCGGTGAATACTCCCCTGCCGTCATGGGTCATGACGCTTGTTTTGCCATGCATGATTCGTCCGGCCCTGACCACCTCGCCTCCATAGGCTTCACCGATGGACTGATGTCCAAGGCACACTCCTAAAATCGGGATGCTGCCGCCAAAATATCTGATGACCTCTACGGAGATGCCTGCTTCCTTCGGCGTGCATGGCCCAGGTGAAATGAGTATTCTTCGAGGGCCGAGCTGCGTCAGCTCGGCAATTGTGATCTTGTCGTTGCGAAAGACCTTTATCTGCTCCTGCCGCCCCTCTGCCAGGAGGTTATCACCAATGGTCTGGACGATATTGTAAGTAAACGAATCGTAGTTGTCTATTATGACGATCATCAGCTGAACCTCGTTTCAGCAAGTTCCAGAGCGCGCCGCAATCCCATTGATTTGTTTATCGTCTCATCGAACTCCCGATGAGGATCGGAATCTGCAACGATACCGGCTCCAGCCTGAACCCAGAGATCCTCTCCCTGCATAACAAAGGTCCGGATGGTTATACAAAAGTCCATATTCCCGGAAAACCCGAAATAGCCAACCGAACCCGCATAGGGGCCACGTCTTTGAGGTTCAAGCTCGTCAATAATTTCCATGGCTCTGATCTTCGGGGCACCGCTGACCGTACCCGCCGGAAAGCAGGCATTGACGACATCGAACTGGTCATAACCGTCATCAATGATCCCGTGAATTCCCGAAACAATATGCATTACATGACTGTACCGTTCCACATCAAGAAGATCGCGAACCTCGACGCTGCCCCCTTTTGCCACTCGACCGACATCATTTCTGCCGAGGTCGACAAGCATCAGGTGCTCAGCCCGCTCTTTTGGATCGGCAAGCAACTCTGCCTCAAGTGCTGCATCCTCCTCAACCGTTTTTCCACGTGGTCTCGTGCCGGCTATCGGTCGCAATTCGATTGAGTCTCCATCTTTACGTACAAGAATCTCAGGAGATGAGCCGATCTGGAACAGCTCTTTGAATTTGAGGAAAAAAAGATACGGGCTCGGATTGATATAGCGAAGTGCCCGATAAATAGAGAAAGGAGAAACGCTTGTTCTGGTATGAAAGCGTTGAGAAAGGACAACCTGAAAAATATCTCCTGCGAGAATATACTCCTTTGCCCTGTTGACCATGGCATGAAACGCTTCAGGTTTCATATCGCCGCTGAATTCGCTCCTGGTCTTGAGATTTTTTCCTTTCTGCAAGGCACGTTCTTCCGGAACGGGACAGCCAAGCAGTTCAGCAACACTTTCAATACCTGAGACCGCCTGGCGATACAAATATTCAGGAGATAACTGACTGGCGGTATCGACCCAATTGACAATGGTGACCGTCTGCTCAAAACTGTCATGGACCAGGACCGTACCGGGTATCATAAACGAGGAATCAGGAACATCAGATTTCTCATGAGAATCCGGCAGTTCTTCCATAAAGCGAACCATTTCATACCCGAGAAATCCAACAAGGCCGCCGCAGAACCTCGGGAGTTCAGGGTCTTCATAGGCGTTCATATCCTTGACAAGTTTTCGCAGGTAGGAAACAGGGTTTCCGGTAATGGACTCAATCTCCTGATGATCCTCAAAAATACGGGTGACAGTAAGATTGCTCTCGTGCGAGACAAAGGTCAGCAGCGGGTCAAATCCTATAAAGGAATATCGGCCCCATTTCTCACCGCCCTCCATGCTTTCAAAAAGAAAGACATGCTCACGATTCTGGTAAATTTTGCTAAACAGGGTAAGCGGTGTATCCAGATCTGAGATATAACAACCAGCAACAGGAACAAGCCGGGCCTGCTCTGATCGTTCTGAGAACTGCTCGTAGAGCGGTGTTATCGATGACTCTTTCATGGAACGTTTCGGTTGCTGTCAAATAAAGAATAATAGGTAAACTGATACCATATAGTAAAATAAAGCACTAATTTTTGTAAATTGAGCAAAAAAAAACCGTTCTGCCGGAAAAAAGCAGAACGGTTTATCATTACCATACCAGAAGGTTGTAACAGAATCACCGGCGGTTCAGACTGACAATTACGCCTCCAGGGAGTTTACGCGCTTGGTAAGTCTGGAAATTTTACGTGAGGCGTTCTTTTTATGAATCGTTCCTTTGGAGGCTGTTTTGGCTATAACAGGAACAGCGGTTTCAAGAGCCGCCTTTGCCTCTTCAACAGAGCCTGATTCAATAGCCTCGTTGAGTGAACGCACAACAGTTTTCATCTTGGAACGATTAATACGATTTCGCAGACGTCGAGCCTGTGCCTGGCGATTTCTTTTCTCAGCCGATTTGTGATTTGCCACGAATTACTTCCTCCTGTTAAAAATCTCTGCTATTCAAAACAGCTTTACAGCTATACCTTACACTATTTTTGAAAGTCATGTCACGCGACTGACTTCTTCAACAAAAACAAAAGACTGGTATGTATAATGCAAAGCGAAAGTGAAGTCAACAATAATAAAGAAATGAACAGTTTTTTTTAACGCTTCTTTGACACCTGTTAGCAGATTGTTATAGGCTTACCTTAGCACCAGAGGTTTTTAACCTGAACTGATGAACAAACTGAGACGATCTGTCCAATTTTTTAGGTAGCAACTATGGGGTTTCCCAAAATATTATTTCGTGTTACCGAAAACAAGCATTGCCCGCACTTTGAATATGGCGATATTTTCAGCATCACCGGCATCGCCGTCTGCATGAACAGCAAAAAGGAAAACACCTCGATTACCACCACTGTTATAGAATCCCCATCCGCCAAAGAAAACTGCAAAATCCTGAATAGCGACCTCACCAGGATTATCATTCAGTATGAGCGTGCCGACAAGATTCCTGTATGTCTCATTTCATGCAGCGGCTGCACCGGCTCTATCAAGCTCGAGCATACCAGGGAACAGGATCTTGTGACGACGGTCAACGATCTTTATTCCAATGAAATCGGTTCGATGATACACTTGTTAAGTGATTTTGCTTTCTTTAAGAATATTGACGCCCAGAACCTCGAGAAAGTGATCAATTTCTTCAAACTCAATACCTTTGAAAAAGACGACATCATCATCCGCAAGGGCGAGATGGGCGGAAACTTTTTTATCATTGTAACCGGCGGCGTAAATGTAATCAATGAAGCCGGAATCACGATCTCGACCCTTCACAAAGGAGATGTTTTTGGTGAGATGAGCCTGATCTGCAATGAACGCGTGGGTGCGACCATCCAGGTCAAGGAGAAGACCTCAATTCTCTATATCGACCAAACCAACTTCAAACGTATCCTCGAACATTTCCCGTCAATCCAACTCTACTTTTCCAGGCTGATAGCAAACCGGCTCAACAAGTCCAATAAAATACGCAGCGAAGACCTCACTTCCGGGATGATTGGAAACCTCTCGGAAATTCCAGCAGAAGCGCTCTTTCAGACGCTGAACATGAACAGCAAAACCGGCATCCTGACAATAAATGATCTTTCAGAAGGCACAGCACGTTTCTCTTTCAGGCAAGGCGCGTTGATTAAAGCCAGCTACCGGTCAAAATCCGGAGAAGACGCCTTTTATGAAATTCTTAAGGAGCAACGGGGCAGATTCAGATTCACACCGGGAATTCCCCAGGAAGATTTTGAACTGCCGGAGATTGACTTTTTTATGAAACTACTGATGGAAGGCATGCGACGGCTCGATGAAGACAAGAGCAAACGAGCCCATTTTGCCGCCTGATCATCACTTGCCGGGGGCGCCGGAGGAGCAAACAACACCACTATTGACATTTTTGTCACTCAAGTGTGCCGAGGTAGTTAAAGGTGGGCAGTTTATAATATGTTCCCTTACCGCTGAGACGCTCGCTAATCTCAGCCATCCCGCTATTGCCGGGATGCATACCGCTGACATCTATAACCAGATAATTTAATCCCATTTGCTCAAGATCCTTTCGAAACGGCAAGAGAGAAAAGGGTTTTCTCGGCCTCGTTACCGAGTGCCCCTCTTTTCTCTCCACAACAAATTGCTCGTTTTTCGGGCTGGTAATTGTTTTGCCGTAGGGCAGCTGTTTTGAAGCGATTCGCGATACGAAAAGCGGCGGCGCGCCATAAACGGTAAGCCCAAGCTGTGCCGAGCGGTTATGTTCTCGGGCTTTGGGCGCCTGGCTTTTTTTGCTCCGATAACCGTCTATCAGCGGTTTAATGAGATCCCGGCTCATCTCAATAGAGAGCTGAAAACCGCGGAAATCAAGTTTTGATACGAGAGTCAGTGCCTGGCTGTTCATCAGGTTCAGCGTATAATCTCCATAAAGCTGAACACGCTCACCTTCAAACAGCTCAATCTGGCTGAGATGGGCGATCTGGAATGTTCTGAACCCTGACCTGATGAGGGTAGCAAGAGATTTCTTCATCTGTTCATAGGAGGAGTCATTGAGTACAGCCGGCAATGCCCATATGACCGATCTCATGTTACGGCCGAGGAACCGCTTTATATCCCCGACAAATCCCATGATCCTCCGGTCTATATTGATCACATATCGATCCGGTATAAATGGTTGCTTCCCCAGAATCTGCCGGGACGAGTCGATCCTCAGCCACAACTCACTGCCCTGAGCCCTGAAGCCTTTTTTCTGCTGGGCCCCCTGCCCCTGGTGTACGGGTTTATCGCCGGCCCGTTCCAGCACATGACGACTGACGCTGCGCACCCTGTCGCTGATATTTTTTTTCTGATTGCTGTTAAGCGTTGCAGCCAGTCGTTTCTCAGCTGTTGCGCCGCTGAGTTTGGCATCCGCCTTCTTGATATCGACAAGGTAGACATTGATCGGCCCCTGAAATTTATGAATCTCAAGGGAGCCGGGCACCAGGACGCTGACTCTTGCGTTCTTTTCGGCCTGGTCCGTCTCTGCTGCCTGCTCCAGCATCTTATCAACGGTAAATGATTTTCGTTTGTCTCCCCTTTCAATATGAAGCCGCAGTCGGTCTCCGCGCTTGAATCTTTTTTTGGGCTTGAAACAGATGAATGTTTCGTTGTCACTTGTTTCCATGGATGACACCCGGCCGAGATGATTGCCGATATTTCCGGAGTGAACCTGTGCGATGGCATCCGTCGGCTGCGGCGATCGGAAATAGCCGGACGACGTTCTTCTCCCCATAGCCTCGGGCACCAGTGCGGACGCTTCTTTGAAAACCTGCTGGTCTGGATGAGGACCTGCATCGACCATCATGCGATAGGCGGTAACAATATTTTTCACATAGGTAGCTGAGCGCAGCCGGCCTTCGATCTTCAGGGCAGAAACTCCCATTTTCATGAACTCCGGAACCATTTCAAGCCCGTTCAGGTCGTTCATGGAAAACAGATAACCTGAGCTGCCGGCTCCTTTTCCACCGGACTTCCCGGTCGAGCGCAGCGAGTATTTTCTGCGGCATGGCTGAACGCACTTGCCCCGCAGACCGCTTTTACCGCCAAGGTAAGAGGAAAACATGCAAAGCCCTGAATAGGAAAAACACATTGCCCCGTGGACGAAAACCTCAATCTCAATGGGCGACTGGCGAATCAGCCGGCCGATCTCTTTTAACGTATATTCCCGGGCAATGACAACCCGTGAAAAACCAAGCGACGAAAGCGCCTGCACCCCTGCCCGGTTATGGATGGCCATCAGTGTTGAACCATGAATCTGGAGTGAGGGAAAATACTCCGTCACCAGATTGACGATGCCGAGATCCTGAATAATCAGGGCATCCGGAGTAACCGTTTCGAAATAAGCGAGTGTTTCAAGCAATCGCGGCAGATCTTTTTCCCTGGCAAGACTATTAAGGGCAACGTGGACCATCCTGCCTCTGTCATGGGCGGTTACGATCATTGAACCGATCTGGTCCAGGCTAAGATCTTTTGCCAGGTTTCGGGCGTTGAGCCCGGGTGCGCCAACATAAACGGCATCGGCACCGGCATCAAGGGCAGCATGGAACGTTTCGAAATTCCCGGCTGGAGCTAAAAGTTCCATATATAGTTACGATATCAGGTTAACGGTGTCAGTTTTCTGTAGGTTGCGTATCCGGTTGCGACCGTTGAAGAATATGTCAACCAACTCGATCCCAGAAGAAATCAATGCCTCTCTCATCTACCAGATTGATTGCCGCAGGAAATGCTTCGCACTCGGCCTGAAATACCTTGGCACCAATATCTCCTATGGAATCATCATAGTCGAGTTCAACGCTTTTTTGCACGACGATTGGGCCTTCATCATAGAGTTCGTTGGCAAAATGAACCGTACAGCCGCTCACCATGCAGCCCCGCTCCTTGACGGCACGATGAACAATGTCGCCATAGAATCCATCTCCACAGAAAAGCGGGATCAGAGACGGGTGAATGTTTAGTACATTTTTCCTCAGACGAGCGGGCGGCCGGTACAGCTTAAGGTAGCCGGCAAGACAGATGATATCGATGTCATAGTCGGTAAGAATCTCGTTGATCCTGTCATTTTGTTGGGCCCAGAAGGCAGGGTAGCCGTAGTTTTTTGCTTTTTCAAGGCCAAGAGCGTCCTCGACATTAGAAATGACCACCTGGATCCGGCCGTTGAGTGTACCGGCCTCTATTCTTTGCTGGAAATTATCGAGCGTCCGGCCGCTTCCGGACAGCAGCACCCCTAAATTCAACATGGCTATTCCCCGGTAAAATAAGTGTTTTTCTCAACATCAACCATCTGGAGCCACTTGCTGATTGTGGTATCATATTTCGAGGTTAGGTTGAATACCTTGACGGCGAGCCGAAATCTTGTTTTCAGTGTGGTGTTGCCTGATTCCTCTATTTCGCGCAGGACCGTTTTATAATCATCAGGATCGACGATCACGGTTACATCATGAAAATTTTTAGCGGCGGCACGCAGCAGGGTCGGACCGCCTATATCTATATTTTCTATCGCATCCTCAAGACGACAGCCGGGAGCCTCTATCGTTTTTTCAAACGCGTAGAGGTTGACGGCGACAATATCGATAGACTTTAGACCGAAGCGTTTGCACTGTTCCAGGTGTTGGGTGTTTGCCCGCTGATATAAAATTCCCCCGTGCACCTTGGGGTGCAGGGTTTTCACCCTGCCGTCGAGCATTTCAGGAAAACCGGTGAAATCCGAGACATCAATGACGCTTACTCCAGCTTCACGCAATTTTGCAGCCGTCCCGCCGGTGGATAAAATCTCGATGCCCAGCGCAGCAAGTGCTCCGGCAAATTTCTCTATCCCCGATTTATCCGTTAGACTAATTAAAGCTCTTTCTACCTTTTTCACCAAATTCTCCTATTCATTTTTTCTGATAAATTCTCTGATTTTTCTCCGTTGCCGCTTGTCCGGCCGCTTTTCCGGCGGATTGCCAGAAGCCCGCAGCAGTCGTCTCATTTCGCGCTGCTGCTCTCTCTGGGCTGTACTCTCTGCCGTCTCCTCATACAAGAGCCTGGCTTCCGGAGCAGGGCGCCTTGTCTGAGATAGACCACAGACATGCACGGTAAAGGATATCTCATTCCTGCGTATATTCAGTTTGTCGCCAACGGCGACTGCCCGGGATGGTTTTGCACGCGCATCATTGAGTAGAACTTTTCCTCCCTGCACTGCTTTTGCCGCAGAAGATCGTGTTTTAAAAAAACGGGCAGCCCACAGCCACTTGTCGATTCGAATATTCGCCTGGTTTCCTGACATGTCAAAACAATGAAGATTTTGGGGATCTGACCTGCTGCCTGTATCCAAGGGTACACTGAAGAGAACCGTAACGCATGTAAAAACGATTATTGTGGTAGCGTCTGCTGAAAAATAGTAATACCTTTTTGATAAAAGTCTGTGGCTCACAATCGGCTTATGACCAATTTTTCAATTATTGCCTGATAATCTCAACCCAGAACTCCTTATGGCCACCCATACCGCAGGTGTTAAGAACATTCAATTACCAATCAGGGTCATGCAGAAAGACGGTGGTGTTCAGGATACCGTTGCTTCGGTAAGCCTTCTTACCCGTATTGGTTCTCCCTTGAGACCAAACGGGATTTCTTCATTCACCTCTATTCTCAACCGCTATATCAACAAGATCAGTGTTACTGATTTCTCCCTGCTCCTCAAAGACGTGAAAGAATTTTTCAATGCCGAAAGCGCACGAATTGAGATGAAGTTTCCCTACTATCTTGAAAAGAAAGCTCCTGTTACCGGCACCAGGAGTTTGATGGAATATTCCTGTACATTCAGCGGCGGAATCGGCACAGACGACGGCTTTATTCTCACCGTCCAGGTGCCGGTAACAACGCTTTGCCCCTGCTCTAAAGAAATCAGCGATGCGGGAGCGCATAACCAGAGAGCGGAAGTAACTCTCAGCGCCCAGTTTTCAAAGATGGTGTGGGCCGAGGACCTGATCGAACTGATCGAACAGAGCGCTTCATGTGAATTATTTGCGCTGCTTAAACGGCCGGATGAAAAATATGTCACCGAAGTAGCATTTCAGAATCCGATGTTCGTCGAAGATGTGGTCAGGAAAGTTGCGGTTCTTGCTTTTGAGCATCCTGACATCACTTCATTTTCGGCAAGCGTCGAGAGTTTCGAGTCAATCCACAAGCACAGCGCATATGCCTATGTAGACAGTGGGGATATATTGAAAAAAAACGGTAATTCAGCCGGCTTTCAGTCTTCAAGAATTTTATAGATGGCAAAATCTCTCTGCTTCTGCATCATCTCCGATATCGAGTAGCCTTCAATAATGACGATTGATAAAAAGAGAAACACGCAGATACAGATAAAACTGATCAGCCCCGGTAAACAGATTCGGGCAAAGAAGCAGCATCTTTTCTTGAACTCCCCGTAGTCCGGAATGATAGACCTGGATACAGCCATTTTCCCTCCATAAAGTAAAAGGAACCTGTATCCTTTTCTAATTGCAATTTCAATGCCTGAAAGACACCTGCGGTTTTAACCAGGCAGATAGCTACCTGCTCGAAATGCCATTCTCTTGAAAGACGCAGATCTATCAGGCCGGGGCTGTGGTGCGCTGTAAAGAGGTGTCCCGGCAATACCCGATGGTATCAGTCTCCCTCAGGAGACGATTATAAATAACTGATATCAAGGCATTCTTCGTGGGATAGCCAGCGCATGAAAGTTCTATGCTGTCGCCTAACGACGACGGATTTCAGCAAAGCGCCCCTGGTGACATGGCAGTATCAGTCTTTAAAAAGGGCGGGGGCAATATGATGGCGATTGAGTATCTTGTAAAAATCGGTTCTGTTTCTGCCAGCCATTCGCGCCGCCTGGGCGACATTGCCGCTGGTCATCTGCAGGAGCCTGACCAGATAACGCTGGCCAAATTCAAACCGCGCCTCGTCAAAGGTCTGAACCTTTACATTCTCTTCCTTCAAGGCGTTGTAAATCAGATCGGCCGGGATAAGATCAGTTGTCGAAAGAGCTGCGGCCTGCTCCACGACGTTTTGCAATTGCCTGATATTCCCGGGCCATGAAGCCTCTATGAGTCCGGTCATCGCATCCGGAGAGAAACCAACAAGTTTGCGCTCACTCTGATCATTGATCAATTTCAGGAAATACTCTACCAGAAGCGGAATGTCTTCTCGACGATCCTGCAGTGGCGGAATCTCCAGCGTTACAACATTGAGGCGGTAGTAAAGATCTTCACGGAACGTTTTTTGTTCGATACTTTTCTCAAGATCCTGATGAGTCGCAGACATGATCCGGACATCAATCGGGATCGATACGCTGTCACCCACTGGTCGAACCTGGCGTTCCTGGAGCACCCTCAGAAGCTTTACCTGCAGATGGAGAGGCATGTCACCGATTTCGTCAAGAAAGAGCGTTCCTTTATCGGCGGCCCTGAACAATCCCGCATAGGCCCTGTCCGCTCCGGAAAAAGACCCCTTGGCATGTCCAAACAATTCTGACTCCAGCAGAGCCTCTGGGATAGCACTGCAGTTGACCGCAATAAAAGGCTTTTCATTGCGGTCGCTGGCATTATGCAGCGCCTGGGCAAGCAATTCCTTGCCGGTACCGCTCTGGCCTCTGAACAGAACACTCGAATTGCTGCGGGAAACAAGTCTTATCTTGTCAAGCAGTTGCTCCATTATTGCACTGCGGGAAATGACATTTTTACGCCACTGTGCCGTATTTTCCTCATACCCCGGTACCGAAGCCACCCTGAGGGCACGCTTGATCTCCGCTAAAAATACTTTTCCGTCAATTGGCTTGGTAAGAAATGAAAAAACTCCTTTCTTGGTCGCTTCGACAGCTTCGGGTATTGAACCATGCGCGGTGATGATCAATACGGGGATTGAGGTGTTGACTTTACGGATCGCTTCATACAAGGCGAGGCCGTCCATGTTGCCCATACGCAGATCAGTGACGACAAGCTGAGGGGCAGAGGCGGCAAAGGCAGCCAGTGCCTCTTCACCGCATTGAGCGGTAACGACGTTATATCCTGCACTCTCCAGGCGGAGCGTCCACAGACTGAGCAGGTCTTCTTCATCATCTACGAGTAATATTGTTGGCTTTATCATATATTTATTTCGTCGTTTTATTTGGTTGAAGCAAAAGCTCGACTTCTTTCAATTTTTGCACCTGCTGTTCAAGGTCCCTTACTTTTTCTTCCAGTTTCGCGGCTGCCTGCTTTCCAAGGATCAACTTCAGCTCATACATATTCATTCTGTCTTCATACGACGAGACCAAATCCTTCCGTTCTTTAGCCTTCTCATCTAGGATCTGCTGGTGTTCTTCGATTTCGTTGATTAATGAAATTTTTTGTTCAAGAAGCTTCCTGAACCCCCTGACTGCCCCTCTTGAATCTTGCCGTGAGGCAAGCACCAGCAAAAGGACGTTAGTGGTTTCCTTCATCTGTTTAACCGTGGCATGCTCGGAGAGTGACAGACAGACAAGTTCGCCCCAGTCTGCCTCTACAGGGTTATTCTCGATCTGTTGATATGACTGGCGGTGCATCTCTTCAAGTATATCGCCCGAGGGGAATTCTCCTTCGGCAACGCAGTAAATCGTTGTTTCAAGCGGACTCATCGCATAGACGGTGATCGGATTCAGGTTGAGCTTGTCAAAGTGAAGCTTTCCCTGCTCCAGGTAGCAACCGCTGAGAAACAGCAGCGCAATTAAAAGGCAGGGGGTTATTGCTCTAGCATATGCGCCCATAGTCATACCTCATCCTTCCTTGTTTCCCTGCTGATCGGCAGAGTTACGCCGAAACGAGCACCGGATTTACCCGGATTCAACAGACTGATTTTCCCATGATGATTTTTCACATATTCCTTGACGACGGCAAGGCCGATGCCACTGCCCTTGACAATCGAATGCGCAGCAGTTTCAACCTGATAAAACGGTTGAAATACATTGTTTTTTTCCTCTTCCGCGATTCCGGGTCCGGAATCGAAGACAATACAGGCAACGCTCTTTCTCCCAGCGGTCAAACGGCAACCGACAGTGCCGCCGGAAGGACTGAATTTGATCGCATTGGAAAACAGATTCTCAAAAATTGTTTCAATCTGCTTGCTGTCGCCGTATACGGTTGCCTCATCAAGTTTCAGATCAAGCCGTATGTCTCTTCCAATCATCTTTGCAGTCTGCGCGTGCGCTACTTTCTGCAGCAGCGCTTTCAAATCGACCGCGGACACGTTAAGCGATTTCTGACCGGCCTGGGACATATTGAAGTCGATAATGTTCTCAATGAGCTCCTGGAGCAGAATGCTGTTGTTCACCAGGATCGATGAAACTTCCAGTTGCTTGTCATTGAGATCGCCAACAAGCTCTTCACTGAGCAGGGCGGCACCTTCCCGGATTGAGGCAAGCGGAGTCTTCAGCTCATGCGAGATATGGGCAAGGAATTTTGATTTTTCCTGCTCAAGAGCATCAAGCCGTTTTCTCAGCCAGTCAAGTTTTTCACCGACCGCCTCAACGTCGAGCGGTCCTTTAACGAGTACCGGGGTTTTAAAATCACCATTGCCGAGCCTTTCCACGCTTTTATTCAATTGCCGCACCGGCCAGGAGAGCAGAAAGGCCATAACTGCAATCATGAAAATCGTAGCCAGAATAAATGTGATTGTCTGAGAAACGAGTACATGCTGGGCTTCAGCCGTCGTTGTTTTGAGTCCGTCCACCTCTTTCTGCACCATTGTCAGGATTCCGTCACGAATCTTCAAGGCCCGGTCATGTTGATTCCCAAATGATTCTATGGCCGAATTGATAGCCGCCAGGGTGCCTTCATCAGGCTTGCTCAGCGCTTCTATGATATCGGTCCTGAGCAGGTTCCTGGAACTGCGCATTGATTCGATATCTTTTCCGACCGCATACTCAAGGGGAAGACTCAGCAGTTCAAACAGTAATGAATCTATCTGATTATGATACGTCTGCGCCTGCTTAAGATACTGCACTTCAGCAGTTATTGAGTAAAGCCTGAGGGTTCGCTCCTCATTTCGAAGATACTCAGAAAGAATCTCGCTGTCGCGAGTACCGTTGACAGAATTATCCACCACTTCAAGTCCCTTACCGGTCACCTCATCAATATAAGTAAGTGTTGTCCAAAGGCCAACCCCCAGGGGTACAGAAACTGCAATAAATCCGAGTAAAACAAGATTGAGAAATGTTCGGGGTCGAAGTACTTTCATAGTCTCTTTTTATCGCAGCTCAGGCCTCGAGAGGAGATGTCACGCAGGTCTTGTTCATTATATCATGATAGCCGATCGTTTTCTTCTCGTATTTTTCATCTATGTATAGGCATTCGTTGGAAATTAGCAAAGCATCGTTTGCATTACTTCCGCCAGACGGACAATCCCTTTCTCCGCCAGCTCCTCATTAACGCATGAAAAATTCAGCCTGAGCGTCGATCTTCGCTGAGGAACCGTATAGAAAGGATCGCCCGGAACAAATACCACCCCATTTTCAACAGCTCTCTTAAAAAGGTCCATCGCACTCACCCCCCCGGGAAGCTCTGCCCAGAGGAACATGCCGCCTTCCGGACTCGTGCAGCGGACATCTGCAGGAAAATGTTCTGCTATTGCCGCGAGCATGGCCTTGCACTGGTTCCCGTAAGCAGTACTGATTGTCTTTATATGCTCATCAAGGTCATTGTCCTGGAGGAAGCGATGGATGATATACTGTGTAAAATTGCAGGTATGCAGATCGGCCGCCTGTTTTGCTATGAGCAGTTTGTCAAAGATAGCATCCGGGGCGACCACCCAGCCAAGTCGGAATCCGGGCACGACTACCTTCGAAAAGGAACCAAGCAGCAGTGTCTGCTCGGGAAGCATGTGGTAAAAAGAAGGTACACGTGCACCGCTGAAACGAAGGGCACCGTAAGGATCATCCTCGACAAGCAGAAGGGACTGATTGGCGACAATTCCCGCAATATCTTTTCTGTTCTTCTCAGGATAGGTAACACCTGATGGATTCTGGAAGTTCGGGACGGTATACATCAGCTTTGGAGATCCGACGGCACAATGGTGGGCAAGCTGTCCGCAATCCATGCCGGCTGCCCCTACCGAAACCGGCAGGTATTCAGGCCGATAAAAGGAGAGCGCCTGAATGGCTCCCAGATAACCGGGCTCTTCAATAATCACCCGGTCACCATCATTGATGGTAATCTTGGCAATCAGATCAAGAGCCTGCTGGCTGCCGTTGGTTATCAGTATGTTTTCGGCACTGACGCTGATGTCCTGCTCTTGACGGTATCGATCCGCAATAAATTGACGCAGTCCGATCAGACCCTCTGAATTGCTGTATTGCAGGCAGGTAGCTCCCTGTTCTGCAAAAACCCGGTTGGCGGCTTTCTGGAGCGGTGCGACCGGAAAGAATTGACGATTCGGCAAGCCGCCGGCAAAAGAGATTACCTCTGGATTAATCGACACCTTGAGTATTTCCCGAATAAATGAACGGGGAACGTCGTGTATCCGATCAGAAAAGAGTGTCTTCATC
The DNA here is from genome assembly GCA_965366875.1 of uncultured Desulfobulbaceae bacterium. GTDB lineage: Bacteria > Desulfobacterota > Desulfobulbia > Desulfobulbales > Desulfocapsaceae > MADRE3. The sequence goes on along the minus strand of CBDUGK010000003.1, from coordinate 33,586 downwards.
AATAGATCATCCCTTTATTCATGATCAGCACTATCCGCAGCTGTACCTGCAGATTGTTCTTTCTTCTCGTTCAGACGTTTTTTTTCCGCAGCCGCTTTCACCATCCTGAACAGTTCACGGTAGTACGTTTTGCTCCTGTTCCGGGCATACTGATGAGCAGCGCTTCTCAACTCACGCTCATCCAGATCGGGAAAGCGGTAGAGCGCCAGGTCTATTGCGTCACTCTGCCAGCCGAGTTCCCATTTTTCCCCGTTCTGGCGACATTCCTCATAAGCCAGCAAGGCATCATCAACGATCTGGTCACGCAATCGCTCAACCTCATGCTGGAATTGATTTTCTTCGAGTTTTGAGCCCTTTTTCTGCTGCAGAAAACGAAGAATCGTCTCCCGTTCCTCGTGGTGTAAAATCTTTGCTATATATTTGATCTGACGCTTTTTTGCTCCTGCCTTGGTTTTTCTGCAGAGCAGTATTTCAGCCTTTAACTCATCACTTCCCGGCAGACGTTTGAGTTCAGGATCGCTGAGTTCGGACAGCTCCCTTGCAACTGATTCGATCTGCCTGAACTGCCTCTTCTGCTCCGATCTGCTTATCCGCTCCTCCATTGTTTCTCTCCAATTCAGGATTCAATCGTGCCGATACGCTTAACCAGAGAAGGCCTGAATCCGTCCGGAGGCTGGTAACCAAGGAGCATGCAGATCGTCGCTGCGACGTTGGTCAAACCGAGATCTCCATGTTCGCTTAGCTGAAACCTTTTGTTATCATTAAATATTTTTATGATAAAGGGAACCGGGTTTATGGTGTGGGCGACCATCGGCAGGCGCCGTCCATTCTTCTCGGTCCACATGCAGTCGGCGTTGCCATGATCGGCAGTCACCATGAGGGTTCCGCCATGCTTCTTTAGTACCCGGATAAGCCTGCCAAGACTGAGGTCGAGGGTTTCAACGGCAATCCGGACAGCTTCGGGGTTTCCGGTATGGCCGACCATGTCACCATTGGGGTAGTTGAGCCTGATGAAATGGTAACGATCGGAGCGTATCGCCGCAATCACCTCGTCGGTAATTTCGGCCGCTTTCATCCATGGACGCTGGTCAAACGGTACTCTATCAGATAAAATTTCAACATATTTTTCTAGGTTTTCATCAACATAACCGGATTTGTTGCCGTTCCAGAAATAGGTGACATGACCAAACTTCTGGGTCTCCGAGACCGCATACGAATGAATTCCGCTAGCGCATAAGTAGTCGCTCAAGGTATTGTCGATACGAGGCGGTTCCACCAGGTAATTGTGTGGAATATGAGCATCGCCGTCATATTGCATCATTCCTGCAAAAAAGACATCGGGGCAGTATTTCCGCTCAAAAGCAGTGAAATCAGCTTCATCAAATGCCCGTGAAATCTCTATGGCTCTATCACCCCTGAAATTGAAGAGAACGACGGCATCTCCATCGAGGATTTTCCCAACCGGACCGTTTTCATCGGCAATGACAAAAGAATCCATATACTGGTCCGTTACCTCACCATCCTCGAGGTAGTAGGTATTGATCGCCTCCGTTGCCGAAGAAAAACACCTGCCTTCACCGAGCACGTGGGTCATCCAGCCTTTTTCGACAATACGCCAGTCCGCCTCGTATCGATCCATGGTAGTCGTCATCCTCCCACCCCCTGAACCAATCTTGAAATCATGACCCAGTCGGCAATACTCAGCACATTTTTCTTCAAGCGGCTTGAAATAGTCAAGCGCGCTGCGGGGACCGACATCACGCCCATCCAGAAGGCCGTGAATACGCAGCCGGTTGATCTTTTTTTCGCTGCAGGCGTTGAGCAATCCGTAGAGATGATCAATATGGGAGTGGACATTGCCGTCGGACACCAGACCGATCAGGTGCAATGTTCCACCGCTGGTGCAGCGATCAGTAATTTTCTGCCAGCTTCGACCGTTAAAAATTGCTCCGCTGCGGAACGCTTCATTTACCAGTTTGGCTCCCTGGGCAAAGATACGGCCGGCACCGAGTGCGTTATGACCGACTTCTGAATTTCCCATATCATCATCGGAGGGCAGCCCGACCGCTGTCCCGTGTGCTTTCAATTCAGCGAACAAAGGCTCCCTGAACAGGCGGTCAAGAACCGGCGTGTGAGCAACATAAACGCCATCGCTTTCATCCCTTCTGCCGATCCCGATACCGTCGAGTATGACGGTTACCAGAGGTCCGCCGCCACCATTAAAATCCTCCAAGGGTTTCAATCTGTTGCTTTTCATCATATTTCCTTCGGGAAGCTCCCTGTTTTTTTTATTTTTGACAATCCCTTTGCCTTTGATTCCATATTCTTTTAATATGGACAACCGAGCTTCAAAGGGTAACTGGACATTATAGCATTACCTGCCTGCACGCAACCACCTCTGCAAACCGGAAACGATGACAGACGAAATTTCAACAGAATCCTGCCCCGTACTCAATATGTCGATGGATCCGCCGTCAATAGCGCGATTCGTTGCTGTTTTACAGGCCGGTTTTTTTCGTGAGGCCGTCCAGGGACAGACGCTTTTTTCGTTTCTTTCATCATTACCAGGTTTTAGCAAAGATTACATTGCAAACCGACTGCAAACCATATTCTTGAATGGTGATTCGGTCGACAACCTGGACCTTGCTTTCTCGGCAAACTTCTCAACATTGGCTCTTTCAGCTGCAATGCCAGGGCTCGCAGGTTCGCTTTTCAGAAAATGCAGCCCATTGATTGCACTCAGAAAAACAGCGGTACAAGAGAAGTTGAGCCTTTCAGGTTCGACCGTTGTCGTCCAGGTAAAATTATTCAATGTCATTGCCGTTGAAAAAGGCGGCGGACTCCTGGCTGAAGGCGTGCTTCTGAACCGCGATGATCTGCTGTCGTTTCTTGAACTTCGCCCCACCCTGTCCGGATCAGTGGAGGCTGCACTGCTCAACGGAAAACCGGTATCCCCCATGGCGCTGGGAACATGCCTGGAGCCCTATTCTAAAATTCTTCTTGTCTGTAAATCAACCGATGGTTAAGCCCATTGCTCCACGCGATATGCTCGGTCGTGAGGAACTCACACCGGTGCCGGCGGCCCGCGACATACTCCTCCCTTTTCTCAGGCTCAGAGAACCGGAAACTGAAGATATCCCAATCGCTGAGGCACTTGGCAGGATTACAGCAGTTGCTATTGAGTCCCCTGAGGACCTGCCGCCCTGCGACCGTTCAACAATGGACGGTTACGCCGTACTATCGAGAGACACCTTTGGTGCCAGCCAGTCGGCGCCCGCCTATCTCAACATAACCGGCGAGATCGTGATGGGTGAAGCTCCGGACATCCGCCTCGGTTCCGGTAACTGTATAAAAATACCGACCGGAGGCATCCTCCCAGCAGGTGCGGACGCGGTCATGATGTATGAACATACGGTTCCTGTTGATGAGCACATGATCGAAATTGTCAAGGATGTCGGCAGTGGCGGCAACGTTATCAGGAAAGGAGATGACATCAGGTTCGGCGACCTTGCTATTGGAGCTCATACCCGCCTGCGTTCCCAGGACCTCGGTCTTCTTGCCGGCCTCGGCATCGCCACAGTCAGTGTCTTTCAAAAAATCAAAGTCGGTATCATCTCAACCGGCGATGAAATTATCGAACATACGCAGCCGCTCGCGCCAGGAAAGACAAGAAATATCAACTCAATCACCATCGGTGCCTCGGTGCGCCAACTGGGAGCACTTGTTCACGATTACGGCATTGTTTCTGACCACGAAAACTCTTTCTTCTCTACCGTTGAGCAGGCAGTCTCCGAGACGGATATTGTCCTTTTTTCCGGGGGCAGTTCCGTCGGCATGCGCGATCTCGGAGAGCAGGCAATTGCCAGGCTCGGCGCTCCGGGCGTTCTTGTGCATGGCGTAGCGCTCAAACCCGGGAAGCCTGTCATTATCGGGTACTGCAGGAAGACCCCGATTTTTGGCTTGCCGGGACACCCCGTTTCCGCCGCCGTCTGCTTTGATCTGTTTGTAAAACCAGTTATTCATCTGCTTTCCGGCCGCAAAGATCGTGATTTGGCAGCAAAGGCAGCAATCAGGGCTGTTCTGATGAGAAACATCAACTCTGCAGCCGGCAGGCGAGATGTTGTCCGAGTTCGCCTGAATTCAGAAAACGACACCTGGCAGGCATTTCCGGTGCTGGGAAAATCAGGGGCCATATCATCTCTGTCACGCGCTCACGGATACTTCATAATCGACGAGGACACCCAGGGACTCCAGGAAGGACATGTAATCGAGGTATATGTATATCAATGAAAAAGGAATCTGTATATATAACAAACCAGCCGCTCGTAGAAGCGAAAAAAATCTGGAGGAAAGCCCTTCTCGATTGCGGTTTCTTTTCGCGCTGCCGCTCGGAAGTAATCGACGTTGATGAATCGATGGGCAGATTGACGGCACGTCCTGTCTTTGCCCGCCACTCCTCTCCAACATACAATGCTGCTGCGATGGACGGCATCGCTGTCCATTTTCTCGACCTCGCCTCCGCCAGTGAAGCGCATCCGGTAATACTTGACTCCGGGAGATATCTGCGCGTCAATACCGGCAACGCTGTTCCCGCTGACTACAATGCGGTAATCATGATTGAAGATGTTCATACCCGCAATGATGACAGCGTTGAACTCCTGAACCCGGCCACTCCCTGGCAGCACGTCCGCACCGTTGGCGAGGACATCGTGACGACAGAGCTCATCATTCCCGAGCGCTCTGTCATCAGACCCATAGACCAGGGAGCGATGCTGGCAGCAGGTATTACCGAAGTTGAGGTGCTTGTTCCCCCTCGTGTCACCGTCATACCTACCGGCAGCGAACTGATCCCGCCCGGTCAGCCAGTTGAACCGGGACAGATCATCGAGTTCAACTCAAGAATCCTTACAGGCTACCTTCGCCAATGGGGAGCAGATGCTCACGCCTCGGTTCCGATCGACGATGATCCGGCAAAGCTGAAAGAGGCTATTGAGCAGGCAGCACAGACATCCGACATTGTCATCACCAATGCCGGAGCATCTGCAGGAACGAAGGATTTCTCGGCAACTATTCTCAAATCACTGGGTGAGGTTATCGTTCACGGCGTGGCAATCAAGCCCGGCAAACCGATCATACTTGCACTTATTGGTGACATTCCGGTAATCGGTCTGCCGGGTTATCCGATCTCTGCACTATTGACCATGAAACTTTTTGCTGAAGAGCTTGTTTACAGCTTTCTTGGTCAGAAAATCCCTGAAAAAGAAATGATTGAGGCGACAATGTCCCGCCCGACGCACTCCTCCATGGGCGTGGATCAGTTTGTCCGGGTTACGCTTGGCGAGGTCGGTGACAAATTGATTGCCACACCGTCGGGAAAAGGCGCTGGCGCTGTGATGTCGATGGTGCGTGCCGACGGCCTGTTGACGATTCCCTCCGGAAGCGAGGGGGTTGGTGCAGGGGAACCTGTGTTGATAGAACTGCTGCGACCCAGGGCGGAAATTGAGGCGACCCTCGTGTCGATTGGCAGTCATGACAATATACTCGACCTGCTCGCCAACCAGCTCAGCAGAAACAGACCCCGCATTCGGTTATCGTCCGCCCATGTCGGCTCGATGGGCGGCATCATGGCAATCCGTCGCGGTGAAGCCCATATAGCCGGGACACACCTGCTTGATGAGACAAGCGGAGAATACAATGTCTCCTTCATCAAGCGATTCCTCGCGGATATTCCACTTCAGCTCATCAACCTCTGTTACCGGGAGCAGGGTCTCATCGTGCAGAAGAACAACCCCCACAGCCTAGAGAGCTTTCAAGATCTGGCAGATAAACAGCTGGCATTTATAAACCGGCAGAAAGGCGCCGGCACACGGCTGCTGACCGACAAGGTCCTGCGCGATGCCCGAATAGATCCTGAGCTGATTTCCGGATACGACCATGAAGAGTACACTCACATGAGTGTCGCTGCCGCCATAGCAAGCGGGAGCGCCGACGCCGGCATGGGAATTCGTGCCGCAGCCGTTGCGTTGAACCTCGACTTCGTGCCTGTTGCCGAAGAGAGATATGACCTGATCGTCCCGCACCACCTCCTTGACGACTGGAGGGTGATCGCAGCGCTTGAAATTATAAGGGAAAATAGTGAGTTTTATGGTAGTATAAAAAGTCTGGGCGGATACAGTCTCAGAGACTCCGGCACTGTAGTATATCGTCAATAATTGTTGTTTTATGTCAGTACCCGTAATGGTGCGTACATTTGCAGTGAATATCAATATCAACAAAGAGGAGATAACCCATGGCTGACAAAATTTTCAGAGTCAATATGTCTGATCTTACAACCAGTATCGAGGCAGTACCTGAAGCGTGGGCAGGACATGGAGGACGAGGACTGACTTCTACCATTGTCGCGGCTGAAGTTGAGCCGACCTGCCACCCGCTTGGACCAAACAATAAACTGGTTTTTGCACCCGGCCTGCTGTCCGGAACCGTTGCGGCAAACTCCGGACGACTTTCTGCCGGAGCAAAGAGCCCGCTCACCGGCGGAATCAAGGAATCAAATGCCGGTGGAACCGGAGCCCAGTTTATGGCCCGGTGCGGCTGCAAGGCACTAATCATCGAAGGTCAGCCCGCAGACGATAAATGGTACAGCATCGCCATGACTGCGGACAGCCTCACCGTCAAGGAAGAGACCGAACTGATCGGCAAAGGCAACTATGAGGTAGCGAAAACCCTTTCCGGACGTTCTGACGGCAAATGTGCGGTCATCACCATCGGCGTCGCCGGTGAGATGAAGCTGCAGGCGGCGAACCTCTCGGTCATGGACCCCGACGGCAATCTGCGCTCACATGGACGCGGCGGTCTCGGGGCGGTCATGGGATCAAAGCGGGTCAAGTACATCACCGTTGACCCGGGAAGCAACAAGATACAAGTAGCAAAACCTGATGAATTTAAAGCGGCAAACCGGGCTTTTGCCAAATCTCTGGTAAACAACCCGGTAAGCCAGACCCTTGCTACCTATGGAACCACCGGGCTGGTTAATGTCATCAACGAAGCCGGCGCCCTGCCGACCAAAAATTTTACGCTTGGTCAGTTTGACGGGCACGATAAAATTTCCGGCGAAACCATGCATGACATCATCCAGGAACGCGGCGGCAAAATAAAGCACAATTGTCACGCCGGCTGCGTTATCCAGTGTTCACAGATCTACAATGACAAGGATAAAAACTTCAAGACAGCAGGATTTGAATATGAATCGATCTGGGCCATGGGTGCGGACTGCTGCGTGGCCAATCTGGACGATATTGCCGAAGCCGATCACCTGATGGACGATATCGGCATTGACACGATAGAAACCTCAGTTGCCATTGGTGTTGCAATGGAAGCCGGCCTGCTCGAATTCGGTGACGGTCCCGGCGCCTGCAGGATTATCAGAGACGAAATCGGCAAGGGCACGCCCCTGGGACGAATCATCGGCAATGGAGCTGGATCGGTTGGCGCGGCTTTTGGCATCACCCGCGTTCCTGTCGTTAAAAACCAGTCTATTCCCGCCTATGATCCCCGTGCGGTAAAGGGGATGGCAATCACCTATGCAACGACCCCGATGGGTGGTGACCATACTGCTGGATATGCTGTTACGGCAAACATCCTCGGTGTTGGCGGTAATGTTGATCCGCTCAGTAAGGATGGGCAGGTCGAGTTGTCGCGGAACCTGCAGATTGCCACGGCAGCAATCGATTCCACCGGAATGTGCCTGTTCGTCGCCTTTGCCGCACTCGATGATGCCGAGTGTCTGCCTGCCCTGATAGACCTGATCAATGCTCGTTACGGAATCAGTCTTACCGGCGATGACGTCACCAATCTCGGAAAATCAATCCTGAAGACAGAGCGGGCGTTCAACCAGGCTGCCGGGCTCACCAATGCAGATGACCGGCTGCCGGAATTTTTCTACAGCGAACCGCTGCCGCCGCATAATACCGTGGTGGACTTCACCCCTGAGGAAATTGATTCTTTCTGGAATTTCTAGATGGAAATAACCGTTAAACTGTTTGCCTACTTCCGCGACAGCCGCTTTGTCGCGGAAGTGCGACAATATCAGCCAGAAATTACTCCAGGAGATATCATAGACGAGCTTGGAATTAATCGTGATGAAATCGGCATATGCATGATCAATTCCAAACACTGCCAGTTTGACACAAAACTGCACGAACATGATATCCTGGCAATCTTCCCCGTTATCGGCGGAGGCTGAGAACTGCCTCTCAGCCTCCGCCACCCTTTGCTTATCCCTTTTTGACTGGCTGCTGCCCTGCCCGAAGCTGTCGATTACTGCCTGCATCTTATTGAAAATTATTTCATTCTTGTTAAGATGCAGGCAATCTTTTCTCATCACGCAATTCAGCAAAGGATCAGCTTATGGACACCATCCAGGCAGCCATCTCGCATTTGCACCGACAGAAAAAAGATGACGATTTGTTTATTGAGGAAATAACCGACCTTGCCGGCAGGGAGGGTGAACGTGTTTACCAGGTACTCATCCAATCCCTCACCAGTCTCGATCTTTCCGCCGATGTGTGCCATGAATACTGGCGAAAGACCCTGGCTCACCGCGACCAGATGAGTACACTGCTGGGAAGGAACGTAAGTCTGGTAACAGCCCTGGGTGATTATCTTTTTCACCATGATGGCGATGAATACACCCCGTTTTTGATCGATTCCAAAAACTACGAGCAGATTATTCAGCAAAGTGTGAAAGATCGTCTCACCGGGCTCAACAACAGAGCTTACTTCGATCAGGTTTTTGAACAGCAGCTTTCCCTGGCACAACGCTACGACACCGAGCTTTCCCTTTTATTCCTGGATCTTGATAACTTCAAAGATATCAATGATCGCTATGGACACCAGACGGGTGACTATGTGTTACAGAGTGTTGCCGCCCTGATCGAAAAAGAGAAACGTGACAGTGATATCGCCATCCGCTATGGTGGAGAGGAATTTATCCTGCTGATGCCTCATACCGGCAGCATTAACGGCCTCATACTCGCCGAAAGGATCAGGCAGCTGGTTTCCCGCACCGTTCTAGACCACAATGATCACGCTATATCGATTACCATCAGCGGGGGACTTGCCTCCTATCCAAAAGACGGTGATATCAGCTCAGACATTCTGGCAGTAGCCGACCAGGCACTCTATCAGTCCAAGGGAGCAGGGAAAAACCTGATTTCGATCTTCAAGAAAGACAAACGGCGATACCTGCGGGTCAAATTTCATAACCCGGTCTATGTCAAGGAACTCGAGATTGATGCCATCCCAACCTACGCGGGAAGAGGGAAAGATATCTGTATCGGGGGAATTCTTTTTCAGAACAACGAACCGCTGCAAATTGGTTCACGTATTCAGATGCATACCCGCCTTCACAAAGAAAACAGACTGCTGCTCATTGGCACGGTCATACGTGTTGAAGCGTTTGGCCCCGATGATTACGATATTGGCGTCTCAATCTCCTTCAAGGAAATGGAAAAAATTGCCCGGGAAGAGATCGCGGGATTGCTCCGGGCTGATCAATAGTCTTTTCAGGCAGGAGGAAACAACTGGTAAAGGTATGGGCATCGAAGGGATGAAAACATTTCACGTCCGCATCGTCGGGAACGTCCAGGGTGTTTGCTTCCGCGATTATACAAGACGCCAGGCCGAGACCCTGGAAATAACCGGCTGGGTAAGAAATTGCAGCGACGGCAGTGTCGAGGCTCTTATTTCCGGTGAAGAACCACAGATAAAAAAAATGGTCACGTGGTTTCACCAGGGTTCACCCTTTTCTTCAGTGCAAAACGTCATCATTGATGAGACTGATCGCCCGCCTGAAGACAATGCATTTTTGATTAAATGGTAAGTGAATACTAACAGCCTCTTCCCGACAAACAAGACACCCTATGCTCTCCGTCAGGCAACTCAGCAGCTGGTTTCCCGATCATGACGATGCCGAAGTCACCTCCGGCAAAACCCTGATTTTAGATAACATTACACTCTCCGTCGACAGAGGACAGACAGTCGCCCTCGTCGGGGAGTCAGGTTCCGGCAAAACCGTTACCGCACTGACCATTTTACGGTTGCTGGAAGAAATCAGCCCTGTCAGCGTGAGTGGCGAAATACTTTTTGAGAACAGGGATCTTCTCGCTTTACCGCTTGATGAAATGCGCTCGATCCGGGGAAATCGGATATCAATGATCTTCCAGGAGCCGATGACCTCCCTTAATCCTGTCTACACTGTCGGCAACCAGCTGATGGAAACGCTACTCCGTCATCGGCAGATGAGCAGCAACGAAGCCCGGCAGGAGGCTGTCAGGCTTCTCGAACGGACCGAGATCCACAACCCTGAGGGCCGCCTGAACTCCTACCCTCATCAGCTTTCAGGGGGACAGCGCCAGCGGGTAATGATTGCAATGGCCCTTGCCTGCAGCCCTGCACTGCTCATTGCTGACGAGCCGACTACTGCTCTTGACGTTACTGTTCAGGCTCAGATTCTGAAATTGTTAAAAACAATCCAGCGGGAAGACGGCATGGCTATCCTGCTGATCACCCACGATCTCACCATGGTAAAGGAACACTCAGATTTCATTTACATCATTAAAGCCGGCAAAATTATTGAAACAGGAGTTACCCGCAAAATCTTTACAGCACCCGAATCCGCCTATGCAAAGCGTCTGCTGGAGGCTATCCCCGCCACCCGGATCAGCAGGAAAGAAAAGAGCTCCCCGCTTCTGACTGCAAAGAGGCTGAATTGCCACTTCAAGGTCCCAGAGGGATGGGCATTTCCACTCAGGAGGAAATATTCACTTATCCGTGCCGTAGACGATGTCAGCTTCAGCGTTGACCAGGGCACAACCTGCGGGGTTATCGGTGAATCCGGCTCCGGCAAGACAACGCTTGGCCTGGCGCTGCTGAGGCTCATCAAGAGCACAGGTGACATCTCGTTTAAGCACGATAATCTCCAAACAATGAGAGCGAAACAGCTTCGTCCCTTTCGCAGCAGAATGCAAATTGTTTTCCAGGATCCCTATTCTTCGCTGTCTCCACGGATGACAATTCGTGAAATAGTCGGTGAGGGACTCCGTGTACACCAGAGAGAACTGGATAAAAGCGCCCGTCATGAACGGGTTGATGAGGTCCTTGAAGAAGTCGGACTTGACAGCACGTTTGCCTCCCGTTACCCCCATGAGTTCTCCGGAGGGCAACGTCAGAGAATCGCAATTGCCAGAGCAATCATTCTTCGCCCGGAACTGCTGATTCTCGACGAGCCGACATCCGCACTTGACATGACCGTCCAGGCCCAGATTATCGACCTGCTGCAGAACCTGCAGCAGAAATACAACCTCACCTACATCTTCATCTCACATGACCTGAGAGTCATCCGGGCGGTGTCAGACCATATAATCGTCATGAAAGACGGCAGGATAATCGAGTCCGGTCCTGCCCGGCATGTTTTTGAAAATCCGATCGAGCCCTATACAAAAGAATTATTCAGCGCCTCGCTGTCAGTTCAACAGTGAGAATCCCGGCTGAAATATCACCAGCTGCTTTTTACGGACGCGGTATATTCATAATCGCAATGAAGATAAAAGAATAAAGACCCAGGAAGTAGAGCTGACTGATTGACAAGGCAAGCAACCGGGTCCCAAAGTACCTTCGACATCTGCCCAGCAACACGCCAAACATGCTCAGGATCGGAAAAAGATAGCGTCCCTGCGCCTGGAAATCCATGGTCCATGAATGATGGAGCGACGCGCCGATCAGGGCGACTGACAGCAGTACAACAGCAACCGCAACGATTGAATCCCCCGTGGAGCCGCGAATAAAGACCGTGCCCAAGAGATAGATCAGCAGCATCACTGCAAACAATTTGGCAAGCTCATAGTAAGGTAGTGGAGCGCCAATGGTAAAATAACCGTACATGCCAAACCCTGTCTGGAATGTCTTTTCAAACCACCTGTTATTAACAATCAAGGTTTTCAGAGGAATACCACGAGCTTTTTTTTGGAGAGACAGATGTTTTTCATGCAGTGGTGTGCTCGGTTTGTAGATTTCCCGGGCTGTTTTATCCTGCATTGCGAGAATTTTTTCGTCGCGATCCGGTCCATTCACGTAGTAATCCATACCGACCCTGATCCCGGCTAAACCGACAGCCAGCACAGTGAAAACAATGATTCGAACCAGTAATGCTGCGCGGCTGTTTACTTCATCGACTGAGGTGGTAATGCGCCAGAACAGGCAGACGTATAAAAGGGCAATGAACGGATAGTAATTATTTTTGAGTAAAAACAACAAACCAAGCAACAGGGAGATTATCACGGTCGGCAGAATTCTTTTTACCAGCGATTCTGCTGATATGGCTTTGTTGAGAAAGCTGGATGGTCGCACAAGTTCGCAGGTGGCCAGAAAACAGATAAAAAGGGCAAACGCATCTGAGGTGCAGTAACTGAAGACATACCAGACCTGCGGGGAAATCAGGAATGGCAGTGCTGCAGCTCGTGCTGGTACTGAATAAAACGTGAATAGCACTATAATGGAAAACAGCGACACATTGAAAAGCCTCAGCGACAAAAGCCTGTCGACATTAAGCGCTTCAAAGAACACAGCCGCCTTTCCCGCCAGCAGGTAATAGATTTCTCCATTGTTAAGCCGTGACATCCCATAGACGCTATAGGTGTCTTTTATGGTTTCGTCCTCGATCGCCGGCGGAAGCCAGCTGGTTTTATAGTACGAAGTCGACGCCAGATGGACATACTCGTCGGGATGAGTATTTTCCGCACTGAACTGGGCCATTGTCATTATCAATACCAGTACCATGGCCAGCATTACCGGCACAAAAGCAAAGTTTTTGCGAAGTGAAGAGCAGCAAACGGCAATACCGATGACGATCACACAGATCAGCGCCATCATGAAAAGATCATCAGTCCACTGAGACACCTCTTTCTCGAGCTGCAGAGGATAGAGGAAAAACGGATCCGTCCCGGTAGAGGAGAACTTCAGTCCCTCGGCAGATGGAGTGACAATGCCAATCTGATTAAGCGGCTGTAATTCTTCAAGGCTGACCGTAACGGTTTTATATCCCTGCTGCGAAATGGTAATTTTCTTGACGACTGCATCACCGCTGTACTGAATCGGATCAAAACGAAGCCATGCATGTCCACCCTGACCAGGTACAGAAAAGTCATAGGTACTTTGTGATGGATCGAGGCGTTGAGAAGCGCTCTTTTTCTCTGAGAACTGCTGTTTTTCATCAGCCCAGTAAATTTTAAAGAAGGTTTTCTGGCTCACCTCTATTTCAAGACTCACCTGTGCCCGATCCATGAAAATTACATAATAATAGAAACAGGCAATTACACAGAGAAAAACAGCAAAAACCTTCCCCTGCAGCGATTCGCGTCCTGTTATTTCCATCATGTCATTTCCTGAGTAATCTGCGGTGCAGATGATGCAGATAGTGCTGAAAACGTATGGTAAACCAGAATACCGGTTTTCCGAACGTATGTAAAAACAGGAGTGTACATGCCGGGCGCAGCCCAGGTCCCTGATTGAAATTGCCAAGCGGGATGCATTTATTGAGCAATCCGAACTTGATGACACGGAACATTGAGTTTCCGGATATATCGAAACCGGCGGTAAACAATCGTTTCATCTTAACTCCTCAAGACGTCCTTGACATGACGCCAGAAATAGCGAAGTCGCAGCAGAGGACTGCAATACAGCCTCATCGCTGAAGTATCCCACAACGGTTTTCGTCCCTTGTCCTTATTGGCCGGTGGAGTATGGTTGCCATGAAAATCGTCCAGATGATGCTTGTGGCGAATAACACTGACCTCCGGGGTTCGTGGGAAAGCCATTTTGGCAATCATGAGATAGTGAAACCAGGGGCGATAGTCGCTGAGGCTGTAACCGAGCAGCGCTGATGCAGCCCCGAATCGTTTTGCTGCATCAACAATTCCCTGCTGAAGGGGCTGATAATAGGCGTCCTGTTCCTTCTCCGCACGGCCCGTTTCGTCATCCTCACGTCTGAATTTCAGCCGGTATCCGTCTTCTGTCAATTCATAGCCGTCAAGCGTTGGATGGGGCGCTCTGCACGCTTCTTCGAAGACATCGCGGGCATAGAGAATGGTACTTGCCGCAAGATCGAAGCGATCACGGTCATAGATGACACCCTGAATTGAATTTTTTAAATCTTCAGGGTATTTGACTCCTCTGGTTGCTCCAAAAAGAAAACCATGGAGGCGTGGACAATTATCCCTGCTTTTGATCGCGTTGTAGAAAAATCTCGGGATCGTCCCAAGCCAGCCGATATCTACAATTGCAACCTGCTCATGGTCGAAGAACTGAAGGTCTTCAAGATATCTGATGAGAGCGCGGTTGGCAGGATTACATTGATGCTTAATTGCCTGCTGAAAAAGGTCATCATTAATCAACTCAATTAGACGGAGTCCATTTAATTTTTTAAACCCTTCGTGCCGGGGTACCAGGCATGTTTCTGGTGTCAGGTTGTGACGTTTCAGGTGTGGTTGCAAAGAATTTAAATCAAGCTGGAAAATTCTGGCAATATCCCGGAAATCTCGGTTTCCCGGGGGCAAAAATGCAATATTTACATTGGTCCCGGTGAGACCGCTGTCAGCACAGCTTGCCCCGGCCAATGCCATTCTACTGACATATAAATATTCTATCTCGGGAAGCTGGCCATCGGGAAACAGCGATGGAGTGATTTGCTCCCAAACTTTTTTGAACGTATAACCTTCACGTGAAAGAAAAAAAACTTTTGTGATAGTAAGGCGTCGGCTCTCTTCAGCAATATGCTGGACAAATGCGCCGATCATTGGGCCCAGAAAGTTATACCCTTCTGCGTAAAGGGCTGTTCGGGGTACGTTCTCTCCTTCATGGGGGAGCATCAGCTGCTGGAGCGCCCTGCCCCGATAAAAGATATTTCCCTTGCTGTAGTTAACGTATCTCTTAATCAGAGCTTTGCGATGTTTTTCTGAGCCATCATGCAGGACAAGAGATTGAATTCCAAACTGGGCAGGCCTGAGTCCATCCGAGAAAGGGTTGTCTCCGATATGCAGCCAGGATGACTTTTCCAGGTCAAAACGTTTCTGTACGAGTGGAAATGCTTTACCGGAAGCCTTTGCCAGAAAGGTATCTGCTGATGATACAAGATCATCTGTATGTTGTAAAAATCCTCCCTTCTCAACGAGCCTCTTCAGGTGTTCAGCGGGCAAGTATATATCTGAAATTATATAGGTCTTTTTACCTGCCTGATGAAGCTCAGCAAGCCAGTCTACGAGCTTTTCTCTCGGCACCAGCATACGGCTCTCCATTTCGAGCTCGTAGTTGGTAACATCATCGAGAAGTTGATCCGTGTAATGTTCACCAAAGATTTCTTCAAGACTCTTTTTCATGAATACCGGATAACAGGCTTCATGATCTTCAAATGTTAATCCGGTTTCCCTCCTCTGATTCTGTTCCGTCCGGTCCCTGATTTTCTGAATTTCTCGCCATGAAAGCTCAAGTCCAGACTGGCTGGCTCGCGCAGCAATATAGCGCGCAGTCGGTGCTTTAACCAAATCCGGATCATGAATCCTGCGAATAAACAGTGTGTCAAAAAGATCAAAGGTTATAACATCACAATTCTCTGATAATTGCCGGCCCTTTTGAATCAGGCTCTCAAGTGAATAACATTTTTGCCAATTCATGAATCAATAAATACCGCGGACGTAAATCAAAGAAGCGTTTTCTTCACCCAGCGTTTCACGGCCTGCTGAAGGTTTCTATATGCGGGGATTACACCCTGTTGATCAGGAGGGTTCAACTGCGTTCTGACATTATTCAGTTCCTTTTCCAACTCGACAAGCCGGTTACTGCCGGCCTCCACGTATTGCTTTAAATCATCAGGAATTACTGCAAGCAAATATTTCCTGATGAGTTCCTGGTCCTGAACTCTTCCAATAATAGCTGCCTCACCCAGCGTGTTGCCGCTATGGATTCGGTAACACAGGAGTTGCAGATCATCCGCATAGTATACCTGGTTTGGAAAGGTGTTCATCATGCGAAAGATAAAATCGTAATCATGCAGGTAGCGAAGTGAGCAGAATGGCCCCACCTTCCGTGCTGCATCTGCAGTCATAAAAAGATTCGAGGTGGTAACCATGAAGTTCCCTTTGAGAAAAGAAGTATAGAGATCTCCACATTCAAAATAAAAATCACGGTTTTTCTTATGCCAGATGTTCCAGCCAAACTCAGGATCTTCAAAGGTATTGTTGTTATCATCTATTGGTATAACGTCGCTAAACGCACAAACCGCATTATTTTCTTTGCAGACCTCGAGCAGCGTCTCGAGTCTGTCCAGGGTATATAAATCATCAGAATTCAAAACAGCAACATATAATCCTTTGGCCATGCTTATTCCACGGTTAATGGCATTGTAGGCATCCTGATTTGCCTGATGATAATAATGCAATCGTGTATCCGTATACCCATTTACGACCTCTCCAGTATTGTCCGTTGAGCCGTCATCGACGACAATCAACTCCAGATCAGAACATGTTTGGTTGAAAACGCTATCTATCGCAGGACCAACAAATCGTTCATGATTATAGGCTGGTATTACAACTGAAATGAGAGGTTTGGACATCATACTACCTTTTTATCTTCATCAGGATACATGAATCCGCTGGCTGACTGGCGAACCGTTGATATCATAGCTATAATATTCGATCGGTAGTCTAAGTAATTGAGAATGATCTTCACGTCAACTCTTTCTTCATTCTCATTCCCCTGATATCCATTGACGAAAATGACTTCGATCAATGTTGTTTTCGTCTAAAATGCCCTGATTATAGTATGGATCAAAAGCGTCCAGCCGCTGCTTCCATTTTTTTTGGAAACGTCTCTTTTCCTCTTCAAGCGCTATGCTGTCTGCGATTGGAAAAGTGTTTTTACGCCTGACCGCGGTTGCTTGCGCATAGGGTGTATACAAAATTTCTTTACCTTGCTCTACAGCTCGCATTGAGAAGTCCGTCATGGCTAAAATATGCGGAAATAAATCAAACTCAAAGCCGCCAAGCTGGTTAAACAATGATCTGCTCAATAAACAGAAATCCCAATTACTATAGTGTATCAATTGCGTGCAATGAAAACCATTAGCGTGGATTGAGCTCATTGCCAGAAAATTGGCGAAGTATTGACAATCTTTATTTGCAAGATCTGGTACCGTATAAGATGCTCCATCGGAGTCGCTGTAGTGTATATTTCCGCACACCATACCAATCTTGTTGTTCTGTTGCAGGGGCGCAAGAAGCTCTTTAAGCCAGGCCCTCTCAAAATCGACAATATTTGAACCAACAAGAGCTACATAGTCTGTTTCGGCATAGAGCACAGCGTTGTGCAGCAAATGTGCTTTGTTCTCCTGCTGATCTGTTGATACATCAAAGGCATGCGGTTCTTTCTGAATATTCTCGAACCCCATAGAGCCACATCTATAAAAGTTGCCGTTTCCAGAAACACTCATGAACTGACAATTATCGTATTGCGTCCTATCTTTTAGCAGCGTTAATTGTGAATTATGATCTCCGGATCCTTTTTCAAGCCACTGAATAACTGAAACACTTGATTCTTCTCGATTTGGAAATTTGATGCGATAGTAAAATTTCAAATCGGTATCCTGGACAGATACTGGAAAATTCCTTCTCTTCAAGGAATTTTCCAGTGCTCTTTTCCCAGCCAGCTGGGCATACGATTTTTGCCCATGGTTAATACTGGTGGAGCTAGCTGAGGCTCTCCAGTGATAGAGAATATGGGGTATATGAACAATATTTTCAGTCTGTTCTGAAAGCTTGAGGATGAGATCATAATCCTGAGCACCGTCATAATCGCTGCTGAACCCGCCCAGCTTTTTAAAGAGTTCGGCGGCCACAACCATGAAATGTGTTACATAATTATGAGAAAATAAAAGATCTCGATTGAAATCTGGCTTAAAAAATGCTGAAAGACGTCTCCCTTTATCGTTAATCAAATCTTCATCTGTGTAAACCACCTGAGATCTGGAAGAATTGATGGTCTCAGCTACGCGCAACAGACAGTCTGGCGAAAGTTCATCATCATTATCTAAAAAGCCAAAATAATCTCCTTTAGCCAGCAATGCTGCAGAATTGGTAGCAGCCGATATACCCATGTTGTTATCGTGAAAAGTAACCTTTATCCGCGGATCTTTATCTGCCCAAGAAAGAAGTACCTGTCTGGTCTCTTGATGAGGACTATCGTCATCGGCAAGACATAATTCCCAAAAAGGATAAACCTGATAGACGACTGAGCGGATACAATTGTTAAGGAAATTGATATTTGGCTCATATACGGGAACAATGACCGAAATCAACGGTCTGCTCGACATCAGTTCAAGTTGCCTGTTCGTCAATGCCTGGCTGCGAACTCCTTTAGACAGATAAGCTGATAATGCCTCAGACCGAGTTATTTGGTTGGAGCAGGAAGAGCAGAGATAATCAAGGTCAATCCATTTATTTGGCTGTATTCCCTTCGTTTCAATTTGTGCAGCAAAGTGAGAAAATGGATCGCGCCGTGCCTTACTGTTATCGTTTAATTGACTGAGATAATATTGAGGATCAAAAACAGGTGTGGGGCTTTTTTCTTTTCGGGAACCAAATAATTTATAGTGACGGATTATACTTTGTTTTTCCTTGTGTGGAAGGGGTGTCCTATCAAGGTACCAATCTATGTCAAAAAACATACTTGGACTAATTCCTGCCAATGCCCCAATACGTGTATAGTGAGTCAGAGGATCTTCATTTTCAGGATTCCATTCACTTCTACTTTTATAGAATTGGATGTCGAAAAAAGGACTTGGAGACAGTCCCGTTTTCCACCCTTTTTGGAGAAAATGGGTGAAGGGATTCTGGTTGAGACCTGAAGGAAAATAGGTGGATAGATAAAAGGCAGTATCAAAAAGTGGATGAGGGTCAGCGAATTGCTCCCATACTTCCCCGCTAAGAATAAAAGCCTTACAATCTCTTTTACTTACAGCGAGATATAACCATATTACATCATTTTCTTCGAGTACTTTTTCCTTGATTAAACTCCTGAAATAATCCGCATCAAATATTCCTGATTTTTTTAAAATACGATAGTCCTTACTCCAAAAATGTCGCAGCAAGGAACGACTTTTTCTTATTATGTCCATGACGCAACTATTTTATGAATAAGTGAGCATATACCGTCAAGATTTTTTTTTATTGAGCAATGTTAATAACCTAGGAAGGGCCATGCGACTCTTGATCTTATTATGAAGCTGTTTCTGGTAATCAATTATTACTTTTAAGGCACGATCAGCAACAGCTTTAAGATCAACGGTAATAACCACATTCTTGATTTGTTGCAGTTTAATATCAGGCAGTTCAAAAAACATTTGAGGATCACTCGAGTCAAACATAAAATAATCTTCCAGACGATAAAGAGCATTTGAATTGATCAGGCGCGAGTCAAGTATTTCACTGCTGTCTTCAAACTGTAGTTCCACAGAACAAAGTTCAAGACAGGCGGGTGAATCAACGGGATCGAAACGAATTGAACAACGCCTGTTGAACTGACTCAGTGGAAATGTCATTCGCCTTCGCCCTAATTCAATATTTCGAGCAACGCTGTTCTCGTCACTTACTCCTTCACCGCAGTTGATATATAATCGACTTGTAAAGAACCTGTCTTGTGTCTCGAGCAGCAGATTTATCCAAACATCGATATGAGCCCCAATAAAATCAGAATGACGGTTATAAATGCGTTTAAACATTTCGACTTTCTGCCATTTTTCTTTGGTTCTGACCATTGAATCAGCAGATACCCGGTAGTGGAAATAGCGTCCATCCAGCCTTACCACTTCCCTGCCTCTTTTAATCAAAGCCAGCCAAAAATCATAATCTTCCCATCCGTAGATCATGCCCGGATCATAACCACCCACCAGAGCCCAATCCGATTTTCTATACAATGCAGTACAGAAGATTATGTTATCCTGGAGTATTTGCTCTATGCTATAGTCTGGAAGCAACCATTCGGTTTCTACTGCTCCAAATAATATGGCACGGCAATAGACAATCCCGACCTTGGCACTCTTATCAAGTATTGAAACTGCCTCTTCAATATAGGCGCTGTCAATAAAGTCATCAGCATCCAGGGGGAGAATATACTCCCCTGATGCCTGCGTTATGCCGTTATTTCTTGCAGCCGCAAGTCCCTGGTTTGTCGTCTTGAGTACTCTGGTTTTATCACGATTGAGTGCTTCCAGGATGGTGTTTGTTTTTTCATCGGTAGAACCATCATTGACGATAATTATTTCAAGATCCCGGTATGTCTGGGCAAGAACCGAGTCGACAGCTTCAGAGACATAGCTGCCCTGATTATAGCAGGGAATTATTACGCTGACCTTGGCCATAGCTTATGGGATGATTTCTGATTAACAGCCTACGTTATTGCACCTGACGATCAACAATACTCCGTTTCCGCGTGCTGGTAAATAATGAAACAGTGAAGCATGTATCCTCAGAAACAGCAAGCCCAGCGATAAAGCATGGTATGAGCGTCTGCTCATTGACGTTTTTTTATACTGTCGTAAAGCCGCAGATCATACGCTACCAGAGGGCGGAGAACAGTGCGTATTTCAGGGTCGTCTCCAGCAAACAGGGGCGGCGACCCTGATCGATTAAGCTGTCCTGATTTCTCGAGGTTGGACAGTTTATTCAGCGCGACGAACTGCTGAAGAAACTGCTTCTATCGCTCCGTTAAACCGATAAGGCTGAATTCTTTTATATTGTTCACGGCCTGCCTGAAATCGTCTTCAGTCACCCGGCCAATCTCCTGTTCACAAAAGTAGCGGGTCTGCATGTTGTCAAAGAATTTTGCCTCCACATTACTGATATTTCTGACAAAGTCCTCAATCCGTTCGACTCGGCCAAACTCAATTCCTGCCAGTTTTTTACCGAGCTGATAAATAACCTCATTGCTGTGCTTGAAATAGTTGTCACTATCTTCAGCCGCCGTCCTGATCATCCACGTCAGATGAGAATGCATATGTGCATATGGTTCTCTGACGATCGTGTAAAGACGGAAATCACCGGCGCGGAATACTCTTTGAACACGCCAAAATGCAGATGACCTGATAAATATTTTTTTTACTGGCAAGCAGCGGATACCTCGCTTTATTCTCAAGCTCTATATGGGTGCTAAATTTTTTGCGGTGAAACAGCTTTGAGACCTGCGTGTTAAAAGACGTTCCTGCAGTCTTGGGGATATGCATGAACAAAAGCCGCGGCCCGGAGCTCGACCAGCGTGGCAACAAGAGGTCAAACGGTTTCCAGATCTTTGTATTTTCGATCCTGGCGGACAGATCGGGGCTGAATACTGCAAGCGGGCTGGTTGAATTGATCGGAGTCAGCGCATACACTCCTGCCTCAGAGAGAGCAGCGGCAGGATCAATTACTATCTCAAAGCCGCACTTGCCGGTGGGATGCAGGCCAAGCTCAAGGAGATCTTCCCTGAACCTGTTTGCTGTCGCCCTGCTGATAACCCTGCCGTTGTGCCTCAGACACAGATTGGCCACTTTCTTCTTGTTGAAACGGTGGTAGCACCAGCCGGAAATATAGTTCGGATGACAACAGTCTATGGCTATTTTATGAATAAAGTTCATCTTCGCCTCAGCATGCTCTTGAAAAGCAAAATGTGTTTCACTGCTGGAAATATAAGCAGGCCGTCTTACTGTTTGTCAATCATCAATTCCAGATACCAGACTGAACGGACTCAGCCACCGCTACCTTCTGTATTAGAGTAATTTTGAGCATGCTAGACCAGGAATTCCTTTCATCCATCCCTCATGCACCCGGTGTTTACCTGATGCTCGATAAAGGATCTTCGGTGCTTTACGTCGGTAAAGCCAAAGATCTTTTCAAAAGATTATCATCATATCTTCATTTTTCCGGTCCCGGTCACAGCAAAACCGCCGTAATGCTCAACCAGGTGCGTAAAATCGACACGATTATGACCAATACGGAAAAAGAGGCGCTCATTCTCGAATCATCTTTAATAAAAAAACATCGCCCCAAATATAATGTTATTCTGCGGGACGACAAGAGTTACCCCTTTATCAAAGTCACAATCCAGGAAGAGTGGCCCCGCGTCTTCATGACCCGCAGGAAAAATCGCGACGGGGCACGATATTTCGGGCCTTACTCCTCCTCATCGGCAATGTGGTCGACCCTCAAGCTCCTCTCGTCACTGTTTCCGCTCAGACGATGTAAAGGCGCCAAGCTGAAACCGCGCAAGAGGGCCTGCCTGAATCACCAGATGAACAACTGCCTTGCGCCCTGTGCAGGCAAAGCCGATATCGGCCAGTATCAGGATATGGTAAACAAAGTCATCATGTTCCTGGAAGGGAAAAACAAACGGTTGCTCAAGCAGCTGAAAAAAGAAATGCTGAACGCTGCGGAGCTGCAGGAATTTGAGAAAGCGGCGCTGTTAAGAGATCGAATCGGAGCCCTTGGCAAAACCCTTGAAAAACAGATTGTACTTTCAAATATTCGGAAAAACAGGGATGTGTTTGGATTTTACCGGCAGGGTGTTTCTGTTTCCGTTGCCCTGTTATATGTCAGAAAAGGCATCCTCAGTGGAAGTCGTCGTTTTTTTCTTGAGGACCCGTATGGTGATGACCAGGTGATCCTCTCGCAGGTATTAAAGCAGATATATGATGAGTCAAACCCGCCCCCGGCCGAATTGCTTCTCCCTCACGATTTTGAAGACCGGATGGTAATGACAGAACGCCTTTCGGATCTGTCGGCAAGAACCGTTTCCCTCACTGTCGCTCGACGCGGAGAACCGAGGGAACTCGTGGCCATGGCTCACACCAACGCCAGACAGCTCTTCGATGAACAGCGCAACAAGAAGCGTTCATGGCAGGATCTTGCCGAAAACATGCAGAAGAAGCTGAATCTGCCTGTTCCCCCACAGCGCATAGAATGCCTCGACATCTCAAATATCAGCGGAACCCATGCAGTTGGCTCACTTGTCAGTTTTTTTTCAGGAGAGCCCGATACCCGAAACTACCGTCATTACAAAATAAAAACAGTAATGGGGCCTGATGACTATGCGATGATGAGAGAAGTGATAGAGAGAAGATTTACAAAGGCTCTCGACACGGATGATTTTCCTGATCTCTTTATGGTAGACGGCGGGAAAGGACAACTGAGAGTTGCAGAAGCGGTTGTCGCAGATCTCGATATAGGTGAACGGGTTCAATTAATAGGAATTGCCAAAGAACGGGGTGATGAAGGGGAAAAGCTTTATCGGCCGGGCAGAAAAAACCCGATAATCCTCCCTGCGCATAACCCGCTTCTTCTTCACCTGATGAAGATCAGAGACGAAGCTCACCGTTTCGGGGTGACCTTTCACCGCTCACTCAGGCGAAAGCAGACCCTGTCCTCGACACTGGACCAGATTGGCGGCATCGGCCAGCAGAAAAAAAAGGAGCTGCTCAAGACCATCGGCAGCCTGCAGCAGGTTTCCCGTGCTTCAGTTGATGACCTGAAGAAAGTTGCAGGCATCGGTCCGACCCTGGCCCGGCAGATCTATACATTCTTTAACGAAGCAGAAAAAGACAGATAATAGTGTTCTCACCAGTGGCCCGTTGTCAACATGCTGTGCAGTCCAATAACTGCAGTATCCACCCTGAGAATTCTCGTGCCGATCCCGAATCCCTTAAACCCCGAACCCACCATTTTGTCGAGTTCATAATCGAGCCACCCGCCTTCAGGTCCGACAGCCAGCAGAATACGTCCCATTCCTTTGACCGCCTGAGGAAGTTTTAAAGGGGGAAACGCCGGATCGGCTACAAACAGAAAAGCGTATTCTTCCTTTAATTCAGGAACCGCACCGTCAATAAATGTCTTGAAGCCCCGGTGAAAGAGGACGTCCGGCAACCGGGTGTCCACAGCCTGCTCCAGCCCTTTGAGCAGCTGTGTACGATAGACTGATTCAGCAATGACAGAGGCGTCCCAGAAACTTTTTTCAACCCTGCCGGCGTTTATGATATGGAACTTTTTCACACCCAGGGTCGTCGCCTGACTTAAAATCCTTTTAAACATGATCGGCCGCGGCAGGGCCAGGACAATATCAACAGCAGAAGGAGAAGGCGGAGATTCATCAATAGAGATATCCAATTCGACCAGATAAGGAGGCCTTCGATTAATTCTGGTAATCGTCCCATACCCCATTAATCCGTTAACAACACCGACACGGATAAAATCACCGGTTGAGGCCCTGAGAACTTTTGCGATATGTTTCGCGCGTTCATCACCTGTCACAGCTCGATTCCCGACGATCTCAGCTGGTTCAAATAAAACAATATTCATAACAATATCTTAGTAAACCTTCTATCACCCAAAGATTAAGAGGATTCTTTTTATCTGATATCCACTATGGTAATATCTACGGATTTTCAGTAAATATCATAGACTAATGAGACCATTTTATACTATTTTACAACTGCTTTTATCGCCGCTGGCACTTCTCTTTCTGGTGTATATATATTTTACCAGGAAAGAGCAATGGCATGTGCTCAGCTCACGGCTCGGTCATGGCCTCACCTCTTTGCACACAGACAAAAGAGGGCCGGTTATTTGGATACATGCCCTTTCAGTTGGCGAAACAACCTCGGCGATTCCGCTGATAAAGGCCCTCTGCAGCAAGGATCCTGAAATCTGCATCGTCTTTTCAGTAACGACGGCAAGCGGCAGGCAACTGGCCGAAGAGAAGATCAGACCGCTTGCAGATCTGATTATCCCGTTTCCGCTCGACATTCCATTTGTGGTGGAAAAATTTATCAAAAAGATACAACCTGATCTCTTTATCCTCGTGGAAACTGATTTCTGGCCAAACATCCTTGGCTCATTTCACACCAATAATATACCGGCGCTGCTGGTCAATGGCCGAATCTCTGATAAATCGATGAGAAGGTATCGCCGTTTTCCGTTTTTTTTCAAACCGATGTTTAACCAGTTCTCAGCGTTATGCATGCAAACGCAAGCTGATGCCGACAAGATGCTCCTTCTCGGCATCAGCAGAAGTAAACTGAAAACGCTGGGAAACCTCAAATATCAATCAGGTCTGGCAACGGACTTAAAGCCGTCATTGCCATTTACCGTTGACGAAGGGCACCTGCTGATACTCTGTGGATCGACCCATGCCGGTGAAGAGAAAGTAATTCTCGAAGTCTACCGGGAACTGCTTTCCAAACATCACCATCTCAACCTCGTCATCGCACCGCGCCACCCGTCGCGAACTGATGCCATCGCCTCTCTTGCCGCCACGTTTGGTTTTTCGACAACACGATATTCAAAGGCTCCGGACCTGCTGGAAGACATCCTGCTCATCGACACAATCGGTGATCTCGCCGGACTTTATTCAACAAGCGACATTGCCTTTATTGGAGGCAGCCTTGTTCCCGAGGGTGGGCATAACCCCCTTGAAGCAGCCGGCTGCGGAATTCCTGTCGTGTTCGGACAGTTTATGGATGATTTTCAGGAAATCAGCCGGGAACTCATTGAAAATGAGGCCGCTTTCCAGGTCACAGACAAAGACTCACTCTTTGCGATGCTTGATAAACTGGTCAGCTCCGATCTGTTTCGAAAAAACAGCGGTGAAAAAGCTGTTAGCTATGTGAATCACTATAAAAACACGATCCCCGCACATCTGGAATTAATAAAAAAGTATTTGTGATTACTGAATTTTACCGTCAAACAAAGCATTATCTCCTGATAACGTTGTCTCTCTGTTTTATTTCAGGACTGACGTTGTCTTTTCACGTTCCTTCTTCCTCGACCGAGCCACTGCTTGTTTTAGGCTTCTGTGTTCTTCTCACACTGCTGCTGGTTTTTCTCGGATATGGTGATAGAGCAATCATCCTGCTCAGTGTCTGTTTTCTGATAACTGGCTACTGGCATGGCTGCAGAAGTGCCAACCATAAACCGGCTGCTGACAACGTCGTTCATCTCCTTGAAACTCCGCAGGAGGCTGTTCTGCTTGGAACGCTTGCCAGTATGGTCACCGGGAGCGTCAATGAAAACAAAATTATTATTGATTCAGCGTTCCTGAGAAAAAAAGATCATCACACCCTGACTCCGGTTTCAGGAAAGGTTCTGCTCAAATCAAAAGACGCCTGGCCGGAAACGATAACACCTGGCGACCAGCTTGTCGTCAGGGCATTCTTCAGGAAACCCTCTCCTGCAAAGTCTGCCGGACTTTTTGATTATGCACAATATCTTGCCGACAGAGATATTTATATTACCGGTATCATACGTTCCCCGCTGTTGATTCAGGAAATAGACTCGCCGCTTAATTCTGGCCGTATCGCTCAATTCTCCTATGCAACAGAAAAAGCAAGAACGGTTATTTCGAATTTTCTCTTTTCAGCACTGTCTGAAAAACACGCGGCCCTTTACCGGGCACTGCTGTTGGGCGACAGATCATCAATTTCACCCGATCTGCTTGAAATTTTTAAACGAACCGGCGTGATGCACATCCTGGCTATATCGGGAATGCATATGGCTCTTCTTGGTTTTTTTCTCTTTTCCCTGTTTTTTTATCTGGCACGATTGTCGTCCCGTCTGATTCAAACCGCAGATGTTCGAAAGTTGTCGCTGATGCTGTGCATCGGACCACTCCTGATGTATACGCTGCTCGCCGGCTCGAATACACCGGTACTCAGATCTCTGATCATGTCCTTGATGTTTATTCTCGCCTTCTGCGTGAATCGCCTCAAATCTCATCTAACCATTCTTGCTGCCGCTGCGCTGATGATTGCAGTTTTCGATCCCCAATCGATAAAATCACCATCATTTCAACTCTCTTTTTCCGCGGTGACATCAATCATCCTGCTCATGCCTGGTATGCTTTCCTTCATGCCCTCTCTGAGACCAAATGATCGGCGCAACAATCTCTTGAGAAATATTACCCAGAAAACGTTTGTTCTTGCTGCAGTAACGGTCAGTGCAACCGCCGGAACCTTGCCGCTTCTTATCTATCACTTTAATCAATTCTCAACCGTCAGCCTGCCGGCAAACCTGCTGGTCGAGCCGCTCATCTGTTTATGGGCGCTGCCCTGCGGGTTCCTTTCCATACCGTTTTTGTTCATCCATCCACCGCTGGCAGAGGCTATCCTGACTGCCGGAGCATGGTCGCTTGATATTGCCAGCGCTTATATTGGTTTTTTAAGTACAGCCCCTTTGAGTGTATTGTGGCTGCCCGATCTGAATATTTTTTTAATCGTCCTCTACTATGTTGCTCTTGTTCTAGCCGTATCCACCTCTTCGAAGCGTTTACGATTTATCTCGTATGTCACCGTTACGCTGACGCTGTCGCTGTTCTTTGTTCCACTTTCAGGATTGAACGGTACATTACAAAGGTCAAACTCAGTATCTTTCATCGATGTCGGACAGGGAAGTTCCAGCTTGCTGCAGCTGGCTGGTGGCAGGACGATCGTCATTGACGCCGGAGCAACCACACCACCGGGTTTTAATTGCGGCGAGAAAATAATTGCCCCCTACCTCTGGTCTCAGGGAGTTGGGCAGATAGATGATGTCATTCTCACCCATGCAGATGCTGATCATTATAACGGAATACCGGCACTATTTGAAAGATTTCGGCCTCTGCGGTTATGGCTGCCGGAGCAACAATCAGAAAAAACCGGATATCAAAAGCTAATCTCAGATGCACTGCAGCATGACATTGAAATAAAATATCCCCAGAACGGGGTCTTTATCGCTCACAGACACTCAACGCTTTCGATTATTGGTGAGGATATGGTTGATCAGGCCGAAAAGCAAGAACAGAAAGCGTACATGGAATATGGTAACAATGACAGGGGCCTCGTTGTCAGTCTACAAACACCTGAATTTTCAATTTTGTTTCCTGGTGATATCAGCGCGGCAAGAGAACAGACACTGATCATGACTGACAGAAAGCTTCACCATGACATTCTGCTGTCTCCCCATCATGGTTCCTCCACCTCGAATTCCCAGGGTTTCCTGAAATCGGTACAACCTGACTATATGGTCGTATCTGCCGGCAGCGGCAGAAGTGGATTGTTTCCGGCAGCAGCCACTCAGGAATCGGCAGAAATGTTGGGAATACGGGTTCTCACTACCGATTATAAAGGAACGGTAACAGTTGTCAGCAGTAATGGAGGATTTGAAATAGAAACATCTGCTGGCCGAAAATAGTACGGAGAGCTGTCGGCTTGCTGACAGTCTGTGCAACGGATTCTGATTATCACACTTCAGTAAAATCAGACGGCGCTTTTCTCAGGAATTTAAGAAATTTTGACTTTTCAATGGAGTTTGAATAGGCATCATCCGCACTGATCATTTTCTTTTCAAGATAAGCAAGAATGGCGTCATCCATGGTTTGCATGCCGTATTTCTTACCAGTCTGCATCGCAGAGAGAATCTGATACGTTTTTCCCTCCCTGATCAGGTTTCGCACCGCTGGCGTGGCAATGAGAATTTCCAGGGCTGCACAGCGGCCTTTGATATCGGTCCTCTTGAACAATGTCTGTGATACAACAGCTTTCAGCGCATCGGCAAGTGTCGAACGTACCTGCCCCTGCTGCGTGGCTGGAAAAATTTCAATAACACGGTCAACGGTCTTCATCGCATTCAGTGTATGAAGGGTACCGAAAACGAGATGACCGGTCATCGCAGCTTCCATTGCCAGCGAGATTGTTTCAAGATCGCGCATCTCACCAACCATGATAATATCAGGGTCTTCACGCAAAGCTCCACGAAGCGCCTGACCGAAACCTTTGGTGTGGGTACCGACCTCCCGATGGTTGATGACACAATTCTGACTGCGATGCACAAACTCGATAGGATCTTCAATCGTAAGAATATGATCCTTTCGCGTCTTGTTAGCTTCATCGACAATGGCCGCGAGCGTTGTCGATTTTCCGGAGCCAGTCGGACCGGTTACAAGTACAAGGCCTTTGGGCAAATGGGCAAGCCGCGATATCACTTTTGGCAGACCGAGCTGCTCGCAACTCATGATGTCACTTGGAATTTCCCTGAATACTGCCCCAATTCCGTATTTCTGTTGAAAAAAATTGCACCGGTATCGGGCAAGACCGGGGATTTCGTAGCCAAAATCGATATCTCCCGTTTCTTCAAATAACTTGATTTTATCTTCCGGACAGATCTCGTAGAGCATGGCCTTGAGTTCTTCGTTTGCCATCTTCTTGAACTTTACCCGCTCCATGTCACCGCGGATTCTCAAGACAGGCTGCTGGTCAGCAACCATATGTAAATCTGAAGCACCCTCATCGTTCATTAATTTGAAAAATGCATCAATCTGCGCCATTCACTCACCTCTTATAAAGATCGAACAGGAGCGCTCACTCCCTGATTTATACGGTAAATCTGACTGTATCCATGTGCCGCGCGTTAGGCTCAGCTCATCCAATCAAAAGACAACTCTCTTTTCCAATGCCTCTGTAACCTGATTGTTTTCACCAGTAGTATGATTAGGTCAAGATCCTCTCTACTTATGTTCTTACTACAAAACATTGTATCCCTAAGCCAGTCGACAAGTCCAGACCAGAAACGACTTCCGGACAAAATAATTGGAAAAGACCTGGTTCACCGGGGCTGAATCAGGTTAACGACTCGAAGAATTAATCCATCAGGCCAAGCCGCCAGCTAGACAGATAAAATTCTGTAAATATTCTATATTTTTGCTGCTGTAATTTCTGAGTATAAGGAACGGGAGGCTTCTTTTATATCAGTGGGCGTGTGTTGGTTTGCGAGTAATTTTTTCAGATAGTATTTCATTTTATTATATTTTTTCAAACCCTTATAGGATAGGGAGAGTTCGAACCAGGCAGCAGCCTTCAATTTATTGCTCTTCCGACACTCGCTTAAGACCGCTGCAGCTTCGTTGTATCTGCCGCATTCATTGAGCCCCCGTGCATATCTGAGCATGAAGTGGCGGTTACCGCTTTCAAGTTCCAGGCTCTTTTCCATAAATTTCAGCGCAATATCAATTCCTTCTTTTTCAACAAGATACAGCGTTCCAAGAAGAGATAGTGCTTCAGCATCGTCTTCATCAAAGGCAAGCGCACGCTGGAGCCAGGTCATTGCTTCGTTCGTTCTGCCGAGATGAAAACAGCTCACCCCAATTGGCCGGCAGCATTTTCCCCGTTCCTTGCTATCTTCCTGTTTATTATACCATTTTTCAAGCCACTCCAGAGACTTTGCGTATTCATGATTATGAAAGTATGCCGTACCGATCCGGTAAAAAAGTTCGATCAATATATTGGGATCATCTGTATCATCGGGATTGAAGGCGGACAAAGCCTTTGAAAAATAGACTGCAGCGGCACCATGATTCAGATTTGCCTGCTCACCAAGACCAAGATTATACAGAGCCATGAAATTTGAAGGTTCCTGATCTAAAACCTTCTGAAACGTCAGCTGGGCCTCAGCGTTCCGGTTCATCAGGGCATAGGTGACTCCCAGACTGTTGAGAAGATTTATGTTACCACCATCAAGCTCCAGTCCGTGTCTATACTCACGAACGGCGCCGGCCAGATCCCCTTCTCCATAGTAGATGTCTCCACTGATGTTCAAGCTGACCGCGTCAAAAACGACGATGCTCCCATATCCGAAAAATTCTGCATGTAAAATTGCTTTTTGACAATTCCTGACAATTTCAGTTTTTGCATACCGCTGGAACGGGTATTCACTGATTCCGGCAGAAAGCGAGAATCCGCTGTCTTTCTCTCCGATTAATGTAGCGATAATTCCCTCGGCCCATTGTTTCGAATCTTCAGCTGTCGAGTTGCACCTGATTACGAAAAAGCCATCATCAGCCATCACATAATTGTGTTTTCCGAAAAAACGTACAACGACATCTGCCATCTCCTGGGGGCGCTTATAATCGGGTACAAAATAAATCAGTGAGTGGGCAGAGCTGTTTTTCCATCTTCTCTGCAACTTGGAGATGGTACTTCTGGAAACCCGATGTAATGGAAAATGCTCAGGATGTGCCAGTGCATCATAATCGCAGAAGGCAAATGGCCCTCTTCTGCAGGCGGCATGAAGCGCCGTCCAGGCTTGACCAAGAACAAGAGGTACTGTCTGGGAATGTTCAGCTGTGATATCCTTGTCAACAGCGCTGCAACCGCAATGTATGCGTTTGAATCCCTTATTCTTCATAAAAGTGATCACAGAGAGACAGAATGTTTTGAGAAAATCACGTTCTTTATCAAAAATAATGCAGCCGAACAGTGAATGACCCAGATAAAAAAGCGGAAATTGGAACCGGTTAAATTCGATCAGGGACCGTGTCACATTTCTGACATGATTAAGAACATCCTTAGAAAACCTCGCCTGGGGCCTCATCTCAATGATAACCACCTGGTATTTCCATTTTTCATCAACAGCGCCTAGAATTTCCGAGAGCAAGGTGCTGTTGTAAAGATTGGTAACAGGATCAAGTCTTGAGTTCTTGATCATCAGGAAGTGCTGGACAAAATAAGCGGTGCGCTCAGTAAGCCAGTCGCCTGACATTCGCTTTACAACTGTTGGATCTATTTCAGATACAAGGGCAACAAGAGGCTCATCCCCTTTTGCCGGCAGGGGAATCAGTATCGATCGATCATCTATCGCCTCGGGAATATTACGCTTATGAACACGATCAAAAAATTGTTTCCTCTCCGGGGCGTCAAGGGTAAAAGGCATGCTGCAGAATGCTTGACTGCTGAGAAACTGAACCGACTGTGCGGTCGGGATCTCAGCACAGACAATCCCACTAAAACGGGAAGAAAAAACCGCATAATCAGTAATATTGAGACTGTCACAACTGGAGATAAGGGGTATTGTTTCAGGATGCATAATTCATTGGGAGCGATTAAAATAGTCGGTTACAAGAGTAGCAAGTTCATTCACTTCAGACGGCTGTATTGTTCTAAAATCGATAAGATAGCGATCGTTTTCAATCCTGCCGATAAGTGGCACAGATAGGGAACGAAAATCTCGCACAAGGATATGCACCTCCCTGTCCAGTGGCTTTATTTCAACAGCCCAGCTATCAAGCGCGTATTCCGGTAAAGCGCCGCCGCCGACTCTTGATTTGGTTTCAACAATACGGCAGAGGCAGTGAGACGCTATTTTTTTTCCGATCGTTCTTAAAAATTTCTGGGCCCGTTTCTTTATTGCGGGCGGTTTTTCGGCAATCATTTTCAGCGTAGGAATCTCTTCAAGTGCACGATCAAGTTCATAAAAACTTCGCAAGGTACTCTCAAGCGACGCCAGCGTGAACTTGTCAATTCTCAAGGCCCTGTTAAGAGGATTTTTCTTTATCTGATCGATATACATTTTCTTGCCGACAATGATACCTGCCTGCGGACCTCCCAGCAGTTTGTCTCCGCTGAAGGTAACGACATCGACTCCAGCCTTCAGAACATCCTGGACAGTAGGCTCTTCGGGTAATCCGAACCGGGACATGTCTACAAGGCTGCCGCTGCCAAGATCCTCCATAACCGCAATTCCGTGTTTTCGGCCGAGTTTGACCATTTCCTCGGCTGAGACTTCAGAGGTAAAACCGACCATTCGAAAGTTTGATGTGTGGACGCGGAGCAGAAGAGCCGTCGTCTCTGAAATAGCCTGCTCATAATCATAGAGATGAGTTCGGTTTGTGGCGCCAACCTCGATAAGGCACGCACCACTTTTAGCCATGATATCGGGAATCCGAAAAGAACCGCCGATTTCAACGAGCTGGCCTCGTGAGACAATTACTTCTTGCCCGCGAGCCAATGTTTCAAGGGCTATCAGGACGGCAGCGGCATTGTTGTTCACAACCAGAGCAGACTCAGCACCAGTTAAATCACAGATGACCTCTTCGACAAGCGCATAGCGGCTCCCCCGCTTTCCGGTTTTTAAATCGAACTCGAGATTTGAGTAGTGACTGGAGGCAGACACCAGCTGTTCAATTGCTGGTCTTGAAAGCAGCGACCGACCAAGGTTCGTGTGGACAACAATACCTGCACCGTTGAACACCCGGCGAAAATTATTTGAATGCAGCGTTTCAATCGTTTCGATAAAATGATTGGTCCACTCATCAACAGTTTCAGGGACATGATCAACAAGGCCACTCAAAATTGCTTGGCGGGATGCTTCAATTTCAGACTGAACTGCTTTTTTGGCAATCGCAATCGGTACCATATTCTCTGTGATATACGGTAACAAAAGAAGGAGACACTCATCTACTTTGGGTAGAGAACGAAGCAGTTCGTTTCTGTTTTTCATGTCGGGCCACTGGGGTTATGAATAATTTCAGGAAATGGAACTCCTGCGAATAACAGCTTCTCTGGAGTCCATTTGTGCCATGTTATAAAAAAGATAGCAACCACATGCTGAATGACCAGAGCTTTTTTTATGCTATGTTCTCAAAAGCTATTGACAAGCCCCTGTCGATCAAGTAGTTTGCCGCGGTCCTTGGGTCGCCTGAGCAGCGGTGATTT
>CBDUGK010000002.1:0-147608 GCA_965366875.1 uncultured Desulfobulbaceae bacterium | reverse complement strand
GTGGCGCATGAAATCAACAATCCGATGTCGGGAATCATGCTTTACGCCAATCTCGTCATGGAGGAAATCGGCGACAATGATCAGGCAAAAGAGGATCTTCAAACGATCGTTCACGAGGCCGAACGCTGCAAGGTGATCGTCGCCGACCTGCTCGAGTTTTCCCACCAGACCAGTTACGAGATGGAGCCCGTTGATCTCAATGAGGTCCTGCAAAAAACAATGGGCATCCTGAAGAATCAGCCGCTCTACCATAACATAGCGGTCGAGCTTGAGCTGGAAGCCGCTCTGCCGCCCATTCTCGGCAATACGATCAGGTTGAATCAGGTCGTCATGAATCTTCTGGTCAATGCAGCACAGGCGATGGAAGGCAACGGCACGATACGGATTATAAGCAGGTCCCGGGCCAACAGCGGCGTGAACGAAATTCTGATAATAGATTCAGGCCCGGGAATCGATGAAGATTTGCTGGAAAAGATCTTCGAGCCTTTCTTTACCACAAAGACAACAGGAGAAGGCACGGGGCTGGGGCTGTCCGTATCATATGCGATCGTCAAAGAACACAAAGGCACTATCAGGGCGGCCTCATCAGCCGCCGAGGGAACCACGTTTACGTTGAGATTCCCGGCTGTTGTGGACACTTTAAAGGGAGAAAACCATGAGAGTTAACACCATCTCACCCGGTCAGGGAAACAAAAAGCTTCTGGCCAAGCTGGAGAGTATGAATATCGACGCTCAGGCCTGTTTTCAATGCGGGCGCTGTTCTTCGGGGTGTCCCATTACTGAATTCTTTGACCTGACCACCATGGAGGTGGTCAGGCTCGCAGCATACGGCATGGAGGATCAATTGCTGACCAGCAAGTCGATCTGGCTGTGTGCCGCCTGTGAGACCTGTGCGACCCGCTGTCCCAATGATATCGATATCGCGGTGCTCATGGATGTGCTCCGGGAGCTGGCAAAAAGAAAGGGAATCAAACCTGCCGAACCACGGGTACCCGTCTTTCACCAGTCATTTCTGGATTCGATCCAACACTGGGGCCGGGCCTACGAGGTGGGGCTGATCGCCGGTTATAAGCTTCGTTCAGGTGATCTGACCGGTGACATGAAGCTGGGAATAAAGATGTTCAGCAAAGGAAAGCTTGGTCTCCTGCCGCATCCCATCAAAGGCAAAGCCGAGATCAAGAAGATTTTCTCGGGAACGGGAAAGGAGTATGAACGATGAGATTATCCTACTATCCGGGCTGCTCACTGCACGGCACCGCCCTTGACTATGACCTTTCGGTAAAAGCGGTCTGCAGCCGTCTTGGAATTGAGCTTGTTGAAATCCCGGACTGGAACTGCTGCGGCGCATCATCGGCCCACATGACCAACCACGAGGTCGGTGTCCGCCTGCCCATGCGCAACCTGTTGCTCGCAGCTGAACTTGGCAATGACATCCTGGTTCCCTGTGCAGCTTGTTTCCAGCGGCTCAAGGCCGCAGACAAAATCATCCGGCAAGACCCGCACCATTGGGATCTTGACGGTTATGATCCCGATTTTGAGATCCTCCATATCAGCTCGTTTATGGCGCAGCAATCAATCCTTGAAGAGATAGCCGATAAAACCAGACAGCCCCTGAAGGATATGAACATCGCCTGCTATTACGGATGTCTTTCCCTCAGGAATCCAAAAATTACTGACGCAAGAAATTATGAGCAGCCCCGCTCGCTTGAAAAAATAGTCAGTGCTGTCGGGGCTTCTGCTGTCTCCTGGTCGCATCGAACCGAATGCTGCTCGGGGAGCCTGACCATGGCTCGTCCTGATATTGCCTGCGTGCTTGTCGGAGATATTGTTGCGGCGGCAGAACGGGCCGGAGCCGAAGCGCTTGTTACCGATTGCCCGATGTGCCAGGCAAATGTTGAGAGCCGGCAGCTTGACCTGGGCGGGGCAGATCACCTTCCGGTATTCTTTGCAACGGAGCTGGTGCAGGCGGCCTTGAGCGGTGAATATCCTGCAAAACAGCAGCGAGTGCATCTGGTTTCACCCGATGTGCTGACACGGGCAGTGTCATTTTCCGAACAGAGGGAGGAGACGTCATGACAGGGAACCCCCGGACAGAATTAATGACAAAACCGACCGGTGCGGTCATGATCGTCGGCGGTGGTATCAGCGGCATGCAGTCGGCTCTGGACCTTGCCAATTCAGGTTTCAAAGTCTATCTGGTGGAGCGTTCACCGGCAATTGGCGGAAAGATGGCGCAGCTGGACAAGACCTTCCCCACTAATGACTGTTCCATGTGTATCGTTTCCCCGAAGCTGGTTGAAGTGGGCAGACACAGGAATATCGAGCTGCTCACCCATAGTGAGCTTACCGGCGTCGACGGTGAGGAAGGGAATTTTGTGGCGAAGATCATCCAGCATTCCCGTTATGTGGACGTGGATACATGCACCGGCTGCGGGCTCTGCGAGATTGCCTGCCCGGTGACTTGCCTGTCATGGTTTCCCGAGCAGCCGCCGGCTGGAGAAAAAAAGAAAAAGCTGAAGGCAAAAGACAAGGTAACCATTACGGGCAGCGGTCTCCCGGAGCCGTCTTCTCTTGCTCCCTGGACATTTTGTGTTGATCAGGAAAAGTGCTCAAAATGCGGTCTCTGCCACCGGGCCTGCCTGCACGATGCGGTGATCTGGGAGAAAAAAGAGATTGCCGTAATCGATCAGGATAAATGTACCGGCTGCGGCGCCTGTTATGTCGCCTGCCCGGATCAGTTTACAGCGATTACGGTGAGCAATGCACCGGAACTTGACAAAAGCCTCGGGGCTGCTATTTCTGCCCGCTCTGAAGCGATTATCAAAGAGCGCGGGGGGCGGGAGAAGGGCAACTGCATCCGCTGCGGCCTCTGCGCGATGATGTGCACCAAGGTCATGCAGATCGGCGCGCTGAAAATGACCGTCGATGGTATCGAGGCCGGCCGGGATATCTGCCAGGTGTGCGGTGGTTGTGTATCCGTCTGTCCGGTGAATTTTCTCCAGATATCCGAGCTCACCGACAAGCAGGTGCGCCCGCTCTATAATGAATTCAACGAGAGGCTTGATACCAGAAAGCCGGTCAATATCCTCTACCCGCAGGCTGTCCCGCGGGTCCCGGTAATCAGTGAAGACAGCTGTGTGCACCTGAACACAGGGGCTTGCGGGATCTGTAAAACAATCTGTGGTGTCGGGGCAATCGATTATGGACATATTGAAAAAGAAAAAGAGGTAGACGTCGGGTCCATTATCTTTTCCCCGGGGATTGAGGTCTTCGACGCCGGGCTGCGCGGTGAGTTTGGCTATGGTGTTCATAAAAACGTTGTCACCAGTATTGAATTTGAGCGGCTTCTTTCCGCCTCGGGACCAACCTCGGGGACGGTTCTGCGTCCTGGCGACAACAAACATCCGAAAAAAATTGCCTGGATACAGTGTGTCGGCTCCCGGGATGCTTCCTGTAACCGTGATTACTGCTCCTCGGTCTGCTGCATGTATGCAACCAAGGAAGCCTTTATTGCCAGAGAGCATGACGCTTCCATAGAACCGACGATCTTCTATATCGACATGCGCTCTTTTGGCAAAAACTTTGATTCATATATCACCAGGGCAAAGGAGAACAATGTCCGTTACGTGCGGGCGATGGTCAGTCGAATCTTCGAGGATCCCCAGACAGGCGATCTTGAACTGCGGTATGTAGATGATTCAGGAAAGAGAATATCGGAAGTTTTTGAAATGGTCGTGCTATCGGTCGGCATCCAGGTCCCGGAGAGTACAAAGCGGCTGGCCGAGGCCCTTGCTATCGAGATGGACGACTTTGGTTTTGCCTTGACCGACGGCTTTACTCCGTTGAAGACGTCACGACCGGGGGTCTTTGTCAGCGGCGCCTTCAACGGGCCGAAAGATATACCCGAGACGGTAAGTGAGGCCTCAGGTGCGGCCCAGGCCGCTTCCCTCAGCCTCGCAGCTGCCCGTGGTTCGCTCCTGACGGAAGAACTGTTGCCGCAGGAACATGTGGAGGAGCCGGGAGAGGAGCTGAGGATTGGGGTCTTTGTCTGCCATTGCGGCTCAAATATCGCCTCCGTCGTCAATGTCGCCGATGTTGAGGAATATGCCAAAACACTTCCCAATGTTGTTTACACCGAGCGGCCGCTTTATACCTGTTCCCAGGATTCCCAGGAAAACATGAAGGAAATCATCAAGGAGCAGCGGCTGAACCGTGTTGTGGTGGCGGCCTGCTCTCCCAGCACCCATGAGCCGCTGTTCATGTCAACGCTGCGCCAGGCAGGGATCAACAAGTACTTTTTCGATATGGCCAATATTCGCGATCATTGCAGCTGGGTGCATCCGCTGGAACCGGAGAAAGCGACCGAAAAATCCCGGCGCCTGATGCGCATGGCAGTTGCCAATGCCGCCCAGGCGGAAGCGCTGACCGAACTTGAGTTTGATGTTAATTCGACCCTGCTGGTGGTCGGCGGCGGGGTGGCCGGCATGACGGCCGCGCTGGAAGCTGCAGGTCAGGGATTTGGCGTCTATCTGGTAGAGCAGCAGGAGGAGCTTGGCGGCCAGGTTCGAAATCTCAAGCGCAGCTGGGATGGCCAGGAGTTTGCGCCCTACCTTGCTTCCCTGAAGGAGCGGGTGATGAGTAATGACCTGATACGGGTGCTGACAAGTTCCATGGTGGTTGATCAGGGTGGTTTTGTCGGCTCTTTTGAGACCGAGGTCATGACACCCACGGGCGGCACCCGCAAGATAAAACATGGTGCGACGCTCGTGGCAACAGGAACAAAAGAATTCCGGCCTGATCTCTATGGTCTCAATGAGCGTGATGAGGTGATGAGCCAGACTGACCTGGAGACGAACATCTATAACGATCCCGCCATCGCATCATCATGGCGAAGTATTGTCATGCTCCAGTGTGCAGGCTCCCGATGCACGGAATATCTCCATTATTGTTCCCGGATCTGCTGCAACCAGGCGATTAAAAACGCACTTCGCCTCAAGGAGCTTAACCCGGATATCCGTATTGACGTTCTCTATCGGGACATGCGCTGTTATGGCGTTGCCGAACGTGACTACCGAAAAGCGAGACTGCAGGGGGTCAATTTTATCCGTTTTGATCCCGAGACTTCACCACCGGAAATCCGGGTTGATGAATCCATGTTGGATGTTGCGGTTTTTGACCCCTCAATCCGTATGCAGGTGAGCCTGCAGCCCGATATCCTTGTTTTGTCTACCGGGATTGTGCCGCATGATACCGAAGAACTCGCCTCCATGCTGCGTGTCCCCCGCAATGATAACGGTTTCTTCATTGAGGCTCACGCAAAACTGAGACCGGTCGATCTGCCCAGTGAAGGGTTGTTTATGGCAGGAACCGCGCACGGACCGAAAAACGTCAGTGAGACAATTGCCCAGGCTCAAGCTGCCGTGGCCCGTGCAGCGACCATTTTGTCGAAGAACAAGCTGAAATTGTCCGGTGTTTATTCCATCGTTGATGCAGATAATTGTGCGGTCTGTCTGACCTGTGTCAGGGCCTGTCCGTACCATGTTCCGATCATAAACGAGCAGCACACTGCCTATATAAACCCTGCTCTCTGCCAGGGATGCGGTATATGTGTCGCGGAATGTCCCGCCAAGACAATAACGCTGGGCAGGTTCGAGGACAAGAATATCAATGCCAAGCTGAAGGCCTATTCCGAACAGGAGTATGCATACGCAAAAGGAGAAAAATGATGGAGGACTTTGCACCCCGTGTCATTGTTTTTGCATGTCGTCACTGAGCGTATACCGCCGCGGACCTGGCAGGTTCGGAACGACGTTCATACCCTCCCGAGACCAGTATCGTCATGCTGCCGTGTACCGGAAGAATTGACGAGTCATTATTACTGAAGGCCTTTGAGAATGGCGCCGACGGGGTAATGGTTATCGGCTGCCTTGAGGGGGATTGCCACTACGTCAACGGCAACATTCGTGCCCGTGCCCGGGTTCAGCGGGTCTACAATATTCTGGACCAGATCAACATCGGCCCAGACCGGATTCGCATGTATAATCTCAGTGCCGGCGAGGGAGCCAAGTTTGCTGCTTTTGCCAATGAATTTGTTGAAAAGATAGAAGAACTCGGCCCGAGCCCTGTAAATGTGAATCGAAAGGCGGAGCACCAGAAGTCTTCACAGGAGGTTGAAATATGATTACCGGAACGCCCAAACCCATTGAAGAGATATTGGCAATGGTTGAACCCTATGACAACATTATCGTGGCCGGTTGTTTCGGTTGCGTGACTGTCTGCCGGGTTGGAGGAGACAAAGAGGTGCAGGTTCTTTCTTCCACCGTGCGGTTGGCACGCGAGGCACTTGGAAAAAAAATAGAGATCAAAGAAGTCTGTCTCGAGCGGCAGTGTGATCCTGAATACCTTGAAGTGATGCGGCCCTATGTTGAAGATCACCAGGCGGTACTGTCAATTGCCTGCGGGGCCGGGATTCAGTTTCTGGCTGAAAAATTCACCATAACGCCGGTCCTTCCCGGAATAAATACCGGTTTTCTCGGCGTTACCGAACGGCAGGGTGAGTGGGCTGAGCGCTGCCAGGGCTGTGGTGACTGCGTTCTGCACCTGACCGGCGGGATCTGTCCGGTAACGAGGTGTGCAAAATCGATTTTTCACGGTCCATGCGGGGGCTCTGTCTCCGGAAAATGTGAAATCTCCAAAGATGTCGCCTGTGGCTGGCAGCTGATCATAGACCGTCTGAAAGCGCTCGACCAGATGGAGAATTATGGCAAGATTAAACCGTATAAAGGGTGGAGCAGCTCGCGTGACGGCGGGCCGCGCCGCATTATCAGGGAGGATATGATATAATGAAATCAGGAAGCAATCTCGAAAGGGTTCTCGCTGCCGGTCATTTTTCAGTAACCGCTGAATGCGGTCCTCCACGGGGTGCAGACCCTAACGTCGTTCTGAAGAAAGCTGCGCTCGTCAAGGGCAATGTCGATGCCTGTAATGTAACCGATAACCAGACCTCGGTCGTACGGATGAGTTCTCTTGCCGGCTGTATGCTGGTCAAGGAATCAGGAGTAGAGCCGCTGATCCAGATGGTCGTGCGCGACAGAAACCGCATTGCCCTGCAGTCAGATCTGCTTGGGGCATCCGCACTCGGTGTGCGAAACCTTCTCTGCCTCTCAGGTGATCACCAGAAATTCGGAGATGATCCGCAGGCAAAAAATGTTTTTGATATCGATTCAATGCAGCTTATCCACCTGGCCAAAACCATGCGGGACGATGGAGTTTTTCCTTCCGGCGACAAACTTGAAGGAGCGCCGAAATTTTATATCGGCTGTGCGGTCAATCCGTTCGCCGATCCCTATGAAATAAGGGTGGCACGGTTAAAGATGAAAATGGAGGCGGGAGCTGATTTTGTCCAGACCCAGTGTATCTATAACATGAAAACCTTTGTCCGCTACATGGATGATGCCATCAAGCAGGGGCTGCATGAAAAAATCAAAATACTGGCCGGGGTCACCCCGCTTAAATCTGCCGGAATGGCAAAATTCATGAACCGGATGGTTGCCGGGATCGATATCCCCGAAGAGGTCATCAAGAGAATTGCTGATGAACCGAAAGAAAAACAGGCCGCCAAGGGGATTGAGATATGTATCGAACAGATCGGGCAGTTAAAAGAGATGGAAGGTATTGCCGGTGTGCATGTGATGGCCATAGAATGGGAAGAAAAACTTGCTGAGATAATCGGTGGAGCAGGGCTCCTGCCCCGCCCGGCTGTGGAACTGTGATGAATGGAAAGGCTGCACCA
The DNA here is from genome assembly GCA_965366875.1 of uncultured Desulfobulbaceae bacterium. Lineage (GTDB taxonomy): Bacteria > Desulfobacterota > Desulfobulbia > Desulfobulbales > Desulfocapsaceae > MADRE3. The sequence goes on along the minus strand of CBDUGK010000002.1, from coordinate 139,816 downwards.
CTTTTACATGGAGGAGAATGATGACGGATAAAAAGAGGATTCTGTTGGTTGACGATGATCCGGATTTTGTTGAAGCAGTCAAAGTAATCGTTGAGAGCGGCGGCTATGATGTGCGGGTCGCTTATGATGGGCAGGAAGGGCTCGAGGCTGTTGCAGAAGAAAAACCCGACCTGATTGTTCTTGACGTCATGATGCCGGTGATGAACGGGCATGAAGCCTGTGCAAAACTCAAGGGAGATGATGCAACCAGGGAGATACCGATCATCCTGCTCACCGCCGTCGCCGACCGGGTGACGACCAGCACCTACACCCACCGTGATATGCTTGAGAGCGAGGCGGAAGATTACATGCCGAAGCCGGTTGAGCCAAAGGAACTCCTCGAGCGCATAAAAAGCTGGCTGCAATAGATTCCTGTATCTGGAGTATTGTTACAGCCTGTGATTCCTGCTCCGGCAGATTGTGGTGGTTGTCTTACTGATAAGGAAAAGACGAAATGGATACAGTGCGCTTGCTCATCGTCGACGACGAAAAAGTGATTCGTGAAGGCGTTTCCCGGGCCCTTGCCGGGAGGGGAATCACGGTTGAAAAGGCCGAAAGTGGGGAACGTGGTATTGAAATGATCAAGCAGAGCGGTTTTGACATCGTTCTGCTTGATCTGATGATGCCCGGCATTGATGGATTTGCTGTCCTTGAGTGGATAAATGAACATGAGCCGCATATCCAGGTTATTGTGATAACCGGATTTGCAACGGTATCAAAGGCGGTTACCGCAATGAAGCAGGGAGCCTTCGATTTTGTCGGTAAACCATTCACCCCCGATTATATCCGGATCGTCGTCGAGCGGGCCATCGATAAAATTCGTCTGAAAGCCGAAACGGAGAAACTGCGGGAAGAACGGAGTTTAAGCCTTTACGCCATCCAGCAGGAGCAGAGCCGGTTGAAGACGGTATTCGGCTGCATGGTCGAGGCTGTATTGATTACCGATCCTGAAGGAGTGGTGGTTCTTCATAACCCGGCCGCCATCAAGCTCCTGGAAATTCAGACGGACCCGGTGATCGGCAAGCATCTTTCTGAATCGATCAGTGACCGCGTTGCCCTGAAGATGATTGAGGAGGCGATGGACAAAGGAGTAGCGGTTGCCCGGGAATTTGTGCCGGGGGCCATCTCTCGTCGCTATCTGCGGGCGCACTGCTCTCCGGTTGTTTCATCAACGGGTGTTGTCCTGGGGTCGGTGACCACCTTTGAGGATGTTTCCACCAGCAAGGAAATCGACCGGATGAAATCAGATTTCGTCGCGATGGTGGCCCATGAGTTAAAGTCGCCGCTGGCCTCAATTGAGCAGATGATTTATGCACTTCAGGTTGACTGCAAATACGAAGCGCTGCATTCCTGCAATAAACTCCATACCCGTATGACCGTCAGGACCAAGGATCTTCTGCGCCTTATTGACAACCTGCTCAACCTATCCAAACTTGAAAGCGGCACCGTCGTCTTTAACCTTGAGGTAACCCGCGGGCATGACATTGTCAGGGACATCATGGAGGTTGCCGCACCTCAGGCAGAGGCAAGAAATATTACGGTGAGGTATGAGCCCTGCCCGGAAGAATGGTGGTTTAATGTAGATTATGATCATATCCGCACCGCCCTGATGAATATCGTCTCCAATGCCATAAAGTATACACCTGACGGCGGCTCGGTAACGGTTACTTCGTCTTTGTCCGGTGGCTTTGCCAATCTTGTCTTCGAGGATTCCGGGATCGGCATCAGCGAGCAGGATCTTCCCCATATTTTTGATCGATTTTACCGTGTAAAGGGGAAGGCAACCCGCCATATCACCGGTTCAGGTCTTGGCCTCTCCCTGGTTAAAGAGGTCGTTGAGGCTCACCAGGGATATATAGACGTCCAGTCTGTCCCTGACCAGGGGACAACATTCACGATGAGTTTTCCTGTTGTCGAACCTGCTCTGGCTAAATAGTAGGCCCGAGACGCAGAGCATGGTCCTTGTCTTGTTTCAGGCTGTGAGACCTGCAACGGAGCCGGTTCTCTTTTCGATGTTTTTCTCCCCGGTTTCCCCCGTTTATAAACGTTTCAAAAAAAATTGAACGTGTCAGGCCTGCAGGCACCGGCAACGAAAAAGCGCTTGTCTCATTATTTATTTTCGGATAGGTTCGTGGATCAGCAACGGCTGAGCCAGGCCGGTTTTTTTGGTTCCACAACCGGGTGTTGGTATTGTTTCTATAACTAATTGGTATCGTAAGATATATGGTAAAGCGTATGGAGCGTTTAAATCTGAGAGTTGAAAAAATCGGCGGTACCTCGATGTCCCGCTTTCCTGAGATCATTGACAACATCATCCTGCGCCGGGAAAACGATATTTTTGGCCGGGTATATGTTGTATCGGCCTATGCGGGAGTCACCAACGAATTGCTTGAACACAAGAAAACAGGACAGCCGGGTATTTACAAACTTTTTGAACAGCAGGAAAATTATCCCAAGAAAATGCTGCTGCTCAGAGACCGGCTTTTTGAGTTGAATGAAAGTTTTGTCGAGACCGGTTTAGAGCTTCAAGAGGCGAATGATTTTATCGAAGACCGTATTGATCTTGCCATCAATATCCTGCGCAGTATGGATAATGTCCTGGCTTCCGGCTATGTTACCCGCAGGGAACTGCTGCTTGCCGCCCGTGAACTCCTGGCATCGCTTGGCGAAATGCACAGTGCCTTCAATTCTGCCAGCATTTTGCGGAACCGCGGCTACGATGCAACCTTTGTAGATTTGAGCGGCTGGGAAGACGGCCGCCAGCTCACCATCGACAGGCGGATCAAAGATAGCTTTGATGAGATAGACCCGTTCACGACCATCTGTTTTGCCACCGGATACACGAAGGGAACGGAAGGTATCATGCGGGAGTTTGACCGCGGATATTCAGAGGTTACGTTCTCGAAGATTGCCGTTTTGCTGCGTGCCAGTGAGGCAATCATCCACAAGGAATATCATCTCTGTTCCGGTGACCCGCTGGTTGTCGGCGAGGAAAATGCCCACCCTGTCTGTAATACAAACTATGATGTGGCGGATCAGCTCGCCGATGTCGGTATGGAGGCAATTCATCCCAAAGCTTCAAAACCGCTTGAAATCAGTATGATCCCGATTCGGGTGAAAAATGCTTTTGAACCAGATCACCCCGGAACGCTGATCACCAATGATTTCATTGCACCGACATCAAAAGTCGAAATTGTTACCGGTTCAAACCGTGTTACCTGTCTTGAGGTTCATGATACCAGGATGGTCGGTGAAGTGGGGTTTGACATGCGTATCATGGAAGTGTTCCGCGAGCACAATGTCTCCTATATCAGTAAAGTAACGAATGCCAACACCATTGACCTGATTGTTGCCGAGCGTGACTGTGCGCCCCGCCTGATTGCTGAACTGAGCGATATTTTTGAGCTGATTTCAAACCGTCCCGTCGCCATTGTCTGCGCAATCGGTTCCAATATCGGCCAGCCCGGTATACTGGCCAAAGCCGCCCAGGCGCTTGCTGCAGAAAAGATCAATATACTGGCGGTCTCTCAGACGACCAGACAGACCAATATGCAGTTTATTGTCGAGCGAAACGAATTTGCCCGTTCCCAGCGGGCCCTGCATGCGGCGTTGTGCATGTAGCCCATTGCCCCCGGAAGACGCCGGTGTGTTGCGGTCAGCCGATCGTTTGTGAGTAGACCCGCAGAAAGTTCCCTCCCAGCACACCGATGATGTCATCTTCACTGAAGCCTTTTTGGATCAGTGCAGCGGTGAATTCATCTAAATATGAATGGTCTTTGATGATGTCGAATGAGGGAAGTGACTCCTCCATCTGCAGGTAGTTGGTAAAGCTGTTGCAGATATCAAAACCGATACCAACATGGCTGATTCCGGCAATTGTGGCGATATGTTCAACATGCTCGGCCATATCTGCGGCGGCAGCCGCTCTTTTTTCTCTGGTGTTGAAGACATTTACTGAATTCATGCCGATAACTCCACCGTTTTTGCCGACTGCTTTGATCTGTTCATCCGTCAGGTTCCTCATGCTGTCGGCGAGAGCCCTGCAGTTTGAATGCGAGGCAACAACAGGTTTACCCGCAATCTCCATGACATCCCAGAAGCCCTCGTCATTGAGATGACTGACATCAATAAAGATGCCAAGTCGTTCCGCTTCCTCGATCAAGCGGACACCAAACGGGGTCAAACCTCCCTTTTGCCCTTCCCTGGCATTTTCAAAAAAGGCACCGTCTCCAACATAGTTGCGGCGGCTCCATACCAGTCCAAGCCCTCTGAGCCCCAGCTCATAGAAGATACGCAGCAGGTTGATATCGTCCTGCAGCGGGTCTGCTCCTTCGAGCGAGAGAAAAATCGCGATTTCTCCTGCGCCTTTGGCAAGCAGAGCTTCCCTGGTTGAGCGACAGATCCTGAAGGCGCCTGGTGTCTCCTCAATTTCCTGGTGGAGATAGCTGATCTGGTCAAGTGCTCTTCTCAAACCCATTTCAGGGAGGAAGAGGTCGTGGATGAAAATGGCCGAGACAATAAGGTCAAAGCTGCCCGCCCTGAATTTTGGCAGATAATGTGTCTCAATTACTTTTTTCTCGCCGCGCTCCCGTCGGTTGGCAACGTCGTAGGTGAGATCGAAGTGGGCATCGACAGTAAAAGCTTTATGGTGGATAGCAGCTATCTGTTCGTGAAGGTTTTTTTTCATGTGCATTCCGCCGATTTATTTAATCAAAAATTTTTACAATACCGAGCCCCGGGGCTTCCGGCAGGAGAACTTCAGAGCCCTGGTACTCGATTCCTCCTTCTACCGGGCTGGAACTGCAGAAGAGAGGGGCATCCAGATCGTAGCCGGAGATAACCGTTTTGGCAGCACCAAAATGGGCGGCCGCGGTTACGCTCAGATGACTTTCCATCATCGAGCCGATCATGCATGGAATCCCGGCACTCTCGGCAATTGCTGCTATTTTCAGACCATTGTAGATGCCCCCGCATTTCATCAGCTTGATGTTGATACCGTCAACTGCCTTCAACCTGATTACCTCCAGAGCATCACGGGGAGAAAAAACAGATTCATCGGCGTAAACCGGGAATGGGGAGCGATTGCAGACTGTTTTCAATCCTTCAAGGTCAGCCGCCCTGACCGGTTGCTCAATCAATTCAAGCGGAAGCTGTCTGCGACTCAGTTCAGCTGAAACCAGGAGTGCCTGCTTGACGGTCCATCCCTGGTTGGCATCAATTCGTATTCTGATGTTTCGGCCGACAGCAGTGAAAATCGCAGATAATCGTTCGATATCCACGAGCGGGTCTGAGCCTACCTTGATTTTGAGTATGGAAAACCCTTCGGCTACCCTCTGCTGACTCTCCTTCACCATGTTCTCGGGGCTGTCAATGCTGATTGTCATATCCGTTTCAATCCTCTTCGTTTGGCCGCCAAGAAGCCTGTAGAGGGGGGTCTGAAAAGATTTTGCCAGCAGGTCGTATACCGCCATATCGACTGCAGCTTTGGCGGACATATTGCCGACAATGCAGCTGTTCATCCGCTGCAGGACTGCTTCGTGGTTCTCAATGTTCATGCCTGTTATCGCACCACCAATGACCTCGATGGCGCCAAGGATGGAAGAAACCGTTTCGCCGGTGATTACCGCGGCCGGTGCGGCGCCGCCGAAACCGGTCTGTTCACTGTCCGTGGCGATGGCGACGAGTATGTTGTCTATTGTGCTGACGCTTCGGAGAGCGGTTTTGAATTCAGTCAGGAGGGGAATGGTAACAATCCTGGTCCGGATATCAGTTATTTTCATGCATTAGTCTCCTGTGGATGAGATCGCTCAATTGAAAAAGGATCGTTCGTGCTGCTGCTGTCATAGTAACGTTTACTGATCTCAGAAATCTTTGAACAGGTCTATAGCCGTACGGTCGTAACCTCTGCTGGCAACGAGAAGCTGGCGAGTATAGTGGTGCTTGAAGTCGCCGTCCTGGAGTTGCCTGCGGCTGATCATTTCAACGGTTGCACCGCGGTTCATGACGGAGATGGTATCGCACATATGGGAAACCACCGCGAGGTTGTGGCTGACAAGAATATAGGTCAGATTTCGTTTCTCTCTGATATCAGCGAGCAGATTCAGGACTTCCGCCTGGATGGAGACATCGAGGGCGGAAGTCGGCTCATCAAGCAGGATGATTTCCGGTTCAAGTATCAGGGCCCGGGCGATGGCCACGCGCTGACGCTGGCCTCCGGACAGCTGGTGCGGATAGCGAAAGCGAAACTGCGCCCCCAGTCCGACTTCATCCAGTACCTGTTCAACACGCCGATTGCCATCCCCCAGTTTATGTATTGCAACCGGCTCCTTGAGCGTCCGGTCAACGGTGTGCCTCGGGTGCAGTGATCCGTAGGGATCCTGGAAAACCATCTGCACATTCCGGTAAAATGACAGATTTCTCTTCTGAAAAAGCTTCTGGCCGTCGATTTCGATTGTTCCCTGCCAGTTGCTGAGGAGGCCGGAAATACAGTTGAGAACGGTCGATTTACCGGACCCGGATTCTCCGACCAGGCCGAAGCGCTCACCCCGGTTAACTGAGAAGCTGACATTTTTTACCGCATGATTGCGCGCTGCTCCATGGCCGAAAATGACGTTGAGGTCTGTTACCCTGATCATTGTCAGTTACCAGGAAAAATAGCGGAAGCGCTGGGGTGAAGCCAGGATTCTTCCCGCACCAGGGTCGGCAGTCTTTCCTGGCTGCCTGCTATTTTGGGCAGGCAGTTCAGCAGCCCTCTGGTATAGGGATGTCTTGAGGTCCGCAGCTCGGCGGCATCGACAATCTCCATGATGCGGCCGCCGTACATGATAATGATCCGGTCACAGAAAGACGCTACCAGCTCCAGATCGTGGGAGATGAAGATCAATCCCATTCCGCGACTGCTGACCAGGTCATCGAGTATTGCCAGTACCTGAAGTTGAACGGTTACGTCAAGCGCCGAGGTCGGTTCATCGGCAATAAGCAGGCTGGGCTCGGGAATCAGCATCATGGCGATCATGATGCGCTGTCCCATTCCCCCGGATACTTCGTGCGGGTAGAGCTTGTAAACCTGTCCCGGATTCCTGATGCGTACCGCCTCGAGCATGGCGATGGCCCGCTCCTTTGCTTCGCGTTTTGATACCTTGCGGTGAATGGCGTATGCTTCTAAAATCTGCTCTCCGACAGTGCGTACCGGGTTAAGCGAATATTTCGGGTCCTGCATGACCATCGAGATTTCCATCCCTCTGATCCGGCGCATTTCTTTTTCGGTGAAGGACAGCAGATTGTTGTTCTTATAGGAAATGGTTTCCGCCTGGACGCGTGCATACTGAGGAAGCAGACGCAGAATGGCCCTGCCTGTCACCGATTTCCCGGAACCTGACTCACCGACGATGCCGAGTTTCTCTTTGCCAAGAGAAAAACTGATTTCATTAAGCGCGTGGACATCTCCTTTCAGCGATGGAAAGACCACCGAGAGGTTTTTTACCGCCAGGAGCGTTTCCGGGGCTCTCATCAGCTGTCACTCTTGGGATCAAGGACTTCTCTCAACCCATCCCCGAGAAGATTGAAGGCCAGGCTGACGACAAAAATTGCACTGCCCGGCATCGTGATCAGCCACCAGTGGTCGATAATATAGGCCCGCCCGCTTGAGGTCATTGCGCCCCATTCAGGCGAGGGGGGTTGAGCACCGAGACCAAGGAATCCAAGGCCTGCAGCCGTAAGTATGATTCCCGCCATATCAAGGGTGATGCGGACAATCAGAGAGGAGATGCACAGCGGCATGATATGGCCGGTGATGATTCTTATCGGCCCGGCGCCCTGCAGCCTGATTGCCTTGATGAAGTCGGAATTTCTGATGGTAATGGTTTCGGCCCGGGCAATTCTAGCATAAGGCGGCCAGGAGGTGATTGAGATGGCAATGATGGCATTTTCTATGCCGGGCCCGAGTGCGGCCACAAAGGCCAGGGCCAGGATAAGCTTTGGGAAGGCAAGGAATATATCAGTTATTCTCATCAGAACAGTATCAATGAATCCACCGAAATAGCCTGAAACGGTACCGATTACGATGCCGACAGGGGCAGCGATAATCGCCACCAGGCCGATAACATACAGCGTCAGTCGCGAGCCCCAGACGATCCGGCTGAATATATCCCTGCCCACCTCATCGGTGCCGAAATAATGAAGGCTGGACAGCGGCTGCAGCCGGTTGGTCAGGTTCGTTGCGATCGGATCAAACGGCGCGATCTGGGGGGCGAAGACGGCGATAAAAATCAATCCGGTGATGATCAGCAGTCCCAGCACCGCCAGGCGATTTTTTGTAAATTCCAGCAGGCCGAGATATGCCCGGCCAAGCGCTGCCTGGAATGGTGACGCCGGGGTGTCGGTGAGCAGCCACTGCTTTTTTGTGCTATATTTGAAATTATTATTTCTCATAGCTGTACTAGACTTCCGTGAGCCGTCAGCGGGCCCGCGGGTCCATGACCTTGTAGAGAAAATCGGAGAACAGGTTGACTCCGAGAAAAATTGACCCCACAACAATGGTGCTTCCAAGGACTGAATTCATGTCGGCATTGAGCAGTGAATTCGTAAGATAAAGCCCGAGGCCCGGCCAGGCAAAGACTGTTTCCGTCAGAACAGATCCCTCGAGCAATGTACCGAAACTCAACGCGACGACGGTTATCAGTGGAATTGCACAGTTGCCGAGGGCGTGGCGCCATATCACCTTCCATTCGGCAGCACCCTTGACCCGGGCGGTCAGGACATATTCCTGCCGCAGTTGTTCAATCATGAAGGATCGTGTCATCCTGGAGAGATAGGCCATGCTGTAATAACCAAGCAGGGAGGCGGGCAGAATGATGTGTGAGAGAGCATTTCTGAAAATCTGCCACTCCCCGGCAATGATACAGTCAATCAGCAACACGCCGGTAAGCGGATCAACAATGTCCTCGTAAAAAACATCGATCCTCCCGGGACCGGGCAGCAGATCCAGGCGGGCGTAGAAGATCATCAGAGCCATAAGCCCGAGCCAGAATATCGGCAGGGAGTAACCGAGCAGTCCGATGATCCGGGTGATATGGTCGAGCAGGCTGCCGCGTTTAACTGCCGAGAGCACGCCGAGAGGAATGCCGATCAGAACACCGATGATCGTTGCGGTTACGGCCAGCTCAAGTGTTGCCGGAAAAACCCGGATAATGTCATCGAGCACCGGCCTGGCCGTCAAAACCGAGGTGCCGAGGTCGCCCCGCAGGACATTGCCGATATAGATAAGAAACTGATGCCAAAGCGGCAGGTGAAGGCCCATGGCTATCCGGGCGCGCTCGTAAACTTCCGGCGAAGCCTTGTCACCGACCACCGAAAGCACCGGGTCAATGGGAACAACCCGCCCGATAAGAAAGGTAATCAGCAGCAGCCCGAAAAATGTTATGGCCACCATGATAAGCAGCCGCATTGTCTGCTTTGCGGCTTTTACCAGGCGCCTTCTGGTAAACAGCTGAGCCATTTCTATAGGAAACCGTGCGGTCTATTATTCTGCTGTCATTACCGTGTCACCCTCCCCGACTCAAGAGCCGGGGAGGGTGCGTCTCGATTTTTATTTAGTCGTATACTGATAGAAGTTGCTGTCGAAGCTGGGCCCGAGAACAAAACCGTCCACATTCGACCGCGCACCGAGGATTTCAATATCCTGGAACATGATGACAAACGGAGAGACCTGCTGATGTTCACGCTGCAGTTCAAGATACATCTCTGCTCGCCTGGCAGCATCTTTTTCAAGGACAGCACCATCGGCTTTCCGGGTCATTTCAGGAATATCCCAGGCATTTCGCCATGCCAGTGGTTTTGACTTTGCATCGTCACTATTGTCGGGATTGCGTGCGAAGGTGTCGGCATTGGTGTGCGGGTCCATATAGTCGGGTCCCCAGCGGCCGATGTAGATATCGTGGTTTCGAGCCCGGTACTTGGTGAGCGTCTGCTTGCCTTCACCCGGAATAATCTCAAGCTTGATTCCGGCCTGAGCCAGTGTTGCCTGGATGGCAAGTGCCATGGATGTTGTCGGCTCAGAGTTTCGGGTGTCCATGGTTAGTGAAAAACCATCTTCAAGGCCGGCTTCCTTCAGCAGTGCTTTGGCCTTGTCGACATCAAGGGTGAATGGTGTCTCTTCAAGGGCTCCGAGAAAACCTTTGGGAAGAAATGCCTGGTGGATGGTCGCCTTGCCGTTGAGAATGGTCTGTTCCATCCCCTGGTAATCAATCAGATACTTAAGGGCCTGGCGTACTTCTGGTTTCTGCAGGTATTGATTTTTCTGGTTGAGTCCGAGATACCATACCGCTCCTTTAGCTTTTTTGCGGATCTTGATGTCCGGATTACCGGCAAGACCTTTGATATCGTCCGGACCCAGATTCCTGGCTATGTCGACGTCTCCTTTTTCAAGGAGCAGCCGCTGAGTGGCCGATTCTGTTATATGGCGGATGATGACCCGTTTCTGTTTTGCTTTATCTCCCCAGTAATTCTGGTTGGCCTCCAGAATCAGCGTCTCTGACGGTTTCCAGGTTTTCAGCATATAGGGGCCGGAGCCGGCGTAGGCGGTCTTGAGCCAGCCATAGCCCATGTCCCCGTCTTTCTCATGGGCAATTGTCTCTTTCATGTCAACAACAGATCCCGCAGTCGAGGTCAGGCAATAGAGAAAAAAGGTCGGCGCATAGGGTTTGTCGATGACCAGCTTGACCGTCGCATCATCGACTTTGACGATGGTCTGTTCAACATTTTCAGGGGTAAAGCCAAACTGGGTGAGGATAAAAGCAGGTGACTTGTCCAGCAGGATCACCCGTCTCAGCGAGTAGACCACATCATCTGCAGTAAGTTCGTTACCGGATGCGAAGGTAATTCCCTGCCTGATCTTGAAAAGAAAGGTCATGCCGTCTTCAGAGATCTCCCAGCTTTCCGCGATACCGCCATAGATATCGCTGACATTGTCCACATCGTAGTTAATCAGGCGATCATAGGTGTTTGCGGCATATTCGGCACCGGAGAACTCAAATATTTCAGCGGGGTCAAGGGTGATGATGTCATCGATCCTTGAGGCCATCACCAGGGTGTCTTTCGGCGTTTCGGCCTGGGCCAGGCCGCCAAAAAAAATGAACATGCATGTAAGCAGCAACAATTTTTTCATGATTTCGCTCCTTTTTGAGTGGTTGATAGAGGGTTTACAGCTAAAAGTATTCAAGACACGAGTTCCTCTACGCCCAGAAGTATTCTCCTGGTAAGCTCCTGCTGTGCATCATTTTCAGAGAAGGTGTTTGGAAAGATTATTAATCTGGTCACTAACAAGACTATTATTTCATTTGCCCGTAAAGTCAACATGTTTGCCAGGGATGCGGGAGTGTTTCAAAACGTGATGGGCTGTCTGGGCAGGTGGGCTCTTTACCGGACGAACAATGATGATTGTAATCGTTGCCAGGTGCGGTATTATCATCTTTTTGCCACTTCGGCCCAGGTGTCAATGAAGCAAGAAGAGCAGAGATGAGAGTGGACGGATGAACAGACAAATTCTGATTACGCTCCTGTTGTCAATTTTTATCGCCCTGCTCGGTATCGGCATCATTATTCCGGTGATGCCTGTTTTTGCCTCAGAACTTGGTGCCGGTGGGTTCTCGCTGGGCATGATCATTGCCGCTTTTTCCGTCAGCAGGGGACTCCTGCAGCCTGTTGTCGGCAGTCTCTCCGATCGTCTGGGCAGAAAGAGGTTTCTTATCGCCGGTCTCTTTATCTACGGGCTCGTCGGCCTGCTTATCCCCCAGGCGGGCAGTGTCATAAATCTGATAGCCATTCGCGGATTTCATGGTGTCGGTTCAGCAATGATCGTGCCGATCGCCATGGCATATATGAGCAGTCTGGCCCCTGCCGGTCACGAAGGACGGTATATGAGCTATCTGAATATCGCAATGTTCTGCGGTATCGGCTGTGGGCCGATTATCGGCGGCCTTTTTTCTGATCTTTTCGGTTTGGCTTCTGTTTTCTACCTGATGGCTGTTTTGAGTTTTTTGGCGTTCATCCTGGTGATTATGACGATGCCCTCTCAGGCGCCGACAGGTTCCTCAAATGGTTTTTCCCTGTTTAAGAATATATCTCTGATGCTTCAGAACAGGCGGACGCTTGGAATCCTGATAGCCAGATTCAGCACCATGATCGTCATGGTGCCAAGCATGGCATTCCTGCCGCTGCTGCTGAGTGAGAGAATGTCCGTCAGCGGTTTGCAGATTGGTTTGGTGATTGCCTGCAGGACACTTGTCAATGCTGTCCTGCAGGTCCCGGCGGGAAAATTTGCCGACACCCACAACAAGCTTCTGCTGCTGGCTGCCGGCTGCGCCTGTCTGAGCGGCTCGATACTGTGCATTCCATTTGTTGAGCGTTTCATGGTGATGCTTATCCTCTACATTTTGATAGGCACCGGAGAGTCGATTATCTGGCCTGTCCTTGGAGCATATGCGTCTCTTGAGGGCAAGCAGTACGGGCACGGCACCATGATGGGTGTTTTCAGCCTGGCCATGAGCGCTGGTGTTTTTACCGGGGCGACTCTGGCAGGGTTCAGTATGGATGGCTGGGGAATTGACTGGGCATATTTCACCACGGCGGCGGCAGTATTTGTCTTCAGCATGACCGGGGTCTATCTGATTTTTTCAGGCCAGTGTTTAAACCATCACCTTCAGGAGGCTACAAGCAGATGAATTACGAGATTGACGACATGCTCTTTGATGCACTAGAGGGCTTTCGCCCGGCAGAGGTCTGTCTAAGGACCAAGTGCCGTTATGATGGGGATAAACAGTGCTATTATCTCAATTACTGGGGAGATGAATATCGTGTCGACTGCCGGAACAAGACCATTACCGCTGCTGCCCTGCCGGATAGCAGTTCGCTTGGTTATCTGCCTGTCTTTATAATAAATTATTTGATGCAGATACAAAGCGCCCCCTTGACCGGCGAGTGGGTGTCGGAAAAGGATCTCCCCGGAGGCGTCACGTTCTTTCGTGGGCCCCATGAAATTCCCACGTCGCTGATCTCTTCCCGGTTTGGTAACGACCTGGAGAAGTTTTCCAGGGTCTGCAGACGGCTCAAGGGACAGCCGGCAGGCATGGCTGATGCCGCCTATGTTTTTTATCCGCTTCCCCATCTTTCACTGGCGCTGCTTTACTGGACTGGTGACGAGGAGTTTCCGGCTGCAGCAAAACTGCTCTTAGACAAATCGGCCTCTGGAAATCTGGCCCTTGATACGTTGTACGCCTTTTGTGTGGATGCCTGTTACCGTGTGTCCCGGGCTCAAATATGACTCAAGTCGGATCATTGGGATGCTCGTCTGCAGCGCTCCACTGACCTGCCCCGCTTCAAGGGTAACCGTCATGGGGCGCCGGCGTCTGAAAAGATCGCTTGAGCGCGCTGCCGGTTATTTCCGGGGCCAGATGCTGTCTGTCTCCTCTTCGACGACATAGCAGAATGCGGCCCACTCAAATTCCTTTCCGGAAAGAGGGCATCGCAGTGTTACCTTGTCTTCGGAGATCGCGGCAACTTCCCAGTCTCCGGCTCTTCTTGAGTTCTCTATGCGTATCTTCTGGCCAACGCTGAACGGGTATGGCCTGAAGACGGTTACATCATGTCCCATGGTCACCTCATTAGTGAAAGCGAATCATGCCGGGCAGGTTGCTGTCAGCAGTGTGTCAACTGCTATAACTGATGGGGATGATTCAGGAAGCTCAAGAAGAGAACGCTTTTCCATGTCAAAATCAAGCAATGCCGGATCGTTTGGGATAATTCCGACAATGGGAAGCCCGGTTTCCTTCACTTCGTCCATGAAAGCATCACTGAGTTTTTCAGGTGCCCGGGTGACAACTATACCTGATGCTCCGATTTTGAGTTTGAGTCCGGCCATCATTTCGTGAATTCGCTTTAACGCCCTGAGGCCGCGCAGCGAGTAATCGGTGATGAGATAGAGCATGTCGACCCGGCCGCTGGTTCGGCGGCTGAGATGTTCCATCCCCGCTTCGTTGTCAACCACCATGTATTTATAGTTGCCCATCAATCGTTCGGTGAAGTTGTTGAGGATATTATTGACCATGCAATAACATCCCTGGCCTTCCTGGCGGCCCATCACCAGCAGGTCGAATTCAGGCTTTTCGATGAGTGCCTGTTCTACCAGCATTTCCAGATAGACTGCCTTGTCCATGCCGGACGGCACACCCTGCGGATCTCTCATGAAATTCTCCCGGATATCGCCGACAGTAGTCGGTACCTCCATTCCGAGCGTCTCGCCAAGGTTGCTGTTCGGATCGGCATCTACCGCCAGGATCGGTGTTTGATTGTTGCGTGAAAGATGGCGAATAACAAGAGAGGCGACCGTTGTTTTGCCGACTCCTCCTTTTCCTGCAAAAGCGATTATTTTACTCATATGTTTCTTTCTTTATTGGGGTTTGATGTTCAAGGTTTCCAGCATCGCAGGCAACCATAAGCATTTATATGACAAAAAAAAGAAGCGGCCCGCCAAACGTCATACAAAGGCGGACCGCTTCCTTACCGGCCGCTGCGTTTGATCTCTTTCAGGTTTTTACGGCAGCGGTTTTTTTTCGTTTTTTCTTTTTTTCTTCCACAGGTGAGCCCAGCAGCGACTTGAGGCCGTTGATATGTTCATTGGTGATTGTGGAATTCTGATCAATGCCGAGCAGCTTCTCATCTATTCCAAGGACCAGGCCGAGCAGTTGGGGGTAGAGAAGAACCGGCAGCATCGGTGAATCAGAGCTGCGCATGTGTTGTTGAGCGGAATCAAACTGCAGGTGGCAGTAGGAGCAGATCGGAGTGATATAGTCAGCACCACCACGCAGTGCTCCATCTACTTTCTCATTGAGCAGTGAACCGGCGAGCTCGTTGTTTATGCCGGCCAGCGCCGCGCCGCAGCATTCCAGTTTTCCCTGCCAGTCAAGACTTGCGGCACCGGTTGCGGCAACGAGTGCGTCTGTAATCTGCGGTACAAAAGAATCATCAAAACTGGTTACCTCCCGCGGTCTTAACACATGGCAGCCATGAATCACCGAGAGATTGAGGTCGGTGTATCGGTGCACCAGCTGTTTTTTGATCGCCTCGATTCCGATATCCTCGTGTAAGACCGTAAGAAAATGCTTTACATTCACCGTTCCGTTGTAGTGCAGGTCTTCCCCGGCAAGCAGTGCATTTATTTCAGTTTTCAGTTCGGGATTTTTAAGAAGCACGCTCCTGGCCTTCTGCAGGCTGGCAAAGCAGCAGTTGCAGATAACCATGATGTCGAGCCCTCTTTTTTCAGCAATTGCCATATTTCTGACAGAGGGGAGAATATACGCCTTCTCGTCAACATTTCGCACCGGGTACCCGCAGCAGGTAAATTCCGGAATTTCAACCAGTTCAACTCCGAATTTCTGCATGACCGCCTGCGTTGAGACCGCGTATTGTTCGATACGAATGGGTATGTTGCATCCCTGAAAGAAGGCCAGTTTCATGCCTCACCTCCTGTCTCCATTTTTCTTATTGCCGAATTTTTTAGACTGTAGAAGATATCCGTCAGTTCCACACCGTTGGGACAATGTTCCTGGCAGAGATAGCAGGTGGAACAGCTCCAGATCATCCTTGAGCCCGTGGCAATTTCCTTGTTGCCGATGCCCAGGCTGAAGATGATCTGATGGGGCAGCATGTCGAGCGCTTCCCCGGGATTGTCGTAGAGTCGGACGACGGGACAGATGTTGGTGCAGCGCTGGCAGGAGTAACAGCTCTGGTAGCTGCTGTTCCCGACTTCTGCCGGTCTAGCCAGCGTCAACGTTGTCATGTCCGAGAGTTTCTTGAACGACTCTTTAAAGAGTTGTTCAACCTTCTTCAAGGCTTTTTTGTGGTCATCAACAAAGTTCTGTGCCAGTGCCAGCGGAAATGAAAAATGACTGAGTATTGAAGTCTCGGGAAAACCCTTTGCAAGAAGGTGGTAACGGGATGTGGTGAAAAGCTCCCTCAGGTTGATGCCGGAAGGGCAGATGGTCGAGCATCGATCGCAGCTGGTGCAGATATAGAGCCCTTTCTGAAGATGCTGCAGGGTTTTTTCATCGATGCGTGTCCCTGTGGCAATTTTCTTCAGAAGCTGGACCTTTTCAGAGGGGAGAATAAAGTCATTCTGAAACGATTCATAAAACATCAGGGAGGAGCAGAGTTCGCTGCAGGAACCGCAATGGGTGCAGGCTGAGAGACCAATCATCTGCCTGTTCAGGTTGTTGGCTGTGCTCTCCGCCGGTTCTTTAAAGCCCATTACACCGTTAATCAGCAGGGAAACCGGAACGGCAACAACGTGGAACATTTTACTGAAAGGGAGCCAGGCGAGAAAGGCAAAACAGGTAAGCAGGTGCAGGTAAAAAAAGAATGACGAGCCTCCGGAAATGACCGGTCCGATCACCCCGGCAAGTGAGTAGCTCACAAATGCGCCACTCGTCGGGGCGTGGCATTCGCCACAACTGTTCGAGCTGATTTCACGTCCCTGTTCGACAAGATCATTGTCGAATGGCTTGGCCGCCCGGGCAGAAACAAGTCCATGTTCTGCCGCCCAGTAGGTTTCAAGAGCCAACGCTTCTTCTTCATCGGAAACATCGCCATACTCTTCAACCATACGCTGAAATTCCAGAGGGGAGGAAATTTTTGAACTTTCCAGAACAATGCCGGTAATGATGATTGCACCGACAAAAAAGAGTGCCGCCCAGTCACTGGTGAGGCTTCTGACCCGCCGGGGCTTGTCGGTTAATCTCCGGTAAACACCAATAGCGATGCCGACAAGTACCATCAAGGCGAACAGGTTGCGCAGGGAAAGGTAGGGCTGTAAGGTTGAATAATAACCGCTGAAAAAGAAGTCACTGACCGTGCTTCCCAGTCCATGCATAAAAAGCAGAAGAATGAATCCGACAAAGATGAGCGTGTGGGCAACCCAGCGCATGATGTTTTTCGACAGCAGGCGCTTCTGGAAAAGGACGTCGGTGAAAAATGTCGTGACTACCCCAACGAGTTTGCCGCTCAGCAGTGTCGCGAATAGTCCCTTGATACCGGCCCCGACACGACTGGACAGAGACGGCAGATTTTCAGGATTTCGAATCCCTTTGCTGAACCATTCCTGTATCCGCAGAAAAAGGCCAATCAGAAAGATAATGAAAGCTATTGCTAAAAGTATTTTCATAACCAGTTATACCTGTGCTCGTGTTCTTCCCGGAGGTCTGCTATGCGGGCCGGGATCATCCAACTTGAATGTTTCCGCTTCGTTATAGGGTAAAGATTCATTGCCTTATCTCTGATGTACCATTGTCTTTCACCCGTTACGCTGCTGCTATGAATGGACGGGGGAAGGCAGCCCTTCCAGAATGGGGTGCGCCGGCGGCAGGGTCTTTGTCGGTCTTACCTGGATGAGGGTCGTCAAATGAGGGCAGACAAACAGAAGCCATTCCTGAATGGAAATGGTAATGGGTAAGAAGGTTTATGCCAGATCTTGCTTTCAATGGAATCCTGCAATTTCTAGGTTGAATAAAATCCTCGACCACAATCAGACCGACAGGCGTCGTAGAAATCCTGGTAGGCGCTGACAGAATAGTGACGACTGTACAGGTGGAGCCTGGAAAAGTCAATTATCTTGGCACAGGTTCGATGCTCCTGGTCATGAATTGAGTAATCGGAGAACAATCAGTTTCTCTGTCATCTTCAGGTTATCTATTGTTTTTCCTACAGAAAAGGCAGCCGTCACCGTGTGCGAAGCGGGTTGATGAGCGTTTGTTTTTCGGTAATCACTTTATCTAAAATTTCATCATGGTCCTGCAATGGAAGCCTGTCAACAACTTGCAGCTCAAATGCCAGTGCGATTCTTGCTGTCGACGGAATCTGCGCAAGCAACCGGTCATAATAGCCGCCGCCGTAACCGAACCTGCCGCATCGTTTATCAAATACCGATCCCGGCAGAATGATGACATCAATGTCAGCCGGGGTGATGGCCTGGCGTTCGACAGATTCTTCCCTGGGCTCCATAATTCCGTAATAGCCGGGAACGAGATCGTTTTCAGGATCAGAAATGGTGACTATTTCCAGCCGTCTCTCCTTCTCCCTGGTAATCGGCACTGCCACCTGCCTGCCCAGCCGGAGAAGTTCAGCGATAATCTTCCTGGTGCTTACTTCACTTCTGAAATTAACATAAATGAAGACGGTATGCGCTCGCTTGATCTCGATCTGCTCGAGCAGTCTTTGCGTTATCTTTGTGCTCCTGTTCTCAATCTGCCGGGGAGTGAGTCGGTCACGTTTTGAAAGGATTTCTTTGCGTAGCTGTTGGGAGGGTTTCATAATCATATTCCGTTACAATTTTTGAATGGTGTAGAGAAAAAGCGGCAGCCTGCTCTGTACTTTCAGACGATAAAACTTGAATAACTGCGAACGGGAAGGTGAGTCGAACTGCAGTGGCGACAGATAAATACACCCTTTGCTTTTCTGGTGTGAGATTCGTTCCCGGACAAGCGAGAGTAATGCCCGGTAGTGATTCTGGCTGAGGGTGTCACCGGTAACAAAATTTGCTGTGATTTCGATATTTCTATACTTTTCATTGATATGCTGGATCAGCTCAAAGGCAGCGATGACTGTTTGAGCGGTGAGCGGTTTTCCAAGTTGATCGAGCGTATCTTGATCTGCTGACTCAAGCCCGATGTTGATATAGATGTCCGGACCTGTCAGCGACAGTTCATCAAAGACTGAGAGCGGCGCATTGAGCAGGGAAAAAACAGAACCAAAGAGGAAAATATTTGAGCCGTGACACCATGAGTCATTCAGATGGAATTTTTCAACCGCCTCGCGGATGGCAAAGCACAGCGACTCACGGCCAGCGCAGAGGCTGTCGTGTTCGCCGAGAAAGACACTGTTGTAATTGATGAGATCCTCGCCGTAGAGTTTACGGAGCCCGGTGATCTGCTTGCTGATCTGTGATCTGCTCCTCACCGAGAATGGCTTGCTGTTTTTTACTTTGCAGAAGCGGCATTTATAAAGACAACCTTCTGAAAGTGACAGTGGGATAACATTGTAGTCCACATGCCTGGTGTCAGGGGGCAGAACCGACGTTTTTCCGCCGCAGCAGCTGGTGAAATCGCCAGCTTTTTCAGCCAGGTGTTCGGGTGTTTTTGACAGGGCAGCGTCTAAAAACCGGGTGACCTGGGAGTCGGGAGGACGAATCGTCTTGCGGACAGCTGTCAGTTTTTGATGCCACAGCCTGGTTGCCGACTGGATACATTCGTTATGAAACGGTTTTCCACCAAGAACATTATTGGTCAGGTAGGGAAGATTGGGAAGATAATACTCACCTGTCGTCTCAAAAACACCCGTGTATCCTCCGGTAGAGTAGTAAATCCAATCATTACCTGTTGTTCTCTTGAGCCATTCCTGGGGGTGGGGCCAGTCGGCAGTCCTGCCGATAATTCTGATCATTTCGCTGTTCAAATTAAAATGATAGGTGAATTCATCGGTTTCTATTTCACTATAGATACCGGTTCGAACTGGATAGCTGGCTTTTGTATATTTTTTGTCTCCATGCTTGAAAAGGGTCGCACTGCAGCTGTCAAGCAGGAAATGCTGTTCCGGGTAGTTACAGACCATTGCGGCTCATTAAGGGTCCTGGGGGTGTTGAGATTGACAGGTGATATTATCGGTGTTTTTTACTGTAAAAAACTCCTTATTGCACCCAATAAAGCGTGAGCGTTTCGCTGCTGCAACCATGGAATAAGAAATTGACCGCTGTTACCTGATAAACCCTTGTTTTTCTGAAAGGCCTGCTGTATGTTGGCATCCAGGCCTAACGCAAAATAGATCAAGCATAGTATTTTTCGTCACTTCTTTTGCAGTTCTGCTGCATCTACGTTGCCGATAAAGATTGTTGCGGATCATTTTTCAGCGGTAGATGCACGGTAATTCCGGGCATTCACCCAGAGACGCCTGAGGAGAGAGATATTTGAGAACTTCACGTGCGTTCCGCGTTCAGACCTTTTACAAGACAGTGCAATTTGGTTCAGCGGATTCATTGTTGAACCGGGCGAGCGGCTGGTCCGCAAACCGTGTTTATTGCCTGATTATTTTTCAGGCTATTGAAAAAAGGGGTTCAACGGAGCCTCATCTTACAGACAGGAGTATCCGAAATGGCAGAGGGAACAGTAAAGTGGTTTAATGATGCAAAAGGGTTTGGCTTTATCGAGCAGGATGAGGGTAAAGATGTCTTTGTGCATCATTCCGCTATTCAGGCGGACGGGTTTAAATCTCTTACAGAAGGCGAACGCGTCCAGTTTGATGTTGTAGACGGTCAGAAAGGACCAGCGGCTCAGAATGTTGTAAAACTTTAGTATATCCTGCAGGCAGCAGCAGTATCTCATTGCTGCTGCCTGTTTTCGGGCAGTTTCTTCTCTGTTTTCTTGTTCCCGCCACCAGGCAGCCGTCGGAACGCACCACCTCTTTTCTTTCTCCAGTTAACCATCACCAAGACCCTGTTTGTTCCTTCTCTCTGTCTGTACTCCTCGGCGCTATCGATGGTCCCGAATTCTTCTCTGATGTTTCCTGATAACTATAATTTGTTTGTGCTTAACTGACTGATAATATATGTTTTTTTCTTGGCAAGGAAGGTTTGCTCAAGAGGCTGGGGAAAAAAGAGATTGTCATAGCGCTCAATTTCCATGATAATGGTACCCGTTGTAGTATATGGACCATAGAATTGACTACTCGAATTAACCTGATCGGGACCCAGGCTTGACGTCGGTAAGCTATGAGTAGCCGGCAGTGTAGGCGGAATGGGACTGATCCGAAGGAGGTTGTTTTGACAAGAAGTACTCCCGGACAGGAAAGGACAGGCTCGGTACTGGTTGTAGGCTCAGGTATTGGCGGGATGCAGGCGGCCCTGGATCTTGCCAACAGTGGTCTGCTTGTCCACATGGTCAGCGATGAACCGTCCATCGGCGGGACAATGGCCCGGCTGGACAAGACATTTCCAACAGGCGACTGCGCCATGTGCATGATTTCACCGCGCATGGTGGAAAGCAGTCGGCATCCCAATATCAGAATGCACACCATGGCGAGCGTCCTCTCTGTCGAGGGTGAGGAGGGCAGTTTTTCCGTGACGGTGGAGCAGAAGGCCCGCTATGTAGATCCGGACCGCTGTACCGGCTGCGGGGACTGCGAGGTAACATGCCCGAGCCGTGTTCCCGACCTTTTCAACCAGGGGCTGGACAACAGACGAGCGATATATGCACTTTTTCCCCAGGCAGTTCCCAACACACGGGCCATTGATGCCCAGCATTGCCTCTACTTGACCAAGAATGTCTGTCGCAAGTGTGAGAAAGTCTGCGAAGCCGTCGCCATCAATTTTGGGGATACCGACAAGCAGTACGAACTCAATGTCGGTTCGGTTATCCTTACTCCGGGCCTGAAAACCTATGACCCGGCAATTCGCCAGGAATTTGGTTACGGCAAATATAAAAATGTGGTCACCGCGCTTCAGTTCGAGCGTTTGCTTTCGGCTTCCGGCCCCTGCGGCGGCACCGTGGAGCGGCCAACGGACAAATTTCATCCGAAACGTCTTGCCTGGATACAGTGTGTCGGTTCCCGCAACGCCCATAACGGCAATTCTTGGTGTTCATCGGTATGCTGCATGTACGCGGCCAAACAGTCAATTATCGCCAAGGAGCATGATGCAGACGTCGAAGCGACTATTTTCTATATGGAGCTGAGGGCTTTTGGAAAAGACTTTGACAAGTATATTGACAAGGCCAAAAATGAAAGTGGCGTGATCTATCGAAGGGCAATGGTTTCGGAGATTGTTGAGGATCCTGAGACAAAGAACCTGATTATCCACTATATCGATGAAGAGGGGCGCCGGATTAATGAAGAATTTGATATGGCGATTCTTTCCATGGGTTTTGAACCGCGCGAGGACTCAAAAGAATTTGCCGATATTTTCGGTATAGAAACCGATGAATACGGCTTCGCCAAAACCTCTAAACTGGCACCGGTTGAAACCAGTCGGCCGGGTGTCTATGTTGCCGGTATTTATGGCGGACCTAAAGACATACCGGAAACGGTGATTCAGGGCAGCGGCGCATCTGCCCGGGCCATGGCTCTTCTTGGAGAAAGCCGTGGGAAGGAAATAACGGAGGTGGTTCTGCCGCCCGAACGGGATATTACCGGTGAGGATCCGAAAGTTGGCGTCATCGTCTGTCACTGCGGTATAAACATTGCGGGAACCGTTGATGTACAGAAAGTTGCAGAGGCAGCAGCCGGGCAGCCGGGTGTGGCCCATGCAGAGACGATTATCTATGCCTGCGCTCCCGACGGCCAGCAGAAAATTCGAGATCTGGTGGTCGAAAAGGGGCTTAATCGAGTGGTGGTTGCCTCCTGTACACCCCGGACTCATTCTCCACTTTTCCAGGATACCATACGGGAAGTAGGGCTGAATAAATTCCTGTTTGAGCTTGCCGACATACGGGAGCAGTGCTCCTGGTGTCACAAAAGCGATAAGGATGTTGCAACCGCAAAAGCCATTCAGATCACCAATATGACCGTGGCGAAAACCAGGCTGCTGGATCCGGTCAGCCAGAGTTCTGTGGGCGTGGCTCATAGTGCCCTTGTCGTCGGTGGTGGAATAGCCGGGATCACAGCTGCCCTGTCACTTTCAGAGCAGGGCTATGGTGTTCACCTGGTGGAGCGCGAAGCGTTCCTCGGAGGACTGCTGAGACGGGTGCGGCACAATCTCGAAGGGGATGATCTTCAGGCGTATTTGAAAGAAGTGATAGAGCAGATCGAAAATGATCCCCGGATAACCGTTCATAAAGAGACGACCGTCGATAAGACGGATGGCTTTGTCGGAAATTTTATCACGAATCTATCCAACGGCGTTCAGGTCGATCATGGGGCTGTTGTCATTACCACCGGCGGCAGCGAATATGAACCGGCAGAATACGGATACGGCACTGCAGAATCAATCATCACCCAGCGCCAGCTTGAAGATTTACTGGCCGAACGTGATCCATCAACCGGTGAAACTTATGTGATGATTCAGTGTGTCGGCCAGCGCGAGGAACCGAACAACTACTGTTCGCGGGTCTGCTGTCAGGATGCGCTGAAAAACAGTATTGCGATAAAAGAGCGCTCCCCTGATACGCAGGTGGTCGTGATTTACCGGGATATTCGCGCCTATGGTCTCAAGGAGGATTATTACCGCAAAGCCCGTGAGCTTGGTGTTCTTTTCTTTCTTTTTACTCCGGACGAGAAGCCAGAGGTAACGCCTGCAGAAAAAGGCTGTCGCGTAAATCTGCCGGGAAAAATACTGGGCAAGGAAATCGTCATAGATGCAGACTATGTTATCCTCTCAACAGGTTTCAGGCCGCAGCCGGATTCTAACGAGTTTGCCAAAAAATATAAACTGACCTGCAACATTGATGATTATTTCATGGAAGCCCATGTCAAGCTTAGGCCGGTGGATTTTCCCAGCGAAGGTTTTTTTCTGGCCGGATTGGGGCATGCCCCGAAAAATCTGGAAGAAACCATCAGTCAATCCCTTGCCGCCGCAGGCCGAGCAGGGGCGCTGCTGTCCCACAGCAGCCTGACCGTATCTGGGGTTATCTCCAAACATAATCGAGATATCTGCATGTCATGTCTGGCCTGCTTCAGAGCCTGTCCTTTCGACTCACCTTTTATCGATGAGGATGGCAGGGTGAGTCATAACGAGGTCAAGTGCACCGGCTGTGGTATCTGTGCGGGAGTCTGCCCGGCCAAGGCATTTCAGGTTAATTATTTCAGAGATGACCAGATCAGAGCAATGATCGACTCTGTAACTGAGCTCAATTAATTGATTACAGCCCGGGAGGGAACTGAATGTCACCAGGTGAAGAACCAAAGAAAGAGCGGGTTAGCCCGGAGATGGGGCAGAAAGAAATACCTGCAGACTGGAAAGCAAATATCCTTGCCTTTGCCTGTCACTACTGCGCTTTTGCTGCTGCAGATCTGGCAGGAGTGATGAGGCTGAGTTATCCCCCCAATGTCAAGGTAATCAGGCTTCCCTGCACCGGTAAGCTTGATCAGGTCTATATAATGCGTGCCTTCGAGCGCGGAATAGACGGTGTTTTTGTGGCAGGCTGACTGCAGGGCCAGTGCCATTTCCTGGAAGGAAATACCAATGCCGCAAAACGGGTTCAGCGGGTTAAAAAATTACTGACAACTGTTGGGGTGGATCCGGAACGCGTTGAATTCTACAACCTCTCGGCTGCACAGGGGCCGAGGTGGGCCGAGATCTGTACGGAGTTTACCGAGAGAATCACAAAACTTGGGCCTTCGCCCGTCTTGCTGGCGCTGAAGAAAAAACGTGCCGGTCAGTCCAATGCGCAGCCTGCATAGCAGGGCGTGTTCCACTTCAGATGAGTGTTATTGAAGAAGGAGTCTATGAATTATGATAATTGGTGAACAGAAACCGTTTGATGAGATCTGGGAGATGATTAAAAACCATAAGCAACTGACTGTATTTGGTTGCAATACCTGTGTTGCGGTATGTCATCAGGGCGGGAACAAGGAAGCCGGTATCCTGGCATCGCAGCTGAAAATACGCGCCAGTCAGGATGAGGTTGACATTGAAATTGTTGATAGTGGAATAGAGCGCCAGTGCGAGCATGAGTTTTTTGAAAAGACCGAGGAGCTCATCAAGGGATCAGAGGCGGTCCTGAGCCTGGCCTGTGGCATCGGCGTTCAGTTCATGGCCTCAAAGTATGAAAAGATGCCGATTTATCCGGCGCTCAATACCACGTTTTTGGGCGATGTGATCGCCAGTGGACATTTCACCGAGAAATGTCAGGCCTGCGGTGACTGCGTGCTCGGCATTACCGGCGGCGTCTGTCCGGTCAGCCGCTGCTGCAAGCGCCTGTTTAACGGGCCGTGCGGAGGATCGTCGAAGGGGAAATGTGAAATTTCAAAAGATCTCGACTGCGCCTGGCAACTGGTTGTTGATCGCCTGGAAGCAATTGGCCGGATAGATGATTATGAAAAGGTGTTGCCGCTGAAAGACTGGTCAAAAGACAGGGCCGGCGGACCCCGGTCATTTAAACTGGAGGACTTTTAATGGCTGTTGAGACAATCACCAGGAGCAACCTCGAGAAGGTTCTGAAAAACGGACACCAGGCGGTTACCAGTGAATGCGGCCCCCCGCGGTCAAGTGATCCTGCTCACATTATTGAGAAGGGCGAATTGATCAGGAATCATGTTGATTCCGTCAATATTACCGATAATCAAACTTCGGTCACCAGGCTCTGCAGCCTTGCGGCATGTATCCACCTGAAGCAGCAGGGGATCGACCCGGTGCTCCAGATGGTAGTAAGGGATCGCAACAGGATAGCCCTGCAGAGTGATATTCTCGGAGCTGCATCCTTTGGAATTCACAATATCCTCTGTCTGTCCGGTGATCACCAGAGTTTCGGTGATAACCCCCAGGCCCAGAATGTCTTTGATCTTGACTCGATGCAGCTTGTCCAGACCGTGAGGCATATGAGAGATGAAGGAAAATTTATCAGCGGCGACGAAATAAAGGTTCCCCCCAGCATGTTTGTCGGCGCGGCAGCAAATCCGTTTGGCGATCCTTTCAAGATCAGGGTTCCCCGTCTGGCCAAGAAAGTGGCCTGTGGTGCCGAATTTATCCAGACACAGTGTATTTACAATGTCGACAAGTTTGAAAAATGGATGACCGGGGTGCGCGAGCGCGGTCTGCATGAAAAAGTGTATATCATGGCCGGGATCACCCCGATGCGCTCGGTCGGTATGGCCCGCTATCTCTCAAAAAATGTTCCCGGCATGGATGTGCCCGAGGAGCTGATCGAACGTCTGAAAGGGGTTGAAAAGAACAAGCAGTCGGCGGAAGGGATAACCATAGCGGTCGAGACAATCCAGCGCCTCAAGGAAGTCGAGGGAGTTGCCGGATTCCATATTATGGCAATCGAGTGGGAGGAAAAAGTACCGGAAATGGTTGAGCGATCAGGCCTTTTTCCACGCCCCCAGATTGACTGAAAAAAAATAACCGGTTTTTAAAACCGCTCTCTCATGAAGGTCAGGCAGCGCCCCCGTTGTCTGACCTTTTTTATTGTTCTCTGGGAGAACAGGGTGGGCTGTATTCCCGAACTGCCTTGACAACACTGATTCCGTGATAACTTTTTGATGATATTGTCATGAATTGATGCCCCGGGCAATCACTTCACGATGAGTGTACCGATATTCTGAAACAATACCACTATTACTGCATCTGAGAAGGAGGCTTAAATGGCCACGTACGAATGTGACAAATGTGGAATGGCAGTGAATGCAACCTGTGCAAAGTGTGATGCCCCGCTCGAAAATGATTCCCTGAAACTCGATGACGGCAGAGAAGTTCAGATCTCCAAGTGCCCGAATGGGCACGGTAAGATTAAATCTCCGCTTTGCTGCGGCCAGGACATGACCTGTAAGATCTGATCAGAGTCAAATCAACTCCGTTAGTTAATCCCTGGAAACTGCCATGAAGTCTCCCCGGAACGGGTACACCCGTTCCGGGGATGCTTCATGTGATTTTTTCACGCTGCTATTTTTTCAATATTTACTGCACAGACTTTAAGCTCCGGAATCTTGCAGATCGGGTCATGTGCCGGGTTGGTGAGGATATTTGCACAACTCTCTATGAAGTGAAACGGCATGAAGACGGATCCCTGATCAATGCGCCTGGTAACCAGGGCTTTTGTTTCGAGCGTGCCGCGCCGGGAAGAAACTTTTACAATTTCACCATGCTTGATCCGTAGTTTCTCAGCATCTTCCCTGCTGATTTCAATAAAGCCCTCTTCCATTTCAGAATCAAGAGTCGGTGAGTTTCTTGTCATCGTTCCCGTGTGGTAATGAGCAAACACCCGGCCTGTTGAGAACCAGAAAGGAAATGACGCATCAACGGTCTCTGCAGGAGGGATAAAGCCGATTCCGTGAAAAAGTCCTTTGCCCCGGGCAATTTTCCCTTTGTGCAGAAATTGTGTGCCGGGGTGATCTTCGCTCGGACAGGGCCACTGGATACCGTCCCCTTCGAGCCGGGTATAGGTAATCCCGCTGTAGGAAGGGGTGAGAGCGGCCATTTCCTGGAAAATTTCTTCGGGGCTGCTGTAATTCATCTGATAACCGAACCGGGTTGAAATATCCTGAATAATCTGCCAGTCCTGGCGCGCTTCTCCCAATGGCTCAATTGCCTTCCGCACCCTGCTGATGCGTCGTTCCGTGTTGGAAAAGGTACCATCTTTTTCGGCAAAGGATACGCCGGGCAGCACCACATCCGCCATCTCCGCGGTAGCCGTCAGAAAGATATCCTGAACCACCAGAAATTCCGCTTTTTCAAAGGCTTTTTTGACGTGGGTGACATCGGGGTCACTGACAACAGGGTTTTCACCCATGATGTAGAGAGCTTTCAGCTCACCGTTTTCCAGTCCTTCCAGCATGCCCGGTATGGTAAGGCCGACTGACTGGGAGAGTGTCTCGACACCCCAGGCCTTGGCGAATTTTTCGGAGGCCGCGGGGCTGGTTACCGGCTGATACGCGGTAAACACGTTGGGCAAACCACCCATATCGCAGGCACCCTGGACATTATTCTGGCCGCGCAGCGGGTTTATCCCGGTTGAGACCCTGCCGAGGTTTCCGGTGAGCATTGCCAGGTTGGCAAGCGATTTGACATTGTCGACACCGGTGGTGTGCTGGGTAATGCCCATACAGTAGATAATCGAACTTTTCTCGGCTGTTGCATAAACCTCGGCCATACGGCGGATTGTCTGTGCCGGTATACCGCAGATGACCTCGGCCTGTTCCGGGGTGAAATTCTCGATAACCTTTTGCAAGGCGGCGAAGTTTTCAGTCTGCTGGTCAATATATTCCTGATCCTGCCAGCCGTTTTCCACGATCACGTTCATCATCGCGTTGAGCAGCGCCACGTCGGTGCCCATTTTCTGGTTGATGTGAATGTCTGCTATCTCGGAGATGTGTATTTTACGCGGGTCGGCAACGATGATTTTGGCCCCGTTTTTTTTGGCACGAAAAATTCTCGTGGCTACCAGCGGATGGGCAACCGTTGTGTTGGAACCGATAATGAAAATACAGTCTGCCTGCTCGAATTCCTCAATGGAATTTGTCATTGCACCGCTTCCCAGTGCCGCGGCAAGACCTGCCACGGTAGAGGAGTGTCAGAGCCGGGCGCAATGGTCGACGTTATTCGTGTTAATTGCCGCCCTGGCAAATTTTTGAAGCAGGTAATTCTCCTCGTTGGTTACCTTTGCAGAGGTGAGAAAGCCGATGGCATCCGGGCCGTTTTTGATCTTGATATCCTTGAGCCGCTGTGCGGTGTAGTCGAGTGCTTCATCCCAGGAAACTTCCTCCAGCCGACCGTTCTTCCTGATCATCGGCTCTTTCAAGCGTTTCTTGTTGCGGATGAATTCGTGTACGTTCCAGCCTTTGATGCAGAGTTTGCCTTCGTTGACAGGGCTTGTTTTACAGGGAATGGTGCCGATTGGATTGTCATCGAGCACCTCCAGGAAAAAATTGCAGCCGCAGCCGCAATACGTGCATGTTGTCAGTACCGTCCTGTAATCCATAGTCGCTCCCATCCTATTTACTGCCTCTCGCAGGTTCTAAATTGTTCAATGGTGATCGCTGGCCGCGCCGTATGCCGGTTTTAAAATCAAATTTGTCGTCAAGAATAGAGTTTACCTTTTTATACAGGGTCCGCAGCGGGATTCCCGATGGACAGGCTTCTTCGCAGAGACCGCAGTCAATGCATCTGCCGACCATGTGCATGGCGCGGGTATGGTGAAAAATGGGAATTTCAGGCGGCAGCTCGCCTTTTTTTATCAGGTCGTCACACTTGAGGCTGCACTCTTTACAGAAACACATTGGGCAGATATTGCTGCACCCGTAACACTTTATGCACTTGACGAATTCAGACATCCAGTAGTCAAAGCGCTCGGTCAGTACCAGGTTATCAACAGCGGTTACCTTCTGCGAGCCCCCTGGTTCCGCCTTTTCTCCTGCGGTGATGTCGTCCGGATACGGAATGGCGCATTCACAGGCATCAGCAAGTTCCTGGGGGCAGGTAATACCGACAGGAATAACTTTGTTCGGCGTCAGCTGATTCCAGGTATAGAGGGTTTTCAAGGCTCGATCATCGCAGCCGCGGACCAGGATACCGAACACCTCATCCGGATATGCCTTGTAAAGGTTCATCAGGTATTTACTGAGCGGGTATCGTGAGTCGCCCGGTCGTTTGCGGTCTCCCAGGAGCATGATCTCCAGATCGTCGCCCTTTTGAAAAAGATGTGGTCCGACATGGCCGTTCTTTTCAGCCAGCCCGAGGAACCCTTTTATTTCGCCTGAATCGAAAAGCTTCCTCACTTTGTTCTTTATAGAATCTATCATAGAAATGTCCTGCCGTTAAAAGGCTCACTATTATGCCAATTCTTTTCTGTAGTCCTCTTTCAGAGGAGATGGCCCCAACTCGCGCAGTTCCTTGATAAAGGTTTCAAATTCATGAACCAGTTCAGAGGCCTCGGCGGATGACACCCAGCTCGCTTTCAGCCGTGCATCGTCGATACCGCTGAATTTGAGCATATCCTTCAAAACGGTTATTCGCTTCTCAGTAGAGTAATTACCATACAGGTAATTGCATTCACCGAGGTGTCAGCCACCGACAAAAACACCGTCGGCCCCCTTCTGAAAAGCGAGAAGAATGTGGTGCGGCGACACACTTCCACTGCACATTACCCGGACGGTCCTGATATTTGCCGGGTACTGCAAACGACTGACCCCAGCCAGGTCAGCAGCGGCGTATGCTCACCAGGTGCACAAAAAACAGACGATTTTGGGCTCAAACGTGTCGTTAGTCATGTGGTTTCCTTGTTGAATGGTTTTGTATGAGATCGTTTTGACCTGTTCATACCGGTTATTACCTGCAATAGTCTTAAATTGCCCGAATTTGTGCAAGCAGCTGTTCCGGCTTGTAGCCTTTCAAAATTACACTGTGCGACGGGCAGGTTGAGGCGCAATTGCCGCAGCCTTTACAGAGAATCTCTTTAACTTCGCAGACCCTTTTTTCATTGTTGAAGACGATGGCCTCGTAGGGACATACGGTAAGGCAACCCATGCAGCCGACGCACGATTCTTCATCAATTTCGGCGACGATTGCACTCTTTACCAGTTTATCTTTGAAAAGAATTGCGGCCACCCGGGAGGCAACTCCGATTCCTTGCGTCCGGGCCTCAACGGAGGTTACCGGAAAGCGGGCACTGCCGCAGACAAAGATTCCGTCGGCGGAAAAATCAAGGGGACGCAGTTTTGCATGGGCCTCCAGGAAAAACCCGTTCTTGTCGGTTGGAATTCTCATCAGTCCGGCAATCGTGGCAACGTCCTTTCTTGCAACAAGCGGGGTGGAGAGTACGGTCAGGTCCGAAGGCAGCTCTTTTGTCTTTCCGAGCACCGTCTGGTGAAAAATCACCGTGCCGTCGCCGACGTCAAGAATCTTTTCAGGGTCATAGACATCAAAGTTGATTCCCATTCCCCTGGCGTCCCAGAGCATTTTTTCTTTCTCGTCGCCATACATCTGCATGTCGCGATAGAGGATGTGGATATCGGCAAGCGGATAGTTCCGCTTGATGAGCATCGCGTTTTTCACTGCCGTCACGCAGCAGATCCGGGAACAATACTCCCGTTTGCTGTTCCTGGCACCGGCGCACTGGATCATCACGATCCGGGTTGCTCTGAATGTTTTTTCTTTCAGCTGCCGCTCGAGTTCCATCTGGGTAATCACCGATGTGCCGTTGTAGCCCATCAGCCCTTTTTCGATCAGGGGTACAGCGCCTGAGGCGACGACGATACAGCCCACGGTATCTTCAATGGTCTCTTCACCGGATTCAACGGTGATATTGAAGTTTCCGATATACCCATTGATATTGACCACGCGGGAACCGGTGTGTACGGTTATGCCGTCAGTACCGTTTACCTTGGCGCTCAGCCTGGCGATGCGTTCGGCAGACGACTCTCCGCTGTCAAGGACATTAAGATCGTTCAGCAGGCCTCCCAGTTTTGCTTCCTTCTCAACTAAAATGACCTCAAGGCCCATAGCCCGCAGTGCCTCAGCTGCCGAGAGTCCGGCGATTCCTCCACCGATAACCAGTATCTTCCGGACAAGCGATGACTCTATCGAATCCTGCGGCTCCAGTGTAGCACTCTTGGCAACCCCCATTCGCACAAGGTCTTTGGCCTTTGCCGTGGCAATATCGTGCTGCCCCATGTGCACCCATGAACACTGGTCCCGGATATTGACCATTTCAAACAGGTACGGGTTCATCCCAGCCTGCTCACAGGAGCTTGAAAAAAGCGGCTGATGGGTCCTTGGTGAACAGGAGGCCACAACAACACGGTTGAGCTTGTGTTTTTTTATGGCGTCCTGGATCTCAACGATACCCGACTCCGAGCAGGTATAGAGATTTTCCTTGGAATAGACAACGCCCGGCAGGGTTGAGGCATAGTCGGTCACGGACTTGCAGTCGAGGTGTCCGGCAATGTTTGAACCGCAATCGCAAATGAATACACCAACCCGCAGGTCTTCAGGTTTATCCTTGCTCTTTTTCTTCATATCCTCAAAACCTCTTACGATACCGTGAGTAAATTCTCATGAGTCACTGTCTGCACCGCCCGGGAGGCGGCACTGCTGGCCTGGGCAACGGATTCCGGTATATCCATCGGGCTGTGAGCGCAACCGCAGACAAAAATTCCATCCCTGGTCGTGTCGACCGGATTATCCGGGCTGGTTTTGAAAAAACCGAATTCGTTAATCTCAATATCAAGAATACCTGCAAGCTCGGCAATGCCGTCTGCCGGGGCGCAGGCTGTCGCCAGAATTACCAGATCAAAGGTTTCCCGGCGCACAACCTGCTCCCGGGTGTCTTCATAGACGAGCACAGGGCAGTTATCGGGGCCGTGTACGATTTCAGCGACCCTGCTGCGCCGGTAGGTAATGTTTGATTTATTGTTTCCCCGGACCTTGTATTCATCAAATCCTTTGCCCACCGCCCGGATATCCATGCCAAAAATAACGGATGTTGTGTCATTGTCATGTTCATGAGCGATGACTGCCTCTTTAATTGAATGCATGCAGCAGAAACCTGAACAGAATGGATAATACCTCAGATCCCGTGAGCCGACGCACTGGATGAAGGCAAGCTTTTTTGCGGTGGTAAAACGGCTTTGTTTTTCCCTGAGTGCTTCAAGTTGCTTATTCAACAGCAGGTACTCTTCATATTTTACTGCCCATTGCTGCAGGCTTGCCTCATTATCGGTTTCGCCGGCCATGTATC
The DNA here is from genome assembly GCA_965366875.1 of uncultured Desulfobulbaceae bacterium. Taxonomy (GTDB): domain Bacteria; phylum Desulfobacterota; class Desulfobulbia; order Desulfobulbales; family Desulfocapsaceae; genus MADRE3. The sequence goes on along the minus strand of CBDUGK010000002.1, from coordinate 107,357 downwards.
GCTTGAAAAAGTCTTCGGAAGACTCTCCATGCTTTTCTTCAAGACGTTTAAGGGCTCTTGATTCCCGTGCTTCCTGTTTTTCAAGCAGGCCGATTTCTTTTTTGACGGCGATATCCGAGGGCCGGTCAAGGTGACCGTGGGTGGGCCCGCTGGCACTCAGAAAACGCTCAAATTCCATCGCCGATATAACGTTGGGCAGATCCTTGTAGCGGTATTCCGGGATTCTGCCTGGATCGAATACAGTATAGCCGTTGGCTGCAATGATCGAGCCGATATCAAGCTCGATGATCCGGTCTTTTTGTTCGAAGTCAATTGCCCCCGCTTCACATAGTTTCTGGCAGATTCCGCATTTCTTGCCCTGCAGGACCCGGCAGTGGTCAGCATCAATGGCATGGGTGGAAGGGATGCCCTGGGCAAACCAGCTGTAAACCGCTTTTCTGGTGCTGTGGTTCTCGTTGTAGAGGTCGAGGACGTCGGTCGGGCACTTTTCAGCACACGCCCCGCAACCGGTGCATTTTGCCTCATCGACATAGCGGGCCTTTCTTCTCACCTGGACCTTGAAACAGCCGGCACTGCCTTCGACTTTTTCAACTTCGCTGTAGGCCAGCAACTCGATATTGGGATGTCGACCGACATCCAGCATTTTCGGCGAGAGGATTCAGATGGCGCAGTCGTTGGTGGGAAATGTCTTGTCTAGCTGAGCCATTTTCCCGCCGATACTCGGCAGCCGCTCGACAAGATAGACCTTGAATCCCATCTCCGCCAGATCCAGTGATGACTGTATCCCTGCAATTCCGCCACCGATAACAAGCATGTCCTTATTCACGATCAATCTCCTGTTGAAGCAGTTAAAACAATCACTTTCAGACCGCCTCTTTTATTTTCAGAGGGCCCAGTGATTTGATTTCCTGTGTAAATTCAGTAGCAACTTCAGCAAATCTTGTGCCTTCGGCTGAAGAGATCCACTCAAGGCGGACCCTTCCGGGTTCAATTCCCAGGAGTTCTGCGAGGTCCCTGGCTGCAGCGAACACCTTTTCAGCTCTCACATTACCATCCAGGTAATGGCAGTCGCCGATGTGTCAACCGGCGACAAGGACGCCGTCGGCACCGTTTTCAAACCCTTTGAGAATGAAATTCGGGTTTATCCTGCCGGAGCACATCACCCGGATAATGCGCAGGTTCGGAGGGTACTGGTACCTGCTGACACCCGCCAGATCCGCTGCTGAATAGGCACACCAATTACAGGCAAAGGCAATTATCTTTGGCTTAAATTCCCCGGACATGTTCTTTTCCTTGACTATGATTTAATGATAACTGCTCCGTTAAAGGTACAGTCCTTCAGTGCTCAAAAGCTGTTTCCACCATGGTGAGGACCTCTTCATCATCATAGTGACGAACCGAGGCCGCTCCCGTGGGGCAGGCTACCGCACACATGCCACAGCCTTTGCAGAGTGCTTCCTGAACGACCGCAAGCCGCGCGCCTTCGCCGGTTGTTTCCACGGCTATGGCATTAAAGGGGCAGACGCTCTCGCATTCCCCGCAGCCCCGGCACATGAAATGTTCAACCGCGGAGACAACCCCTTCAACGGTGATATTTTCCCTGGACAGCGTGACACTTGCCCGGGAAGCAGCAGCAGCTGCCTGGGCAATGCTCTCTTCAATTGGTTTGGGGTAGTGTGCCATTCCGGCCAAAAAGACGCCGGCCGTTGCAAATTCAACCGGTCTCAGCTTGGCATGGGCCTCGTTGAAAAAATTGTCGTTGCTGCAGGATAGCTTGAACATCTGGGCCAGTGGTTCATTGTCCCGGGGCACAATTGCTGCGGCGAGTACAAGCAGGTCAAGCCTGATATCCAGGTCAAGGTCCAGGACGTGATCGCGCACGGTAAGCCGCAGGCTGCCGTCTTCTTCTCTCAGCACCGGTTTTCTTGCCTGGCTGTAGCGGATGAAGATGACGCCTCTTTCACGCGCTTCCTTGTAAAGGGCTTCCCGCCGCCCGTAGGTGCGGATATCCCGATAGAATATGAACACGTCTGTTTCGGGATTGCGTTTTTTAAAGGTGATCGCCGCCTTGACCGAATGAGTGCAACAGACTTTCGAACAATATGGCCTGTCTTTTTCACGTGAGCCGACACATTGAATAAAGCCGACCGCGGAGACCGACGACAGTCGTTCATCTTCTGCAGTGATGGCCCTGTCAAGATCAAGATGGGTCAGGACCCTGTCGTTGCGGCCGTAAAGATATTCTGTCGGTACATGCTCTCTGGCACCGGTGGCGATGATAACGGCGCCATGCGCAACTTCTTTGTCTGATCCATTTGAAGAGATGGTAGTCTTAAAGTTGCCGATGAAGCCGCTTGAGTTTTTTATTTCAGAGCGGCAGTAGATATCCACCAGCTCGTGTGCTTCCAGTTTTCTGATCATGGCGGCAAGATTGTCAGGGACGGAGCTTCCCTGCCAGGTTGCCAGCAGATGGCGACCATTGCCGCCCAATGATGATTCTCTTTCCACCAGGTGAACCCGGTATCCCTGGTCGGCCAGTCCGAGAGCAGCAGCCATTCCGGCAATACCGCCGCCGATGACAAGCGCACTCCTGGTAACACCAATGGTGGGCTGGTTAAGGGAGGTTATCAGCCGCGTTCTGGCTACCGCCATGCGCACGAGGTCCTTGGCCTTGGCCGTTGCCTCTCCCTTCTCGTTGGAGTGGACCCAGGAACACTGGTTGCGTATGTTGGCCATCTCAAACAAATATTTGTTAAGGCCTGCGTCCCTGAGTGTTTCCTGGAAGAGCTCCTCATGGGTCCTCGGTGTACAGGCAGCCACCACGACCCTGTTCAGACCTTCCCGCTTGATGACCTCGGTTATCTTGTCCTGGCTGTCTTGGCTGCAGGTAAAGAGGTTCTCTTCAACGTAGCAGACACCCGGCAGTCCCCTGGCCATGTCGGCGACTGCCGGCACATCGACAATAGAGCCGATGTTGGTTCCGCAGTTGCAGACAAAGACACCGATTTTCGCCTCTTCTGTCGAGATTACTTTCTCCTGCGGGTAACTCTTTGTCTGGGTCAGTGTGCCGCGTGACTGTGCCAGACCGGATTCGGCCCAGCAGGCGGCGGCACTTGCCTCCATCACAGAGTAGGGGATGTCTTTTGGCTCCTGGAAGGCGCCGCAGACATAAATTCCCTCCCTTGACGTCTTAACTGGTGAGAAAGGATCTGTTTTGACAAACCTGTCTGAGTTCAATTCTATGCCGAGTGTTCCGGCAAGCTCCTCCAGTTCCTTCGGTGTTTCCATACCGACGGAGAGCACGACCATGTCAAAGGTCTCATCAAGCGGTTTGCCGGATTCATCGACATAACGCAGAGAGAGGGATTTTGTCTCACGGTCTTCGACAATTGAGTGGATGCGGGTACGAACGAAACGCACACCCTGTTCTTTCTGGGCGCGTTCGTAATAGCTTTCAAACTCCTTGCCGTAGGTACGCATATCCATGAAGAAAATGGCTGCATCGAGATCGGACTTGGCATGTTCTTTGGCAATGACCGCCTCTTTGACCGCGTACATGCAACAGACAGAGGAACAGTATTGATTGCCGCACTTGTTGATATCCCTGGAGCCGATGCACTGGAGCCAGGCAATTTTTTTTGGTTCCCTGCCGTCAGAAGGCCTGACGAGATGACCCTGGAACGGTCCTGTGGCGCTCAGAATACGCTCCATTTCCAGAGAGGTTATGACGTTTGGATAGGTGCCGTACTGATAGGTATCCAGTCCTGAAGGATCAAAGGTGGAAAACCCGGGGGCGACAATAACCGAGCCGACCTGGAGTTTGACGGTCTCTTCCTGCTGGTCGAAATCAATGGCGTCTGCCGGGCAGACCTTTTGACAGAACCCGCATTTTCCATTCTTGACAAGGTAAATGCAGTTTTCTGCATCGATCGCATATTTTAACGGCACGGCCTGCGGATAGTCGACATAGATGGCCTTGCGTTTGACAAGCCCGGCATCGAAACGGCTCGTCACCTTTTTTGGACATTTTTCAGCGCATTCGCCGCAGGCAATACATTTGTCCATGTCAACGTACCTGGGGCTCTGAAGCAGTTCCACTTCAAAGTTTCCGGCAGTGCCGTCGATGGATTTTACTTCACACAGTGTTTTGAGTTCGATGTTCAGGTGCCGGCCGACCTCGACCAGTTTGGGTGAGATAACTCACATCGCACAGTCATTGGTGGGAAACGTCTTGTCCAGCTGGGCCATCACCCCGCCGATGGACGCTGATTTTTCCACCAGGTAGACGTAAAATCCGGAGTCTGCCAGATCGAGTGCTGCCTGCATACCGGCGATGCCGCTGCCGACAACCATGACCGAGCCCTGCATTTTTTGAGGATTTTTTGATTTCATCACGTTTTCTCCGCTGCTCAAAAATAATTCGTTGTACCCTATGCGATCGTGCAGCCTTTAAGCGTGCACGCTTTTTCTCCCATCTACAGTTTCTCTGCCAGGTAGCTGTACAGGTCTTTTACCTCGATATCAATATCAGTGTTGGATTTGGCGCATGTCAGGTGAATCTGACACTTCGGGCAGGCGGTCAGCAGGGTTTGGGCACCGACCTGTTGCGCTTCAAGCAGGCGCCTGGTCTGCATGGTCTTGGAACAGGACGAACACTCCATCCAGGCAGTTGTCCCGCAGCAGACACCGTTTTCCCGGTTGTTTTCCATTTCCTGAAAGGTGTTGTCAGCGACGAGATTAATCAACTTTCTCGGCTCTTCATACATTCCAGATCTTCGGCCAAGCCGGCAGGGATCGTGAAAGGTTACGACAGTCTCCGCGTCTTTTTTAAAGCTGATATCGGAATCCTGGAGCCTTTGCAGCAGGAATTCGGTGATATGGACAATCTCAAACGGCAGTTCGCCAACAACCTCAGGATAATTCTCCCTGAAATTTGAGTATCCCTCAGGGCAGCCGAAGATGACGGTTTTCGCCCCTGTTTTTGCAATCGTCTCGACATTTTTTCTGGCAAGTTTTTCAAAGAGTTCCCTGTTGCCGCTCCAGAAGGCATCGTGCCCGCAGCAGCGCTCATCATTGCTGACGACCGGCTCAATTCCGAGCTTGTTGAGGATGGTAAGGATTGCCTTGGCACCGTCAATGACATTGAGATCAAGATATTGAAAAACAACATTGTGAAACGGAGCGCAGCCGACAAAATAGAAAAATTCTCCCGTTTCACTGATTTTCCCGGCTTCAGCCGCCCAGCTGTTTCGTTTCTGCTGCAGGGTTCCCGACTGTATTGCGGTAATTGTCTGAAAAACACCATGATGACTGGGGCTGGGAAGATTGGCACCTTTCAGCGCTTTTTCCCGGTAGGAACGGATAAACTCCGGAAAGTCAATACCCACAGGGCATCGGTCACTACACCTCGAACAGCTGAGACAGGCCCAGAGATCATTTGACTGCAGGATATCTCCATCGGGTTCAACCAGGGTCCGTTTTATCATCTGCCGTGGAGAGAAACCGGGCCGCTCGTGGCTTATGGGGCAACTGCCGGTGCAGACGCCGCACTCCATGCAATAGTCTATCTGCTGTTTTGTTAGCTGCATAGTCAAACCTAATTGAATTTGTATGTCACGGACCTTTTTATAACGCAGTTTCCGGGTGAAACACGTTTACATCTTTCAGGTCGTCGCCCAGGTATGTTCGCTCATTCGGCCCGAGTATGCCAAGGGAGAGGGCAAGAATCGTCCAGAAATGTACGACCTGGTAATTCCCGCCATAGTGGTGCGACAATTCATGAATCTGGGCGTGGCAGTTGTGACAGCCGGCGATGCAGTACTGGGCACCGCTCTCTTTGATCTGTTCATCTTTCAGTCTGCCATATTCAAGACGCTGATCTTTGAAGCCTGACTGGAGAAATCCGCCGCCGCCGCCGCAGCAGTAGTTGTTGGATTTGTTCGGGTACATCTCGGCAACATTTTCTTCACCGACCGCCTGCGCTATGGCAAAGCGGAAATCGTCGGCGATCTTGTCGCCGTAACTCTTGCGAACAATCTGGCAGGGATCCTGCACGGTGAATTTGATCTTCAAATCCTTGTTCCACTCGGAACTTGGCTTCAGTTTTCCTTCCCTGATCCACTTTGCATAAAATTCGTAGATGTTCTTTGTTTCAAACTGATGCTTGATGTTGAATTTCTGCAGTCCGGCCCGGACCGCAAAGGTGATGTGCCCTCACTCGGTGTTGAGGTATGTCTTGCACCCCAGTTCCGTTGCCATCTCAGCTTTCTTGCGGACCAGGTATTCCCAGTTCTTGGCATCGGCAAGAAAAAGGCAGTAGTTCTCCGCTGCCCACGCTCTGCTGCCATAGGTCCAGTCAACACCGGCAAGGTGGAGGATCTTCCAGAGCGGTACCATCTCGTCGGGCTCCATCATCGGCTCCCGTGAGTTCTGGTTGATAAAAAATTCAGCTCCCACTTTATCAATAGGGGCCTGCATCTCGGCAAATTCAGGTTGGGCCTCCCGGTATTCTTCCAGCACATCGTTGATAACAAATTTAAAATCTTCAACCGGCGTTCCCATCGCGCTGCAGGATTCGCTCGCCACTGCCACATCACAGGAATTTCGTATGCCTTTCGGCCGCTCGTCTCTTGGGCGGGCGCCCCTGACGTTGAAGATGAGCTGGGGAATATCGATTTTCATCGGGCAGACATAGACGCAGCGCTGGCACATGGTACACATCCATGGCCAGTCGGACTTCAAGACCTCCTCGTCCATGCCAAGGACGAGCATGCGCAGAAATTTTCTCGGATCCATGCCTTCAAGTCCGGTTGCCGGACAACCGGAAGAACAGAGCCCACAGGTAAGGCACAGGCTCAGATTACCTTCGGGGAGCAGTGCTTTGACATCATCAAGAAGCGATTTCTTGGATTTTCCTTCAAGCCTTATTGCGACATCAGCCATGATCAGTCTTCCTTAGGAAAAATTATAACGTGATAACCCAGTGCAACGACAAGAAAACAAAAGAATGCATCTTTCGGTTAGGCTGAGTTCCCTTTTTCCAGCGCCTGTAATGATTGAAAGACGGCCTACTGTTCTCTGTTTTTCTGCCTCAGCCAATCTAGCCCATATCTCTGCCTTTGGCAAGATGTATAACCTGGTGCTGAATCATCATGCATGAGTTATACTATTGTTTTGTATTAACAAAAATGATGACGGAGCGGACTGTATAAATGCTCACCTGCACGCTTGGTCTCACGCTGGGAAAAATAAATTTCAGCGCATTTTTTCATCCCCCCCAGGGCATTTCAGTGTATTCCTGAAAGACTTTATCATGGAGTTCCTTGAAAAATGCTTCATGGCCGCGTTCCCAGTGAGCCAGCTTTGTAAATGCCTGGTGTGCCTTGCCGGTAGATTGTGCTGCCGCCATTTCATAAAATTCAGAGAGGTCATGCTCGATCAGGTATGCGGTCCGCAGAACGGCCACATCGGGTATCATGGACTCAATAAGGCTCTGGTCAAGTAATTCCTCCTTGGCGCGATGTTCAAACCAATCATCTTCCTCAAGAGCAGCATCACTTTCAAGGGGTTCCTCATCAGGTTGTTCCATCAGCCTTTTGATGAATTGAATATGTTTGAGCTCCTCATCCGCCAGTTTCTGGAATACTTCGGAAGCAGTAGCATGGGATGCTTTGTCTGCGTTGCTCTTGAAAAATGTATAGCCCTCTTTCTCTCTTTGCAGGGCATACTGATAAATTTTATGCACGTTCATGCCTTCTCTCCTGTTGCCTTTGATTTTCAATGCTGAAAATGAACCATGTCCTGAAATGCTCAGGTTTCTGTCATCTCCCGTTTCCGCGCAAACTATTTTCACCACCACCTCCAATCTAGCTTATTTGACGGTCTGAATCCACGAATAATTGCCTGCCTTAATCATTGTGGTTCAATTGCTGCCGGCGGAAAACAACCATCTCAGGTGTAGCAAACCCCTGTCCCTGCTTCGTTGATTGATGTATCACGGAAATGAATTTTGTTGCCCCAATTTTCAGATCCGGTCTGTTTTAAGAGAAAACTGTTGTCTGGAATACGCTCATGAATTAGATTCTAGCTGATGCGAGCTTGAAGATTGGACAGCGGAATAATGGTTGTCCGCGCCCCTTGACGGTGTCCTCTGATTGCCGGATGGTGCGGATGTCGTGGTAAGAAATTAAAGAGGCAAGAGGTTTTATCATGTGTCAGATGAGTGTCGTTGTAGAAAAAGACGGGGTTGAGGAGACGCTTCTTGAGGATGTGACAAACCTTCAGGTAGATAATGGAACGGTAAGCGTTTCTACACTTTTTGAAGGCTCAAGAAAACTCCAGGATGTGGCTATCAGATCAATTGATTTCATGGCCGGAAAAGTATTTCTGCAGAAAAAAAATACATGATTACAGTTGCTGGGAATTAATCGGCTATGATTTCACTCTGCAAAAGGAAAGGCAATGGATAATCTTGAAAAACTGCGTATCCTGCTCCAGCACTGGATAGAACACAATGGCGGTCACGTCGCCGAATTTGCAAAATGGCAGACTGTCATGAATACAGAAGGAAAGGATGACGTTGCGGCTTATTTGGGCGAGGCCATCAGGCAGATGGACAAGGTCAGTGGAGCACTTGCCGAGGCATTGAAAGATTGCGGCGGCCCGTCAGAATCAGGCGGGGAGGATCACCACCACCATCACCACCATGATTGACAGGGGCTGACAGCCTCTTTTTTTGGTTGAGAGCACTGGTCGTTGAGCCAGTGTGACTCGATGTGTTTTTCTCTAACAAGAAAAGGAGTAACCAGATGAAAATCTCAGTAGATAGGAACGTGCTGGAAGTAACGCCTGAAAACGATCAGGAAACCGCTTCTCTTGATCTGTTGTGGAAGGTCGTTATCGATTGTAACGGAAATAACAAAAAGATAGTGCCGATGGGTCAGTTTGTTCCTGGTTACGACAATCTTGCGCGCTTTCACATAGAGGGCATCGAGGGCGGGGTGACTACTTATTCGGCTGAGAAAAAAGCCGCTGAGGACTGCACCTATTTTTGTGATATCTGTAATAAATATATGAACGTCAAAGCCGGTGACCCCGTTCCACTCTGCTGTGGCCGCGATATGGAGACGGTAGACTGATACCTGCCGGCGAGATTTGAACGCTGTTCTCGGCGCTCATTCTCGCCGGTTTTGCTGAATCAATCAACGCTGCATTTCTGAGGATCAAGCATTGCACCGCAACCGGGACACTTGACCTTTTTGTCTATCTCGTCAGAGAAGATTTCTATTTCTTTTCCACATTCCGGACATTTTATTTTCAGTTCGGCCAATGACTTGTTGCTTTCAAATCCGGGACAGTGTTGGTCTCCCATCGTTATTCTCCCTGTAGCGTTTGTTGAGTCTGAGCGGCACCCTCGTGATCAATGGCACCTCCACCTTTTGCGGTAAGAAAAAAAATAACACATGATGATCGGAATTTGCAGTAGATTTGCGGGTCCCTGCATTGCAAACAGTCGCTACAGAGATAATGATTGTGTTTCAGGCAAATGTAGTTCGTTTCTCTGCTCGGATGGTTTATGCAGCTTCCCATTATTTTCCAGATGTTGTTAAATCATTGCTGAATCAGGATAAGTTCTTACAATAATAAGCACCATCATGAAGATTGACAGGAAAAAATGTGCTGCAATTGCTTAAATAAGCACATTGGCATTTTGCTGCAGGTCTGGACAGCAGGAACGATTACAGGCTCTGGCAAGGTGAGAGAAAAAAGTCAATGATGGTTAACTGGCAACGCTTTTGAAAAAAGCATTCATGGCTGCATGTTTTTTTCGACGCGGCAAAAAGGAGTGGTGAAAATGTCAATCATTTGTATTTCACGGGGCAGTTATTTCAGGGGACGGGGGGTTGCTGAACAGGTCGCGGAAAATCTTGGCTATACCTGTATCTCAAGAGATTCGCTGCTTGCTGCAAGTGAAGAGTTTGATATTCCGGAATTGAAGTTGATGAGAAATATTCAGCACGCCACCCAGATTCTTGAGCGTTACTCGTTTGGCAGACAGCGATACATCAACTTTATCTCTGCATCTATCCTGCGCCACCTGAAGAAAGACAATTATGTTTACCACGGTATCGCCGGTCAGTTTTTCATGTATGACATCAAGCATCTGCTGAAAGTGAGAATTGTTGCTGATTTTGATGACCGGGTGCGTGCCGAGGCGGAGCGGGAAAATATTTCTGAAGACCAGGCACGGGCGCAGCTGAAACATGATGATGCGGAGCGGCAGAAATGGGCAATGGTCTTATATGGTATTGATATTGTTGACCCGGCCCTCTACGACATGGTCATAAACCTCAGTTCAATGGGGGAGGATGAAGCGGTGCAACTGATCGCTCAGGCATCCAGGGAGGAGTGTTTCCAGCCGACGGAAACGACACAGAAGAAAATCGAAAACCTGGCACTGGCCGCAGAAATCAGGGCGGCACTTTTTGATTTTCCGACGGCAGGTGTCAGTACCAGTGACGGTAAAGCGCTCGTCAGTGTCAAAGCGCCGGAGGAGCAGGCAGCGGCAATTATCACTCGAATAGAAGCGGCGGTAAAAGATATTGAAACACTGCTGGAGCTGAAAATCAGGGTTGACCCCTATTTTTAGTCTCGCAGACGTTGTTCTTCCATTCAGAAAGAGGAAAAAAGGACGCTTTGAAGGTTCAGAATGCCCGGTTTTGTTCCGGGCATTCTGAATGGATATTCTTGGGTGTGCCCGGTTTATATGCTCTGCTTTGCTGAGCGCAGCGTGTTTTTCATCAGCATGCAGATTGTCATTGGTCCGACACCTCCCGGTACCGGGGTGATCTTGCCGGCGATTTCTTTTGCCTTGTCAAAATCAACGTCACCCTTGAGAATAGCCTTTCCGGTTTTTTCGTTTTTACCGACACGGTTGACCCCAACGTCGATGACCGTTGAGCCGGGCTTGATCCACTCCGGTTTCACCAAATCCGGGACACCTGCCGCAACGATCAATATGTCGGCGCGCTTACAGTGAGCGGCCAGATCCTTGGTGCGCGTGTGAACAATCGTCACGGTGCTGTTGGCGCCGACTCCTTTTTGGGCCATCATCATTGCTATTGGCTTGCCGACAATATTTGACCTTCCCACGACGACAACTTCGGCACCTGACGTTTCAGTACCGGAGCGCACGATCAACTCCTGGATGCCGGCTGGGGTGCAGGGCAGGAAGCGTACGGCTTCGCCGCCGATCATGAGCCGGCCCACATTCACCGGATGAAAGGCGTCGACATCCTTATCAGGATCGATTGCATTGAGAACTTTTTTGTCATCGATATGCTTTGGTAACGGCAACTGAACAAGAATACCGTGAATCTCCGGATCCTTATTGTATTTGTCGATCAGGGCGAGCAGGTCCTCTTCAGAAATATCAGCGGGCTGGTTGTCCTGAACTTCCTTGAAACCAAGCTTCAGGGCTGTCTTTACTTTCAGGGTGACATAGCTGATGGAGGCCGGGCTCTCCCCGATCAGAATAGTTACCAGGCCTGGTACTTTTCCCTTTTTTTCTTTCATCTCAGCGACTTCTTGAGCAATTTCTTCCAGAATTGTCTTGCTGATTTCGGTTCCACTGATAAGTTCTGCAGTCATGTAACGCTCCCTCCTTCAATATTGGTTTTTGCGCTTATGTCCCGGCTCCATCCGTGCGGAGGAGCCGTGATGGATTCCAGTCGACGTAAGCAGCTGTCGCCTATCCTTATTCTCACAACATCGTTCATCTGTCAACAATGGAGTAGAAATTACGCCACTATAACCAGGATTCTGCCTCTTTATCCTCCGCTGTGAACCGGGGGAACCAGGCAGGAGGATGCCCAGGTGCTGATGCGGGCGTATCCTTTTCTTCGCTCAAAATTTAAACGGCGCTCCTTGCCGACACGTCTCTCACTGCCGCCGCTGTCAAAATAGTAGAGTGAGTAGCGCTCTCTCCTGTCCTCGCCCTCTCGGCGGTCAAGATAAGGGTCTCGTCTCCTGAGGCGGTTCCCCGGCCTGTTTTTCAAGTCTATGTCTGTCATTGAAGCCTCTGGAAAGAATGTGTCCATGATGCCTTACAGCTGCGTCCAGCGAGCTCTGCCTCTGCCCCGCAGGCCTCAACCGTCGCAGCGGTGCTTTCAGATCATAATCCCTGACATAATAACATATCAAATGATCGAGCGCTCGTTTCAGTCAATTGATTTTTGTCATTACCCAGAACGCTGTTGCACAGGGGTGCCAGCGAGGCGGCTGAAGATACGCTTTGACGTCGTGCTGCATCGTCAAGACGCCTTGTTTTTGAGGATTTCTTTTACAGAGCAATTATTGATGGTGTATAATCAGAGATTGAGGGGTGAGTTTTGTTCTGATCGGTGCAAAGGGTCAAGGTTCCTGCCCGCTCAGAGCAGGCAAACGAAACGAAGGTGGTTTAGAGGAATAATAAAAAAGGTTATGGACTCTCTTACGACAATACCGGGCGCACAGACGGTCAGTAAATATCTCGGCTCCGATAATGACCGGTTGAAGAAAATTATCGGCATGGTCGCCTACAACGTCACGGCAGCGGCAAAGCAGGCAGCCCAGGCGCTGATCAGGGATCGGGAGCGGGTTTCAGATGTCGCAGACCATCTGGATGGCGAGTTTATTCGTGAGCTTGAAATGGAGCAGGTGGCAGAGATTGAGGAGATTGCCAAGATCAACAGCGAGCTTGAGTACTATTTCAATAGCACCATCATGAAGCTCGCCTTCAGGAATTTCAATGTTTCCCTGTTCAAGCAGCAGCGGGAACTGGAAAAGAAAGAGGCGGAACTGAGGGCGCGCGAGCAGGGTATTGAGAAAATTGTCAACAAACGCATCTCGGAGCTCAGAGAACAGATCACCAGAGACAGTACTACCGCCAGGGGATTTTTTGAGAGTGCCGTGAGCAAGGCGGAGAAAGTGTTTGACCAGAACAAGATTACCCGGTTTGCTTACTCAACGATCGCCATATTCCAGGAGGAATTTTTTGATCTCCGGGGTACCCACGATGTAGAGCACATTACCAAACTGTATCAGAGAGCTATCGAGCCGTACCAGATTACCAAGATGGTCATGGACAAGGACGGCAAGCTGAAAAAAATGGTTACGAATCAGTTCTCTGAAGAATGCAGCCAGGACCTTTTTCTCTTTTTTTATAAATATTTTAATGAGCTTCTGGAAATTTACCACAATGATGGTGAGTTGCCGCCGGTTGCCGATGAGCTTGCCCGTATCTTTCAGCGAAAGAAAAAAGATATTTCTGAAATTATTTCTGAAATGCAGCGCAAGGACAAAGCTTCCTGATCTGATTCCAGCTGTCAGCTCTGCCGACCATGGCGGTTGTAGGATACCCGGTCGAACAGTAGAGCCGACCGCTCGTGCCCCGGTTTCTCCTCCTCCGCATAGCCGATTGCAATTACGGCCTCTACGACCATCTTCTCTTCAAGACCAAGCACCTCTCTGATAAATTCCTCTGCTGTCTCGCCTGCGCCATGATCCCTGAGGCGTATCTGTATCCAGCAGCTGCCGAGTTTGAGGTCGGTGGCGGTGAGGTGCAGAATCAAGGCGGCAATCGAGGCATCTTCCACCCAGACATCAGAAATTCCGGGGTCGGCACAGACCACGATGGCAAGCGGTGCATCTTTCATAAACCCGGAACCATGGGCTTTCGCCTGGGAAAGTTTTTCTATTGTATCCCGATCGTCTACAACAACGAAATGCCAGGGGTTTAATCCTCTTGAGGACGGCGAGCGAAGCATCGCCTCGACCAGGGTGTCAATCTCTGCTTTGTCCACCGGCTTTTGTTTGAATCTGCGAATTGATCTTCTGCGGCGCAATAGTTCTATCATCTGCAAAACTCCTTGAACGAGTATCTGGTTGCAGCAGGAGCTCTATTTTTCTCAGCCTGCCTGAATTACCCGAAGCGTATACTCCTGCTCAATCATCTTGGTCTTTTTTTTCATCTGAAAGCGCGCACCATTTATTGTAGACAAAAAAAGACACGCCGATCACGGCTGCGCCAATGAGCAGCGATGGTATCGGGCCGATAAAATCAGGAAGGAAGAACACTGTCATTAAGAGAATTACCAGAATGACCAGCATAGATCTGGAGTAAAAAAAATTTCTCATGCCCCATCCTTTTATAACCAAAGACAATGAGCACAACTTATAAGCTCATTAGTCGAATTTGTCGAGCGCTATCCTGGCGGCCCCGCCTGAAGTTGCCTGCAGATGTTTGTTCAATGTCACTTTAGTCTTGACTTTCTGCCTGAAAAATCGTTGATTATTGCATTTCTACAAATGAATGAGTATTCACTTTTGGCGTGGTGAAAGGTTATAGACTGAACGTCCTTGAGCCAATGAGATACCTATCGTTTTGTTATCAGAGGAGACGTAAGAATGGGAGAGACTGCCAAGCAGCGCCCCTCGGCCGATGAAGCATTAAAAATCCTTCTTGAGGGAAACAGGAGATTTGTCTCGGGAAGCCTGCTGCATCCTAATCATTGCCAGGAGAGCAGGCAGGGAGTTGCCGAGGGACAGGATCCTATCGCCGTTGTTCTGACCTGTGCCGATTCACGTGTGCCGCCGGTCGATATTTTTGATCAGGGAATTGGAGATATCTTTGTGGTCAGGGTGGCGGGAAACATAATCGGGGACCATACCCTTGGGAGCATAGAGTATGCCGTTTCCTATCTTCACACCCCCCTTGTTGTTGTCCTCGGTCACTCGTCCTGCGGTGCTATCGGAGCGGTTGCCAGTAATGTAAAACTGGATGGTCACATGTCAACATTTGTGCCCCCGATCCAGGCAGCCATAAAGATTGTCAAAGATGCCGAAGGCAGCCTGGTGAATAACACCGCCAGGGAACTTGCCAGGCAGATTGCCGGCAAGATAGCCGACTCAGAGCCGATAATTGCTGACTTTGTCCAGAGCGGCAAGACCATGGTTGTGCCGGCTTATTACGATCTGCACACTGGTGAAGTAGAACTGCTGCCGCCAGCAACAGATAAACAGATTTAACAAGGGTATTGGCAATGATTTACAAGGTACTACCATTTCTCGAGTGGTTTAAGGATTACGGTTTTGGGAAATTCAGAATTGACCTGTTGGCTGGAATTACCGTTGCGCTGGTATTAATTCCCCAGTCGATGGCCTATGCTCAACTTGCCGGACTGCCTGCTTATTACGGGCTGTACGCGGCCTTTCTCCCCCCCATGGTAGCGGCACTTTTTGGTTCCAGTCGTCAGCTGGCAACAGGGCCGGTAGCCGTTGTTTCTCTGATGTCTGCGGCATCACTGCAGCCGCTGGCAACGGCCGGATCGCCTGAGTTTATTGCCTATTCAATTGTGCTCGCCCTGGTCGTCGGTATCTTTCAGTTTTCCCTGGGTGTTTTGCGGCTCGGACTGGTGGTTAATTTTCTCTCCCATCCTGTTGTCAATGGATTTACCAATGCCGCAGCCATTATCATTGCCTCCTCGCAGTTCTCGAAGTTTTTTGGTGTCTATGTCGACCAGGCTGGGCATCATTATGAGACCCTGATCAGGGTAGCGCAGGCTGCTTTTGACTATACCCATTTCCCTACCCTCCTCTACGGTGTCGGGGCGGTGACGATCATGGTCACCTTGAGAAAAATTAATCCCCGCATTCCTAATGTGCTGATCGCTGTTGCCATTACCACAATCATTTCCTATTTCTCCGGCTTCAACAATGACGAATATATCGATGCGTCAGCCGTGAAGATCGCGGGTTTTGAAGAAAAAGTAGCCGCATTCAATCATTCCGTCGAAGAAATAGACAGGATCGGAACTGAGCGTGCAGACCTTGGGCCGCTGATTGATGAAGAAATAGCTCGTCAGAAGCAAGGTCATGGCGGCGGTTCGATTGAGTTGATCAAACTGCAGAGCCAGGTGGACATGCTGACCCTACAGCTTGAAGAGGCAAAGCAGCACTCAAGCGATATCCGGGCGGCATTTCGCATTATGAAATTTTCTGCGGTCAAAGAGGCTGACGCGCTTGTCATCTATGAAAAAGGTGCTGCCCCGACAGGAGCAGCTCTTGAAGGTGGAACCTGGCGGCTGTCAATAGGAAACAACGTCCTTGACGGAACGAGGCTCAAAGTTACCGGTGGCGGGGCAATTGTCGGCAAGATCCCGGAAGGGCTTCCGAAGCTGCAGATTCCTGATTTGACCCTGAAGACATTTTTGAAGCTGCTGCCGACCGCAATTATCATCTCGCTGCTTGGCTTTATGGAAGCAATCGCCATCGCCAAGGCAATGGCGGCCAAGACCGGACAGAAACTCGATCCGAATCAGGAACTGATTGGCCAGGGGCTGGCAAACATATTCGGTTCAATAGGTTCCAGTTACGCAGTTTCCGGTTCTTTCTCCCGTTCTGCAGTCAACCTCCAGGCCGGGGCTGTCTCCGGGGTATCATCTGTTGTCACATCGATTATGGTTGTCATAACGCTGCTCTTTTTTACCCCGCTGCTCTATCATCTGCCCCAGGCGGTTCTGGCTGCCGTTATCATGATGGCTGTCATCGGACTGGTAAATATCCATGGCTTTGTCCATGCCTGGAAGGCTCAGTGGTATGATGGCGCCATATCCATATTGAGTTTTATGGTGACGCTCTATTTTGCACCTCACCTCGACAAAGGTATCATGGTCGGTGTGGCCCTATCCATGACGATTTTTCTCTACAAGTCGATGAGGCCTGTCGTTGCCAGCCTGTCGATGAATGAAGAAAAGGTTCTTAAAAGTTCCGAATATTACCGCCTGAAGGGGTGCCGACACATCTCGATTGTGCGGTTTGACGGCGCTTTATTCTTCGCCAACGCGAGTTACCTCGATGAGCAGGTCCTTAAATTTCGCACTGACAAGCCCGATTTGCGCTATATCATCCTTGATGCAAGAGGGATTAATGATATGGATGCTTCCGGAGAGGAAGCCCTTGCCATGCTTGTCAAGCGGGTTCGAAGTGCGGGGCTGGGGTTTGCCATGTGCGGGGTGAAGGGACAGGTGATCAGTGTAATGGAGCGAACCGGACTCTGGGACGAGATCGGCTCTGAACATATCTTTGCAGACAGTCGTGCTGCAACAGCTGAAGTTATCGACTTTATTCATAATAACTCGGATCTGCCGGAAGGGGGCTGTGGGAACTGCCCGCTTACCCAGTACCTGCCTGTTGATCCGGTCCAGGCATAGCCTTTTGCTCAAACTGCTCCTGTCATTTTTTCAGCGACGGGAGCAGCAGATGGTTTTTCCAGGCAGCTGAGAGGGAAGGCAGGGGCTTTCAATCGAGGCTGTCACACCGCCGCCTTGGAGCTTGTCTCAGAATAATTTCAGAAAATTATTTACAAGACGAAAAAAAATTGTTAGATTCTGGCTGTTTTTCTAATTTGCTTGCCGCGCATCACTGTGCGGCGTAGTAACTATTGTGATTTCTGATGGTTACCGGTCATGTTCTGCCGTCAGCGGGAGAGCCTGCCGGCGTCATTCATAGCAGTAAATGTAAGGAGCTGCAGGACTCTGCAGCTCCTTACTTTTTTTATTTTTCCCTGATGCACCTACGTAATCGGGAACCGGATCAGACCCGGTTTGCAGCTAATGGTAGAGGATAGAAGCCATGAATAAAGATTTAAAAAAAGTACGTAACATCGGTATCAGTGCCCATATTGATTCCGGGAAAACGACCCTGACAGAGCGTATTCTGTTTTACACCGACAGAATTCATGCGATTCATGAAGTGCGCGGCAAGGATGGTGTCGGGGCGAAAATGGACTCGATGGAACTGGAGAAAGAACGAGGTATTACCATCCAGTCGGCAGCAACCTACTGCTCGTGGAAGGATATGAACATCAACATCATCGACACTCCCGGCCACGTGGACTTCACCATTGAGGTTGAACGTGCACTGCGGGTGCTGGACGGAGCAGTGCTTATCCTCTGTTCAGTCGGTGGTGTGCAGTCGCAGTCAATTACCGTTAATCGGCAGATGACTCGCTATCGTGTTCCGCGTATTGCCTTTATCAACAAGTGTGACCGGACCGGTGCCAATCCTGCCAGGGTGACAGCGCAGTTGAGGGACAAACTGGAGCTGAATGCACACCTGATGCAGCTGCCCATTGGCCTGGAAAGTGATCTCAAGGGTATCATTGACCTGGTGACCATGAAAGCCATTTACTTTGACGGTAAGAATGGAGAGATTATCCGCTCTGAGGATATACCGGAACCAATGCGAGCAGACGCCCTGAAGCACCGTGAGCAGCTGCTGGAAGAGGTTTCCATGTTCTCAGAGGAGCTGATGGAAGCGGTACTGGAAGGCAAAGAGATCGACAATGATCTGGTTTACAAGGCGGTTCGCAAGGGAACTCTGGCGTTGGAGTTCACGCCGGTATTTGTCGGTTCAGCCTACAAGAACAAGGGAATACAGACGCTGTTGGACGCCGTGTCGACCTACCTTCCCTGCCCGACCGATGTAATCAATATGGCGCTCGATCTGGAAAAAAATGAAGAAGAGTTTCCAGTATCAAACAACCCTGAAGACCCGCTCATCATGCTCGCCTTCAAACTGGAAGACGGGCGTTACGGGCAGCTCACCTATGTGCGGACATACCAGGGTCTGCTGAAGAAGGGCGATACCGTTTTTAACAGCCGAACCGGCAAGAAAGTCAAAATCGGCCGCCTGGTGCGCATGCACTCCGACGAGATGGAGGAAATCGATTCATGCGGACCTGGAGATATCGTCGCCCTGTTTGGCGTTGACTGTGCCTCCGGGGATACCTTTACCGCCGGTAACATGTCCGTGTCGATGAGTTCCATGCATATCCCCGAGCCGGTGATATCGCTTGCCATACTGCCGGTTGACAACAAGGCACAGAACAACATGTCCAAGGCCCTGAACCGCTTTACCAAGGAAGATCCGACGTTTCGCACGTATGTGGATCACGAGACCAGTGAAACGATTATATCCGGTATGGGCGAGCTTCATCTGGATGTCTATATTGAACGCATGAAGCGTGAATATGGAGCCACTGTCGAGGTTGGCGCTCCGCAGGTGGCCTATCGTGAAACGATTACCAACCGGGCTGATTTTAACTACACTCATAAAAAGCAGACCGGTGGATCTGGGCAGTTTGGCCGGGTGGCGGGATATCTTGAGCCGCTTGAAGAGGGAGAGTACGAATTTGTTGACAGTATTGTCGGTGGAGTTATTCCGCGCGAATTCATTACTTCCTGTGACAAAGGTTTTCAGAAAAGTCTTGCCAAGGGGTCTCTCTGTGGTGCGTCGATCACCGGCATCCGCTGCGTCATCAATGACGGAGCCGCTCACTCGGTGGATTCATCGGATGTCGCTTTCCAGCTTGCCGCAATCGGGGCATTCAGGGAAGGATACATGAAGGCAAAACCGGTTATCATGGAACCGATCATGAAGGTCGCGGTTGAAGGCCCCTCTGAATTCCAGGGAGCGGTCATGGGCAGTTTGAACCAGAGACGCGGCATGATTATCGGTACGGTGGAAGAAGGCAACTATACTGTTGTTGAAGCAGAGGTGCCGCTCTCAGAAATGTTCGGTTACTCCACCACGCTGCGCTCACTGACTCAGGGAAAAGCTGAATTTACCATGGAATTCGCGACCTTCAGACAAGTACCGAAGAGCGTCAGTGACGAGCTCATGAAGAAATACCAGGATGAAAAGAAAAAAGACTGATTCCAGGTCAGGCGAGAATAGAGAGAGGTAATAATTGTTTCACAGAGATTATTTCCAGCTGCACAGACAGCGCAAAAATGTGAGAAAAAGAGGTTAACTGCCATGGAAAAAGAAGATCTGATAGCAAGCAACCCCCTGCGCGTGCTGGGGCTTGACAGAAAGGCAGAGGAAGGGAAACAGAGCCTGGGGCTGGTGATGGCCAGAGCAGGGCTTGGCAAGACAGCGATACTTGTGCAGATTGCTCTTGATTCAATGATGCGCGGCAACAAGGTCCTTCACGTCGCAATCGGTGAATCCATAGAAAAAACCCGTGATCGCTACGAGGATATACTGGCACTTATTGTAAAGGATCTCTCGGACGAAGATTTGGCTGAGGTTGGTAAAAATCGAATGATAATGACCTTCAAGGAAAACGTGTTCAGCCGAGGTGTGCTTGAAGAGCGCTTGAAGGATCTGATCCACCAGGATGTTTTCAAGCCGAATTGCCTGGTTATTGATGGATACGATTTTGATGGAAATGGCCGCCAGGCAATGGAAGAGCTTAAACAGCTGATGGCCGATCTGGGTATTTCCGTGATCTGGTTCACAGCTGTCAGACATCGTGACGATGACAGGGTGAGTCCCGCTGGAGTGCCGGCCCCCTGTCATGCCATTGACGACCTGTTTGAGGTGGTTCTGTTGATTAAGCCGGAAAATGAGCTGATGAAACTCGATATCCTCAAGTGTGCCTATTGTGACGTTGAGCCGGGAACGACCCTGATGCTTGATCCTTCTTCGAGGTTGATTAAAAAGACTTGAGGGTGAGGTTCTCGACGACCCGCTGAGAGCGAGGAACGTGAATATGAAGCGGGCTGACCCAGGTAATGGGTGCCCGCTTTTTTTATAGGGAGCTCCGATGATTTTTCGTCCCTGCATTGATCTCCATGACGGTAAGGTGAAACAGATTGTCGGCTCGACACTGGTCGACGGACACCCTGAGCGTCTGAAAACCAATTTCACCGCCAGTAGATCACCTGCCTGGTTTGCCGAGCTGTACCGCCGGGACAACCTGGCCGGGGGGCATATTATCATGCTTGGCCCGGGCAACGAGGATGCTGCGATGGCCGCACTTGAGGCCTGGCCAAAAGGCATGCAGGTCGGTGGAGGAATTACCTCGGAAAATGCCGCCCTCTGGCTTGAACGCGGAGCATCTCATGTCATCGTGACTTCCTGGGTTTTCCGGGACGGCAGAATAGACGAACAGCGTCTGGCGAAATTAACCGCTGAAACAGGCAAAAAGCGACTGGTGCTTGATCTCAGCTGCAGGCGCCGGGGAGATGACTACTATATTGTCACCGACCGCTGGCAGAATTTTACCCAAGAAAAAATCGGTGAAGCAACCCTGACCTGGCTGGCAGGCTATTGTGACGAGTTTCTCGTTCACGGTGCCGATGTTGAAGGCAGGTGTGAGGGCGTCGAAATACCACTTGTCGAAATGCTGGGCAGATGGGCGACCATACCGACAACCTATGCAGGCGGGGTCAGGAATATCACAGATCTTGACTGTATCAGAACAGCGGGGAAGGGGAGGTTGGATGTGACCATCGGCAGCGCCCTTGATATCTTCGGCGGTACACTGATCAGCTACAGGGACGCGGTCGCCTATCATCAACGCCATGGAAAATCTGATGGATAGAGCGAGTCGATTCCGGGTATCGCCTGAAAACGGCTGCAGAGACAACGGCCTGACCGAACTGAAAATCTTCGTTCCCGATGAACTGGCCAGGGCCTGGCAACGGTGTTCCTGGCTGCTTGCCAGCGAAACAGGCCGGGAACGTACCGATCTTATGAAAGAAATGGTCAAAGATTTTCTGATCAAATACGGCTGCTGATCTGTCGGAAGGGTAGCGTATACACGTTTGCAAAACAGGCTTATCAATTTCAGTTATTCTTGACATCATAATATTAGAGATGGTAGAGAGTATCTCTTGTGTGAGGCAGGGGAAATCAGAAAAGCGTTTGCTGGATGATAGCTGCCTGTGAAACTATCGTAGATCTAACATATGGGATCCGGATGCTGCGCGTTCTTGCCTTATCGACACTGCTTTCAGTTTTCTGGCTGATAAATTCCGGCCATTATACCCCGCTGCTGCTTTTCTTCATGGTGGTGTCGGTCCTTTTTATTTCCCTGCTCTGCTATCGGATGGATCTCATCGATGGCGAATCTCAGCCCCTGGGGCTCACCTTTAGATTCCCGATCTACCTGGTATGGCTTATGGGAGAGGTTATTGTTGCAAATATCGCTGTGGCCGGCTGTGTCTGGAAAGGTAACCGGTCGATAAATCCACAGGTGATAAAAGTTACGGCCGGGCAGAAAACAGATCTTGGCAAGGTCATCTATGCCAGTTCGATTACGCTTACACCGGGAACGGTCAGCATTGATCTTGTCGGCAGTGAGATTACGGTGCATGCCCTGACCGCCGAATCGGCAGCGGATCTTATGAAGGGAGAGATGAACCAGCGTGTCTGCAGGGTGGAAGGCTGATGTATGCGCTAACCGCAGTCACCCTGTTGATGGTCATGTCTTTTGCGCTTATCAGGGCATTTAAGGGACCGACGCTGTATGACAGAATTCTGGCGGTAAACAATTTTGGGACCAAGACGGTGCTGTTGCTTGCCATTATAGATTTTATGGCCGGTCGACCGGATTTTCTCGATATTGCCATTGTTTATGCCCTGATCAACTTTATCAGTATTATCGGGGTCTTGAGATTTTTTGAATATGCCGGAAATACTCCTGCAGGAGAAGAAAACTGATGGAACTCACGCTGGATATCATCAGCTGGTTCCTCCTGGCGACGGGCAGCTTTTTCTGCCTCACCGGAGGTGTCGGACTGCTCCGCTTTCCAGACTTTTTCACTCGGATTCATTCGGCGAGTCTCACCGACACCCTTGGAGCCGTCCTGATTCTGATCGGCCTGGTGCTCCAGGCTGGGTGGGGGATTGTATCGGCCAAGCTGATTATGATCCTGATCTTTTCGCTTCTTGCAGGAACCACGGCCAGTCATGCAATGGCCAAGGCCGCCCTGAAGAGTGGACTTGAACCATATGAAAACGACAAGAAAGAAGAATCTTCAGGAGAGCCGCCATCGAAACCCTCATCGACATAGTTCTCCTCGGTTTTCTTGTCATGACGGCCATTGCCGTGCTGAGGATGCGGGACCTTTTTGCCATGGTCATGCTGTCAGGTATTTACAGTCTGCTTTCTGCCAGCCTGTTTCTTGACCTGGATGCGGTGGATGTCGCCTTCACCGAGGCAGCGGTTGGGGCGGGTATATCGACGCTGTTGATGCTGGCATCCTTGAAACTTGTCGGCAGGTTCGAAAACAAATCCCGATACAAACCGGGACTGGCACTGGGGGTTGTGCTGGTAACCGGGGCCCTTTTAATCTACGGCACCCTCGATATGCCGCACTTCGGGCTTGCAGAGGCGCCGGCGCATCTTCATGTTGCTCCCCGGTATATCAACGACTCAATGTCAGAGATCGGCGTCCCCAATATCGTTACTTCAGTTCTCGCCAGTTACCGCGGATACGACACGCTGGGAGAGACACTGGTCGTCTTTACCGCAGGGATCGGTGTAATGTCGCTGTTGCTGGTGTCAAGACAGACCAAAGAGGAATATTACAAGAAAGTCCCCGCAGATATGCAGCAGCAGATCATTCTGCGTGTTGTCGCGAAGATATTGCTGCCGCTCATTCTACTGTTTGCCCTCTATGTGCAGTTTCATGGTGATTATGGGCCCGGGGGAGGGTTTCAGGCAGGCGTCATTTTTGCCGCGGGAATCATTTTGTACACGATGCTGTTCGGCCTTGGAAATTCGCAGAGACTGTTCAGGCGCCGATCGATGGAACTGCTGACTGCCGTGGGCGTACTGCTTTATGCTGGAGTCGGTGTTGTCTGCATGTTTATGGGGGGTAACTTCCTTGATTATAACGTTTTGCGGCATGATCCGGTGCATGGTCAGCACCTCGGCATACTGCTGGTAGAACTTGGTGTCGGCATCACCGTCGCTGCCGTGATGATCGTGATCTTTTTCAAATTCACCTGGCGTACCGTAAAGCACAGATATAAATAATGAATATTATCGGTCTCTACAACTACTGGATTGTTGTCCTGCTGATGATGATCGGATTCTACATCGTTATCGCTCACGAGAACCTGGTTAAAAAACTGCTCGGTCTTGGTATTTTCCAGACTTCCGTGTTTTTCTTCTACATCAGTATTGGAAAAATCAGCGGTGGAACCGCGCCGATTATTGATGAGAAGTGGCACCTCTATTCAAACCCGCTGCCTCATGTCCTGATCCTGACCGCTATTGTGGTTGGCATTGCCACGACCGCGATGGGATTGGCGCTTGTTGTGAGGATTCAGGAGGCCTATGGCTCGATAGAAGAGAGTGATATCCAGGCTCAGGATGCGCTTGATGAGCTTGAGTGTTCACTTGAGGCATACGGCATCCGGTACGCGCAGAATCTAAACGACCAGGACCAGAACGAGTGATTCCTCATTTTCCGATCCTGCAGGTAATCATACCCCTGCTGGCTGCACCGCTCTGTCTTTTCCTGAGAATTCCGAGACTGGTTGGCTTGTTTGCAATCCTGGCAAGTTTAACCGCATTTCTTGTCAGCTGTGCGCTCCTCAACCAGGTAATAACCTCCGGTACAATCGAATACTGGCTTGGTGGCTGGGAACCACCCTGGGGGATCGAGTACCGGATTGACCTGCTCAATGGCTATCTTCTGCTGCTGGTTACGCTGATGAGCACGATCGTACTCATTGCCGCTCAGACAAGCATCGAAAAGGAGCTGCCGGAAAACCGTCACACCTTTTTCTATGTCGCTTACCTGCTGTGCCTTACAGGCCTTTTGGGTATCCTGGCAACGGCCGATACCTTCAATCTTTTTGTTTTCCTCGAAATCTCCGCGCTTTCTTCTTATACACTGATCGGGCTGGGAACGGACCGGAGGGCCCTGACCGCCTCCTATCAGTACCTGATCATGGGGACAATCGGTGCTACCTTTATTATTATCGGGGTGGGCATGATGTATATGATGACCGGTACCCTCAATATGTTCGATCTTGCCGAGCGGCTGCCCGCGGTGAGCAATTCGAGAACGATACTGTGCGCTTTTGGTTTTTTTATTGTCGGCGTCTGTTTGAAACTTGCCCTGTTTCCGCTTCATCTCTGGCTGCCCAATGCCTATGCCTGGGCTCCGTCCGTGGCCACGGCATTTCTGGCGGCGACTTCAACGAAAGTTGCGATCTATGTACTGATCCGTTATGTATTCACTGTTTTTGGGGTGAGCTTTGTCGGGGTGTCTCTGCCGCTTGGCCATATCTTTCTGGTTCTCGGTCTTGCAGGTATTTTTGCGGCATCCGTCGCCGCCATCTATCAGCTCAATATCAAGCGGCTGTTTGCCTACTCGAGCGTGGCTCAGATTGGTTACATGATTCTGGGACTGGCAATGGGAACAAAGCTCGGACTTACCGCAACACTGCTCCACCTGTTCAACCATGCCCTGATGAAGGCGGCAATTTTCCTGGCGATCGGTGCTGTGGTGTACCGCATCGGCAGCTCCCAGCTGTATCATTTTGCCGGCCTGGGACGTAAAATGCCGTTAACCATGGCGGCGATCGTTGTCGGCGGTCTGAGTCTGATCGGCGTTCCGCTGACGGTTGGTTTTGTCAGCAAATGGTATCTGGTCGTGGCCCTGCTTGAGAGAGGCTGGTGGCCGGTAGCCTTGCTGGTCCTGATCAGCTCCCTGCTGGCGGTGATCTACGTGTGGCGAATTGTCGAGTGGATCTATTTCACCCCTGCCCGGATTATTATGGATGACGTCGAAGAGGCTCCGCTGACCCAGTTAATACCGATCTGGATTCTCGTTCTGGCAAATATCTATTTTGGCATAAATACCGAGCTCACCCTGGGAGTAAGCAACCTGGCGGCGCAGAGCCTGTTTGGACTATAGGTAGGGTGAATGGTGTGATTGACTGGTCTCCTGAATTGATGTTGGTGCTGACCCTGCTGGTACCGGCCGGTGCGGTTATTGCGATTATCGCCGCGAGGCGACACCCCGACATCAGAGAAGGTGTGACCATTGTTGCCAGCCTGATACTTATCTATCTCGTCTCCAGTCTCTATAAAATCATCAGCGGCGGCACCACCGTCCAGGTTAGTGGGCCTGAGCTCTTCGGCGGCCTGGCGATCGCCTTTAAAATCGAACCGCTGGGTATGCTTTTCTCGCTGGTTGCCGGTTATCTCTGGCTTGTCACCAGTGTTTATTCCATCGGCTATATGCGGGGCCACGGCGAACAGAACCAGACCAGGTTTTATGCCTGCTTTGCGGTGGCCATATCCTCGGTCATGGGTATCGCCTATGCGGCAGATCTCTTTACCCTGTTTATCTTTTATGAGATCCTGACGTTGTCCACCTATCCGCTCGTTACTCACGCGGGGACGATCAAAGCCAAAAAAGGAGGTCGGGTCTATCTGGGTGTGCTGCTGACCACCTCGATCATGTTTTTACTGATGGCAATGATCGGTACCTGGTATCTCACCGGAACGCTCGATTTTCGTGCCGGGGGAGTTTTCGATCAATCCACGGCACCGGCCGCCGCAGTGCTGCTGCCGCTGTTTGTTTTCGGGGTCGGCAAGGCGGCGATCATGCCGTTTCATCGCTGGCTGCCGTCAGCAATGGTTGCACCGACTCCGGTGAGTGCGCTCCTTCATGCTGTTGCGGTCGTCAAGGCAGGTGTTTTTTCGGTCCTGAAAATTTGTGTCTATATTTTTGGCCTTGATCTCCTGTCAACCCTGCCGACCGCAGATATGCTTCTCTACCTTGCCGGGGCAACCGTTGTTCTTGCCTCGCTGGTTGCAATGCGCCAGGATAACCTGAAAGCCCGACTTGCCTACTCTACAGTGAGTCAGCTGGGATATGTTACCATCGGAGCGCTGCTGGCCACCGGGGCGGGAGCACTCGGCGGCGCGATGCATATTGCCATGCATGCGTTTGGTAAAATCACCCTGTTTTTCTGCGCCGGAGCCATTATGGTCGCCTCGCACAAGACTGAAGTCAGTCAGATGCGCGGGCTTGGATACCGGATGCCGGTTACCATGACCGCATTTCTTATCGGCAGTCTGAGCATTATCGGCCTGCCTCCGACGGGAGGGACCTGGAGCAAATGGTACCTGATGATTGGAGCCATTGAGACTGACAAGTGGATCCTGATGATGATACTGATGCTCAGCTCTTTGCTGAACATCGCCTACCTCTTACCGATTCCGGTCAGGGCGTTCTGGGTTGATCATGAAAGCGATGACCATTCCGGTGCTGCAATACAGGAGGCACCGTTGCCGGTATTGCTCGCCCTTTCCGTAACCGCAATCGGCTGTATTGTGCTGTTTTTTTATACACAGCCACTTTATGAACTTGCCTTGGCTTTTCTGGGGGCAGCGGGGATACCTTATGGCGGATAAAAAACACTATCTCTTCGATAGACCGAGAAATGTTACGCTGCTGTTGTACGTGCTCTATCTCAGTTGTGCAATCCTGATACTGCTTGATTTTATTGTCCACCGGCATGTCTCTCATCCCTGGGAGCAATTGCTCGGCTTCTATTCGATCTATGGCTTTATCGGCTGTGTATCAATTGTTTTCGGGTCAAAATGGCTCAGAGTCCTGGTGAAACGGGGTGAAGATTACTATGATCGTGACCAGCCGGATAGAGAGGAAGAGGGCCAACATGTGGATGAGTGAGCTTCCTGCCTTTGTGCCCTTTTTTGTCGGAGCAGTCGCCGCTTTTTTTACCCGGGGGTATGTTCGCTCTTTTCTGATGCTGTTCATTATTGTTTTGAGCGCTATCCATCTCTGGCTGCTGCCGCAGGGCGGGGTAACGGTTTCTCTGCATTTTCTGGAATATGATCTGCTGCCCTACCGGGTGGACGATCTCAGTCGAGTTTTTGGGTATGTCTTTCACCTTGCGGCGTTTATCTCGGTACTCTTTGCGCTGCATATCCGTGACACGACCCAGCATGTTTCCGCTCTGCTCTATGCCGGCAGTGCCGTCGGTGCGGTATTTGCCGGCGATCTCCTTACTCTTTTCGTTTTCTGGGAGCTGCTTGCCGTCACGTCCGTTTTCCTGATCTGGGCAAGACGCACCGAGCAGGCGTATCAGGCCGGCATGCGTTACCTGATCATCCAGGTACTCTCGGGGGTGATCCTGCTTGCCGGGGTGCTGGTGCATGTCTCCCGAACCGGATCCCTTGCTTTTGGTTTTCTTGGGATCGACTCGCTTGACGGCTGGCTGATCCTCATTGCCTTTGGAATAAAGGCTGCTTTCCCGCTGCTCCACACCTGGCTGACCGATGCCTATCCAGAGGCTACGGCAACCGGTACGGTCTTTCTCAGCGCTTTCACGACAAAGACCGCAATTTATATGCTGGCCCGCGCCTATCCGGGCACTGAAATACTTGTTTATATCGGTGCCACCATGGCCTGTTTTCCAATTTTTTATGCGGTTATCCAGAACGACCTGCGCAGGGTACTGTCGTACAGCCTGATCAACCAGCTCGGATTTATGGTATGCGGCATCGGTATCGGCACCGCGCTTGCGGTGAACGGCGCCGTATCACACGCCTTTGTGCACATTATCTATAAGAGTTTACTGTTCATGTCGATGGGCGCGGTTCTGCATATGACCGGCAAGATATGTGCTACCGAAATCGGCGGACTGTACAAGACGATGCCGAAGACAGCCGTGCTCTGTATCATCGGCGCCGCCTCCATTTCGGCATTTCCGCTTTTCAGCGGTTTCGTCGCCAAATCCATGATCATGGCGGCAGCGCTGAAAGAGGGGTACAACGGTATCTGGCTTGTTCTGCTGCTGGCATCGGCCGGTGTCCTCAAGCATGCCGGTATTCAGATTCCATATTTTGCATTTTTTGCACATGATTCCGGGATCAGGACTACCGAGCCTCCGAGAAATATGCTGCTGGCGATGTTCATCGCCGCATTTTTCTGTCTGGCAATCGGCATCTATCCAAAAATGTTATACGACCTGCTGCCCTTTAAAACAGATTTCAACCCCTACGACATGTCCCATGTGCTGGCCCAGACCCAGTTGCTTTTCTTCGCAATGCTGGCATTTGTCTGGTTGAATCTGCGGGGTTTGTATCCCCCCGAAATCCGCGCCGTCAATGTCGACGCCGAGTGGTTTTATCGCAGGTTTCTCCTCCGTCTCTGCCGCAGAGGGTTTGGCTGGTTGTGGGAGACGGACAGGAATTTCAGGGAAAATGTGCTGGGGCGCCTGAATGTAGTGCTTGCTCTGCTCGATAAAAATTACCGGCCCGGCGGCCGGATTGCACGGACCAGGCCGACGGGCAATATGGTGATGTGGGTTGCGGCATTGCTTGCTGCATACCTCTGGCTGTTGTTGAGTTTTCCTCATCACCTCTAGGAAATCTCCAGACAATCTTCTCTGATCCTTTTTTTGCCTGTCTGCCAATTCCAGGACAGCGATAAAACGCTTCTGTGCTGCTTGACCTGTTCTGAATAGTTCGATACAATAACCGAGTAATTATGATAAGTATTTGATCTTCAAAGATTGTTCATACATCTTCGGGAACTCGTCCATGTACATAGATCAGGATGCTCAGCGGAAACAGATTGAAAAATTCATTCGAAGGATTCCCAGCCTGTCGACGACAGTTGGCAAGGTCCTTGAGGTCTGCAGCAGGGCTGATGCCTCCCCCAACGAGCTGAACAAGGTCATTGCGCTCGATCCCGTTCTCACCGGCCAGGTACTCAAACTGATTAATTCCGCCTATTATTCACTGGTCAACAAGGTTACCTCACTCACCCGGGCAATTACCATGCTTGGCCTGAATACGGTGAAGAACATGGCGCTTTCCACGGCAATTATCAGGACAGTATCAAGTGCGAAGAAATCCAAGATTCTGCCGACGAGAAAATTCTGGGCTCACTCCATCAGCGTCGGGGTGAGTGCAAAACTGCTCGCCAGGGTAAAGGACATCCCGGTGATGGAAAGAGAAGAGTTTTTCATCTCAGGGTTGCTCCATGATCTTGGCAAGGTTCCGTTCGGTGACGAATATATTCATGTTTTAAGCAAGGTGAAGCGGGAGCAGGTTCCGCTGATAGATGCAGAGCGTGAGCTGCTGGGAATAGATCATCAGGAAGTCGGACTGATGATTGCAGAAAAATGGAAGCTGAGCAAGGCGATATCGAGTTGTATCGGCAACCACCATGATCTTGAGCTGCTTGACAGCGAGTATCAGCAGCAGACAGCGTTCGTTGCGCTCGGCAATATCTATTCCAATATCTACGATATCGGTTTTGCCGGCGACAGCTACCCTTCAGAGAAGGAAATCGAAAAGCTTCTGGAGGTAACCGAACTGAGCTGGGTCGAATTATCCGATATCAGAGATGAGATTGATAATGAAATTCAAAAAGCCCAGATTTTTCTCCAGATATAGTCCAGCGGGTCTTTTCCGAGGGGACAGGTGTCATGAAAGTTAAGTTCTGGGGCGTCAGGGGAACCGTTCCCTGCCCCGGGCCGGTGACGGCAAAATATGGAGGAAACAGCGCCTGTATCGAGTTGAGTGCAGGGGCAACGAACAGGATTATTATCATTGATGCCGGATCAGGTATACGTGATCTGGGTAACAATCTGGTGAAGAACGGTCAGGAAAACGGCCCGCTTGACATCATGCTGTTTCTTACCCACACACATTGGGACCATATCATGGGATTTCCGTTTTTTACGCCGATCTATGTTCCCGGAACCAGGATGAAAGTCTATGGCCCGGTAACCTTTGAGGATGATCCGCTGGAAAGTGTGGTCGGCGGACAGATGAAATACCGATATTTTCCAGTGAATATCGGTGAGCTGGCTTCTGATATTGACTACATTCGTCTCACCGAGAATCCAGCTATTGATCTTGGTGACGGCTTGCTGCTGAAGACCAAGATACTCAATCACTCTATCACGGTTCTCGGCTATCGTTTCGAGTACAGGGGAAAAGTGCTTTGTACCTGTTATGATTGTGAGCCGTATCGAAATCTGTTCGTGACCGACCCGGAGCATCCCGAATATGACGAGGCTATGGCCGAGGAAGGGCGTCTGGTTGCCGACGAGCAGAATGTTCTGCTCGAGCAGTTTTTCAGCGGCGCCGATCTGCTCATCCATGACAGCCAGTACACCGAAAGTGAATATAGAAACAAGCTCGGCTGGGGGCATTCCTCAATCGATCATGCTGTCGCCTCAGCAACGAGGGCGGGTGTCAAAAAACTTGCGCTCTTTCATCACGACCCTGACCGCAGCGATGAACAGCTGGACGCCCTGGCGGAGATCTATTGCCAGCCAGGAAAACCAGGAGACACAGAAGTGTTTTTTGCCCGCGAGAACATGGTAATAGATCTTGATGAATAGCGGACTGCTTAATAGATGTACTGTTTTAGCGCCGCGACGATTTCCTGATCGGGCTGAAAGAGGAGCTGGGGAGGATCAGGATAGGGCAGCATGAGCTCTTCTCGAAACGGTGTGGCGGAGATATTGCGATTGTAGGCTTCAACCATGAGCCTTTCCAGGTTAACGGTATCTTCGACATTATAAGCCAGCAGGGTCTCAAGGGCTGCCTCGTTGCTGTAGCGCTCATATTCCCGCCAGAGCAGGACAGCGAAGGAGCCATCAACACCATCAAGCGTTCCTCGATTAATCCCCATTTGCTTTTCACACCCTTTCAGCCCCCCTTTGCAACCGAGCCGGGCAAGAATATAGCGCAGATCAATACACACCTGATCGAGTTTTGTCCTGAAGAACCGTTCGATAAACGGTATGTCAAAGGTAATGCCGTTGTAGGTTATGATTACCTTGAAGCGCTGGATATCTGAGACAAAATCGGCCAGATTCCGACCATTGACATAGGTTGCCACAGTGTCGCCGTCATAGAGTGCGATCGTGGTGATTTCGGCGTCATCGCCGAGACCGGTGGTCTCGATATCGAGATAGGCGCTCGACTCACGAAAATGCGGAAAGAGGCGCCAGCAGTCTGCACTTTTAAGCAGGCGGCTGAAAAAGAGCGGATCGAATTCCAGCGCCCGGACAGACTCGTGAAGGAGGCGTGAAACCTCGTACCGGCTGACTCTGGCGATGATGTCCGGATTCTGCAGAAGTCGCTGCCAGGAGGTAACGCCCTGTTTCCAGAGGTTTCTCTCGGTTGCATAGCCCACGCCGGGAATATGACAGAATGTGGCTGTCAGCATCCCGCTAGTCTCTTTTTCAGGGATGGTTTTTCCTTATTCATACCCGGATATTTTTTTGCGGAGTTTTTTTTGTTTTCCCCGGCTGCTTTTTTTATCAAGCCGTTTCTGCCGGGATGAACGGGTTGGTCTCGTCGCTTTGCGGGGCTTTGAGCGCTTCAGTGTTTGCCTGATCAGGGCTGTCAGGCGCAGCAGTGCGTCTTCTCTGTTTTTTTCGAGGCTCCGGTATTGCTGGGCCTTGATGACGATACAGCCGTCATTGGTTATTCGATGGTCGGCTGTCGCCAGCAGCTTCTTTTTACAGGAATCGGGCAGTGAAGATAGGTTGATATCAAAGCGAAGATGCACCGCTGCTGATACCTTGTTGACATTCTGGCCACCGGGGCCGGATGCCCGAATCTGGGTGATTTCGATCTCGCTGAACGGCAGAGAAAGCGTATCTGATATTCGAATCATGAGCGTATCAGGTTCAGGGTGCGGACGGGCAGTCAGTGACCATTTTTGCGACGGCCTGATTATTCGTGAATTCCGTAATAAATCTGGCCAAGTATTGGATTCAGGGTAACTATCTGGCCGTTGTGCAGATGGTGTTTGGCACCTGAAACATCACAGATAACCGGAATAGAAAGTTCTCTTCCTACCATTGCCGCATCGGATGTGAGACCGGGGGCCTCGGCGATGATCCCTGCTGCGCTGCTGATAAATGGCAGCATCGACGGGTCACATTTGCTGACAACCACGATCGCCTGTTCCGGCAACTCCTGCCAGTCTTTTTCGCTGTTAATGATGCGGATGGTGCCGGAGACCAGTTTTTTGCCGATTCCCTGGCCGGTAAAACAGACATCGGCGACCGTGTGGACCTTGAGCATGTTGGTTGTGCCAGTAGTCTGCATTGGCAGGCCGGCAGTAATGACAACGAGATCTCCATTTTTCAGCAGTTTTGCCTGGATGGCCGAACGGACCACATTATTGAGCTGCTCGTCCATGTTCGCGGCCGGAGCGCATTCAAGGGGGATGACGCCGCGGACAAGCTGCAGTTTCCTGAGGCTGGCCAGGGAAGAACTGATGGCAATAATTGGTGTTTTGGGCCGGTATCTGGCAACGCGCAGGGCGGTAGAGCCGGAGGTTGTTGCGGTTATGATGGCATCGGCAGAAAGATCGGCGGCAGTAGCACATGAGGCATAGGAGATTGCGTCGGTGATAACCGGCCTGCGGTGACGCAGTCCGTCTGCAAGGATTGCTTCATAATCAAGGGCCGCCTCGCTGATTCTGGCACTTCGTGCAAGAAAGCGGACCGCTTCAAGCGGATATCTGCCGACCGCCGTTTCACCGGACAGCATCACCGCGTCAGTTCCGTCGAAGATGGCATTGGTGACATCAGAGGCTTCCGCCCGTGTCGGTGTCGGGATCAGAATCATCGACTCGAGCATCTGGGTGGCGGTAATGACCGGCTTGCCGACCCTGTTGGCCTCTTTAATGAGTTTTTTCTGGATGACCGGAACTTCTTCTGCGGGCATTTCCACGCCAAGATCACCCCGGGCGACCATCAGACCATCTGCCGCGTCAAGTATTTCCGAGAGATTTAGGACTCCCTGCCTGTTTTCTATCTTGGCGATGATTGCCTGATTGCCGCCGGCTTTTTCTATTACCTTGCGCACTTCCCAGACATCGTCTGCGCACCTGACAAAAGATGCGGCGATAAAATCCACACCCTGCTGCACACCGAAAATGATATCATTTTCATCCTTATCCGTGATTGACGGCAGGTTAACGTCAACATCCGGCAGACTGACACGTTTTCGAGACTGCAGCAGACCGCCGACAATAACGTCGGCCGAGACTATTCGATCTCTGGTGCCGAGAACAGACAACTCCATTTTACCGTCGTCAAGCAGGATCATGTCTCCGGGCTTCAGGTCCTGGGATAACCTCTCATAATTGGTCGGGATTGAAGCACCATCTGTTCCCAGATCGCTGAGGGTCACGATCTCCCCCTTCTTGAGCACTATACCTGCCCCAAGCTCACCGACCCTGATCTCAGGCCCGCGGGTGTCCAGCAGGATTGCGGTACCCTTTCCTGAGATGTCCCGTGAACGCTTTACCCGGTCAATCAATATGGAATGACTCTCGTGATCACCGTGCGAGAGGTTGATGCGGGCAACATCCATACCTGCTTCAACGAGCGACAGGATGGTTTCTTCTTCAAAACTGCTGGGGCCGAGGGTGGCAATTATTTTTGTTTTATTCGTTTTAAACATTTTTATGAAATCGTCTGGGGATTAATTACCTGGTGCCAGAAACAGCGGCCGCTTATGGTGCGCAGATTAACAGACAACATAAAAAAGAAAAGACTAAACAGCGTTCAGCCGGAGAATGGTAGGAAAATTTCAGAAATCCATGCGCTTTTCATCCAATAACCACCTTGGTACAGGCGTATAAATGACTGTATAATAAACTGGAATCATGATATTTATTGTCTCGCCAATTTGCATTTTTGATTACCGTCACGTATCATAACTATAATCTGCCTAATTGTATTTGAGTAGTGATTGATGAGTAAAAGACCACGGCTGAAACGTGTGGCGTTACTTCTTGTATAACTATTTGTTATTACATATATACGGTGCAAAACCTGCGAATAATAAATACATTTACCCATGTCATGGGAATGCATAATAGAACGCTTTGATATGTCTAGGGTCATCTCCTGCTATAGAAAATATATTACCGATATCGATCAACTGCTGCTTTCCAGCAGTGTCGAAACAGAAGACAAAATAAGAAAGATCAGGCTCATGTATATCTGTGCGCTTGTTGGTATATCTTTTCTCTGTCTGCTTGGTGCCGTTTCTCTTCTGCAGGGAGGAATGGCGATTGCTGTTCTTGATTTCCTGGCTGCCTTGTTCCTCGCTGTGCTTTTTGTATTATTGCGCATCAAAAAGTATGTTTCGTTTTGCCTCTATTCAGGCATTGCCGTCACCTATGTGCTGTTCCTCTATTTGTTTGTCAGTGGAGGGGTGGCCGGGAACGCTTTTTTGTGGAGTTATCTATTGCCTCTCTTTACCTTTTTCCTGCTCGGTGCCCGCAAGGGATTCATCGTTTCCGGCAGTTATTTCATCCTCTGTTTAACCTACATCGTTTTTGATCTGTCTTCTCCAATAATCAATCTTTACACGAAGGAACTCGCACTGCGTTTTATTCCTTCCTTCGCGACGGTGATTCTTTTTACCCTCATCTATGAAAAATTCAGGGAAGGGTCCCAGCTTGCCTTCCTGGAGTCGAGAAATACTCTGGAACGAAAGGTTGATGAGCGCACAAAAGAGCTTCAACATGAGATTCAACGGCGAACGGACAAAGAACTAGAACTGCGTGCCTCTCAAGATGAAATTCGAAATCATCAGTCAATGCTTGAAAAAGAAGTGGAAGCGAGAACGATCGAGCTTCTGCAGGCAAGGGATTGTGCAGAAGCAGCCAATCAGGCAAAGAGTGAGTTTCTGGCAAACATGAGTCATGAAATTCGCACGCCGATGAATGGTGTCCTGGGGATGACTGAGCTGCTGCAGAGTACAACTTTGACCGGCGAACAACACCGTTTCGCTCAAGTGATCCAAGGGTCAGCTGAATCGTTACTGGCAATCATCAATGATATTCTTGATTTTTCAAAAATTGAAGCAGGCCGGTTGGAGCTTGAGACAATCTCCTTTGATATTCAACTGTTAATTGAAGATGTGGCCCATATGCTGGCTTCAAAAGCACACGGCAAAGGACTTGAGATCGTTGTACTTGTCCCGGACGAAGCCCACCACATCTTGATTGGCGACCCAACTCGACTGCGGCAGGTGCTTACCAATCTTATTGGCAATGCAATCAAGTTTACCGAAAAGGGTGAGATTGTCATTAAAGCCTTGACGACAAGAGCAGAAGGTCGGCATATCACTATGCTGATTTCTGTCCAGGACACCGGAATTGGCATCAGCCCCGACATTCAACCAAAACTCTTTAAACCCTTCATACAGGCTGATGGTTCTACAACCAGAAAATATGGTGGAACAGGCTTAGGGCTTGCAATTTCGCATAAAATTGTATCCCAGATGGGAGGCGCACTTGAGTGCGAGAGTGAACCTGGAAGAGGGGCTCGTTTCTTTTTTAAGCTGAAATTTGAACTGGTGCCGGAAGGAAAGAAGCAAAGGTTACTTCCGGATTCGGCGGCATTAATAGGAAGACGAATTCTCATAATCGATGATAATGCTACAAACAGGGAGATTCTCGAAAGGCAGACGGCATCCTGGAGGATGATCAGTGAGAGTGCCGGAAGCGGGCCGGAAGGTCTTGAAAAAATTTTGAATGCTCACAAGTCTCGGCAGCCTTTTGACCTGCTCATCCTTGACATGCAGATGCCGGATATGGATGGCTTGGAGGTGGCGCAAAGTATAAAGGGCGATCCGGCCATCTCTGAGATTAAGATTATCATCCTGACCTCGATGGGGATACGCGGAGATGCCAAGCTGGTAAGAAAACATGGTATTTCAGCATATCTCACCAAGCCCATTCGACAATCTGACCTCTACTCATCACTGCTGTCGGTAGTTTCTC
Source organism: uncultured Desulfobulbaceae bacterium (assembly GCA_965366875.1). Classification (GTDB taxonomy): domain Bacteria; phylum Desulfobacterota; class Desulfobulbia; order Desulfobulbales; family Desulfocapsaceae; genus MADRE3. The sequence goes on along the minus strand of CBDUGK010000002.1, from coordinate 70,689 downwards.
AGGATAGCAGACGAGAGAATCCTCATCTGGTCACCCGACACTCTATTGCAGAAGATAGACGACTGGGAATGAATAGGCATCTCCTTGTGGTTGAGGATAACGAAACCAACCAGGAGGTTGTGCGTGGCATGCTTGAAAAAATAGGCTGCAGGGTCACAACTGCTTCAGATGGCAGGGAGGCCGTTGCTTTGCTATCTCAGCAACCCTATGACCTTGTTTTCATGGACTGTCAGATGCCGGTGATGGATGGTTATGAGGCAACTGCCAGAATCCGTCAATTGGAAGAGAAAAGAAAGAAAAAACATCGCACACCGATCGTAGCACTCACTGCCAACGCGCTTGAGGGGGACCGGGAAAAATGTTTGTCTGCCGGAATGGATGATTATATCAGCAAACCTTTTAAACAGGATGAAATTAGAAAAATTCTTACGCAGTGGTCGTCCTGGAATGCAACGCATGATCGCGGCGGGGACAGGAGTAACAATGATAAGAATAAAGAGGAAGGAATTGCACAGATAGAAAGAGCAATAGCCGGGGAGCCGGCCGAGGGACCTGCCTGGCCAATAGACAGAAACGTTTTGAACATGCTGAGAGATCTCCAGGTTGAGGGCGAACCAGACTTTATAGAAAAAATCATAACTGTCTATTCCACCAGTTCGGCACCTCTTGTGGCAGAACTGCAACAAGCGTTTGCCCAAAAGGATTTTAAGGCGGTACAAAAATCAGCCCACAGTCTTAAATCGAGCAGCGCGACTGTCGGGGCAACAACCCTTTCAAAATTGTGTAAAGAACTCGAGATGAACTGTAAAAACAATACCTGTGATGGTGCCAGGGAATTAGTCTTGTCCATAGCGTCTGAATTTCTACGCAGCAGAGAAGCCTTGAATAAGGAGTCACAATCAACATGACAAATCGAGTGACTTATCGGGAAAAGCCCCTGGCTCTTGTTGTCGATGATGACGCCTTGCTGCGTCTTTCCATGTGTGCGGCTATGACCAAGGCTAAATTCGAATCAATTGAAGCAGAGAGTGGTCCTCAGGCGATCGAATTGTTTCAGAAGATTAAGCCGGATCTTATTTTGCTCGATGTCATTATGCCGGATATGGATGGCTTTGAAACCTGTGCTGCGATCCGGAAATTGCGGGGTGGAAAATATGTACAAATCTTAATGGTCACTGGACTGGACGACACGGCATCAATAGAACGGGCCTTTGAAGCCGGAGCAAACGATTTTGTTTCAAAACCGATCAACTGGACGAAGCTGGGTCACAGGGGAAAATATATGACGCGGGCCGGCCGAGCCTTTCAGGAGCTGAACAGGAGTAGGCTCCGTCTGGCAAAAACCCAGGAACTGGCGAAGCTGGGAAACTGGGAACTTGATCTGGATGGGAACATATTTCAATGCTCGACCGAGGCGCTTCGTTTACTCGGGATAGATGAAAGAGGCCGGGAAATCCCCTTCAGGGATTTTTTTAAATCGGTTGTGGCCCAGGAGCGGGATAATGTTATAGAGCACATAGAATCTGCAATCAAATCCAGCAAGCCATTCAGCGTTAATTACCGGGTTATCCTTGCCGATAAGACACGGCGCCACATATTGAACCGCGGTGAGCTGTTCTACAACGAAAATGGCGACGTCGAGGAGGTGTTAGGGGCCGTTCAGGATGTGACACAGCTGAAAAATGCAGAGGAGGAGATCCGCCTGCGCGCTTTTTTTGACGGACTGACGGGGTTGGCCAATCGAATGCTGTTCATGGACCGGCTTGACCGTGAAATTCTTACCTCGAAGCGGCATAAAAGAAGTTTCGCCCTGCTGTTCCTGGACCTTGATCAGTTCAAACGGGTCAATGACACCTTTGGACACCATGTCGGTGACCTGCTGCTGAAAAATGTCTCCGGCACACTCAAGAAATGCACGAGGAGCAGTGATAGTGCAACGGGGCCAGTTACCGACGATTCAGAAACGCTTATCGCCCGGCTTGGCGGAGATGAATTCATTCTCCTTCTCTCTGATATCAGAGAGCCTGAAAATGCTGCTATCGTTGCCAGAAGAATCATTCATGAAATTCCGATCTTACATGATCTGGAAGGGCACCGTGTTTCCATAACCACCAGCATCGGCATCAGCATATATCCAGCAGACGGTGAAGATGCAGAGATGTTGATGAAACATGCTGATTCTGCGATGTATCATGCAAAGGAATCCGGGAGAAACAACTATCAATTCTTCAAGGAATCATTGAATATCGCAACGCTGGAACGTTTTTCCCTCGAACAGGATATCAAACATGCTGTGCAAAACAAGGAATTTGTCCTCTACTATCAGCCACAGGTTGATCTTTCTTCACGGGAAATCGTCGGTGCAGAAGCCCTGATTCGATGGATGCATCCGCAGAAGGGAATGATATTACCTGACGATTTTCTTCATTTAGCTGAGGAGTCCGGAGACATTGTTGAAATAAACAGATGGGTTGTGCAGACAGCCTGTAAACAGAATGAAAAATGGAGAAATGCCTTTTCTGCTCCTGTCAAGATTGCCGTCAATCTGTCCGGTTACCGGTTTGCCAACCAGAATATTATCGAGATTATCAGCGATGCTCTCAGCGACGCAGATATGGACGTGGCAAATCTTGAGGTTGAGATAACTGAAAACACTCTCATGCAGAATGATAAAAAAACAATCGGCGTATTAAAACAGATGAAGGAGTTAAAGCTCAGAATAGCTCTGGATGACTTTGGGACCGGTTATTCATCCTTGAGTTACCTGACCTCGTTTCCTGTTGATATTATCAAGATTGACCGCTCTTTTGTCATGGGGTCGATGATAAACGAGAACAACCGCATCATCATCAAGGCTATTGTCGCCATGGGACACAGCCTTGGCATGACAGTTGTTGCGGAAGGCATTGAGTCTGAAGAGCAGTTTGAATTACTCAAAGGGTACGGCGTTGATGAAGCGCAGGGGTTTTATTTTTCACCCCCTGTTTCCGAAGACACCTTTTTAAAGTTCCTGCAGAGTGGAAAACTATGACAGCACGGCACCTGCCAGGAATACCCGCCTTACATTTTCTCAACCTGCCTGGGCGTGGCAAGCGTTCTCCAGGCTCCTTGCTGTACCTCCTGATTCCACTCGCTATCCGGCGCCGCCTGTATTGATTGCGTTTCTCTTTTCGTCCATGGTCTTTTCAGGGACCTGTTGCCGATCTTTTTGAAGTGATTACCATGGAAAGGAAGGTAAGATGTGAGGAACCAATAATCACCGGAGGTGCAGTAGTATGGCAGTTAAAAATGGCAATACGGTCAAAGTTCATTATACCGGAACCCTGGCGGACGGAGAGGTGTTCGATTCTTCAAGAGGGCACGACCCGCTTTCTTTTACCGTCGGCAGCGGCCAGGTAATTCCCGGTTTCAGCGATGCGGTCCTCGGCATGGAAGTTGGAGAGAAAAAAGAGGTTCTGATTCCTGTAGAGCGTGCTTACGGGCGGAGAAAAGAAGAGATGGTTCTCGTTACCCCGGTGCACCAGATACCTCCCGGCCTTGATCCCGAAATTGGTCAGATGCTTGAAGTCGGAGGTACGGGGGGTGAGATTCTCAGGGTACGCGTTGTTGATCTTGACGATCAGAATATCACGCTTGATGCCAATCCCCCGCTTGCCGGTCTGGATCTTAATTTCTCAATCGAGCTGATAAGCGTTGCCTGAATTGTCACTGGTGCGGCCTGTTGAGTCAAACACTCGAGGTATTGATATCAGCTGAAGCCTGCGGCCCCATGCAGAAAAACGGGGCGTGATTTGACGTGAAGAACGGAGGGTCACGTTGAATGATCGTGTTGATCTGCGGATTTTTTCGAAAGTGGTCGTGAAGAAAAAGCCTGACTGATTTTCGATCCCAGCCGGCAGGGTGGTCGAAGTTACAGTAGAGTGATAAATCTCCATCAGAAAAGCGATCTGAGACGGCGTGGGCCTCTGCGCTGCATACCGGCATATTGAAAATTGCCAGGTTAAGATAGGTGATCGACTGGTGGTGCCGGGCGACGAAATCCATGGTCAAACGAGCTTCTTTTTCTGTCTCACAGGGCGTGCCGAAGAGCAGATAGATGTAGGTTGCAATGCCCGCTCTTTCAAGGTTTGTCAGAATTCTTTCAACGCGCTGAAGGTGGATGCCTTTGTTCAGTCGGTCCAGGACATCCTGGGAGCCTGACTCAAGACCAAGCTTAAGCATCACACATCCTGATTTTTTCAGGTCGAAACAGGACTTTGGATTTTCAAGATCATGTTCAAACCTGCTGAAGCCGTACCATGGGATTCCCGGCGGTTTTTCTTTCAGGCTGTTCAGCAGTGCCGGGCTCATGGCGTTGTCGAGAAAATGAAGCAGTCCTGGCCTGTGCCGTGACACCAGTTCCGAGATTTCACAGCCAGCCCGGTCCGGGCTGATTTCTGAGTAACAGCTGTTTTCGGCATGGTCAGGGCAGAAGGTGCATTTTTTCCAGTAACATCCATCTGACGCCGCATACGGCAGGATCGTGCCGGGGGCAAGGTAGCGGGCAAAGTCGAAGTCTGCGTAGTCCGGCTTGGCCGGCACTGTTCCCGGCCTGCGTCCCATCAGTTCAAGCAGCGGTTTTTCACCCGGTCCTTTTACCAGGTGATCAATATATGGCGAAAAACGGTTTTTCCATGCAGGATTGCTCATCCATGAGGTGATCACACCTCCTCCGGCAACTGTTTTTACGGCAGGGTGGTATTTCCTGATATAACCAAGAATTGCAAATCCGCTGATTACCTGACTCAGATAGGAAAAAGAAACACCGATGAACTCGAAACAGTGTTCATTCAGCAGATCATCGAGGCGGCGGCTGAAACTCGGGAAGAAAAGGCTTTTTCGATACCCTTCTGCCGCTTCCAGCAGATCTGAACTTTTCAGCGGCGAGTGGTTTGGATCATTGAAATTTGCAAGTGAGAGTTCAAGATTAGCAGCCCGGCCGATCGTTGAAACGACCCGGTTCAAATCCTTGACCGCCCGCAGGTATCGATCGGGTTTTCGATATATGTGCCCGGAACGGAGGTTCTCAAGATGGCGAAAGCGACTTTTAAAGGCCCGTCTGCTCCAGGTGTCATCGGCGGGGGCAGACAGGGTAAAGAGGTCGAGCATACACTCCAGATTCAGGTCGCAGCAGACACAGAAAATCTTTTTTTGCCGCAGGCTTCCAGCAAGCCGGGAAATGCCAGCAGGCGGTTCGGACAGCTTTGCTGTCGGAGGATAGAGCAGCAGTATCGACATAGGATGACAGGTTCTCGGACGGTTAGTGATTGATCAATGTTGACCGGGAACAACATATGAAACACATTATGACGAATCAAGCAACATGCAGATAAAACGATCGGGCGTTGCCGGGGAACTATCTGGCGAAATCAGATTGACTTGTCTGAGTCCGTACGCATACTGTAGCGGCCGGGTTTTTGTTTGGTGCAGGTAGTGGTGAGCGTTGAGTTGACAGAGCCAGTTCCGGAATTGTTAGTCAATGCAGGGTTGAAGGCTGTAGGTGGTTGGTATTTCGTAATTTTGGAGCATCAGGAAGGATGGATATAAGTCATTTTCGCAGAGATTATCTACAGGGGGGGCTCAGTCGATCGGATTTACAAGATGATCCGGTTGACCAGTTTGCAATCTGGTTTGAACAGGCGCGAAAAACGAACAGTTCGGATCCTACGGCGATGGTCCTTGCCACGGTAGGAAAAAACGGACAGCCCAGCCAGCGCTCTGTGCTTTTGAAATATTTCGATCAGACAGGGTTTGTTTTTTTTACCAATTACGGCAGCCGAAAGGCCCGCGAGCTGGAAACAAATGACAGGGTGAGCCTGTTGTTTGCCTGGCTTCAGCTGGAACGGCAGATCATCATCAACGGCCGGGCTTCTAAAATATCAGCAGCTGATTCTGCAAAATACTTTCTCAGTCGACCAAAGGACAGCCAGGTCGCCGCCTGGGTATCGAGCCAGAGCAATCCGCTTTCGTCGCGTCAGGCGTTGCTGCAGGCATTCGGCGAAATGAAGAAAAAATTCAGAGAAGGACAGATCCCGGTACCCTCATTCTGGGGCGGATACCGTGTCGTTCCCGCTGAAATAGAATTCTGGCAGGGCGGGACAAGCAGGCTTCATGACAGGTTTCGTTATCGTAAAGATGATGCCGGTAACTGGGATCCGGAGCGCCTGATGCCGTAAGTTTCAGCTGGTTTGATTATCCTTTGATAACGGCGAGCGGCTGCAGTATTTCCAGGATATCAACCAGGTCTTGCTGGAGCCGGAGCACCTCCTCGACATCCTTGTAGGCGCCGGCAGCCTCCTCGAGATCCTGACGCCGTCTGAGTGCATGAAGTATCCCCCGTTCTTCGAGTACTTTTTTTTCTTTTTCCAGGTCGAGCTGTTTTCGTGCCTGCCTCCTTCCGAGTTTTCTTCCCGCACCATGTGAACAGGAACAGAAGCTTTCCGGGTTGCCTTTGCCTGAGACAATATAGCTGGCAGCCCCCTGCGAGCCGGGGATAATGCCGATTTCATCCCGGCAGGCGCGGATTGCACCCTTGCGGTGAACCATTACCTTTTTGCCGAAATGGGATTCGGCGGCAGCGTAATTGTGAGCGACATTGATCGGTGTCTCAAAAGCAATATCACTGCCCGCAGATTCCCTCAGCGCCTCTTTGATCCGCTCAGCCATCAGCAGTCGGTTGTGCTCGGCGAAACGCAGGCAATAGTTCATCTCTGCCAGGTAGCGCCTGCCTTGAGCACTTTCGAGCGGCAGGCAGTCGAGCTGCCATGAAGGTGGTATCGGCCGATGACGTTTCTTGTTCAGAGCAGCGGCGATTTCATTGTAGTGGTGGGCCACCTTAAAACCAAGATTTCTACTGCCCGAGTGGACCATGACCCAGATTTTCCCGTCGCCTCCCCGCTGGAATTCGATGAAATGATTTCCCCCTCCAAGCGTCCCGACCTGGGTTCTGGCATTTTCATACTCATTTTCGACAATGGGGAGCTGTCCATTTGAGTCTGTCTCGAGCGGGACCATTAATTCGACAGGTACCGGTCTTTTATGGCGTTTGAAGCCAAGCGGAATAGTCTTGCGAAGCGTTTTCATCACCTCCTTGAGCTGCGCTCTGTCAATGGCTGAAAGTGATGTTTTAATCGCGCATACACCGCAGCCGATATCGACTCCAACGCCGTTTGGGACGACCACCTCTTCTGTTGCCAGGATGCCGCCGATGGGCATGCCATATCCGAAATGGGCATCGGGCATAATGGCGATGTGATGAAAGGCGAACGGCAGGTTAGCCAGGTTGCGGGCCTGCTGGAGGGCTCCCTCATCTATGTCGTCCAGCCAGAGCTTGACGGGTATTGATTCTGTGGTCAGTGTCTGTCTCATGTTAAAAAGACGCTTCCGTCGTAAAGCTGCATGGTTTATTGTTTTCGGGATGGGCGAAAGAGATAAAACAGCTGTGCAGCAGCAGCCGGTCCCCATCTTTTCCAGATCCGTACAGGTAGTCTCCGACAATTGGTGAGCCAAGTCCAAGGGGATGAGCGGCATGCAGCCTGAGCTGATGGGTCCTGCCGGTCAGGGGGGTGAACTCGACGCGGGTTCCCGCAGGTTCCGCGGCGATTGTCCTCCACACGGTTATCCCCTTTTTTCCCTTCTCAGGGTCGTATACCTGGCGTGGCCGGTTGTCTGGGTCAAGCCGGAAGGCAAGTTCAATCCTGCCGGATGTTTCCTGAAGGGCTCCTTCTACAATACCAATATAGCGTTTGAGAACCAGCCGGTATTGAAATTGTCTGACCAGGCTGCGGTGGGCCTGCGCTGATCTCGCGAGGAGCATCAGACCCGATGTCATCATGTCGAGCCGATGAACTGCGGGCTGTTCTGGAAGATCCGGGTAGAGCCTTTTAGCCCGCGAAACAACACAGTCCTGTTTCTCCACTCCTCTTCCGGGTACCGACAGCAGCCCGCCTTGTTTGTTAATGACCAGCACAGAGCGGTCTTCATGGATGATGTCCAGATCAGTTGGCAACGTTTTTCTTCCTCTCTTCGATACCGCATAATAAAAAACCGAGCAGCGGCTGACACTTGTCACTGCACGGTGAGTAGAAGCAGCCATGCTCTCTGCTGCCCGAGCGGTTGCTCCTGCCAAAATAGAATTCGGCCAGTGAGAGCGGCAGCAGGTCGGAGGCGGCAGCCAGTCGGAGCAGCTTGGGCGCGCAGCAGTCTCCGGTCCCGGTTGGTTTTCTGCCTGGCAGGATAAATGCCTGATGCAGCGTGGCGGATGCTCCGGTAACATTTTGCAGACGATAGAGATCATGGATATCAGCCATCAACTGCCGTGAGAGCTGCCGACGCCTGCGGGCTATTGAGTGATGGCGCTCAGACGCGGCAGGAAAGCTCTGAAGTTCTTCTCCCAGTGCTTTAATCTGTTTTTCAACGGGATCATGCAGCTGTCTGAATGATGCCAGATTAAAAAGCGGCGGGGCCCAGCCATCAACGAACCATTGTCCGTTGAACTGTCCGGAAAATGCATACAGCCATGTTTTTTTCCCACGTCGATCCAGACATTCCAGGACTCCGAACATTTTACCTCGCTGTTCCCCGAAAAGAGGAGCAGTGGAGAAGAGCGGATCCTGACGGGTTCCTGCCTTGAAGTCGATTGACTGCTTCGCTTCAAACATCTCTATCAGCTCCCTGGCTTTTCCGCTGGCGCTTTGCGAGGAAAGATGATGGATTGTCTCACAGCGGGCACAATACCCTGAGCAGCCGGGTTCGTGCATTTTTCCAGTCATTCTCCCTTTTTCGTCGTTATGTGGAACCATTCAGAGTATTCTCGTTGTCATGAGGCGCTGCCTGTAGGCGTAGAGTATGTAAAAAAATTAAATACGATTTCAGTTTATGCAAACATCCCCGTTTTCTCCATTACATCCCGAGGCAATTCTTACCTGTATTGAGCAGGCTACCGGCCGCCGACTGCGTAATATCTGCCGGCCGCACAGCAGTTATATCAACCGGGTTTACGAAGTTCAGGACCAGGAAGGGGAGTTCCTCATCGCAAAATTTTTCCGGCCCGGCAGGTGGAGCGAGCAGGCCTTGCTGGACGAGCTGCAGTTTGTCAACGAATGTGCAGGGATCGAAATCCCGGTAATTCCACCACTGGTTCATGCCGACGGCAGCTTACTGGGAACGTTTGAGTCCATCCGATTTGCGCTTTATCCCCGTTGCGGGGGCAGGTCGGTTGATGAATACAATGATGAACAGTGGCTGGAACTGGGCAGGCTGCTTGCCCGGGTACACAATGTCGGCAGTGCCCGAAATGCGGAAGGTAGAAACAGGCTGCATCCTGAAGAGACGACACGTCCCCAGGTTTCATTTATCCTGGAACATGAGTTGATACCCCGGACGCTGATCTCTTCTTTCCAGAGGGTTGCCGGTGAAATTATTGATGAGATCACGCCTGCCTTTGAGGGGCTGGAGGAAATCAGGATTCATGGAGACTGCCATGGGGGTAATCTGATTTACCGTCCGGATGAGTCATTTTTCATAATCGATTTTGACGACATGCTTGTCGGCCCTCCCGTTCAGGATCTATGGATGCTGCTTCCGGGATTGCCCGCCGACTGCAGGGGTGAACTTGCGCTGCTGCTTGAAGGGTATGAAATCTTTCGACCGTTTGACCGGCGGGCATTGGGACTGATTGAAGCGCTTCGAGCCATGAGATTTATTCACTATATCAGCTGGTGCGGCTGGCAGTTTGTCGAGGACGGAGAAACCAGAATCGACGAGTCATTTGGTTCCCATAATTACTGGCAGAAGGAGATAGCAGACCTGGAAGACCAGCTGCACATAATAAGGAAAAACAATCAATAACAGCAGCGGGGATTATTCATACACTTGCAGGCCCAAGAAAAAAACGGGCAATACGTTCTCTTAAACCAAGATTTTCTTTGCTGAAAACTCTGAATATCTCATTGAAATTGATATTGAATTCTGCACTCATTCTGGCCAGTTCAGTATAATCCCGTTCCATTGCCGTCTTTAAGTTCGGCTCTTTGCCTGCCAGGCAGATAACATTGCCGCGGTCCGGCACCGGCAGAATAAAGAATGAATTGAAATGACGTTCGAGATCAGAGCGTACCTGACTCATTCTGTTGCTGTCACCACTCCACAAATTTAGGCTGACGATGCCGTTTTCCTGCAGGTGATTCCGACAGCGAGCGAAAAAATCGGCACAATACACTGACGGGGCCATCCCCTCCTGGTCAAAAGCGTCAATAAGTATCACGTCGTAGGTTCGATTTTTCCGGCCTGAGAGAAAATCATGCCCATCGCTGCAATGGAGTTTTATGGCAGCGGAGCTCGGGAGGCTGAAATAGCCTCTGGCCAGCTTTAGAACAGGCGATGAATAATCCACTCCGTCAACGACGCAGGAGGGGAAATGGTGATGGATAAAACGGATAAGCGAGCCGGCCCCGACCCCGATCAGCAGTACACGGTGGGGGGGATTCATAAACAGGAGTGTGGCCATCATATAGCGGGTGTAGGAGAGAGCGAGTCGATGGGGTTTTGAAATCGACATGGTCGACTGCAGGACGTTACCGCCAAAGTAGAGAGAACGGTTATCACCATTTTCAATAATTTCTATCAGGCGGCCGTTCCAGTGGTCACGGTATATTATTTTTCCAGCAGGTCGGCTCATCATCAATCTGAATTGAATTTGAAAACAGATAATAGCCGATTATGATCATTTCCGCCAAAATGATGCTGCCGAGTTGCTTTTTTTGCTGCAATTGTTGTAATTACTTGACTCGGCGGGGATTGTTTTGGCATACTATCTTGTGTTATAGGTCTGTTTTGGCTGCGATCATCAAGAGAGGGGGGGGATTTTCAATTGGCTGCTAACTCGTATTCTGATTGTATCCTGATTATGGAAGATGAAGAACTGGTAAGTTCGATAGCTATGCAAATGCTTGAATTTATTGGCTATAACTCCGTTCTTGCAGTTGACGGGGGACAGGCAATTGAACTTTACAAGGAGCAGTACCTATCAGGGAGCCCCTTTGCCGGGGTTATCATGGATCTCTCTATCCCAAACGGAATGGGCGGCGAACAGACCGTCCAGGAGCTGCTGAAAATCGACGCTTCTGCAAAGGTAATCGTCTCCAGCGGCTACTCTGATGACCCTGCAATGGTCAAGTATGACGATTTCGGTTTCTGTGCAGCCATTGCCAAACCGTATAATGTCAAGTCTTTAACTGAGGTGCTGCAGGTCTTAAAACCGGAATAATCAGCGCTGCTGCTTTTTTACCAGTTGCATTCGTCGTCTTTTCTCTCTCCCGCCCTTGCTGCGATCTTCGCTTTTTTCACATCATCTCCCAATCACCTGCCGGTGATGGTGAAAGGGTCTGAAAATCCGGTATAATCTATCTTGTTCTTGCATAATTTGCTGTTCATCCATTAAGATTGTTTGAAAACGTGGTGACAGGATCGTGATTTGCACTCAGGTGAACGTACTCGAGCGATGACCTTAAAGAAGATTATCTCAGGTGGGCAGACAGGGGCGGACCAGGGGGCGCTCGATGCTGCCCGGTCGTGCTGTTTTCCCTATGGGGGGGCTATTCCGGCGGGGAGGCGGACTGAGGCGGGGGCCCTTTCGGAGGTATACGCGATGACGGAGCTTGCTTCTGACTCCTACCCGGTGAGAACCGGGAAGAATGTCTGTGATGCGGATGGGACGTTGATCGTCTCAAATGGTCCGCTTACCGGGGGATCGCTGCTGACCGGCAGAATAGCGCGTGATCGGGAAAAATTCTGCCTCCATATCGATTTTGAGAAAGATGATCTCTCCTCAGCCGTTAAAGAAACATCTGCCTGGGTCGCAGAAAACCATATTGAAATTCTCAATGTTGCCGGTCCTCGGGCCAGTTCTGACCCACTGATTTATGGTTTAACCCGCCGTCTGATTGTCGATCTGCTCTCCTGCAGTGGAACCAGTCATGGTTGATTCTCTGCCGGTTATCGACCGGGAGCGCTGCACTTGCTGTGGTCTCTGTATCGAAATCTGTCCAGACAAGATACTGGTTCCCGGAGCAGACGAGGTTGCCAGTGTCATTGCAGAGTCCTGCATGGGCTGCGGACACTGCTCTGCGATCTGCCCGGCAGAAGCGATATCCATGCCGGGATTGATTATGGATCTCGGGCTGATGAGCATTTCTGAACCATTTTCGTCTCCACCCCGGGAGCGCCTGGCAATAGAGCCGCTCTTACATTTGATGCGCTCCCGCCGTTCATGCCGGGCCTTTAAACCTGATTCCGTGAAGCTGTCGTTACTCAGCGATCTGGCATGCATCGGAACCACGGCGCCGTCAGGAACTAATTGCCAGGGCTGGCAGTTTATCCTGCTGCAGGAGCGCAGGGATGTGATTGCGCTCGGTGAGGCGACGGCTGATTTTTACCGCCGTTTGAACAGCAGGGCGGCAAACCCGCTGTATCGCCTTGTTGCCAGGTTATTCTCCGGTGACAGGCTCCAACGCTACTACCGCCGGTATTACAGGAGCGTCGAAAGCGGGCTTGCTGACTGGTATGAAAAAGGTAGAGACAGGCTTTTCCATGGTGCTCCTGCAGCTATCGTTGTAACCGCAGACAGGTCATCGAGCTGCCCCCGTGAAGATGCGCTGCTGGCTACACAGAATATTCTGCTGGCTGCCGAATCCATGGGAATTGCCACCTGTCTGATCGGATTTGTGGTGGAAGCAGCCAAAAATGATAAAAAGATAGCAGCATTGCTTCGCCTCACCCCGGCGGAAACCATTTACAGCGTTATCGGCTGTGGTTACTCTGTGCACTCGTTTAAGCGCTATGCCGAAAGAAAAGCCATCCACCCCCGGATTGTCAGGTTTCCGGAGAGCGAAAGAGATACCACTTCGAACAGGAAAGCGCTGAGATGAAACAGCAGAATAAGAGAGCACGCCTGGTCTTATACTCTTTCGGGTTTAAGCATGGGGTCCCTGTTGATGCGAATATGGTCTGGGATGTGCGATTTTTGCCCAACCCATACTGGCAGGAAGAGCTTCGGCCGATGAGTGGTTGTGAAAAACAGGTTTCCGATTATGTGATCAAAAGCGAACCGGGGGGGAAATTCCTTGCCCTGTTAAAGCCGCTCCTTTCTTTTCTGCAGGATCGTCAGGTCAACCTCGAACAGAAAAATCTGCGCATTGCCATTGGCTGTACAGGCGGCAGGCACCGCTCTGTGGCTGTTGTCGAGGAGCTGAATAATTTTTTCACGGCCCAGAACATTGATCTGGAGGTATTCCACAGAGATATTGACCGCGAAGAAGATGGTCTCCCTGCTGCCTGAGTGGCCGGGTGAGTCTATGGGAAAAAATTACCCGAATTTTCGTTGCACTGCGTAAAAATTACCCTGAATCGCTGAACACTATTTGTTTCATCTTCTAAAATTCAGGGGTAATTTCAGTGAATACAATAATATATACTGTTTGTTTGCGCCTGGCACAGCTCCTGCATTAATTCTTCCAAAGGGTGCTATTCAAAACGGCTCAGCCGTAAAACCAAAAAGGAGAATGAAAATGAAAAAGAAAATAGCAATTGTAGCAGTTGTTGCAGGTCTGGGGTTAGCAGGGATAAGTCAGGCATACGGCGGTTGGGGAAACCGCGGGGCTGCCTATAACAACTGTCCGATGATTCAAAACGGACAGGTAAGTCAGCTCGATCCTGCGCTTCAGGAAAAACGGGATAAATTCATTGCCGATACCCAGGAGATTCGCAAGGAGATGGCCATGAAACGGGTCGAGAAACAGGCGCTGCTGAGAAATGACAATCCCGATCCACAGGTTGTCAGCACGATTACCGGAGAACTCTTCGACCTCCGGGCGACAATGCGACAGAAGGCTGAAGAGGCCGGCATCTCCGCAGCATTCGGGCCGATGGGTGGCAGAGGCGGGTTTGCACCGGGAATGAATGGCCGCGGTTTTGATTCAGACAGGAACGGACGCGGAAACGGAGTCGGTATGGGAAGAGCCGGAAAAGGCGGCAGGACTATGGGATACATGGATAATTACGGTTATAACCAGGGTCGCAACTGGTAATTAATACCGTTTTTCTCCCTCCCCCAAGCCTGCCCGGTAGCGTTTCACCGGGCAGGCTTTTTTTTTTGCGTTTGCGTTAGGCAACAAGAGAGACGATAAAACTGGCTTTTTGCCAGGGAAAATGCTTACTGTCTGAGAGTATGAAAATTATGAAAGCAATAAACCAACAGTTTCAACTCATTAAATCGCCGAGGTGGTCAAATGAAAGTTATTGTTGTCCCCTGTCTTCAGGATAACTACTCCTATATTATTTTTGATGAGCAGAGCTATGAGGCTGCCGTTGTCGATCCTTCGGAGGCCTGGCCGGTTTTAAGGGAAGTGGAGAAACACCAGCTGAGTTTACAGGCCGTGCTCTGCACGCATCACCATGCCGATCATGTCGGCGGTCTTGAAGATATTATCGAGGAGCTTGGGAGTGTCAGGGTTCTCGGGTTTGAGGGAGATCATTCACGTATTCCGCTGCTGAATGAATTACTGACCGACGGGCAGGAATTCAGTGTCTGCGGTGTATCCGGGGTTATGTTGCATACCCCGGGGCATACGACGGGAGGAGTCACGTATCACCTGGAAAACCATCTGTTTACCGGAGATACACTTTTCTGCGGCGGCTGCGGCAGGCTTTTTGAAGGGACTGCCGCACAGATGCTCGCATCGCTTGAAAAAATAATGGGCTGTGACCCGGATAGTCTGATCTACTGCGGTCATGAATATACGCAAGTGAATCTTAATTTCGCCAGGCAGGTTGAACCGGATAATCAGGATACCGCAAAGCGTCTTGCCCAGGTGCAAGCGGACCGCGCGCTCGGGCTGCCGTCAGTACCTTCAACGCTGGCCGATGAACGGAAAACCAACCCGTTTCTCCGCTGCCGCGAACCTGCACTGGTGCGACAGGTTCAGGCAAACCATGCGCTTAAGGATAGCGGGCCGGAATCTCTGTTTGCCTTCATACGCGGCTTGCGGAATAATTTCTCCTGAGTACTGCCGAGCAACCACAACGGAAAAGTCTCCCGGGACCGGTTGGCTGTTGACGTGAAGAGAATGGGGTTGACCTGGGGATTATTATAAGCTAGAAATCGAGCCACACCCTGCGGCAGATTTTCCTGCCGCAATTGATCGTCTGCAATGCAGCCCCGTAAGCCAGGAGGAGAGTATATGAAAAAATACGTACTTGTCATAGCAACCGCCATGTTGTTTTCAGCCCATATTGCCATGGCGGACCCCTATGCGGTCTCAGTCAATCAGTTTGTCGAGCATCCTGCTCTTGATGCTGTGCTCAAAGGGCTCCAGGACTATCTGCAGGATAATGGCGTAGAGACGGAGTTTAAGATCCATAACGCCCAGGCGAATATGGGAACAGCGACACAGATCGGGCAGCAGATGATTGGCGAGAAGGCGGATCTTCTTGTCGCCATTGCCACTCCTTCGGCACAGGCAACGGCACAGGCGCTCAGCAAGGCCCCTGCAGGCATGAAACGCCCATTTCTTTTTACCGCAGTGACCGACCCGGTTGCTGCCGGACTGGTGAAAGCACTTGACGAGCCCTCCGAGTATATCACCGGCGTCTCGGACCTGCTGCCGCTCGACAAGCACCTGGAAATGGTCATGACCTATAAGCCTGATATCAAACGACTCGGTGTTCTCTATAATGCCGGAGAAGCAAATTCGAAAGCAACCGTTGCCGGGATACAGGAGTTGAGCACGAAAATGGGATTTAAAGTCGTCGAAGCAACAGCCGCCAAGACAGCAGATGTGTACACTGCTGCCAAAAGTCTTGTCGGCAGGTGTGATGCGGTATTTATCCCAACCGACAATACCATCGTTTCGGCCCTCGAGTCGGTTCTCAAGGTCGGGACCCAGAACAAGCTGCCGATCTTTGCCGCCGATGTCGATTCGGTCGAGCGGGGGGCGGTTGCCGCGATGGGTTTTGATTACTACAAGCATGGCTACCAGACGGGTGCCATGGCCAAGAAGATCCTTGAAGGAACGAGTCCTGCCGACTTGCCCGTTGAATCCCAGGATGAGCTGCAACTGCAGATAAACCTCAAAGCCGCTGCAGCCATGGATGCCGAGCCGCCGAAAATTCTGGTCGACAGAGCGACCAAGCTCTATGAATGAATGTGTCTGGGGCTGAGCGGAGATCATGACCTGGTACGCAGCGCTGGGGGCGCTGGAGCAGGGGCTTGTCTACGGGATCATGGTGATTGGTGTTTACCTGACCTTTCGTATTCTCGATTTTCCTGACCTGACGGTTGATGGCAGTCTGCCCCTTGGGGCGGCGCTGTCGGCCGTGGCGATTACCAGCGGCATCAATCCTTACCTCGCCTTGCTGTTTGCCCTGCTGGGGGGTTTTTGTGCCGGTGTCGTGACGGCGATACTCAACACAAAATTTAAAATCCTCCACCTGCTGGCCTCCATACTCACCATGATCGCCCTTTATTCGATCAATATCAGGATAATGGGTGGGCCCAACATCGCCCTGCTGGGGATTCCCACCATCTTTGACCCGCTTATTGCCCTGGGCGTTCCGGCACACTATGCCGGGCTTATTATTTTTGCCATCTTTGCGCTTGCTGTTATGGGTTTTGTCATCTGGTTTCTGAGAACCGAGCTCGGGCAGGCAGTTCTGGCAACGGGCGACAACCCGCAGATGATAACCAGCCTCGGGGTGAATACTCATTTTATTATTATTATCGGAGTCGGTCTCTCCAACGGGCTTGTTGCCCTGAGCGGGGCGCTCATTGCTCAAAATCAGGGGGCCGCCGATGTCGGAATGGGGATCGGTACCATTATTGCGGGGCTGGCCTCGGTTATCGTTGGTGAGACCATCTTTGGAAAATCAACAATCGCCCGGGCAATTACCGCAGCGCTGCTTGGCTCCATCGTTTATCGACTGGCAATTGCCCTCGCCCTCGGTCTGGAGTTTGGTGATTTTACCTTTAACCCCAGTGACCTGAATCTCATTACCGCAATCCTGGTCATCGCGGCGCTGATTGCTCCTCAGCTCAAGCGGAGAATCCTGGAACGATGATATCCTTTGCCCACTGCACGAAATATTTTCATAAAGGAAGTGTCAATGAGGTCAGGGCCCTTTGTGATATCGACGTCACCATCAATGATGGAGATTTTACCACGGTGATCGGTTCCAACGGGGCCGGAAAGTCGACGCTGCTGAATGCGGTGGCCGGCAGTTTTTTCCTCGATTCAGGAAGTATTTCAATCGGCGGTGATGATGTCAGCCGCTGGCCTGAATACAGGCGTGCCAGGCTGATTGCCCGGGTCTTTCAGGATCCGCTGCTTGGCACCTGTCCCTCCGCCACGATCGAGCAGAACCTTGCCCTGGCGCTGAAGCGCGGGAAAAAAAGGGGGTTCGGCCCCGGGGTGAGACCCCGTGACCGGCAGCTTTTCAGGCAGGAACTGGGCAGAATCGGACTTGGCCTTGAGAACCGTCTGCAGGACCGCGTCGGCTTGCTTTCCGGGGGGCAGCGGCAGGCACTCACCATGTTGATGGCAACCCTCGTGCGTCCTGAAGTCCTGCTGCTTGATGAACACATTGCCGCTCTGGACCCGAAGACGGCGGCCGAGATTCTCTCCCTGACGGGTGATATTATCGCCTCTCAGAATCTCACCGCCCTGATGATCACCCATAACATGCGTCATGCCATAACCTATGGTAACCGGCTGATCATGCTTCACCAGGGCAGAATTATTCTGGATGTGCAGGCAGAGGAGAAAAAAAATCTCTCTGTGGAGGATCTTCTCGAGCAGTTCTACCGGGTTCAGGGGGAAGAGCTGGCCAACGACTCCATGCTGCTCGCCTGAATCTGACCACTCATCTATTCAGCAGGGCCGGCCAGTTCATCTCGTAAAAATAGTGGTGAAGCAGGTGGTCGTCATTCACAAGACTGATCTGCAGATGAGAAAATGTCGCCTCTGCAGCCGGGATAACGATTGTCGGCGGTGTCACCGTATCCTCTCTGCCGATGACCAGAAGTGCTTCTGTCTCAATTTTCAGCTCCGGAACCCGGTATTCCGGGAAATTCAGGGCAGGAGCCAGCATGATCAGCCGTTTCACCTTTCCGGGCGACTGTTGACAGAGACAGGCGCCCATCAGGCCTCCGAAACTGGAACCGACCACGATCAGTTCGTCCATACCGCCAATTATCCCTGTCAGTTGCGACATTCTCCGGGACAGACTGCCTTCAAAGTCCGGCCGCAGCATCGCCGGAAAATGCTCAGAGAAATAGCGCCCCTTTGTTCCCCGTCCGGAAGAATCAAGGCCGTGCAGAAAGATTGTATTCAAGGGTCCCCCGTTTACGTTAGAAATGCTGCAGGCTGCAATCTAAAGGATTCACGCCTGGTCAGCTGCACGAGCTCCGCGTCGTGAAACCGACAAATAAATAATCGTCTTTTTTGTTTCAGCCTGGTATCTGTTTTATCTGTTTATACATGATTTCCTGGAGAAATCATACTGGGCCAAAAGATTACCAATGACATGGCAAAGACATCGACCGATAATCAAGACGGATTATCTGCGCTAAAACAATCAACACGCTGATATGATTACTTCTTCTTCCAAGACAGACCGTGTCGTCACCTATTTTCTCGAGATGTGCGAGCCTTCTGCCCTGCAGAGTTGCAATAACTCGCGGGGGCTGATTGTATCCGAATGTGTTATCAAACAATTTCAGTTCAATAAATTTCTCTACCAGTTTATCGGTGAAAAATGGCAGTGGGTTGATAAACTGTCATGGTCCGATGAACAGTGGAAGGAATACGTCGAAAGAACCTCTGTCAGAACCTGGGTTGCCTATTCCAGCGGAGCTGTCGCCGGCTATTACGAGCTGGTCAAAGACAGCAACGGTGATGTTGAAATCATCTATTTTGGTCTTGCAGAACAGTTTATAGGGCAGGGGTTCGGCGGCTACCTGCTGTCGGAGGCGATCAAATCGGCCTGGGGATGGAAGGGGGTAAAGCGGGTATGGGTTCATACCTGTACGCTTGATCATCCGCAAGCCCTGCAGAACTATCTCGCCCGGGGAATGGAAATATACAGGGAAGAATGCAGATAAAGCCGGGGGAAGCGCCCGGTTAAGCGCTTCCCCCTTCACGAAGAATTCGGAAAATGCTCTGTTGGTTCAGTTAATGGTTATCAGTTTTGGTTTCATCTCTTCCGGTCTTTCCACCAGCAGGGTCAATACACCGTCTTTAAAGGTTGCCTGAATCTGCTCCTCCTTGACGTCGAAGGGAAGTTTGAAACTTCTTTCAAAGGAACCGAAATACCGCTCACGCCTGTGTTTTTGCTCCTCCTTGACTTCTTCATCATTGACCCGTTCGCCGCCGATGGTCAGAAGATTCCCCTTGACATCGACTTTGATATTTTCTTTGCTGAAGCCAGGCAGTTCAGCTTCAAGGCAGAGTTTGTCCTCTTTCTCATAAATATCGACAGAAGGACGGAACCCGCCGGCAGCAGTGTCTTTGACGATTCCTGAAAAAGGTGCAAAGAATTCGTCAAAGAGGTCAAGATTACGGTTAAAGGGCTTCAGTGTTCTCCGTGGGTTGTAGGTTGTCAGATACATTTTTTTCTCCTTTTCGTAGTTTTTATGTTTACCTTCATGAGAGAAAGGGTAATAATGAACCATGCGTTGTCAATAAAATAATATTACTTTTTGGACATTATTTTAAAAGTAATATTATTGTGCTGCTACGAGGAAAAGTGTAATGAGTCGTGACAAGAAAACACTGGATTTTATGGTCGTCTCCGGTTCCTATTCGACCGATCTAAAAGGACGACAGTCGGTGAGAACCACCTTCAAATTGTCTCCACGCTGTATCGAGGCCCTCAGCCTTCTTGCCGCACAACTCGGTATCAAGCAGAAATCTCTTTTCGATCACCTGATAGACGATACCCAGACGCTCAAGGCCATAGCCCGGGATTTTGATGCCCCTGAAGCAGGAACAAAGCGGATACCGAAAACCTATGTGATTTCCCGTCGGACCCTTGAAAGTCTTGACAGGGTAGCGAAACACTACCAGACTCCGCGCGATATTCTGGTTGAGTTTTCCATCGAACGCATCATGCCCCTTATACAGGATGAGAGAAGGAAACATGAAAAGCGTAAGAAGCTGATGAAAGACCTCGATGAACTGTTGGAAAACAGCCGCTCTTTGCTCAGCAAAGCTGATATAACGCTTGATGGTGATGACCCTGTCCTTGAAAACATTTTCCGTATCGTCCAGGCGATCAGCCAGGGATGTGCGGCGATTGACACGATCGTTGAAAAAGGGCAGAAACTCGAGGAATTTTAGACCTCTACTGAATCGTTTGTGACTCTTTCCCAGCCTTTTTAATTTTCTGGAACGCAGGATGTCATCCCCGGTTCTTTCCTGCAGTTCACGGCAGTCTCCCCATCTCACTCTCACGACTCCAATTAATTTTTGCTTATCGTTCTGCGCAGATTTTGATTGCTGATACCTCTGAAAAATTATCTGAACGCACCATCTGAACCGGCGATGAAAAAATAATTTTTATTACTATAAATAACGATTACCTTGTCAGGGTGATATTGTTTTCAGTGATCGAGAGAGAGGAGACATATGAAGGTTATTTCGGCAGATAACCGGATGTATCTGGAGGAAGCAGCTGAACTGCTGTTGTCCGCGAAATATCCGGTGGCGCTTACCGGGGCGGGTATTTCGGTTGGCAGCGGTATCCCCGATTTCAGGAGCCCCGGCGGACTGTGGTCGGTATACGCCCCGGATGAGTATGCGACGCTTGAGGTGTTCTACCGGAACCCGGCAAAAGCGTGGCTGCTCTACCGGGCCCTGGGCCTCGTGCTTACTGGAAAAAAGGCAAATCGTGCACACCTGGCACTGGCTGAGCTCGAACGGCAAGGGATGTTGCGGGGCGTTGTCACCCAGAATGTCGATGGGCTGCACCAGGAAGCAGGCAGCAGGACGGTTTTCGAAATCCATGGTGATCATCAGAACCTGCAATGTCTCAAATGCCAGTATGGTGAACCGGTAATTGCTGAGCATTACCAGGGTGATACGGTCCCGCTCTGCCCTCACTGCCGTTTCCCGCTGAAACCGAATGTGGTTCTGTTCGGCGAGGCTGTCAGGGATTACGACAGGATAGAGCTGTTTATCTCCCGTTGTGATCTTCTGCTCGTTGCCGGCACATCAGCCCAGGTGTATCCGGCTGCAGAAATTCCCCAGCGGATCAGGCAGCGTGGCGGTCTGATCTTCGAGTTTAACAAGGAGGCTGCCCTGGGGGTTGATCGATATTCGGGCCTGAGCAGTATCACCGACTATTTCTTTCATGGCGACATTCTCAGTACCCTGCCGATGCTGCAGGCCGCAGCAGGTAAAAGCAATGAATCCTAAACCGATGGCCTTATTGTTGAAGGTGTTTCTGCCGTTTGCTGCCGGTTATTTTCTTTCCTATCTCTACCGGGTGGTCAATGCTGTTATTGCGACAGACCTGGTGGCTGACATACAGATCGGCCCCTCGGCCCTTGGGCTTCTTACTGCTACCTATTTTATTTCTTTTGCATCATTTCAGCTGCCGCTGGGGGTGCTTCTGGACCGATTCGGACCGCGCAGGACAGAGTCGATCCTCCTGCTCTTTGCGGCAGCAGGTGCCTATATTTTTTCTCAGGCGCAAAGCCTTTCCGGCTTGATTTTCGGACGGGCATGTATCGGCTTTGGTGTCTCAGCATGTCTCATGGCTGCTTTCAAGGCCTATACCATGTGGTTTTCCCGCGAGAGATGGCCGATGATCAATGGCTTCCAGATGGCAAGTGGAGGACTCGGAGCCCTTGCCGCGACGTCTCCTGTTGAGTTCATGCTGGGAGTGACCGACTGGCGCACCATTTTCCTGGTGCTTTCAGGGGTGACACTATTCGTTGCCGTTCTTGTCTGGTGTGTTGTTCCGGAGAAACAGGGGCCGGCAAAAGGTGAGTCGCTGCGTGGCCAGCTGGCCGGTATCAGGGAGGTATTCACCAGCATGCAGTTCTGGCGTGTGACCCCGCTGACCACCATGTCGCAGGCAGCATTCCTGTCTATCCAGGGACTCTGGTCGGGGCCATGGCTCAGGGATGTTGCCGGGTATGATCGCGCGGCCAGTGCCGCGGTTTTATTTTCGGTGGCTGTTGCGATGATCTGCGGTTTTATCTCTCTTGGTTTTATTGCCCAGCGGCTCAGCAACAGGGGTATTTCAGTCATGACGACTGCAGTTACCTGCATGGGCTCTTTTCTGCTCGTCCAGTGTTTCATGATTTTTGGTCCACCCCAGTATGCACGGGCGATCTGGATTTTTTTCGGTTTTTTTGGTACGGCCGGTATTATATCCTATGCGGCCCTGACCCAGTCGTTTCAGATTCATCTGTCAGGGCGGGTGACAACGGGAATTAATCTGCTCGTCTTCATCGCCGCTTTTATTGCCCAGTGGGCTATCGGAGCCGTAATTGAGCTGTGGCCGATCGGTCCCGACGGCAGTTATTCCACCCCGGGTTATACTGCGGGGTTCGGTATGATGCTGGCTATCCAGAGTGTTACGCTTCTCTGGTATTTTTATGCGGGTCGTCTGGTGAAAGAAGGTGATTCTGTTCAGTAATACATGATGGTATTTCTTTGCTGCGAGGTTGGTATGGAGGTTGAAAAATTCAGTGGTGCCGGAAGATATGTTCTCGATGATGAACTGGCTAAAATAGTAAACATTTCAATGGAGCTTGAAATGCCCCTGCTGCTCAAGGGGGAGCCGGGTACCGGCAAGACCATGCTTGCCCATGCGGTTGCAGAGTCGCTGCATATGCCGTTGATTGTCCTGAATGTGAAATCGAGCATGAAACTCGTCGATGCACTCTATCAGTATGACACCCTGACCAGGCTCAACGACAGCAGGTTCGGCGATTCAGGCCGCGATGTCAGTGCTATTTCCGATTATATACGGATGGGCAAGATCGGCCAGGCATTCACTTCAGAAACACGTGCGGTGCTGCTGATCGATGAAATCGACAAGGCGGAAACGGATTTCCAGGACGATATGCTCGATGTCCTCGATCAGATGCGTTTTGATATAATAGAGACCGACGAGGTTGTCACCGCCCTGAAAAGGCCGGTGATTATTATTACCTCGAATGCCAAGAGGGATCTGTCTGATCCGTTTCTCGGCAGGTGCAACTTTCACCATATCGCCTTTCCCGATCCAAAAATGATGAGAAGGATCATCGATGCACATTTCCCCGATATCAATAACAGACTCGCCCAAACCGCGATCGATACCTTTTACGACCTGCGGGGACTGGAAGAGGTCGAGAAAAAGCCGGCTACGAGGGAACTCATCAACTGGGTACGGGCATTGCAGTCGGATCCCGATTTTCGAAATGGAGACCGGTTGAACCGCGAAATTCCATTTCTTGGCGTACTGTTCAAGAAAAGCGGTGACTACCGGAAATCGTCTCAGGCAGTCATGCGGAAACGATTTTTTTAATGTGCGGGGAAAAAAGTGTTTGTCTCCTTCTTCTATAAACTCAAAGAGATTGGAATTCCAGTAAGTCCCACGTCTTTCTTGACCTTTCACCGGGCAATGGACCGCGGGCTTATCACCTCAGTGCATGATTTTTACATCGCCGCGCGAACCATCCTGATAAAGAGCGAGAAACATTTCGATCTCTATGACCAGGTGTTCGGTCACGTTTTTGCAGGCACGGAACTCCCCGCTGGTGACGGGGAAGAACTTGATTTCTGGGTTCATTCGATGTTGGAAGAATGGCTGAAAAATCCGCGGCAGCTCGCCGCTGCGCTCGGTGTTGAAGCATCTGAACTGAGCACATTGTCACCGCCGGAGCTGCTGGATTATTTCAAACAACGATTACAGGAACAGAAAGGTCGCCATGACGGCGGATCGAAATGGATCGGCACCGGAGGCACGTCGCCTGTCGGGCATTCCGGACATCACCCGGGCGGCATGCGTGTTGGCGGTGAATCCCGCAGCCGGACAGCAGTACAGGTTGCCGGGCAGAGACGATACCGCGACTACTCAGGCGAGGGTCCGCTGGCGGCCGGCTCCATCGCTGAAGCGCTGAGGAAACTGAGAAACCTGGTTCCCCGGGGGCCAAGGGACAGGCTGGATGTCGATGCAACCATTGACCGGACGATGAAAAACGGCGGAGAAATCGAGCTGGTATTTGAGCGCACTATCGTTGATCGTTTGAAAATAATTCTGGCCATAGACAATGGCGGCTGGTCAATGGAGCCGTATGTCGAGGTGGTCCAGGCGTTGTTCAGTTATTCCCGGTCACAATTCAAGGATCTGAAGACCTATTTTTTCCATAACACCATCTATGACCTGCTCTGGGAAGACCCGGGTCGAAGAATAAAGCCGAAACGAATCGATGAATTCAGCAAACATGATCCCGAGACAAGATTAATCATTGTCGGTGATGCGAGTATGGCACCCTATGAATTGATGGTTCCGGACGGCTCCATTTATGCCTTTGAGAAAAGCGGCCGGCCGAGTATCGAACGCTTGAAATTTCTAAGTACTACCTTTCAGCGCTGTGTCTGGCTGAATCCTTCGGCAATGCACGACTGGGATTACAGCCACACGGTAAAGGTAATCGGGACCATCTTCCCGATGTACCACCTGTCGCTGGAAGGTCTGGAGGCGGCGATTACATATTTAATGCAAAAATAGGCATGAGCATGGTAGAAAAGAGCGAAGCCGGTGAAAACGTATAACCTGACAAAAAAAAATCAGGAGATGTGATGAAAGTTGCCATTAATAAAATAGTTGTAGATGAGGCAGTAAGGATTCGTAAGGATGTTGGAAATCTTGAGGTACTGCAGGCCTCAATCGAAAAAGTCGGGTTGATAAATCCTGTGATGATCGATGAGGATTACAACTTGATTGCCGGGTATCGCCGCCTGTACGCCTGCAAAAAGCTGGGTTGGAAAGAAATCGAGGTTACCGTGGTGCATTTGAACGGAGATTTGATCAAGATGCTTGACGTAGAGATTGCCGAGAATTTTTTTCGCAAGGACTTTACCCCGGAAGAGATCCTGGCCACCGAGAGACGTCGTCAGGAAATCCTCGAGCAGCTGCGCAAGAAAGGCTTTTTCGAGAAGCTCTGGGCGTGGCTGAAGCGTATCTTCGGGCCTAAACCGCAAGAAGCCTCACCTCCGCCAGGAACGTCTTTGAAGAGATAGTTCCCGTTACAGCATAAGGCGCGCAGATCATTCACCTGAAAATCAGCCGCCGGTTATAATTCGTAACCCGCGGCCGCAAGGGCTGTTCGGTGAGGCTAGAATAATCCCCAGAACCGGTAGAAACGCATCAGTTCAGTGCGGAGCCTGAGCGGATCTGCCGGTGAAAAAGACAGTGGTGTGCCGGGAAATGCCTGAACCAGTTTGAACAGATCCAGCCTCGAGACGACGCCCATCATCGGGTATCCCCCGGTGGACTGGCGCTCTTTCAACAGCACGACGGGCGTGCCGTCGTTGGTGATCTGGACTACTCCCAGGGCGACGGGCTTGCTCAGTATGTCACCGGCAGTCCACATGGCCGGTGGGCCGTCGAGCCGGATACCGGTCCGGTCCATTTTGCTGCTGATCGTGTATTGGCTGGAAAAGAATGTCTGCCTTGAAGCCTCGGGGAAGTCGTCATGATCATAGCCGGTCATGATGCGCAGTGTCAGAGGCCCGTCAAATTGCGGAATCTGTCCGGGCGGTGTTGCCAGGGTCGGGCACAGCGGCCTGTCGAGAATTGTTGAGAGCTCGTCTCCTGCCGCCAGTTTCCGGCCGTGAAAACCGCCGAGGTTCTCCCTTTCTACGGTTGCCGCACTGTTGAAACAGAGAGGAATAGCAAAGCCGCCTTTTACCGCCAGATAACCGTATATTCCGTTGCCGGCCGCATTGTTTAATTCGAGCAGTTTGCCGGGCATGAGGACGAAACTCTGCCAGGGTGCCAATGGAGCCCCGTTAAGCGTGGCTGCCATGTCGGCCCCTGTCAGCGCCATTGTCACCGGACTGTCGGTCGTGATGCTGAACAATCCGCTGATAATCTCAATCACCGGGGTCGTTATAGTGTTTCCGAGAAGGTAGTTGGCCCGGAAAAAAGCGTGTTCATCGGCAACACCACTCTGGGCAAGGCCCAGATGCTGTGTCCGTACACGTCCCATATCCTGGATGGAGGCAGAGAAATCTGCCCTGGTAACGGTTATAGTTGCCATTGGTCCCTTAGCTTGTAGAATTCCTCTTTGTCGACAGGGGTGAAACGCACCTGGTCACCCCCCCTGAGCAGGGTGGGATTTTCCTGATCATTGGGGTTGAAGAATGGAATCGGGCAGCGGCCGATAATGTGCCAGCCGCCCGGCATCGAGAGTGGATAGACACAGGTCATGAAATCGGCGACGGCAACGCTGCCGACGGGGATTTTCGTTCTTGGGGACTGACGCCTCGGCTGCCTGAGGGGCACCGGGAGGTCTCCCATGTAAGCATACCCTGCGCAAAAGCCCATTGCATATACTTTATAGGTCTGGTTCGAGTGCAGGATAATGGCTTGCTCAATCGACAGACCAGCCTTGGAGGCGATCTCAGGGAGATCTTCGGCGAATTCTTCATCGTAACAGACGGGAACCTCAATCAGTCGCGGCTCAGCCAGGCTGCCGTCCCGCTGTTTTATTCTTTCGAGGCACTCACCAATGATTGTCTGCGGGTCCCTTGAAGCGGAGAAGGCCTGAGGTGACAAGGTTACCAGCAGGTCTGCAAAAACGGGGACGACCTCGACCCAGGTTTCAGTGAATGAATCCCGGATTAACTGCGCTGCAATACCCAGTTCCGTCGACTCCGGCAGGCTGGTTTTGTCACCGGGAAAGCGGATCAGGTAGCTGAACTCGGAGAGAATTTCAATTTTCATGGTGATCCAGCAGGTTGCGTAATTCGGCTATCACCGAGACACTCGATTCAGAATCACCGTGGACGCAGAGGGCATCAATCGGAAATTCAAGTCGGGCTCCATCGGTGGCGGCAATATAGCTGTCTCTGCAGAGAATTTCTGTTTGTCTGAGAATGTTCTCCCGGTCATGCACGGCTCCAGGGAGGTTGCGTTTCCGCAGCGTCCCGTCAGGTTCGTAGGCCCGGTCCGCAAAGGCTTCCCAGAGCAGTGCAACGTTGCACTCTTGTGCCAGCTTTTCATGGTGTCGCCAGCGCGGTGTTGCCTGGATCATCAGGGGAATTGTACGGTCATAGTCGGCAACCGCCCCAAAGATGGCAACGAGGATTTCATCATCTTCCATCATGGTATTGTACAGGCTGCCATGCGGTTTGATGTAGCCCAGTGGAATGCCGACTGCCTGGCAGAATGCAGACAGGGCACCGGTCTGATAGAGGATCATCGTGCGGATTTCAGCAGATGAATATTCGATGGCGCGCCGGCCGAAACCCTGCAGGTCCGGATACCCCGGGTGAGCGCCGACAGTGACCCCGTGCTTTCTGGCCAGCGAAACGGTTTTTTCCATTACCATCGGATCACCGCCATGCGCTCCGCAGGCGATGTTGGCCATATGAACGTGCGGCATGACCGCCTCGTCCCTGCCGATGCTGTAGGGCCCGAAACTCTCGCCCATATCACAGTTCAGTTTCATCATTACTCTCCACTTCAGAAGCTTGTCTTAGAATGCCATCTTGCCCGGCAGCCAGGTTGCCAGTTCCGGAAAGATGGTAAGAATCACCAGGGCGAGCACCATGACAATGAAAAACGGTATGGCGGCCCGGGCAATGTAAAATATATCCCTGCCGGTCAGGGACTGGAGTACGAAAAGATTGAACCCGACGGGGGGGGTAATCTGAGCCATTTCCACCACCAGGACAAGAAAAATGCCGAACCAGAGCAGGTCGATGCCGACGGCCTCTACCATCGGGATGATGATGCTCGTCGTCAGTACGACTACGGAGATGCCGTCAAGAAAGAGGCCCATTATCACGAAAAATGCCGTCAGGGCGGCAAGCAGCATGTATGGGGAGAGCTCCATGGTGGCAATCCATGAGGCGAGCATCCTCGGCAGGCCGGTAAAACCCATGGCAACAGTCAAAACAGCCGCTCCGGCGAGTATGAAGGCAATCATGCAGCTGGTGAGAACCGCACCTTCCAGCGCAGCGAAAAAGGTTTCCCTGTTCATGGAGCCGCTCAGCCATGAAAATACCAGGGCGAGCACGACACCGACCGCAGCTGCGTCGGTGGGAGAGGCAACGCCGCTGTAAATTGAACCGAGAATACCGAGAATAAGGAGCAGAACAGGGATAATTCTGCGCGACCGATAAATCTTTTCCTTGAGCGTATAGTGCTCTTCATCCACCGGTAATTTCTTTTTGCCGAGCAGGGCCCAGAGGATAATGAAAAGCATGAACAGCGTTACCAGCATGAAACCCGGCAGGATTCCGGCGACAAACAGCCGGGAGATGGACTGTTCGGTGGAGACGCCGTAGACAATAAGGATAATTGATGGGGGAATCAGGAAACCAAGGGTTGCCGAACCCGCCAGCGTGCCCAGGATCATGTTCTCCGGGTAATTTCTGCGCGTCAGTTCAGGTATGGTCATTTTTCCGATGGTCGCCGCCGTTGCCGCAGAAGAGCCTGAGACAGCGGCGAACAGGGCACAGCCGAAAATATTGATATGGAGCAGGCCGCCTGGCAATTTCCGCAACCAGGGGGCAAGTCCGGTGAACATGTCTTCGGCAAGTTTGGTGCGATAGAGGATTTCTCCCATCCACACGAAGAGCGGCAGGGCCGCCAGGGACCATTCATGGCTTGAAGCCCAGAGTGTTGTAGCCATGACTTCCCCGACCGGTGCATTGCTGAACAGCGCGAGCGCCAGCATGCCGAGGCTGAGCAGGGAAAAACTCACCCAGATGCCGGCTCCGAGGAGCAGGAAGAGGGCCAGGAGCAGGATGAGCGAAATGGCGAGCGGATCCATGCTATCTCTTATTCCCCGGGTGAGGATTGTTTCGTCATATATGGCGGGGTCTCTTTCCGCACCAGCTGCATGAATGTGTCGACAACAGCCAGCCACAAGGAAAAAAGGCCGGCAACCATGACCAGTTGAGGAATCCAGATGGGTACGGCGATCAATCCCGAAGAAACATCGCCATATTCATGTGACTCAAGACAGAGCAGAAGAGCATAGTAGGTTCCCATACCGATCACGAAAATGACGGCCAGACAGGAGATCAGCTCGACGATCCTTCGCGCGCTGCCCTGGCCAAGGCGCTGTACCAGCAGCTGTACCCGGATATGGGCCCCAGCCCGGAAGGTGTAGGCTCCGGCAAAGAACGTCGTCGCGACCAGGAAGTAACCGGTAAAATCCCCATAGGAGGGGAGCTGCCAGCCGAGAGACTCGCCGCTGATGAAGCTTGACACTTTGTTGACCAGGTTGAAAAACACCTGAATACTGACAGTCAGACATATCAGACAGAGACACGCCGCGGCGCAGTTGAAGCAGAAGCGGTAATACCGATCCAGTAATTTTCTCATCAGCAGTCCTGTTTCTCCGGTTTACCAGACAAGAACGGTTGTGCGAATTTTGCCGGGGTGCAGTATTTTAAAAAGCCGGCATGAACATGCAGACCCAGCGGGCCATCGTCCATGCCGGCAGAGAGAGGCCGGTGATCTATTTGCCGGTCATTTTGTTGTAGGATTCAATTACCCCTTTGCCGTCGGCATCCGCTTTCTGCAGCCAGTCGGCAAGCATCTCATCGCCGGCTTTTTTCATGCCGTCAAGCAGAGCGTCAATACCTTCGGAGTGAACGGTCATCCCTTCCTGCTTGAGAATGGCCACTTTGGCATCGGTTTCCTCCATACTCATCTTGGTCCCCCGCTCCTCAGCACGGGCTGCGGCGTCCAGGATCGCCTGCTGGGTTTTTTCATCAAGCTTCCGCCAGACTTTTTTATTGATGACAACGACATTTTTGGGCAGCCAGGCCTTGACGTCATAATAGTGGTTGACGTAGTCCCAGCTTTTGGTGTTGGCCCCGGTTGACGGAGATGTCATCATCGATTCAACCCTGCCTGTTGCGAAAGCCTGCGGAATATCGGGAACTTCTATCTGGGTCGGAACCATTCCCAGTTTCTGGGCAAGCTGGTGCTGCATCGGGTTATTGGCCCGGAACTTGAGTCCTTTCAAATCTTCAATCGAATTTACCGGATTTTTGCTGTAGAAACACTGGGGAGGCCACGGTACGACGTAAAGCGGCACCATGCCCTGCTCGTCGAGCAACTTGGTGACCGCGTCTTTCTGGGCTTTCCAGAGCATGCCGGCCTCTTCATAGCTCGTGGCCAGGAAGGGCAGGGAGTCTACATCAAATAACGGGTTGTCATTGCCCAGCAGGGGAAGGAAAAATTCACCGATGGGTACCTGGCCGCTGCGGACCGCATTTTTTATATCCGGATGTTTGAACAGTGAACCGGCCGAGTGTATCTGGATATCGATGGCGCCGTCAGTGGCGGTTTTTATATCCTCTGCAAACTCATAAATGTTGACGGTGTGAAAGGTTTTGTCGGGATATGGTGTTGGCATGTCCCATTTTTCTGCAGATGCAACAGCAGTGGAAAGCAACAGGATAATACAAGAAAAAAACAATCTTTTTAACATTTTGTCCTCCTTGTTGTTATGATACACAGAGCAGATGCCTTCATGCTGTAATAGCTCTCTGAGGCATCCTTTCTGAACATAGATGTCCCGGCTGGCGACAGCAGGCTACAAGAACATAAAAATACAAGAATTATCCCGTCCTGTCAATCAGCAGTTCCGGGGACAGTATACTTAATTCGGTAATCCATGGGGCTGCCTCCGGGTGGTTGGCATTGCCGGTTTGCATCTGCCATGGTCTTTGCAGCGATTAACACTGCAAAGCAGAGAGAAGAATTACAGAATTTTTTTCCAGAGCACTTTTGCGTGTTGACGGAGCTCCGCTCCTGATCATATAATCAGAGGTTACCGGTTTTAGATTTTTCTGCCGCTGTTTCGTTATTGTCCAAAGCGATTATGGGAAGGAGGGTAAAATGAAAAAAGGAGATTACCGGGAACAGGCCTTGAAGCTTTTTCCCTGGGTATGTGCAAGCTGCGGCAGGGATTTTAACGGTAAAAATTTGAGGGAATTGACGGTTCACCACAAGGACCACAATTACAGGAATAACCCGCCTGATGGCAGCAACTGGGAGTTGTTGTGTCTCTATTGCCACGATAACGAGCATTCCCGACTGCTGGATGCCGAGTGGCTGCCTACTCAGAACCCGGATGCAGAAAAGGGTTCTTCAATTACGCACTCGCCATTCGCCGGCCTCAAAAAGCTGCTGGACAAACCCGGCAGTGAATAAGCGGCTGCCGGAAGGAGATGACGGCAACACTGAAATTAAACACGGCGGCGGGACAAGTCATCGCTTAGATTGCTCAGTGTCGATACACTGCCATTTGCTCTCAGATAGTGAGAAGGGCAGCTTTTTGGGGGATGGGGCTTTGCATATCTCCGGTGATCAGCGTCAGGAGAAAATCAGGAAGGTATTTCAGGGTATGGCGCACTGCTTTCAGGGCGCAGCAACTTCTATTTCCACCCGCCGGTTCAGCTGCCGACCCTCCTCTGTCTCGTTGTCGGCCACAGGGAACTGGCTGCCCAGCCCTCGTACCGTCATCCGGTCGGACGGGATACCGAGTCCCAGGAGGTAGCTCTTGACCATGTTGGCCCGAATGAGCGAGAGCTGCTCGTTGTATTGTCTGGAACCGGCTGAGTCGGTATAACCGGAAATGATTAAAGAAAAATTGTTTTGTTTTTTGACACTGAGGCCAAGTTCTATCAGCTGATCGAGATTAGGCGCAGAAAGATCATTGGAGTTTCTCTCAAACGTGATGACAACCCGATTTTCCTGCACCCCCGGGGTGGAATCCCTGCCGATTCCGGTGGATTGCTCAGTGGACGGACGTTCCTGCGCCAGGGCAGTGTCTTCTTTTACCGGCGGCCGGAGAGGAACTGCGGACTGACTCTCGATGTCGGAGATGAGTATTGCCGATCCCTGCTCATCAGCGGGTCTCTTCTCTCTGTTTCCGCTGGTGACGTCCGATTCAGTGACTCCCGCAGCTGATCTGCCGGCCGGGATGTCCGAGACTGCAATGCTGTCTGCGGCTTTCAGCACTGTTTCAGTGACTGTCTTTTCTTCTGGGGGCGGCATCGGTGTCACAACTCTTTTCTGCTGAACAGAGGCTTGAAAACCAGCGCCGGCTGAATCCGTCTGGCTTTGAGGTTCCTCTACGCTGTCGACCGGAAGACTGGTACCCGATAGATATCTTGCGGCAGCCTGATAGGTTGAAACCATTTTACCCCGCATATCTACTGAAGGGCTCATCAGCATCGCTATAAGGGCAGAGAGCAGCGGAACCGCTATCAACAGCAGGGCGATCCCCTGCCATCTGGAGAGCAAAAATCGGTTCTTCCGCACCGCTGCCTGCGGGGGATCTTCTCTTCTATCCGGTTGAGTTGCTTTTTTATAGTGCGGTATGGCTATGTCTTTTACGCAGTCCTCGACGATCCGCTCATCAATTGTTGATTTCCCCTCGATATAGCCGGTAAGCAGACAGTGATCGCAGATCACATTAATTCGCCGGGGAATACCTTCCGAGTGGCTGTGGATTGTTTGCAGCGCTGCGGTATTGAACATGACTCGCCGTGATCCTGCAACCTTAAGGCGGTGCTGAATATAGAGTGCTGTCTCCTCCATTGAGAGCTGATCTATCTGGTAGTTCAGCGTGATACGTTGAGTAACCGCCCGGTTCTCGGGCCTGTGAAGTATTTCGTTAAATTCGTTCTGGCCGACGAAAAATATATTGAGGAGATGATTGCCGTCCCGGTTGATATTTGAGAGCAGCCTGATTTCCTCGAGCAGGTCCTGGGTCAGGAGCTGGGCCTCATCGACGATGAGAAGCGCTTTTTTCTTCTGTTTGTAGGCACTTTCAAGAAACCAGCCGAAATGAAGCAGGAAGGAACCTTTTGATTCAAAGCCGCTGTCAATATGAAAGGCCTGGGCAATATAGTTCAGAAAATCTATCAGTTCCAGGCGCGGATCCGGGACAGAAGCGTATAAGACATCGTTGCCCAGGCTCTTCAGCAGGGTGTTGATCAGGGTCGTTTTTCCGGTGCCGACGTCGCCGGTCAGCAGCATGAGCCCCTTGTTGTCAATGACACTGTATCGCAGGGTGGCCAGCGCTTCCTTGTGTTTTTCGCCGAGCCAGATGAACGACGGATCGGAAGATATCTGAAAGGGTTTTTCCTTGAGCTGATAAAAATCGGTATACATACAGGTCGGCAGCCAGGGCGTGAAGAAAGAAATAATAAAAGGGTTAAAAAAAAGATGTTGCGTCTGAGCATTGCAGCTGCTCGCCGGAGCGATGTCCAGCAATACATACAGGTTAATTGGATTATACGTTTATATGGCAGGGATAATCAAGTAGATACCATCAATAATTCCGTCAGCTGAGTTTCGGGATGAAAACAGTCACTCTTTTTATCCGGCGATGGTGGTGCCGGTGCCAGCAATCAGCCTGCAGCGTCGCCGGTTTTATGCTTTTCATCGCGCTCAATTACCAGCATGGAACTCCATTTTCCGCTGCGGTAGCGAAAAGAGGAGACGAGAAACAATGATGTAATAAAGAACAGAACGCATCCCCAGGAAAAATAGATTCCCCTGCCATAAAGCTCAATGCCGATGAACAGCGGGAGAAGGAAACAGAAAAGAGATGCCAGGCCGACGCTCCACATGATAAAGCGGGTATCTCCAGCCCCTCTCAGCACCCCCGAGAAAATCATGTAGAGTGCATCAAAAAACAGGTAACAGGCAATAATCCGCAGCAGGTATGTGGCGGTTGTCACGACTGGTTCATAGAGAGCGGCGTCGCCGCTGTCGGGAATAAACAGTGCAAGCGTGATTTCCGGAGCGAAGATAAACAGCAGGTCAATGAGCAGGATGTAGGCCAGCAGGAGGTGAATTGCACTCCAGGTTTCCTGGCGGGCGCGCCCGGGTCGCCCCGAACCAAGTGACCTCCCGACCATCACAGAGATTCCCTGGGATACTCCCATTGACGGCATAAAGGCGATGGCGTTGATTGACAGCACAATATTGGTGGCTGCCAGTTCGATAGTGCCGATACGGCCGACGAGCAGGATAAAGATGGTAAAAGCGAGGATATCAAGGCTGAACTGCATTGAGCCCGGGACGCCGAATCTGAGCAGCCGCATGAACAGGGCCGGGTCGAACCGATAGTGAGTGAATAGATGGAAGCGGATATCATGTGTTTTCCTGAAAACCAGGAATACCAGAATCAACATGCTGATTGCGGTTGAGGCAACCGTGGCAATGGCGGCACCCCTGATGCCCATCTCGGGGACAATGCCGATACCAAAGATAAGTACATAATCGAGGGGGATATTGATCAGCGTGCCGATAATACTGACCGTCATGATCGGCCTGGTAATTCCCCGGCCGCTGAAAAATGATCCCAGTGTCTGGACCGCCACGTGAAAAACAGCTCCCTGGCAGAGGATGGCGAAATAAATTTCCTCAAGCTTTCTAACCTCAGGTGTATGGCCGACCAGCCTGAACAGCGGAACGGTGAGAAAATGTGAAACGAGAAGCAAAAGAATTCCTGCGGCAAGGCAGAAATAAATACCCTGCCAGACGACAGAGCCAATCCTCTCAAATTGCCCCGAGCCGTAATACTGTGCAATAAAGACCCCGCAATAGCCGCCGATGCCGCCGAGAAACGCCATGAAAAGAAATGCCGAAATACCTGCCGGCGTTGCGGCTGAAATAGCTTCGATGCTGTAGTTAGAGAGGAACACCCGGTCGGTGAACTCCATAACCGTCGTTGCCGACATGGCGATCACCAGCGGCAGACAGACCGACAAGACTTGCTGGTACTGCTGTTGCTCATGCCAGTTCCTGCTCGAAAATATCATGATGACGCGTGGGTTGTGAACATTTGATCGGGTGATGTATTAGGAAAAAAAGCCGGCTGTTGAACAATGTATAAACAGCGGAGGATATGAATACAATAGTGAACCTGGTAAGTCACGAGTTTATATCAGGGAGGTATGGCATGAACAGGAGCCGGCATGATGGCGTGTTCTTTTTTACACCGGTGCTATGATTATTGCGGTAAAGCGGATGAAACGGTACTATCCTGGAGGATAGTTCAAATCTGTCCTGATCGCCACAACCGGAGATACTGTTAACTGACCAAGAGCGCGCCATGGATACAAAAACAGCCCGTGAGTTCTTTGCAGATGATCGCTATGCCGCCCTTACCGGGGTTCAGATCGTCGAGGCTGGAAAGGGATACTGCACAACGAGTCTGAAAATTGAGGAGAAACACCTGAATGCAGCCAGTGTGGTGCAGGGTGGGGCGATTTTCACCCTGGCCGACCTGGCATTTGCCGTGGCATCCAACAGCCATGGGCAGCTGGCCCTGGCAATAAATGTCAATATTTCCTATCTCAAGGCAGTTTCCAGCGGTACCCTCTATGCTGTGGCGACCGAAGTGAAGGAACCGGACAGGCTTGGAGCATATGATGTCCTGGTGACAGATGACCGGCAGCGGGTTATCGCCCGCTTTAACGGGATGGTCTACCGGAAGAAATCGGCGCTGATATAACAAGAGACGCGTGGATAAAAAAATATCTAAAGGAATGAATCATGTCTCGAATTTTTGTTGTACTGGTTGCGATGTGGATGCTCTCTTTTTTCAGCGGCTGCGCCGGAATTACGGATCCTCGTTTCGAGTCTCCGGTGGTCAGCCTCAGCAGTTTCAGGATGCTCCCGCAAACAGAGAGCGGTCCGAAATTTGAGATCGATCTTCATATCATTAACCCGAACCGCACGGCGCTTGATTTCGAGGGCATCTACTATACCGTCACGATTGAAGGCTATGATGTGCTTGCCGGGGTTTCAAATAACCTGCCGATCGTTGAACCGTATGGCGAGGCTGACATCCTCCTTGAGGCCAGCGTCGATCTGGTCAGGAGCATCCGGCTGATCAGTTCGCTGCTGCAGCAGCCGAGAAACAGCTTCAAATACAGCTTCAGTGCCAAACTGGACCCTGGAGGCTTGAATCCAATAATAACGATTAGAGAAAATGGTGAATTCAGCCTGCAGAACTGACTCCTCTTGAACAGTTCTGCTGCATGGTGCTCCATTGCTCTGTCAGCCAGTTTTCCAGCAACCCCGAGAGCAGTCTCCGCAGGAAACAATATGAACGCTCAAACACTCTCCACAGCGTTGCTGATTTTCTCAATTTCTGTTCCAGCCAGCCTGACCGCTGCCAATCCAGCTGGCAGAACTGACTCGAATCCCGAAGGTTCTGCATATCAGCTGGAGATGTCAGGGCACAAAGCTCTGACCGCCCTGAAAAACAGCCCGTTGAGTCAATTGAGTGATTTTGTCTCTGATGGCTGCAGCGGCGGTCTCTCCATCGCTTGGCAGTATCTTGCCGAGAGGATGAAGAGCTTTGAGCAGGTTCTTGGAACAGAGCCGCCCTGGGAAGCCTGCTGTATCTCTCATGACAGGGCTTACCATGCGGCTGGCGGACGCACCATTTCAGCAGCTGAAAGTTTCGAGTTGCGCAGGAGCGCAGATCAGCTTCTCAGGATGTGCGTGCAGAAGACCGGGGTTGAAGAATCTGCAGAGTTGAGCAGTGCCTATGGTATCTCAAGCGAGGAAGTAAAGCGTCTCTATGGCGTTGCTTCCAGTCTGATGTACAGGGCAGTCCGGATTGGCGGCTTGCCCTGTACAGGACTCCCCTGGAGATGGGGATACGGCTGGCCGGAATGTGAAAAATGATGAATAGTGCCGGAGGCGTCTATCCCTGCATTTTCCCAAGCATATGCTCGATCACCTGGCCATGCTCGTGCTGGGGGCTGAAGAGGATTAATTCAGTATCTTCCTCGGCTCTCACGCTATGACCGGGGGGCCAGAAAAACAAGTCACTGGTTACAGGAACTTCATTGTGACCATCAGCAAAACGCACCGTGAGTTTCCCTTCGATGATGTAGCCCCAGTGAGGCGACTGGCAAAGATCGCCTTCAAGACCCTCGAGCAGTCCTGAAATATCTGTCCCGGCGCCAAGAGAGAAGTATTCACCGCCAATCTTACCGTAGCCAGTGGCATCACCAAAATCTTTGACTTGCCTGGCTATCGCTCCTGGAACATTAATTCTAACTGGAACATCTTCTTTAGCTATACGCATAATTTTTCCTCGGAAGAGATGATTTAAATAAAAGGTGAGGTAAAGAACAGATCTCAGCGATGAGATCTATTGGTGTGTGACAGTCAAGAAGATGGGAATTGAACGATCTCTACAATCACCAGGTAACGATATGGCACATTGTGGTATACCGCAAGGCCATTACCTGCAGATTGGTCTGGATATCCATGCTTTCAGGGCTTACACCTGGGTTTATGAGCAATCACCCGCTGTGATCCAGCAGGCCGGCGACGGAAAATACCGGGGCGGCGTGACGCTTCTGGCGGGGTGGAGCCTCGTGCGTATGCCGCTGGGGCACGTTGACAGCGGGAGCGTGTCCGCTTACTGTTTCAGCTGAACCTGCCCCATCGTGGATCGACTCTTGAGGTCTTTCCGGGGCTGTTGCTGATAATTCAAGCACGTTTACAAAATTCAGATCATGAGGAGGATCATCATGGCTCATACCTGTAAGAATTGCGGTGCAGTAGCTGAGGACCCCGGGCATTTATGCAATCCGTCCGATGTAACCTTGCATTGTGAATACTGCGGTCAGCATAACGTCTCAGCTAACCATGTCTGCAAAGGCAAATTAGCGGCAATGAAATACTCCTGCAACTCGTGCGGCAGAGTTGCAAAAAACAAACAAAATCTGTGTAATCCAACAGATATCATCTAACCAGAGGGAAGCTTTTATGGTAATAGAAGCTTCCGTTTTTCCCATCATAAAACAGCAAGATCCACGCACAGATCGAGCGCGCTGACGTTTCTTGACCAAATACACAACTATTTTCGGTGATGTCATCGACCGCTTCCTGTATACTTGATTTATTTCCAATGGGCCGGTAAAGGACCGCTCGATTATTTATAAGCGTCTTTTTTAATAAAAACCAACGAAGAGCCATGCCAGCAAGTGGACCAAGAGAGTTTACCACCCCCCACCGTAAACTGCCGCTGGAGATACCGAACGGTGTCGCTCCAACCGAGTTCTATAACAGTCCCTGTAATCTCAGGCATCTGGCCAGGGACAACGGTCTGCTGAGGAATCCAATGGGGTTTCTTCTCTATCGAAAGGCAATTGGCCATTCCAACCTCTTTGATACCTCAATTATCTTCGACACCTCACAGAAAGTACTCGATCCTATGGGGCGACCTGTTCGCCGAGACCAGCTTTCAAAGGAAGAAAATCTCGTCTTCAGCAGGATGACGAAGATGACGCTGCACTATATGCTGGAACAATATCCCGATCCGGATGAACATCTGGTTTTTTGCGGAGAAGCGAGTCTTGACGCAACCTGGCCGCTGAACAAACCGGGAGTACCCAGTATTCGAATGATCCATAATCATTTCATGGTGTTTGATAACACGCAGCTTGCCGCCTCGCCGTATGCCGATAAAGATAACCCGAACCTGACAGACAGCGGCAACAACGGTCTTTTTCTGCAGTACCTGAGCGACGTTTATCTGCGGTTTTTCGAGGTGCTGAAGCTGGAAACACTTCGCCCGCTTACCTCCGATTCAGGAAAACTGTCAATTACCGGTTATCCGCAGGGGTTGCCCAGCTGGGAGGTGATCGGCGGAGCTTCGGCGCTGGAAAGCGGAAAATTCTGGAAAGAATATGACCTGATTCTAAAAGGTTTTCTTGATTTTTATCGTGCCTTCTTTGCCTTGGTTTCAACAGAGGACACCAGGATACCGGGCGATGCGCTGTTTCCCGACCAGATAGAGGATATCCTGCTGTATAGTGACTATTTCCATGAGGCGGCTCGAATTGTCCGCCTGCAGGTCATGGAAGACCCGGCATTTGCTAATGAAATTCGCTGGAAACCCGCCTATAAGCAGTTGATTTACCGTGATGACGATGGACGGCTGATTGTCACGATCAGCCAGAATTCGGTTGGAAACGCAATTACCGAACTGCTCGGCATCGTCGTCAAAAGAGTTCCGGATGAAGCGGCCTATGCAAGAGCGGAGCCTCACCTGATCAGGCAGCTGTTCGAGCTGAGAAGCCGGCTCGTGCGCGCCAATCTTGGTACCCCGATTACGTCTGGCAAGTGGTAAGGCGGTATGTGCCTTTCCGGTAGAGTCGGTTAACCATTACCTGGAGTATATGTATGAACTATCTAGCGGCTGAAAACAGATATGAAGAAATGGTCTACAATCGCTGCGGCTCAAGCGGCCTGAAGTTACCGGCGCTCTCTCTCGGGCTCTGGTTCAATTTCGGTGGCCGTGACCCGCTTGACAATGGTCGTGCAATTCTCAGGAGGTCATTTGATCTGGGAATTACCCATTTTGATCTTGCCAACAACTACGGCCCTCCTCCGGGCTCAGCGGAAGAAACGTTCGGAGCCATTTTTAAAAAAGATTTCGCCTCCTATCGTGATGAACTGATTATTTCAAACAAGGCAGGATATTTCATGTGGCCCGGCCCATATGGTGAGTGGGGTTCCCGGAAGTATCTTGTCGCCAGTTGCGACCAGAGCCTGAAGCGCACCGGGCTCGATTATTTTGACATCTTTTACAGTCACCGGCCGGATCCGGACACGCCGCTTGAGGAAACCATGGGAGCGCTTGATTACATCGTTCGCAGCGGACGTGCGCTCTATGCGGGCATTTCCACCTATAATCCGCAGCAGACCGAGGACGCGGCGGAGATACTCCGGGAGCTTGGCACCCCGTGTCTGATTCACCAGCCGCGCTACAACATGTTTGATCGCTGGATAGAGGACTCGCTGCTGGAAACCTTGAAACAGTGCGGAGTCGGCTGTATCTGTTTTTCACCGCTCGATCAGGGGATACTGACCGATAAATACATCAAGGAGATTCCGCGGGAGTCCCGGGCGGGGAAATTCAGTAACAAGCTCCCCTGGGGAGGCCAGGTGACCAAGGAGCGGGTCGGCAAGGTTCTGAAGCTCAATGACATTGCGCGAAAGCGGCGGCAGACGCTGGCCCAGATGGCAATCGCCTGGGTGCTGCGGCATCCCGGAATGACCTCGGCCCTGATCGGCGCCAGCCGGGTCAGCCAGGTTGAAGACAGCGTGGGGGCACTGAAAAATCTTACATTTTCAGCAGATGAGCTCATAGCGATTGAGGCGATCCTGGAAACTTTAGAGCTGGCACACTAAGGGTTTAGGAGGCGGGAATAAAAATGACACGGCTATCTTCCAGGAGTTATAGACGGTTTTTACGGCTCAGCGCTCTCAACGTCTTTCTTTTTATGCTGCCGCCAACGCTTGTCGGGGCGCAGGAGCTGTTCACACATTCCGAGGACTGTGCTCTCTGCCACACGTCTGCCCCTGGTGCACTGATTGACAGCGCAGGCAATGACCTGTCTATCTACCATGACTGGAGCTCGACGATGATGGCCAATTCCTTCAGGGATCCTGTCTTCCGGGCAAAAATGGAATCCGAGCAGAAACGAAACCCTCAGTTGTCGGCAGTAATTGAGGACAAATGTCTGACCTGCCACACACCGATGGCACGGGTCCAGCATAACCGTGACAGTGGCGAGCTTTACAGTGCCGGGCAGGCAGAAGGAAGCATTCTTGCCGCCGATGGGGTCAGCTGTACGCTCTGCCACCAGATCCGACCAGACGGTCTCGGCGCTGAAGCGAGTTTTTCAGGTCATGCGACCATTGAAGACCGTCGGGAGATATATGGTCCCTACCGTGAGGTGTTTGAAAATCCGATGCTGAATCACGTTAATTACCGACCACTTTACGGTGCTCAGGTTCATGATTCCGCGCTCTGCGGCACATGCCATACCCTGTTTACCCCGTATGTGGATAATACGGGCACGGTAATCGGAGAATTTCCGGAGCAGACCCTCTATCTTGAATGGCTCAACAGCAGCTACGCTTCGGCAGATACTGGCAGATCGTGCCAGGATTGCCATATGGTGCGGCTCGATGAGCCGATCAAGATCACCAATCGCCCGCCGTGGCTGAAAAACAGGCAGTCACCGTTCTGGAAGCATCATTTCACCGGGGGCAACACGTTTGTGCTTGAGATGATGCGGATGCATCCTGAAACAGTCGGCCTCAGTGCTTCAAGCGCTGACGTTGATCTGACCATTGAGAGAACCAAAAGGAGACTGAACGAAGGGGCGGCCACGGTGTCGGTCGATAGCGAACTGCGGGATTCGGACCATCTCAGGGTAACGGTAACGGTACGTAACAAAACCGGGCATAAGTTTCCGTCCGGATTTCCGGTACGAAGGGCCTGGCTCCAACTGCAGGTGCGGAATAACTCCGGAACGCTCATCTTTGACTCCGGAAGCTGGGATGAACAGGGTGAAATTATCGGTCTCGATAAGGGGTTTGAACCCCACTACGAGGTGATCAGTTCCGCTGAACAGGTGCAGATTTACCAGGCAGTCATGGGAGATGTGGATGATAACCCGACCTATACCCTGTTGCGCGCCTCGGGCTACCTGAAGGATAATCGCCTCGTCCCGGCCGGCTACCTGGACAACGGTCCGATGACGGAGCATACAAAGATTATCGGCAGGGCGCGTCTTGATGAAAATTTTAACAAAGCCGCGGGTAAACAGGGATCGGGGACAGATCAAGTGGTCTATGAGGTCCGCGTCGAGAAGAGTGGTTTCCCGCTTGAAATAACAACCAGGCTGCTCTACCAGACGGTGCCTCCGCGGTTTATCAGCGATCTGCTTGAAGATAAAACGGCTGCCGGAGATCGTCTTGCCCGCATGTACCGTGAGACGAGCAAAGATCCGGTGGTTATCGATTTTGTTTCACAACCAGTTAACTAGATGCTATTTCTCATCTCGTTCAGAAGCGACTTCAATGCGCTGATCCCCATCAGGGATTTGCGGGAGTCAAATGTCCTGACTTCCGCCACGAATAATTGCTTGCGCTCAGCTGTCGAGGCTCTTCCCGGCATCTATCCCAATGTAAAAAAATGATTCATCCGGAAAACGCGCGCCTGAAACAGGAATGCGCATGCCGCATGTCCCCGTTTGGTGACGCCGAGCAAAGTCCACCTGATGGACAAAGGATACTGATTATAGGGAACAGATAGTCGTTTGCCGGAAGAGTAGAAACTATCGAGAGGGTCTGTCAGCCTTTAATGTACGGCGATAGCATGATGCCTCAAATGAGCGGTATTTCCTCGGCCCTCCATTGCTTCCAGCAAAACAAATTAGTATCTTACTACCATGCGATTACTTCTCTATAATATACGTTACGCCACAGGGCATAAGAACGGCTATCATCTGCCTGTACCTTTTGCCGGTTTTTTCAAGCGAACCTCCGTCAACCTGCAGCGTATAATCAACTTTATCGGCTCGATAAACCCTGATATTGTTGCCCTGGTGGAGGTCGATTCCGGCTCGTACCGCAGCGACTATGTCTGCCAGGCCCAAACCATCGCCGACAAGCTGGGATACAACTACGTCATAGAAAGCAAATACGACAATGATTCTCTGGTGCTCAAACTACCGGTACTCAAACAGCAGTCTAACGCCCTTTTGACCAAGCAGAGCATTGAGAATTTTCATTTTCATTATCTCGAGCATGGCGTGAAACGGCTCGTACTCCAGATGGATTTACGAACCATCGCCATATTTATCGTGCATCTGTCGCTCAAATACCGTCACCGGCAGCACCAGCTCGAGCAACTGCATGCGCTGACTGAGGAAATTGACAAAGAGGTAATCATTGCCGGCGATTTCAACACCTTTTGGGGCAGCCGGGAATTGACGCTCTTTCTCTCAGCTACGCAGCTGAAAAGCGCTAACCTGCTCAACGCCCCTTCGCACCCGAGCCATGCGCCACTGCGGCAGATTGACTTTATCCTGCACAGTGCCGGGATCCGGATTGACAACTTTTACATTCCAGACGTCAGACTCTCCGACCACTCACCGCTGGTCTGCGACTTTTCCTGCATACTCAGTTGAAGATGTCGCAGAATTTTTATGCTTCAGAAATCCTGCATGAATTCAAAAGAGATGAGAAATGAAAGAATCTCCAAATATATGGTCCAGCCGGTTAACGCGTTCCTGAAACAGGAGATCCGAAATAGTGTGAAAAAAGAAAAAGGAAGCCTACTGAAGATTCATCAATGGCTCATGTGAGCCTACGGGAGCGTTTCTTTTTTTCGTTTTCCAGCAGCTGTCTTTTCCGCTCAACCCCCCAGCGATAGCCGCTGATCCGGCCGTCTTTTGCCAGCACGCGGTGGCAGGGGATAACCACTGCAAGCCTGTTTGCAGCGCAGGCTCCGGCAACGGCGCGTACCGCGCCTGGAGTGCCGAGTTGTGTGGCGATATCAGAATAGCTTCTGGTCTCTCCAGAGGGGATCTGCCGGATACGTTCCCAGACGTTCTGCTGAAACGCTGTACCCCTGATATCAAGGGGGAGCAGGAATTTCCCATCAGGTTCCTCAACCAAGGCGCTGACCGCTTCTATCAATCCAGCACATTCCTGGTCAGCTCTGAGCAGTTGAGCTCCGCGGAAATCAAGCTTCAGCAGCGGAGGCAACTCATCGGCTGAAGCGCCGAATCCAATCGCGCAGAGACCCCGCTCGGATGCGGCTGCGATCATCCAGCCAAGGGAGCAGCGGCCGATACCATAGGTGATGTTTTTGATACAATCCGGACTGCCGTTTTTTTCAGCAGCCCATCGTGATCCGGCAAACCCGAAAGATGCTTGGTTGCTCATACTATCAATGCAGGCGGTGCGGCAGCGCCGAAATGGTTGCCGCAGTAATCAGAGGACATCGCCTTTTATCTTCTCCCAGACCGCAGCAACCCCTTCGGTGAACCCCTCTGCATACTGGTCGGGGTTGAAGGAATCTCCGTGTTTTTTCGCCAGCTGAGCCGCTGAATCGTCAATAAGGCTCCACAGTTCCGGGTCCAGTTTCTGCACAGACTCACGGAAGCTCTCGTAGGTAAGGGCGAAGGTTTTTCTGACCATATGCAGATCGCTCATGGCGATAAATGGTTCATATTCGATGCGCTCTTTGGAGATGAACAGTTCAGCATCCTTTTTTCCCAGTTCAAGAGACGATGTGGTGTTTTTCATTCTATTATCCGTTCTATGTCAATGGTCCTATCCAGAAGGTGTCGAATGGAAGTTACCGAGAGTCACTGAAAATGTAAACTAGTTTATACAGTTGAATTGTTCCGTCGCTTACCTGGTGAGCAGCCTGTATATTTCCGTCAGCCTCGACGGCAGCAGTTCAACCTCTGGAACAAATGCATAGTTTCCTCTGCCAAAGAGGTGTTCAAGATAATCATGGGCCTCTTTGTCAATGGTGATGCAATACGGCTGGATGCCTTCTCCTTTGGCCTCTGCCAGGGCTTTTCTGGTGTCCTCGATAGCATATTCACTCTTGTAATCGTCATAGTCTTCCGGTTTGCCGTCCGAGAGAATGACCAGCAGCCTGGTTCTGGCATCGACCTTCCTGAAATGATTGATCATGTGACGGATCGGGGGTCCCATCCGCGTGTATTCCTTGGGGCCGA
Organism: uncultured Desulfobulbaceae bacterium; assembly: GCA_965366875.1. Taxonomy (GTDB): domain Bacteria; phylum Desulfobacterota; class Desulfobulbia; order Desulfobulbales; family Desulfocapsaceae; genus MADRE3. Next base: position 25,807 of record CBDUGK010000002.1, on the reverse strand, counting down.
TAGCTGCCAGCCGTGACTTTACCGCATCATCATAGCGGTCTGTGATTTCTTTGATGGTGTAGATCTCCGAGCGCATTCTGCGCATTCCGGAGAAGCCGTAAATGCCGTACTCGTCGCCGACCATCTCCAGGGCTTCACAGAGCAGCAGGAGTGCTTCCTTAATGGAATTGCCTACCCATCCTTCGGTGGAGTTTGACATATCAACCAGAAACAGGGTCGTGATGCTTCTCTGGTCCCTGATCAGCTGAATAAAGAGATTCTCAGAAGGCGGCAACCCGGCGCACTGGTCGCCAAGAGAATCGATAAGGGCATCGAGGTCAATGTCATCACCCGAACGCCTCCGCCTGGCAAACCGTTCCTGGGTGTACATCAGCTCGAATTGACGTTTGATTTTCTTCAGCTGGCCGCGGTATTTTTTCAGGGTACGGGGGACGAAATCAGACTGCACCCCCAGCAGCTCGCGTTCTCTGAGGCTGCACCAGTTTTTTCGGTAGCCCTGCCGCCGGTAATCCCATTCGTCGTATTGACTGCACTGCTCATCAGCCTGGACGCATTCTTGCCGTTCTCCCTCAGCCCTGTTTCTTCCGCCACCCGAGATACCAGCGGCAGCAGAGACATAGCTGCTGGGCACTGATCCAAGGTCATTTTGTATAGCATTGATCAGCTCCAGCAGGTCGTCGGGGAGCTGGATGCTCTTGTTGTCGATGACGAGCTGCTGCGAGCGTTCGTTACTGCTGTCCTCAGTTTCGCCGCTGTTCAATTGAATCCGGGCACTGTCGAAGGATTCGGAGATGCTGTGTGCTCCTTCCGCATCATCGATGTTGGTTTTCTGGTCAAAGAGCAGGCCACTCAGCAAGGTCTCAAATTTCTTTTTGTTATCGGCAATCCGTCTCTCAAAAACGAGTTTTGATTCATCAAGGCTGAATCGATCCATAAAGGGCAAAAAGCAGAACGGCTCGTAGCCACCGCTCATCTGATCGACGAGCCGGTAGAGGCCGTCGACGCAGTCAACAGTCTGCCCGGCGGTTGCAGGAAAAAAATTGATGTTCGAATCGACTGGTCGATCCAGGAGCACGGAGCAGAGGCAGCGCTCCATCAGGCTGTTTTTTTCATGTCTGCTGTCTTGCCTTGCTTTTAAAAGCCTCGCGATAAGCGGGGTGCTCCGGCGCAGCAGCCCGGGAAATTCGTTTTTCAGAAAGGTGACTGTTCTGCCAAGCTCTGCAAGCTGATAGATATCCCGGGCCAATTGCAGATCCTCATATTTTTCCAGGAATATTTCATTGTCAGGTGCATTGGAGCCGCAGCTTATGGGCTGATCCGGCTGTCGATGAAAGAGGTGTCGCCCCAGGGTGCCAAGACAGACAAAACCGCATTGCAGCGCGATGATCAGTTTATAAAAGAGCATGTTCGAGTCGCTGTCCGGAAAGAGATCTATCTTTTCAGGCAGATAGATGGTTTCGGTATCCGTGTATATCTGATCTGATTGTTGAAGCGACAGGTCAAAACCCGAAATCCCCCTGGCATAAGGGGTCAGGCGGGCCAGCTGGTCGATGAGCGCGACTGCGGTTTCTTTTCGCTCGGCCGACACCGCGCTGAGGTCCGCCTGGGCCATGAACGTGCGGGCGCCGATGAGCCCACCGGTCTCATAGTGAAAAAGGGTTTGTCTCAGCCACTCGGCCATTTTGGGGCGGGTAAGTCCTTCGGCGCAGCGCACGGCCGCTTCAAGGACGGAATGGCAGAGATTCTGACTGATCGGCCAGACGGTCGGCACCGCCTGGAGCAGGGTGAACTGCTGCTCTTCTTCAAGCGCTTCAATGTCGCGTAAAACGTCTTCAAACTCCCATTCGTTGGGGTGTGCCGGAAAAACCTGCTGGCTAAAATAGTCTTTTATTTCAAGATAGTGCATGGTGAGTACTTAGGTCATATCATCGCTGTCAGCAAAGCCCTGCTAAAAGAGCGCTTCAGCCATATCCTTTATCGCTGCAATCAGCTGGGGGTCATCCGTCAGGCTCTCTATGATTCCGGCCTCACATGCCTCCCCTATGCCAATGCCGGACCGGTGCAGCTGGGCCGCCTGGATAAGCAGGCGGGTTGAGGCTCCTTCGGCAAGACCCGAATCTTTCAGACCACGTGTCATCACTGCCAGTTTTACCAGCTTTGCCGCCAGCGCACCATCGGCTCCGCCCTCCTTCTGGACGATTTTCTCCTCCAGTTTGCGCTGCGGATAATCAAAGGCAAGGGAGACAAAACGCTGCCTGGTCGAGGGTTTTAAATCTTTGACAACACTCTGGTATCCGGGGTTGTAGGAAACCCCGAGCATGAATGTCGGGGGCGCGGTCAATATCTCTCCGAGTTTTTCTATCGGAAGCTCGCGGCGGTCGTCTCCAAGCGGGTGAATAACAACGGTCGTATCCTTCCTGGCCTCGACGATTTCATCAAGGTAACAGATCGCACCATATCTCACGGCAAGGGTGAGCGGTCCGTCAACCCACACCGCCTCGTTTTTCTTGACGAGGTAGCGGCCCACCAGGTCGGAGGTTGACAGGTCATCATGGCAGGATACGGTGATCAGCGGCCGTTCCAGTTTCCAGGCGATATATTGCATGAACCTGGTCTTTCCGCATCCGGTCGGTCCTTTCAGCAGGATCGGCAGCTGATTGTTGTAGGCTGCCAGCGCGAGTTCGATCTCATTTGCCTGCGGGAGGTAAAACGGCTCCTCGGTGATCCGGTGTTCTTCAATACGTTTTCGATAAAGTTTTTCCATTCTCCCTGCAAACCGTAAAATTAGATAGAATTTGGTACGTGACGGACTTCTGCCGCGATTTAAACTATAGGTCGACAGGAATCACTTTCAAGTGATAACCGTTATCAGCAGGTGGATTTTACCATCATGACGGGTCGGGGCGCTATCGCTGAAAACAGACAAGGCGCTTCAATCATAACGAATGAAGCGCCTTGTAGCTCTCCTGGGGTCTACAGCACGGACCTTATCAGGAGTTGAATTTCCGCTCCCATTCATACTCCCGGCCAGTGACCGTATCTTCCATACGACGGATTCGCCTGTCAAGATCGTGGAATTTCTTCCTGAGCCGCTGGGCTCCATTTTTCGGCGAGTGAACATAACTGTCGTAAAATTCCCGTTCGTCGTCGTTGTCCAGCGAATGAACCGGTGCCGGTTTCATCAGCAGGGCTGCCACCAGATATATGCCGATGACCGGCCAGAATCCGCTGAGCAGAAAGATGATGAGCATGCCGATCCTGATCCATGAGACTGAAAAATCAAAATAATTGGCAATTCCTTTACAGACGCCCAGGATGATTCCATCCCGTGCTCGGTAGATTCCCCCCCTGTTGTTCATAAATCGCTTCATCTCATATCTCCGTTTTGCTGCGACCGTCCATAAGGATAGTCTCCAGGGCCTCGATCCGTTTTTCCATTCCTTCGAGGCCCTGGTATAGTTCCTGTATTATTGCAGTCTCCTGCTTGTTTCCAGCCCGCTTTGAATTTGTAAGGCCCGAGTGTCTCATCCTGATAATCACCAGGGCGGTGCCGCAGAGCAGACCGGCCATGGTGACCATGGACCCAAAAACGATGGCGACAATAACAACTGTATTCATGGCGACTCACCCGTTCTGTTGGTGGTATCAGCTTTCAGATTTACTGGTGTCACCGTAGGCAGCGGCCTTCATTTTGGCAAGTTCTTTTTCAATCTCACTGTCGGTAGCGAGATCGCTGAACTCTTCGTCGACGGTCTTGGGTTTGCCGAAATTAACCATGTCGGCCTCGGCCTCCATTCGTTCGATACGGCTTTCAAGGTGCTCAAAACGTGCCATTGTCTCGACGCTGTCCACGCGGCGAATATCACTCTGGGCTCGTTTTTTGTTCTGGGCCTTTTTGTGCCGCTCGGCAAGCGAACGTTTTTTCTCCTTTGCAGTCGCCAGCTTTTTTTCAAGTTCCCGGATGTCATCCTGGTATTGTTCGATCAGTGAGGTGTGATCCAGAATTTCATTGCTCAGTGATTCTGCGAGTTCGGAAAACCTCCGTTTTTCAACCAGTGCCTCCCGTGCAAGGTTGTCTCTGCCCTTGCTTACGGCAAGCTCTGCACGCTGAGCCCAGAGGTTTTTGCGCTCAAGCAGCTCATTGAACTTGCGCTGGAGTTTCTTCCGGCCGGCAATGACTCCGGCACAGGACGACTTGATTTCGATCAGGGTATCTTCCATTTCCCGGATCATCAGTTTGATCATTTTGTCCGGATCTTCCGCACCGTCGAGCATTGCATTGATGTTGGAACTGACGATATCTCTAAAACGTGTGAATATTCCCATAATAATCCTCCTGGTTTTCCTGGTGTTTGGTGACTCATAAGCAGAAAGTGTGCCAGGCTGCCATGGCAGAGCTAACATGCTAATATCCGATACCTTTCAGGATTGACGCTGAAATAGAAAAAGGTTATAATTACCGTATAATAGTATTTTTAGCCAATGGTTATGGTGTAAATTACCAAATAGGGTCTCTCGGTATGCGTAACGTATCTTCGTCCTATCAGGTTGAAGCGCTTGGCCAGTCCGAACTCTTTCTCGATTTTCAGGAGCGACTGTCTCGGGTGGCACCGGTTGACCGCCCGGTCCTGCTGATGGGGGAACGGGGGACCGGCAAAGAACTTGCCGCCCACCGCCTGCATTTTCTTTCCAGACGCTGGGATGGTCCCTTTATAACGCTGAACTGCAGTACGCTCTCCCCGACCCTGATCGAGTCGGAGTTGTTTGGGCACGAGCGTGGCGCCTTCACCGGAGCGGAGCAGGGCAGGGTCGGGCGGTTCGAGGCCGCCCATGGCGGCACCCTGTTTCTCGATGAGATCGGCACCATTCCGATAGAAGCACAGGAAAAAATTCTTCGTGCCGTCGAGTACGGCTCCTTTGAGCGCGTCGGGAATTCCCGGCCGATCGAGGTCGATGTGAGGATCGTCTGTGCAACCAATGCCGATCTTGTGGCGATGGCAGAGCGCGGTCAATTCAAGCGCGATCTGCTCGATCGCTTATCCTTTGAGGTGCTCTTCATTCCGCCGCTGCGTCTGAGGCACGGTGATATCCTTCTGCTGGCCGGCCACTTCGCTGCACGCATGGCCTATGAACTCGGCCTGTCCGAAGAAATCAGGTTTTCCCGGGAAGCAGCCGCGGCCCTCGAAACATATCCCTGGAACGGTAATATCAGGGAATTGAAAAATGTGGTTGAGCGGGCAGTCTATAAAGCCGAGTCGGGGTTGATCGAAGAGATACATTTTGATCCGTTTACGGCTCCGTTTCAGCAAAGAAAAGGGACAGGTCCTGGCGCTGAAACCTCGGAGCCTGCTGGCGATGTCGCTGACAGCAAGCCTTCATTCAAGGAAGCGGTCAGGGCTTTTGAGCTCGCGCAGGTCAGCCAGGCACTGATCCGCAGCCACCACAATCAAAAAAAGGCTGCTGTTCTGCTGGACCTTTCCTACGACCAGTTCAGGGGGCTTTACCGCAAATATCGTGATGAACTGCAGAGTAATTAACCGCGCAGCAGCAGTCCGATGCCAAGCAGCCCAAGGCTCAGGCCAAGCCAGACGCCAGCCGCTTGCTTCTGTCCCTGGAAGACACCAATCAGCATAGCGAAAAGCGGGCAGGCGGCAAGCATGGTCTGGGCGACTCCGGCGCTCGTGTAGCGCAGGGAAACCTGCTGCAGCCATATCGCACAGAAGGTGCCGATGAAAACAGCAAGCAGCATTTTTCCCGCCAGGCGCTGAGCTGAAATAAGAACGATGGCCCGGCCGATGGGCTGATGCTTACTGGCGTCTTTGGACAGGCATGATCTTACCCGGAGCCACAGTGTTAAGATGAACAACCCTGCCGCGAGTCTCAGCAGGGAGCTTGCCAGCGGGTCCACATCTCCGTCGGCCAGGGCCATTCTTGAGAGGACAACGCCTGCCGCCTGAGCCGTTGCGGCAGCCAGTCCAAAAAGAATCCCGACGACGGAACTGGCATAGTGCAGCGGTGACCGGGACAGGCGGATAACCAGGATAACGCCGATGGTGGTGAGCAGAATACCGATCCATGCGGAAAACGGCAGATATTCACTGAACAGCGCAATCGCCAGCAGGGCGGCGATAACCGGTGCGACCGATTCAAGCATCAGCCCTTTCTGTGGGCCGATTCTTCTCAGGCAGGCAAAATAGGCGGTATCCCCGATGCCGATGCCGATCATGCCGCTGGCGACGAGCAGCAGCAGCTTTTGCCCGGAAATTGCAAACAGGGAGCCCAAACGTATTTCTGCTGCCCCGAGAAGAGAACCGCTCAGCAGCAGGGCAATCATGAAGACGCAGGCGAGCAACCCTTTAATCAGGTTGAGGTTGATCGCCTTGATATGGATGGTGATATCAGCAAAAATAATACTGGCAACGGCCCATAAAAATGCGGCCCCAAGTGCGGCCAGTTCCCCGGTCATATTGTTCTAAGTCTGCCTGTCGTCAGCGCTGCCGTCGCCTGGCTTCAGTGTCCTGTAGGCGTAGGTGATTCGCAGGCCGGTGGATACCCAGCAGATGGCGGCAAGCAGCCAGGCAAGCGGTGTGAATGAGCCTGGAAAGAGACAGAAAAAAACAAAGAACAGCGTGGTTTCAGTGCCTTCTGCAATTCCTCCCAAATAGTAGAACCCCTTGTTCGGCAACCTGAGATTGGTGAGTTTCTGCCGCTCTGCAAGGATTGCATAGGCGAGAAAGCTCGATCCTGTGCCGACAAAAGAGAAAATAAGTGCAGCTGCCGCAAGACTGTTTCCAATCGAATCTGCAAGTGCGAACCCAAAAACGACCGCCGAGTAAAAGATAAAATCGAGGCTGATGTCAAGATAGGCGCCGCTGTCTGTTGCCCCTTTTATTCTGGCAAGCGTGCCGTCGACTCCGTCGGCAAGCCTGTTGAGCAGGATCAGAACCAGCCCGAGATAATAAAAATGAAACGCTATGGCGGCAGCGCCGCCGATGCCTGATATGAACCCGAAGACGCTTACCTGATCGGCAGTCATCCTGGAAGCCACTGCTCTGGCTGTAGTTTCCAGCAGCGGCTTTGCCAGTTTCAGGGCGATGCGGTCAAGCATGATTGTCTCCGCCCCTGAGCTCAAGGATATTTTCATCAGCTGCATCATCGATATCGTGTGTCACCAGCAGGGCCGGGATGGCAAGATTGCTGATCTGCTGAAAAACGAACTCTCGCACGTTTTGCTTGAGCTGCCTGTCGAGCTTTGAAAATGGTTCATCAAGCAGCAGCGCCTGAGGTTCAGCAAGCAGCGCCCGCAGCAGGCTCACCCGCGCTTTCTGTCCTCCCGAAAGGGTGGCGATATCACGATTTTCAAAACCCTCAAGATCAGCCATTGAAAGGGCGGAGGCTATCTTCTGCCGTTTCTGTTCCAGGGTCAGTCTCGACGGCAGTCCGAAGGCCATGTTGCCAAATACGTCAAAGTGGGGAAAGAGCAGATCATCCTGGAATAATATGCCTATTTTCCGCTGTTCCATCGGTAGTTCATTGAGTCTTCTCTCGCCCAGCTGAATGGTTCCGTTCAGAGAAAAACCCGGTTCGAGATTTCCGCAGATAGCAGCCAGCAGTGTCGATTTCCCACAGCCTGACGGTCCCATCAGCGTCAGGGTCCGGCCGGGGTCGACCCTCAGGCTGACAGGGGCGAAAAGGCTGGAACCGTTGCACTGAATTTCTACTGATTCAAGGACAAGCGACATGGTCTCATTGGTCAATTTTTCATTAACTGCCTGTTTCTAAAGAGCAGCGCCGGAATCCATATTGCCAGCGCATAGAGCAGAAAGGGCAGCAGGAACTGGCAGAGCGCATAGACGGCGATAACCCGGCGATCGGATCCTCCGGCCAGGCTGACGGTCTCGGTGGTGATGGTTGCAAATCTCCCAGCTCCAACGTATAGGGTCGGCAGGTATTGTGCAATACTTACTGCAAACCCGACGGCAAACGAAAAGAGAATTGGTTTTGCCAGCATCAGCAGTTTTACCCTGAAAAAAGCGCGCAGTTGCGATCCGCTGAGGATAGCCGCAACCTGGGCATAGCGCTGGTCGTAGCTGCGATAGGTCATGGCAAGTGTCAGGAAAACATAGGGCAGGACAAAAACCAGGTGAACCCAGACGAGGCTGAGCCAGCTGCCCTCAAGGTTGAGGAGTACAAGGACCATCTGAATGCCGAATAAAAATCCGATCTGCGGGACCAGCAGCGGCAGGTAGAGTATCCAGATCGACCTGCGGGATAGTGACTCAATTCTGGAACGGGACAGATAACGCTCATTTTCAAGACAGCCAAGGACAAGAATAACCGCGATGGACGCACTGCTCAGGCCGATGCCCGCAGCAGTGGCGAGCGGCTGGGCGACAAGCGGCAGACTTTTGGCCCAGTAGAACAGGGAGAAGTGGTCAGGATAGGCGTCGGGGAAACGCCAGCTGCCGGTGATCGACCAGACGACAAGAAGCAAAAAGCACAGGCAGGTTGTGCCCAGAATGGCGGCCGCTGCCAGTCGTGCGCTCTGTTCTATCGGACTCCACAGGCTCCTGCGGACGCCGTTGATCAGCCGGGATTTTGTCAGCCTGACCACACTCCATTCAGCCAGCAGAACTATCCCGATAAGAATGCTGATCAGCAGGAACAGCAGGGTAGCTCCGGCGGCGCCGACAAGCCGCATGGAGAGGTCCGGGTCGTTAAACCAGCGGTCAATGAGAACGGCAAGCGGAGGGGGCAGTGACGGGCCGATTATCAGGGCAAGGTCAACCACCGATAATGAATAGGCCAGAACGGTCAGAACCGGCAGCCTCAGCAGCGGATAGAGCTGGGGAATAATCAGCCGCGTCCACACCTTGAACCTCTGAAAACCAAGGCTTCGCCCGACCCAGAGAGTTCTCCCGACATCAATCTGGTTGAGCGCTCCCATGGTCATCAGCAGCAGAAACGGAACCTCCTTGAAAATCATGGTGAAGGTAAGGCTGAGAGCGAGGGGATCCCCGGTTATCGACCAGTCAGGAGGATGGCTAAAGGTGGTGAGCCACGGAGAAGCAAGGCGTATGAGCCAACCGCTGGGGGCAATCAAAAAGGTGAGCCCGAGAGCGAAGGCCGCATGCGGGATGGCCAGCAGCGGGGCAAGAGAGCGTTCGATGATGGACCAGAAGGCTGTTTTGTAAAGATGTGCCGTAATCCACAGTGACAGGAACAATGAGAGCACGGTGGCCGACAGACCGGAGATCAGCGTTGACCTGAGTGCTCCGGGCAGGCTTGGGTGGGCAAGCAGCTCCAGCCATGGCTGGAACGTGAAACGGCCGGCACCGATCGTCGGCAGGTATCCAAAAGCAGGGAGCCAGGTTCCGGCAAGTCCGAGGAGGATCGGCAGCAGAAATGTGGCAAGCGTCAGGTATGGAAAAAACAAAAACGGGCTTTTGGTTTGTCCGGCCATCAGAGGTTTCAGCGGCTGTATCTCTTGATCCAGCCTTTCTCCAGGGCCGCAACCCATGAGGGATGAGGTTCGAGCAGGATCGTTCCCAGCTCCTCACTGCTCAGTGTGGCAACACCCCGGGGGATGTTTGAAAACAGTTTTTTTTCTTCGGGACTCAGCTTGTCCATGGCAAGGACTGTCGGGTCGCCCCAGACTGCAGGATCAGATTTACGGGACTGGGCTTCGGGGGAAAGCAGAAAGTTTGCAAAGACAAGCGCTCCCTCTACTGCCGAAGCATTAAAGGGGACAGCCAGGAAATGGGAGTTGCCGATGGTGCCGGAGTTGTGCACATAGGTTCTGATGCTTCCCGGCAATTCGCCGGTAGCGATTCCGTTGCTGGCTTCCGCCGGGTTAAAACTCAAGGCGATGAATATCTCGCCGTCGCCAAGAAGCCGCTTCAACTCCGAACCATTGGCAGGAAAGGATGTTCCCTTGCGCCACAACAGGGGATGAAGTTGATCAAGAAAATTCCAGAGTGGGGCGGTTACCGTTTCAAAATCAGCTTCGGACGCCGGTCTTAAAAGCAGTTCCCTGTCTGCGCTGAGTTCGATTAAAGCCTGTTTGAGAAATGTCGTGCCATGGAAGTTTGGCGGCAACGGGTACGTTACTCTTCCGGGATGGTTCTTTGCAAAGAGGAGCAGCTCCGTCATGCTGCCGGGGTGGGTATCAATGAGTGTTTGGTCGTAGAGAAAGACGAGCTGGGCCATCCCCCAGGGTATTTCCATGTTGTCAACGGGAACGGTGAAATCAAACAGCGTTGATTTTTTATTTTCGGTATCAACCAGGGAGATGTTGGGCAGGAGCTGACTGTACGGAGGCAGAAGCAGGCCGTTTTTTTTCATCGTGTTAAAGTTTTCTCCGTTAATCCAGAGCAGATCAACCGAGCCGCCCTGTTCTCTGCCGGCGCTTTTTTCAGCCAGTATTCGGCTGACCACTTCACCGATATCACCCACCTTGACATGCTTGACACTCACCTGGTAGCGTTCTTTGACCTGGTCAGCTGCCCAGCGGATGTAATCGTTGATCGGATCGGACCCCCCCCAGGCGTTGAAATAGACCGTCTGCCCGCGGGCATTGCGGGTGGTTTCGTCCCAGTCGGATAATTGAGCCGGAAGTGAGGAGGCAAAGAAGGTGCAGCAAATAAAGACAGGGATAAAAACAGTTGATTTCAGCATGGACTATCTCCTGGTTTTAACGCTTGGCTTGCGGTTGGCCGACTGGAGCAGAACGAGTACCACTTTTCACCGTTTCCTGCAATATACGGGAAAGACACACATCTGCCTGTTTGACATGGTACTATGATATGCCTATTGTCCTGAGGTGCAAGGATATTATGTCATTTTCACTGCATCTTCTATTCCCTCGTTCCTGAACAGGGTCAAATCTCAAATACCGCATCAAAGAGGACAGGTCATGCGTTGGAAAGATGGGCGGAGGAGCTCAAACATTGATGACAGAAGGCGGGCGCGTCTGTCGGGCAAGGCCAAGGGTGGCGGCATCGGTATCATTATTCTTGCCCTGGTCGGCATGTACTTTGGCATTGACCCATCATTTATTCTGCAGCAGGGGGCGCAGCTGTCCGGACCTGCGACGCAGCAGTCGGATTATGTCCCGACAGCAGAAGAAAACGAGCTTGCCGATTTTGTTGCGGTGGTACTTGCAGATACCGAGGATACCTGGAGTGATGTTTTTTCAGAAGACGATCGTTCCTATGAACAGCCGAGGCTGGTGCTCTTTACCGGTGCTGTTGAATCTGCCTGCGGGTTTGCCCAGGCCGCTATGGGACCGTTTTATTGTCCGGCTGATAAACAGGTTTATATCGACCTCGGATTTTACCAGGATTTGCGGAGCAGGATGGGGGCGCCCGGCGATTTTGCCCAGGCGTACGTGATCGCCCATGAAGTCGGCCACCACGTGCAGAACCTGCTGGGAATCAGTGACCAGGTGCACGAGATGAAATCCCGCATTTCCCAGGCCGACTACAACCAGCTGTCCGTGCGGCTTGAGCTTCAGGCGGACTGCCTGTCGGGAGTCTGGGCAAACCGGGCTGACCAGGCGCGCCGGATTCTCGAGAGCGGGGATATCGAGGAAGCCCTGAACGCGGCCAGCATGATTGGTGATGATCGTCTGCAGAAGCAGGCTCGAGGGTATGTGACTCCCGACTCTTTCACGCACGGGAGCTCCGAGCAACGGGTCCGCTGGTTCAAGAAAGGATTTGCTTCTGGAGCTATCGGAGAATGTGATTCCTTTGGGGCAACATCTCTGTGAGCCACTCAGCCCTCGCTCCTGAGGTGCAGAACCGTGCTCGATTTCAGTGCGGCGAGGACGAAAGACGTTTTAATCGTCTCAATGCCCGGGATAACGGTCAGCTTGTTGTTGACAAATTCCGTGTAGGTATTCATGTCCTTGATGGCCACCTTCAGCAGAAAATCAACGTCTCCCGTCAGCTGCAGGCACTCGAGAACCTCTTCCAGTTCGACAAGCCGTTCCTTTACCATCTTCAGGGATGATATCTGGTGCAGACTCAGTTTTACGATAATGATCGCCAGCAGGTTGAAGCCGGCTTTCTGGCGGTCGAGCAGCGCGACATATTTTGAGATTACACCCGATGACTCAAGACGCCTGACCCGTTCAAGCATTGCCGGAGGAGATATGCCGATTTCCTTGGCCAGCTTTGTATTGGTTATGCGCCCGTCCTGCTGGAGGATGTTGAGAATTTTTATGTCGGTCCGGTCCAATGACATCTGAAGGTTCCTGTCTATAATGGGTTGTTCCTAATTTTATTCATGTATAGGAACATATTCCTTAATTTTATTAAATGTTCAACAGGTAATGTTGGGCTGATTCGTTGATTTTTCCCTGCAGCAAGTACTGGAGACTCCACCGCTGTTTCCCTGATTCGTCACCGGTGGTTTACTTCTGAAGCGCAACAGAATATAAAACCTGTTGAAACTCGGCTGAACTCTCTGGCGGCTGTTTTTATGCACTGACTGTCAACAAAAACAAAAAAGTGAGGGTGCGGTGATGTATCCTGTTAATTTTGCCGGTATTAACGAAATCATGGCCAAGGCTCATGAGCAGGGGCGTAATTTTCTCTTTGAGTATGAGGTGTATTCGCTGCTTTCCTGTTCCGGAGCCGAAACGGTGCCGAAGTCTGTCCTGGTTCGGGGCGATGAGCGCATATCTGATGATGTTCTGCAGCGCCTGCCGGGTGATAAAATCGTCGTAAAGATCGTCAGCAGCACGATCATGCATAAAACAGAAGTCCAGGGTGTTCAGATCGTTGAAAATCGCCCAGACAGGGTACGCTCTGCAATCAGGCGGATGCTCTATGAGGTTCCGGAACGTTTTTCTGATTTGCTTGAGCGCAACCGGCATGCCAGGTCTCCACGTTACCGGGGGGTGGCTGCGGAGGAGCTGAGAGCAGCGGTCAGCAACGATATTGAGGGTGTCCTGCTGGTTCAGTACATGGCCCCGGATTCCCAGGCTTTCGGCAATGAACTCATCGTCAGCCTCAGGGCCACACGCGAGTTTGCAATGGTGATTACTGCAGGTTTGGGGGGAACAGATACGGAACTCTATGCCAGCCGTTTCAGGAAAGACCAGGCTGTTGTCAGCGGTTCAACTGCAATGCATGACGGCTCTTCCTTTTTTCAACTGTTCAAGCGGACTATCGCCTATCGGAAACTGGCCGGCCTCACCCGTGGGCAGCGGCGAATTGTAACCGATGAGCAGCTGGTTGAATGTTTTGACTCCTTTATCAGGATGGGCAATTATTATTCGCCAGCCGCAAACAACAGCGAGTTCCAGCTGGAAGAACTCGAGATCAACCCGTTTGCCTTCAGCGACTACCTGATGATCCCGCTTGATGGCCTCTGCCGGTTTTCAAATCGTTCGCGGCAGAAAAAGTCCCGACCAATACCGCTGATTCGGCACCTCCTTCATCCGGAGCGTATCGGGATTATCGGGGTCTCTTCAACCCGCAGAAATTTTGGACGAATTATCCTGGAAAATATCCTGGCGGAAGGATTTTCTCCGCAAGCAGTTACTATCATTCATGACCGGGAGAAAAAGATCGCCGGTGTTGCCTGCATTAAGGATTTCAAGCGTCTCAAAAAGCCATTTGATTTGTTGATCGTAGCCGTTGATGCCAGCCATGTGCCGGAGCTCATCGAACAGATTGTCAATACCCGTGCAGCGGTTTCAGTGATGCTGATCTCCGGCGGTCTCGGTGAAACGGAAAAGAGCAGAGATCGTGCTGAGCTGGTCATCGAGGTAATTAATCGCGGCCGTGAAACAGGGGCAGGATACCCGATTGTGCTCGGGGCCAATTGCATGGGGGTCATATCGCATCCCGGCAGCTATGATACCTGGTTCATCCCTGAAGAGAAACTGTCAAAAAACAGGGCCGGAGGTTTTCGACGTTCAGCCCTGATCAGCCAGAGCGGTGCCTTCATGTTGCACAGAAGCCAGCAGTGTCCCGAGTTAAAGCCTGCATATATGATCTCCATGGGGAACCAGACCGATCTTACCCTGGGTGACATGATGCACTATTTCAAGAATTCAGATACGGTTGATGTCGTAGCCGTGTATGCCGAAGGCTTTAACGATGATGATGGCCTGGAGTTCTGTCTGGCAGTGCGTGAGGCGGTGGCAGCGGGCAAGGAGGTGATCTTTTATAAGGCTGGACGCACCCCGGAAGGAAAAGCTGCCACGAGCGGGCATACCGCCTCTCTTGCCGGGGATTATGTGGTCTGCGAGAGCTGTGTGCGCCAGGCAGGAGCGATGGTGGCGCGAACGTTTTCAGAATTCCAGGAACTGTTTTTTCTGGCTGAAACACAAAGCACTAAAATCATTTCCGGCAATCGGCTTGCTGCCGTCAGCGGTGCGGGCTTTGAGGCCGTGGGTATGGCTGATTCAATCGAGTCTGATGATTACCAGATGCAGCTTGCCGTTTTCTCAACACCAACGGTCGATAAAATCATGGATATTCTCAGGGGAAAACAACTTGATTCATTGGTGACGGTGACGAACCCGCTTGATATCAATCCGGCGGCTGATGATGAAATCCATGCGCTCGTCGCCGAAACAATCCTTGCAGATAGCGGGGTCGATGCGCTCGTGATCAGTCTTGACCCGCTTTCTCCGGCCATGCGTACCCTGCACGATCCTCAATCCAGTCATTACGATATGGAAGAGAAGGGGAGTATCAAAAAGAGAATTATCGCGCTTGCTGAAAAGAGCGATAAGCCGATCGTAACGGTTGTTGACGGCGGCAGGATGTTCGATCCCCTGAGGGACTCATTAATTGAAAAGGGAATTCCTGTGTTCAAGGTATGCGATCATGCTGTGGCCGTATTGTCCCTCTATCTGCAGGGACGCCTGATGAGCCAGTCGCTGCAGCGGAACGCTTGAACACCCCGGTGTGGCTCAGCCAGGGCGAGAGCATCAGCCGGGCTTTGGTGAGCTGAAATAGTGCGGTTCATTTCCCGGTTTCCACTTTATGTTGCATCCCATGCTCGGTTTTTGCTCGAGGTCGACCGGAATTCCGGAAAGAAGCGCATCCACCGCTGCAGTGAGGTCAGCACCGCTGACCGGTTCCTCTTTCCCTGGGCGGGCGTTGTCAAACTGCCCTCTGTAGACAAGTTTTCTGTCCTGGTTAAAAAGAAAGAAGTCCGGTGTACAGGCGGCATGGTAGCGTTTTGCAACCTCCTGCTTTTCGTCGACCAGGTAGGGAAATGTAAAACCGAAACTGGCGGCAAGGGTTTTCATCCTGTCGGGATTGTCATCAGGATAGGTCGAGTAGTCGTTGCTGTTGATTGCCACAGCAGAGATCCCCTGCTCCTGATAATCGCGAATTTTTTGACTCAGACGGGCGGCGATGTGAAGGACATATGGGCAATGGTTGCAGATAAAGACAACCAGGAGTCCCTTGTCTATTGATTGTTCTGCCAGGGTGTAGGGTGTGCCATCAGTTGCTTTCAGAGAAAATTCGGGGGCTGATGTGCCAAGCTCAAGCATCGTGGAGCGTGTCTGTACCATTGGTGTCTCCCTCGGTTGTTAAAATGTTTCTGATCACTGCCAATTCTCGCCGGCAGCGGTTTGTAACCTGCACAGAGTCGTCTAACAGTATGATAAGCTCACTGCGTCTGAACGCAAGTGCAGGTGCAGCCGAGAGAGCATCATCAGTCAGCAGCAGATGCTGCGAAAGGAGCGTGGTTGTACCAGCTGCCGTTTGCGCAAGACATATTCGTGAGTCAGTATTATCTTGTGGGTACAGTTACTGACGTTCACTCCTGTGAAAAAGGTGCAACTATGAACACTTATTTTAATCTCCAGGTTCCTCACGGTCTGCTGAAGGGCGTATTCATCGTAGTTCTGTTTCTGATAACAGGAGCCCAGACGGACGGGGCACAGGGAGAAGCTCTTTCCGGAACTCTCAGCCATGATCCCTGCTCATTATCGCCGATCACTGTTCCGAAGCTTCCCGACAAGATTCCGGGGTACACTGAACTGGATCCTGATACCGGGCTGCATGTCACCGGTACCGCTCAACGAATTGATCTGGAAAGCTATGTGCTGGAGATAACCGGAAAGGTAACGCAGCCGCTTACCTTGAAATTCGACGATTTGCGCTGCCTGCCCAAGATAACATCCCGACCGACACTCACCTGCCCTGGTTTCTTCGAGGATACCGCCACCTGGTCTGGAGCATCCCTGGAATATGTGCTGAATCTCGCCGCTGTCCAGGAGGCAGCAACCCATATCAGGCTTGTGAGTGCGGATGGATATGCAACATTGGTAGAGATGAAAGAGGCGCTATCAGGAGATAATTATTTGGCCTACGAATGGGAAGGCAAGCCAATACCAGTTCTTCATGGTTTCCCGGTAAGAGCAGTTTTTCCAGGCTCTAATGGGAACAGGTGGGTGAAGTGGCTGGTCAGAATAGAGGTCCAGTGAATGAGTCCGGCGGCCCGCCTAGAATTACCCGTACTATACCCCGCCGGAGTGTGTTCATTTCTTTGCAGCAGATGCCGGTATTTTGATTACAAACGTGTCTTTCTCACCTGTCAGGGCTGCCCCGATTTTCGCAGCCAGCGAGGCTTCGTCATCTGAAACGGTATCAAGCGGAGAGGATGCTTGATCATGCACCGAGAAGCTGATGATGATCATTGCATTATCTTCAACAGCCTCAACCTGAAGTGTGCTTTCACTGGCAACAGCGTTATAGATACGGCAGAGGGTTAGATATACCAATGACTCAAAAGAAAACACCTGGGTGTGGATCCCCAGCTCCAGAGGGCAGGCGGCAGACACGGCTATTTTTTTCATCGCCGCCTGGCGGGCGGTCAGCGCAATCATGAGAAGCAGCGTTTGTTCAAGATTTACCTGGGCGAAAGGTGTGTCGGCACTATGGGCAAAGGTGTTAAGATTTTTCATGATCATATTCGATCTGACGACCTGCTTCATGATCGTTGAAACTGCTGATTGAATATGACCCGACGGTATACCGGAGTCCTCGTCGGCCAAAGTGGCGAGATCCTCCAGCAGACCGGCATTCTCGTTGATGATGGAAAGGGTGTTCTTGATCTCATGAGTCGTTGCTGCTAAGGCCTTGGCAAATACCTGCAGGCAGATCTCGTCTGAATTGGCTCTGTTTTCCATAATTTTTCTGTTCCCTGTTTCCGAGAAGTAGCGGTTGATCGCGGGAAAATAGCACATATCCCCGTGTTGCGGGTGTCACGATAACGGTTTTTCGGCTGGGCTCACCCGGCGATTTTTTCTTTGTATGCACCTTCTATTTTTTCGATCAGCCGGTTCAGATCAACCGGCTTCATGACATAGTCGTAGGCGCCCAGTTTCATACCTTCCTGTCCTGCTTCAAACGATCCATGACCGGTGAGAATGATTACCTTGATGTGAGGATAGTCATGCTTTAACCTGGCAAGTACTTCCAGGCCGTCAATATCAGGCATCTTGAGATCCAGCAGCAGCACATCGGGCTGACTGTGCTGAATTGCGGCGAGTGCCGCCCCGCCGGAGTTGACCATGTTCGTATCGAAGCTTCTGAGCTGCAGGCGGGTGACGAGCGTCGAGGCAAATTCAACCTCATCATCCGCGATGAGCACTTTAATGCTGTCTCTGTTAACCTTGATCATGTTTTTTACTCTGCAGTGGAATTGTAATGGTGAAAGCGGTACCCTGGCCGGTCTGTGAGTGCACCGTTATCTCCCCTCCGAGTTTTTTGACCAGGCCGTAGGTGATGGAGAGCCCGAGCCCGGTACCTTTCCCTGTTTCCTTGGTGGTAAAGAACGGTTCGAAAATATGCGGGAGGATATCCTGGGCGATACCAGGGCCGTTATCCTGGATGACAACCCGCACATCGCCTGCTAACATGTGGCTCATGATGGTTATCTTCCCGTCTTTATCGATTGCGTCAATGGCGTTGTTGATGATGTTTAAAAATATCTGCTGCAGCTGCAGATGATCACTCGTTACCGGGGATAAATTTTCTTCAAGCTGCAGTTTGATGGTAATTTTGCGGAAGGTCATTGAATTTTCGAGAAACGTCAAAACTTCTTTGATAACGTCATTGACCTGCAGAATTTCTTGGCGTACGTCGGTGCGCCTTGCAAAACCGAGGAGTCGATGGGTTATGGCCTTGCATCTTTCGATACTCTGGTTAATGACCTTCAAACAACCCTGAATCGTTTCCTTGTGTTCAAAATCAGCGGTGGTCATGAGCAGGAGGTCTTCTATCAAACCCGTCTTCTGGTCAATGATGGCCAGCGGGTTATTGATCTCGTGCCCGACGCCTGCAGCCAATCGCC
Organism: uncultured Desulfobulbaceae bacterium; assembly: GCA_965366875.1. Lineage (GTDB taxonomy): Bacteria > Desulfobacterota > Desulfobulbia > Desulfobulbales > Desulfocapsaceae > MADRE3. The sequence continues at coordinate 7,474 of CBDUGK010000002.1, read as the reverse complement.
CGATCGATGCAAGTTTGTTCGTGTGCTCGGCCTCACTCAGCATGGTCAGCTGCGTTTCCTCGGCTTTGTGAATAATGGAGGTAAGAGTACTTGCCAGGATATAGACAACCAGATAAATGATCGATATGCAGATAACAATCGTGAGCAGGAGTTTTGAGCGAAACTTCAACCAGTGCTCATGATGGATGTACTGCTTCTTGACAAGAACCAGCGACCATGGAGAATTTTTGACTTTTTCTATTATCTGGAAAACTTTTTCACCGTCGTCCGTGATGATAGCCTGGACCCCTGCACCAAACGTGGAATTGAACTGGGCGAGTATCGGGCCGTAATATTTTGAAAGCGTCTGCAGGGTGCCCGTTTCATCTACCAGAAAAAGATCGTCTGAGGCGTTGGTCTTTATGGTATCAATAAATTTTTGCAGCGTGAGAGCATCTATCGTTGCCCGCAGCAGCCACATTTCGCCTGTAATGGGATCCTGGTTGGTGACTGCTATCGAAAAATGGGGAACCTGCCGATTTCCGGAGTAAACTCCGCTGATATGCAGCCCTTTGTCTGCAAGTTCCTCAAACCAGTCTTCCTGGGAATAATCCGTTCCCTTGAGATCATATGGGCCCCAGTAGTTCTGTTGTACGCCGACATGATCGATCACACCGAGATCGGCGAAAAACGGATATTGCCGTTTGAGCCTGACGAAGAGCTTTTCCAGGTTGTTGCCGACCACCAGTTCCCGGTATCGGTCGCTGCGGGCGGTGAACTGAACGACGGAGGTGAGATTGTCGATAAGGGCTTCAATCGACTTGACCTTGCCGTCGAGCTGCCACTGCAACTGGTCGAGTTCTTCTTTCTGGAGAAGATCCTTGTAGTAGTAATAGCCGAGCCCGGCAACGATTACTACCGGTACGGTAACGATAACGGTCATCACCAGGATCAGAATCAGCCGGAACTGGGCATAGTTCCTCCGGTTCAGTCCCAGGTTAATAGAGCTTTTCAAGGCCTTGGGGAGGATTTTATCAACAGAGCTAATGAGTTTCATTACAGGGATAACTCCTTTTTGCGATCAGTAATAATTTCTCCCTGCTGCAATGTTCCCGCAAGGGTTCTGTCTATTACCGTCTTCCAGTCTCCAATAACCGCATCAAGCACTTTTACCTTTTTCCAGGCAAGAAAATTGTAGTGCAGATCCTCTATCCCGCCGCAGACGATATCGGTGATGTTTTCCTTGACGACGATCTGGCATAATTCCTCTTCGGATGGTCGTTCCATTATTATTGTCCTGGGTTCTCCGATAACGGAAGCGTTTTCGAATCGAATGATGAGGATTTCCGTGGCGAGATCAAATCGAGGGGCAACAAAATCACCCTGCACGGGTATCAGCAATTTTTTCACACGAACCTCACTTTATTCCAACAAGCCGTATTCTTTCATTTTTCTCCATAACTTCATACGTCCCCAGCCAAGATCTGCAGATGTCTGCGTCCTGTTGCCTCCATGTTTTTTCAGGGTTTCAACGATCATTCGGCGCTCGATATCGCTCCAGTTGCCATCACTATCGGAATATTTCGAGGCGTCTTCACTGTCTGGCGCACTCCTGGCCGGGAAAAACGAATCAGTCATCTGTTCGACGGCCGATCCTTCACGATCCTCCAGGCTGTTTTCAAAAAGGTAGGAGGGTAAGTGGTCACGGTTTATTTTTTTTCTTTTGCAGATATTGACCGCGTATTCGACGATATTGCTCAATTCCCTGATATTTCCCGGATAGTGATAGTCAAGCAGGGTCTGCATGGTCGTCGGAGTAAATCCAACAATCGTCTTGTTGAGCGACCGGGTATATTTTTCCAGAAAGTGATCGAGGAGATAACGGACATCGTCCTCACGTTCCCGCAGCGGCGGAATATGGATATGGAGAACATTGAGGCGGTAGAAGAGATCCTCGCGGAATTTGTTTTTCCTTACCTGGTCTCTTAGGGGGCGGTGAGTTGCCACGATAATTTTGACATCGACGCTGATGCTGTGCTCTCCGCCCACCGGTCTGAACTTCCTGTCATCAAGCACCGACAGCAGCTTGACCTGCAGCGAGAGTGGCATGTCCCCGATTTCCGTAAGAAAAAGTGTCCCTTTGTCGGCCATTTTGAACATTCCCAGCTTGTTCCTGGAGGCCCCGGTAAAGGCACCTTTTACATGTCCGAAGAGTTCAGATTCCAGCAGATCAAGCGGAAGTGCGCCGCAGTTGATCTTGATGAAAGGAAAACGGGCCCGTGAGGATGTCTGATGGATGACCTCGGCAATTTTGTCTTTTCCGGTGCCTGTTTCTCCTGTTATCAGAACAGAGGCGTCCGAGTAGGCCATGAGCGGGATCATATCAAACACTTTTTGCATTTTCGTGCTGTGGCCGATGAGTTCAACAGAACCGAAATCCCTTGCGCCTGCCCTGTTCTCCTTCTCGCGTGTTGAAATATCCTCAATGATTACAAGGAGTCCACATCTGTTTCCATCACCTTCCTCGAGGATTGAAACGCTACAGTGCACGGGAATTTTCCTACGATAACAATTGAGAATATCGCCTTTCACCGATGCCATCTCGCCGCTCTGCAGTACCTGGCGGTAGAGCTGTCCCCTGGTATTACCGATGTTGCTCCGGACAACGAGCTCGCCATGAAGGCCCGCCACCCGCTCCATCGCGTAGCCGGTCATGGCTTCCATTAAGCGGTTCATCGTTATGATCCTGAACGCTGCGTCCAGGATCATCGTCGGGAATGGTATCCCTTCGATAAGCAGCGTTATGTCAGGATCAAAGGGTAATTTCATAATGGCCTTGGATGTTTTTCCTGGAGATGCTCCACAAAAAAAATCTGATCTGCCAGGTAAACGTCCTGACAATAGTACCTCAACCAGCACGAAAGCGTCATGTATTCTTTAGATCGGAGGCAATCCTGCCGACCGGGTCCCCCGATTTTTATATTTTCACCCGTCTCTAGCCTGCGGCCGGTATTCTGGTTACCATGCCCATCATCGGCCATATAACGGTGACAGCCAGCCAGGTCATGGCCATGAGCAGGATGCTCGCAGGAATGCCGTACATCAAAAACTCTCCTGTCGTGAACTGTCTCGAGTTGTAGGCGATGGCATTCGGTGCGGCACCCACGAGCAGCAGAAACGGCATGCCCGCCGTGACCAGTGATGAAAACAGGATCACTTCACCCGTTACTCCAAGGTAGGGGGCGATGACCAGGGCGACCGGCAGTGAAATGGCAATGGCGGCTACGTTCATGATAAAGTTGGTCATGACCATGACGAAAAATGCCATGCCAAGTATGAAGACGATGCCGGGCGCGTCCTTGAACAGCTGCAGCCAGTTGACCGCAAGCCACTTTGCCGCCCCTGTTTCCCAGAGACAGAAACCGATGGACATCGCTCCTGCAAACAGCAGGATAATGTTCCAGGGGATCTGCTCCAGGTCGTCAATGGTGAGGATATTGAGCACAAAGAAGGCGATTGTCGAGCAGAGCATGATTGCCGTTTTATCAAAACTGGCCAATGCCGGGATAAAATTTTTCAAGGCGATTATCAGGATTGTCGCCAGGACGATTACAACCGTCGTAATCTCTCGATGGCTCCAGGCGCCCAGTTCGCTGTACATGCGTTTTGACCGTTCTTTGAGGCCTTCAATACGAGGCTTCTCCGGCCGACAGAAGATCATAAAAAACGCCCAGAGCAGGAATACCATCAGCCAGCCGATAGGGAACATGTACATGGTCAGCTGAAAGAAGGTGATGTCCACATTCATGATATCCTTGTAAAATCCCAAGGCAACGGCGCCACGTGCAGCACCGAGAAGGGTGATGATGCTGCCGGCGCCGGCGACGTATGCCATGCCAATAAACAAACCTTTGCCGAACTTGGTGGGGTCACCGTTGTCCGAGTAAAAGGCATGAATCGTCATCAGCAGCGGAAACATGGTGGCCGCAACCGCGGTGTGGGCCATAAAGTGAGTGAGCGTGGCAGTCAGCACGAAGCAGCCAAGATAAATCATGCTGGTCTTTTCTCCGACGATGGAGAGCATCTTGTAGGCCAGCCGCTTGGTCAGGCCGGTCTTGGTAAACACCATGCCGATTACGATCGAGCCAAAGATGAAGAGCACAGAGGGGTCCATGAAATCCTTGAAAGCGACGCTGGGACTCCGGATCAGAAAAAGGGCCTGAGCTGCGCCGATGGCGATACTGGTTATACCGATCGGCACCACCTCGAAAACCCACCAGGTTGCGGCCAGGGCAAAAACCGCGAGCGCACCCTTGGCCTGCTTGCTGAGGACGAAACGTTCACCGAGCGGATCAACGGCATCAGGCCAGGGTGGACACCAGTAGATAACAGCGAACAGGCCGAGGCCTAGGCAGATAAAAAAAATACGTTTCCAGTCCAGCTCTAGTGCCGCCTTTATCAAGCCGTTTCTGGTGACTCCCATTCTTCCCGGGAGGGCTGTTTCCTGTGATTGTGACATTATCTTCACCTAAAATATGTGTCGGATTTCAGCTTTTAGCCGATTGCCGGGAAAATGCGCAGTTGTGGTGCGACAAACAGTATCTGTTTCAGAATTATTCCAGTTTGTGGTTCCTACATGAACGCCGTTTTGCAGCGATTCTCTGCCGAGAGTGATGTCTTACCACCCTTTTCTTTTGAGAATATCTTTTATCTCATCTTTTGATTGTTTCTGTAAAATGAGAATCCGCTTATTTTGCGCTTCATCGATTTTGGCCAGAAGCTCTTTTAAATCAACAGGTTTTTCAAGAAAATCCTCAGCCCCGAGCTTCATAGCCTCGATGCTGGTTTTGACAGTGCCCTGGCCGCTGAGTATGATTATTTCTGCATCGGGGTGGTTTTCTTTGATCTGTTTCATCGTTTCCAATCCGTCCATTCCGGGCATGGCAAGATCGAGAACGATTACATCAAACTGCTGCTCATCAGCGAGCTTGACTGCATCTTCACCACGATGTGTGCCAGTCACTTTTAATCCTCGAACTTTCAACCGTTGCGAGAGAGTACTGACAAAATCCTCCTCATCATCAACCAGCAGGACTTTTGCATTCATGTGCTTTTCCATTTCAAACCCCTTTCCTTCTTTTATGAGATTGATGAAGTGTGATCATTACTTGCCACGAGCGTGAACTTTTTCGTTGGCGGCCTTGATCGTTGCCGACAGCTCCTCGATATCAACCGGTTTGTTCATGTAGGCAAAGGCTCCAAGCTCCATACAATCGTGCATATCCTTGCTTGATCCATGGCCGGTAAGGATGATGACCTCGACTTCGGGTGCTATTTCCTTGGTTTGCCGCAGGACTTCAACCCCATAGAGGCCTGGCATCTTGAGATCCAAAACCATCACATCAGGGCGGTCCTCGGCAATGATCTCCAGCGCGTCCTCGCCGTTGTAGACGCCATAGGTGCCGACATCACGACTGATGAGCCGCTGCGAAACAGTCTGCACGAATTCTTTTTCATCATCTACAAACAAAACCTTTGAGGGGAGTTCGAATTTCTGGCTGCGATAAATGGAGTCATTGGTGCGGGCTGAATGCGCCAGCTCTACCTTGTTGACGCCTTTGACCTGCTTTACTATTTCACCCAGTTTCGCTTTCAGGCTGTTGTGACTGAATACCTGTGCCCGGGCAGTAAGATGGATATCTCCGTTGTCTGCCTTGACGATCATGTTGTGTCCGTTCAGCAGGAGCACGCGTTCGACTTCAGTTTCCAGCAGCATGTTGTGAATGGCGCGTTGAGATTCTGTTGTGTGCAGCACAGCTGTCTTGTGATAGCATTTGGATACCTCCTCGATCAGCTGTTTTTGCGAGTGGTTCTCCAGCGGCAGTACCAGGTCGTACAGAGAGTGGTCATAGGCCTCTTTATGAAAGAGAAAATCGGTCCAGTTGAAGGCGCTTTTATCATCATTTCTGATTTTCTTTTTCGCTTCATCCTGGGACAATCCTTCTTTGACGGCACGGGATATTCTGGATTGTTTTTTGTCCGCAATCAGTACCCTCAGGACATGTGAAACCTGGGGCGGAATGAGGGAGGTCAGCAGGCCATTGAAAAGATATTTATCAGAGGTGTTGAGCTTGTTCGCCAATACTGAGCGGAACATATTTACGGTCTTTTCCTTTTCAAGGGTAAACTGGTTGAAGACGGATATGCGACCATACATATTTTTTTTCAGGCGCTCGGTTTCAATTTGAAACTGCGTGGCTGTCTCGGCGAAAAGAGCGTCATCGTCGTAGATTTTCAGGTTGAGATTTTCCTGTAATGCTGTGATAACCTCTTCAACAGGAGTGAATGTGCACGGAAAGAGAGCAATGGATGACATGGTACGTCCTCTTTGTTAAATTTTAATGTTCCTATCGATACCAGAAGAAACATAACTGCTACCCGCACTGCATGATCGGTGCCATTTTTTTATTACGAGAATACATAGATATATCAAGATGATGAACTGTTCTGTGATAAATTGGCCGTGTGTATCGATTTGTAACTGTGTATCGTTAAGTATCAAGATGTATCAATACTACAGCAGAGAGAACCAGCGTTCAAGGGGTTTTCTTGCTACTCCTGCAGGTTTGCAGGCAGGAGGCGACCGCTGGAAGGGCAGTGGCGCCGCCCGGGGCTGCGCGGGTTAACGGGAATCAGTCGATCTTTTCCTTGATACGTGCATAGAGATCATCTGAAACAATTCGCAGCGGCATGACATCACTTCCGCCTTTGATGACCAGGGACGGATCAACACGCACACAGGCTCCGGCAAAAGAACCCGTAACGGAAAAGGTACAGAGCTGCACGTTCATCCGGTCCTGTCTGGGCAGGGGATAGAGGCGCTGGTAAATCTTTTTGTGGCTTCCAAAACGGCCATCAGTCTCGCGAAGAACGGATTCGTCAGATGCAATTATGGCGATATTTTCTCCGCTTCTGCCGACAATTGGTTTTTCCACATAACCACTTTGCCGCAGATCATCGGTCAGTTCGAACTGGGAGTTTAACAGGTATGGGTGATCGGGGAAAAGCGTCCACATTACCGGCAGGATAGCCTTGTTGCTTGGAATCACGGTCCAGAGCGGCTCGTGAACCACCACCTCCGGGCGCAGCAGGACATCCACGATTCGGGGAGCGGACGAACCGTCCGGAGAATTATCAAAAACAGCCTGCTTTCGCACCTGCTCAAAGACGGTTTCCCAGGCCCACGTCTTCCAGACCTGTTTTATAGGAATATTCTCCGAGTCGACAATAGTTCCGCTCTGCCAATGGAGATCTGAAAATCCTTTCAGCACTTTTACGCGAAGTCCTGCATTTTCCATCGCCGACTTCATGAACAGGGCATGATAGGTTTCTTCGGCATCGTTGTCCTGCATGATATGGAGGACATCCTTGATTTCCTGTCCTTTCCAGGCGCGAACCAGACGCTTGAAGATAGCGCTGCCGGGATCACGGCCGA
>CBDUGK010000001.1:0-186119 GCA_965366875.1 uncultured Desulfobulbaceae bacterium | reverse complement strand
ATAAGAAAAGTCAACGAGCAGTGAACCAATGAGGCCTGGTCCCTGGGTAACGGAAACAAGGTCGATATCGCTCAGTGAAAGCGCGGCATCAAAAAGAGCCTGGTCAACAACAGGCGTTATACACTCCATATGCCGCCGGGAAGCAAGTTCAGGTACGATTCCGCCAAAAGGTTCATGGATAGTGTCCTGGCTGGAAATGACCGTTGCCAGAATCCGGGTATCATTTTCAAGCAGAGCAGCAGACGTATCGTCGCACGAGGTTTCTATTCCCAGCGTAATCATTTAAATATCACAGAATCATTGAAAACAGACGATAAGGAAGATGACAACAGCACAGCAGTCAATTACAGGAAGAGATGAAACAGCTGATCCCTGCTAAAAATCAGCATTTGATTCTGCACTTCTCGGGTAGGAGCCAAGCCATTCATAATAAGAACATAATTTTTTGATACGGTTGCAGCCTCTTTTGATATGTTCCTCTTCAATGTGCCCCAGCATGTCAAGAAAAAACATATATTTCCAATGTTTGCCTTTAATCGGGCGAGATTCGATCTTGGCAAGATTGATGGAGTCTTCGGATAAAACGGTCAGGATTTCATTTAACGCTCCGGGCCGGTCCATGGTACCGATAAGCAGCGATGTCCTGTCTTCGCCGCTGTATTCAGGCGACTTCCGCCCAATGACGAGAAAACGGGTGGTGTTGCCCCGATAATCCTCAATACCTTTCACCACAACCTGCAGTTCATACGTCTTTATGGCAAGAGACGAGGCAATGGCTCCGATGTTGGGGTTGTTTGCGGCCATCTGCGCAGCAGCACCGGTAGAAAAAACTGGCAGGGTCGGTACTGAAGGTAAATTGATCCGGAGCCAGTCCCGGCATTGGGCAAGGGGCTGAGCATGCGATGCTACAGTCTGGATGTCGCCTATATTACCTGATCGGCAGACAAGATTATGCGATATAGCCAGTCGAACTTCACCGCATATTTTCACCTTGTATTTCATGAAAGAATCAAGGGTGGAGAAGACAGCACCTTCAATGGAATTTTCAACAGGAACGATTCCGTAGGATGTTCTTCCTTTTTCAACTTCTGCAAAAACATCATCTATTGACTCAAGCGCTTTATAGTCTGCAGAATGACCAAAATATTTTACCCCGGCAAGGTGAGTAAAGGTCGCTTCGGGGCCGAGATATGAAACCTCCTGGTTTTTCTGGGACAGACGACAGGTGGTGATAATCTCGTGAAAAATAGACCTGAGTGCCTTCTCAGGAAACTCCTCCTGGTTCTTCACCAGCAGTCGGTCGTAAATCTGTCTTTCGCGCAGTGGATCCCATTTCGCCCGTTTGCCTTCATCCTTGAGCTTGCCGATGTCCTTGGCGCATTGAATTCGGGCTTTGAGCAGCTCGAGAATCTCATTGTCAATAGTGTCTATTTTTTCCCTGATATCAATTATTTCTGTTTTCTTTTCTGAGGTCATAAGAATGGCGGTTCTATGGTTTTAAGAAAAAGAGTGATCCATGTCCAAACGGTATCTACTTCTATGAGATAGAAAAATGTATGTCAAGCGGTAAAAGCTTGGTATAAAAAGCTACTATAGGTTCATACCATGAATACTCAAACTTTTTTATGAAACATTTTTACAAATCAACACACAGGGATTTCTTAACCGATGGCTCAACAGAAGATTGCAAAGACGTATGCGGAGATCAACCATAAAATACAAAATGGACAGGCAGTTGTGGTTACGGCCGAAGAAATGGTTGGTATTGTCAGAAAACACGGTCCGGAAGAGGCTGCACGAAACGTTGATGTGGTGACAACAGGCACCTTTGCTCCGATGTGCTCATCAGGTGTTTTCCTGAATATCGGGCAGATGACGCCGACCATTAAGACCTCCAAAGTATGGCTGAATAAAGTTCCGGCCTATGCAGGACTTGCAGCGGTTGATGCGTATCTCGGCGCAACGGAACCGATTGAGGACGACCCGCTCAATAAAATATACCCTGGCGAATTCAGGTATGGCGGCGGTCATGTGATTGAAGACCTGCTCAAAGGAAAGAAGATTTTTCTCGAGGCAAAAGCCTATGGTACCGACTGCTATGCAGCCAGAAAGTTACAAAAAGACATCTGTCTTGACGATCTGCCCTCAGCACTGCTCTGCAATCCCAGGAACGGTTACCAGAATTATAATTGTGCGGTAAACCTGACCGACAAGGTTGTCTACACCTATATGGGAATGCTGCAGCCCGGCGGTAAAAATGCCACCTATTGCAGCGCCGGTGAACTGAGCCCGTTATTCAACGATCCCCTGTATAAAACGATCGGCATTGGTACTCGTATTTTTCTTGGGGGTGGAACTGGTTTTGTTACCTGGCAGGGCACCCAGCATAATCCTGACACAGAGCGAACTGCCAAGGGGGCGCCGAGAAGCCCCTCAGGCACGATGATGGTGCAGGGTGACTTGAAGCAGATGAACCATCAGTGGCTCAAGGGCCTTTCCATCCTCGGCTACGGCAACAGCCTTGCCGTCGGTCTCGGCGTACCGATTCCTGTTTTAAACGCCGAAATTGCAATGTTTACCGGAGTAGGAGACGACGAGCTGTTCACCCAGGTCGTTGATTATGGGTATAACTACACCAATACCATTGCAGAGACATTCGGCGAGGTAAGCTACGCCGAGCTAAAAAGCGGTATGATTACCGTCAATGGCAACCAGGTTAAGACGGCACCGTTGTCAAGTATTGTAAAAGCCAGAGAAATTGCGCTCATATTAAAAAAATGGATAGAGCAGGGAGACTTTTTGCTTGCTGAACCGGTGCAGCTCCTCCCTGGCCCCAACAAAACCTGAATGTGTACCGGCGATGAACAAAAATCGGTGGAGAATATGTCGCGGCTCAGTAAATGATGATAATCGGTTTTTTTTTACTGGCGATAAAAGCTGCTGCAACACTCCATGAATGTTCGCGGCAGGTTGCCGGTTTGTGTCCTATTATCAACTACATGACCATTGCCATGAGCTGTAAGCACTGGACTTTGCCACAATAATACGAGAAAAAAAAATCGCCTTATCACCACTTTCAACGATTTAAATCTTGATTATGGCTGATGATTAAATTATGCTATTTTCGTTTCCTGTTGCAAAAGCCCGTATATAAAGGATTGTAGGCTGATGTGACAGGAAATTTGGGTACTAATGAAAGGCGTTTTTTCTTTGACAATTCATTACAGTTTGATTAAAGCATCAACGCTAGGAGAAAGGTAACAGCGCAACAACGCCTGTTATAGAGACAAGAATAAATCAGCAGGGAGGAATTCATGAACAAAAAGGAACTGATTGAAAGCATCGCAGGTGCCGCCGACATTAGCAAAGCAGCAGCTGAAAAGGCTCTGAACGGAACTCTTGCAGCAATTGCGAATGCGCTTAAAAAAGGCGACAAGGTCACCCTGGTCGGATTTGGTACATTTTCTGTTTCCAAGCGCGAAGCCCGTACCGGACGCAATCCTCAAACAGGAAAGTCCATCAAGATTCCAGCCAAAAAAGTTGCGAAGTTCAAAGCTGGTAGCAAGCTTTCTGATGCTATCAACTAAGTTCTTTAGCATGAATTTCCAAGCAGATTTATTTATATACACAGGTTTGTACGACTGAAATCGGGACGTGGCTCAGTCTGGTAGAGCACAGCGTTCGGGACGCTGGGGTCGGAGGTTCAAATCCTCTCGTCCCGACCATTGAAATCAGTTGATCAGACGAAAAACCGAAGTAACATAAATACTGCTGGTATGGCTAAAAAGCCGCATCCCTTGAGGAATGCGGCTTTTCTTTTTTTAACTGAAAAAGCTGCGTCAAGGATATTCCACCGGTGGCATTGCGGCAGCTGCTGCACAGGCTGCTGACCCTGAATATAAAATGTCCGGATACTCCTGGCGGCAGACCGGGAATATCCATAACCAAAGACATAACAAATTTATTGGGTTGAAGGCAATGGTAACATTATTGGATTATGGGGCGGGAAATGTCAGGAGTGTCAGGAATGCTGTCAAAAAACTTGGCTATGATATCAGGGATGCCTCCAGCCCTGAAGATGTTTTACGTGCTGACAAGCTGATTTTTCCCGGTGTCGGCAGCTTCGGTCTGGTCATGGAACAGCTTGTAAAAGACGGATTTAAAGAAGCGCTTATTACCCGGATCCGCGAGAACAGGCCGTTCCTTGGCATCTGTGTGGCTCTGCAGTCTTTTTTTGAAGGAAGCGACGAGTCGCCCGGTGTTTCCGGGCTCGGGATTCTGCCGGGTCAGATAAAACGATTTGCGGGGCACGGGCTTTCGGTCCCGCACATAGGCTGGAATGGTATAAAACAGCACAGAGTCTGTTCCCTTTTCAACAATTATCGGGATGAGAAACTCTATTTTGTTCACTCCTACCACGTCCCGACGCCTCTAGTACCAGATCATTGGCTGCTGACCACCACTGATTATGGTAATGAATTTGTCTCCGGGATCTGTCAGGGAAATGTCGCCGCCCTGCAGTTCCATCCTGAAAAAAGCGGCCCGGCTGGATTACAGATCCTTGAGAACTTCCTGGCACGAGAATGCATCGAACTCTCTTCAGAGAGGATTGTCAATACTCCAGAAAAAACCGCTCTTTCAAAGAGAATCATTGCCTGTCTGGATGTCCGCAGTAATGATGACGGAGACCTTGTTGTCACCAAGGGTGATCAGTATGATGTCCGGGAGAAAGGGGCGGTGCGCAACCTCGGTCGTCCTGTTGAGCTTGCCAGACGCTATTTCGAGGAAGGTGCCGATGAGATTACCTTCCTCAACATTACCGGCTTTCGTGATTTCCCGCTCTCCGATCAGCCGATGCTTGAAATACTGAGAAAAACCTCTGAAAATGTATTTGTGCCATTGACTATCGGTGGCGGAATCAGGGAATTTACCGATTCGGAAGGAAGGTTTTACAGTGCCCTTGATGTCGCCTCCGAATATTTCCGCTCCGGGGCAGATAAAATCTCCATCGGAAGCGATGCGGTCTACACGGTTGAAAACTACCTGCGTACGGGACAGAAAACCGGAACGAGTTCGATCGAACAGATATCTGCTGTCTACGGCGCACAGGCTGTCGTCATCTCTGTTGACCCAAGGCGCGTGTATGTGAATTCCCCTGATGACACCCCTCATCATGTTCTGGAAACGGAGTATCCCGGACCGGAAAACGAGCGTTACTGCTGGTATCAGTGTACTGTGCAGGGAGGAAGAGAAGGGCGGGATGTCGATGTGATTGAGCTTCTAACCATCTGCGAAATACTGGGGGCAGGCGAAATTCTGTTAAACTGCATCGACAAAGACGGAACAAACAGCGGCTTTGACATTGAGTTGATTAACCATGTCAAAGAAATGATATCGCTTCCGCTGATCGCCTCCAGCGGTGCCGGAAAAGCGGATCATTTTACCGATGTATTCCAGAAAACAAGAGCGGAAGCCGGTCTTGCAGCCGGAATATTTCATAGAAACGAAGTTGCCATAGGTAGTGTCAAGCAGGTGCTCAGGTCCAGCAACATTGTCTGTCGATAGATCGTTCCGCTGAAAAAGAGGTCTGTGCTGTTCTGTTCTGCCGACTGTCGCATCTATGAGAAAAACAGGTAGAAACGCTATTGTCTATGAGTAATAAAGAATTTCTGGCCATACGCTCGATAAGCGGCTGGGCGACGACGCTGGCGCTCATGGTGCTCATACTTTTCGGAATTTCAACCCTCACCTACCGTAATGGCCTTGGTACATTATCCGAAGAAGGTACAGTCAGGCTTGAGCTCTTCGTCACCTACCTCCGTGGTGTCCTGTCGAAATATGAGAGCCTGCCGGAACTGCTGGCCCGCGATAACCAGCTGGTGAATTTTCTTCTCAATCCCGGAGGCAGAGAGCGAATCCAGGCCCTTAACCGGTATCTGGAAACGATTAATGATATCAGCAACACAGCAGACACCTACCTGATGGACCGGGACGGTTTGACAATTGCTGCGAGCAACTGGCAGGAGGAACACCCGTTCGTCGGCCGGAATTTCAGTTACAGGCCTTATTTCCAGCAGGCCATGAAAGGTCAGCTCGGCCGCTATTTTGCGCTCGGCACAACATCGATAAAGCGAGGCTATTATTTTGCCTATCCGGTACGCCGGGAAAAATCCATCCTTGGCGCTGTGGTGATAAAGATCAACATCGATGACGTGGAGAAAAAATGGGGATACCACGATGAGACATTTCTTGTCACCGATCCCGACAATGTCATTTTTATTACAACACGTCCTGAGTGGCGCTTTAAAACGCTCGGCACACTTGATACAAAAGCGATTGAACTGATCAAGAAAAGCAGGCGCTACCCGATAGAGGAACTTGAAGCGTTGCCGGCAAACCCGGTAAAGGACTATGGTTTCGGCAAGGTTATCAAGATAGCCGGAACTGATGGTGAAGGCCGCACCTATCTGCAGCAGTCGCATTTCATGGAGGAAGCCGGCTGGAATGTTCAAATGATAACAGACATCAGGCCGCTCAGAAGAAAAATCATTGAAGTTAACGTGCTGGTCGGGATAGGAATTCTTTTCAGCTATTCACTGCTAGCCCTGCTGAAACAGCGGCAGAGGCGCCTGAGAGAACTCAAACGGTTCGAAAACCAGTCCAGAAGGGTACTCCAGGAATTAAACGAAAAGCTCGAAACACGTGTCGATGAGAGGACCATTGAGCTTGTTGAAGCAAACAAGCAGCTGCTGAAAGAAATACAGGACAGAAAGGAGACCGAAGAAATACTGAAACGGACCCGATCAGAGCTGATTCAGGCAGCAAAAATGGCAACGCTTGGCCAGATGTCAGCCGGAATCAATCACGAGCTGAACCAGCCTCTCGCTGCGATCAGGAGCTATGCGGACAATGCCCGACAGCTGCTCGACAAAGACAGGATAGACGAGGCGACCTGGAATATGGTGCAGATAGGAGAGTTAACCGACAGGATGGCATTAATTGGTGTGCAGCTCAAGGAATTCTCCAGGAAGAGCAGCGGGGACCTTGAAATTGTTCCGCTCCACGGTGTTATTGACGGAGCCCTCGAAATTCTTTCTCCAGCGGTGAGAAAAAATAATGTTGTGATAGCTGTACATTTGAATCCGGAAACGATTGAACTCCAGGCGAATCAGGTTCTTCTGCAACAGGTAATGGTCAACCTTCTTGGCAACGCCATACACGCCGTCGAAGGTTGTAAGACAAAGCAGATAAAAATAACTGCTGTTGAGACGGACGGCAAGGCTGTTATTGAAGTCGAAGATTCCGGGCCAGGAATCCCGGAAGAACATCTGGCTAAAATCTTTGATCCATTTTATACCTCCAAACCCTCAGGGCAGGGGTTGGGCCTCGGCTTGACCATCACGAAACGTATCTTAACAGAACTGGGTGGAGATATCCGGGCAGAAAACTCCAGCAACGGAGCACTTTTCACCATTACCTTGAATCTGGCAGCAGGGAGAAATGAAAAAAAATAATAACGTCATTTTTATTGATGACGAAAAGCACATCCGGCAGGCCAATACCCAAACGCTCGAACTTGCCGACATGGTTGTGACCTGTTTTGAAACTGCCACAGAGGCGTTACCGCGGATCAGTAAAGATCTGCAGGGTGTCATTGTCTGCGATATCAGGCTGCCGCTGATGGATGGCATGGCATTTTTAAGCAGGGTCAAAGAAATCGATCAGGACCTTCCTGTCATTCTGATAACCGGCCACGGTGACATTTCCACAGCGGTGCAGGCCATGCGGGATGGCGCCTATGATTTTATTGAAAAACCATATTCCGCTGAACGGCTGGTGAAAACGGTTCAGAGAGCTCTGGAAAAACGTACCCTGACCCTTGAAAACCGAACCCTTCGCCGGGAACTGGAGGCCCAGAAAACTCCCGGTCCGCGAATTATCGGCAAAACTGAAAAAATTGAAGAGCTTCGCGCCACCATTGCACAAGTAGCCAACACCGGTGCCGATGTCCTGATAACCGGCGAAACGGGAACGGGCAAAGAACTTGTCGCCCGCTCCCTGCATGAATTGAGCAAAAGAAGAACCAGAAACTTTGTCGCCGTAAACTGCGGAGCAGTATCTGAATCATTGATAGAAAGCGAGTTGTTTGGTCACGAAGCAGGGTCATTTACTGACGCAAGGGAAAGAAGGATTGGAAAATTCGAACATGCCAACGGCGGGACATTGCTCCTTGACGAGGTCGAGTCGATGCCGCTGCATGTTCAAGTCCACCTGCTCAGGACGCTCCAGGAACGAACTATCGAGAGAATCGGTTCCAACAAGGTTATCCCGCTCGATCTTCGCGTGGTTGCTGCAGCCAAATCCAATCTAAAAGAATTATCCCAGAAGGGCTTGTTTCGGGAAGACCTCTACTATCGTCTCAATGTTGTCCGGCTCAATCTCACGCCGCTGAGGGAAAGAAGGGAAGACATACCGCTTCTGTTTCACCACTTTGTGCTGGTGGCCTGCCATCGATATCAGCAGGAAGTGCCGTTACCCGAGAATGCTCAGCTAAATACCATTATGGCATACCCCTGGCCGGGAAATGTCCGTGAATTAAGAAACCTGGCTGAACGCTATGTCCTTCTCGGAGCGCAAAACGACTGGTCTCTGGCGCAGCTTCTTTCCGGCACTGCCAATACCGCCCCGAGAAGTCTTGCCCGGCAGGTGGAGACCTTTGAGAAAAGCCTTATCGAACAGGCACTGTCATCAAGTGATGGCTCAATCAAGGAGGTCATGAACCTGCTGTCCATTCCACGCAAGACATTGTCCGATAAAATGAGAAAATACGGGCTCGACAAAAGTGACTACAAATAGCTGCTCAAGCTCATCTCTGGGACGGCGGAATTCCCCCGCCCCGCCCCCTCCGTATTGGTGGAAATCCGCCAATACGGAGGGGGCGGGATCTTTGCATAGTGTCTTTTTCCTCTTAAATATTTACGAGATAGTTAATACATAGCTCGGTGTCTACCTGCTGGTCTGATATTTGCTAGTGTTTATCTGTTCATGACAGTGTTTTTCGTCGTGAAACTGTTAGAGAAAGGCGTAAACTGCGCTACAGGCCAGAATAGACGGCAAAGAAAAAACAACGAGGAGGATTACTATGTTTCGAAAGGTTTCTCAAATTGTTGCAGTAACTGCACTATCATCCATGCTGGCAGTCGGAGCTGCAGTGGCGGCACCGATTACCATCAAGTTTGCCCATGTTGTTGCAGAAAATACCCCGAAAGGACAAGCAGCCAACAAATTCCGTGATCTGGTCGCCGAACGTATGGGTGACAAGGTCGTCGTAGAGGTTTTCCCGAGTTCACAGCTCTTTGGCGATGACGCGGTTCTTGAAGCGATGCTGCTTGGCGATGTCCAGCTCGCCGCCCCGAGTCTGTCAAAATTTGAACGTTATACCAAATCCCTGCAGGTATTTGACCTGCCGTTTCTGTTCAAAGACATGGCAGCTGCAGAAAAATTTCAGAACAGTGAAGCCGGTCAACAACTGCTCAGTTCCATGGAGAGCAAAGGTCTGGTCGGGCTCGGCTACATTCATAATGGGTTGAAGCAGATATCCGCGAGCAAACCCTTGAGGGTGCCCGCAGACGCCAAGGGACTCAAATTCAGAATCCAGGCATCTGACGTTCTTGCCGCCCAGTTCCAGGTACTTGGAGCAGTTCCTCTGAAAAAACCGTTCTCTGAGGTGTTTACACTTCTCCAGACCAGGGCGATTGACGGGCAGGAAAACACCTGGTCCAATATTTTTTCCCAGAAATTCTTTGAAGTACAGCCCTACATTACCGAGTCAAACCATGGACTGATCGACTACCTCGTCGTTACCTCGGCAGAATTCTGGAATGGACTGCCGGATGACCTCCGTCCCGAGATCAAAAAAGCGCTGGATGACGCAATCGCTTTTGGAAATCAGGTCGCAGCAGAGAAAGATCTGGGCGACAGGCAAAAAGTCGTTGACTCAAGACGCTCCGAGATCCTCGAACTGACCCCGGAGGAGCGTGCCCAGTGGGTTGAAGCCATGAAACCGGTATGGAAACAGTTTGAAGAAGAGATCGGCAAAGATTTGATCGACGCCGCTTACGGCTCAAATTAAATCCTGAATCTTCAGACTACCCGGTCAGAAAACCGGTATGAGAGGGCAGGCGCCGTGCTTTTAAAAACGCCTGCCCTCTTTCATACGGTCTCTTGAAAAACAGGGGGGCTCCAATGTTTTTTCGCATCCTGAATCAAATTGAAGAATCAATCATCTGTATTCTTCTTGTGACGACAACACTTCTTGTCTTTATGGATGTTGTCATGCGTTTCGGTTTTAATGCCGGCTTTCTCTGGTCACAGGAGTTGACCCTGCACATGTCAGCCTGGATGGTCCTTTTTGGCACCTCGTATTGCCTGAAGGTCGGGTCTCATATCGGTATGGATGCCTTTGTTAAACTTTTTCCGCTGCTCGGAAGAAAAATCCTGACCGGCATCGGCTGTATTCTCGGACTGATCTATTGTGGGCTCGTTCTCTACGGCAGCTGGATCTACCTCAGCAAGATGCATAAAATCGGAATACATCTCGAAGATCTCCCCATACCCACCTGGGTTGCGCACGGAATGCTTCTCGTAGGCTTCTCCATGCTGACCGTACGGATTGTCGTCCTCTTCTGGTCGGTCATTTTTGGCGATACCGATGGTTTCCGGCACGCCGATGAAGCAAAAGAAAGCCTGGAGCTCGCCGACAAGATAACCAAAGAAGAGGGGACAATATGACAACAATAGCTCTTTTTATCCTGCTCTTTGGCTGCATGATGCTCGGAGTTCCGATAGCGCTGGCCCTCGGGCTATCCAGCATTGCCACTATACTGATGTTTTCCAATGATTCTCTTGCCTCGATTGCCCTGAAACTTTTTGAATCGCTGTCAAAACATTACACCCTGCTGGCCATTCCTTTTTTCATCATGTCCTCGGCATTTCTTTCGACCGGAGGCGTAGCCAAACGCATCATCCGATTTGCCACCAGTGTCGTCGGTCATATCAAGGGTGGGGTGGCGATGGCCTCCGTCATGGCCTGTATGATATTTGCCGCAGTTTCTGGATCATCGCCGGCAACCGTGGCTGCTATCGGCTCAATCTGCATCGTCGGCATGAACAAGGTCGGCTACCCGCAGAGCTTTGGAGCCGGTGTCATTACCACCGCCGGTACCCTCGGTATCCTGATCCCCCCGTCAATTGTCATGCTTGTCTATTCAGCCGCTACCGAGGTGTCGGCGGCGCGAATGTTCATGGCCGGTTTCCTGCCGGGTCTGATGATGGGTTTCATGCTGATGATCGCCATTTATGTCGTTGCGTACATCCGCAAGATTCCGAGCCAGCCCTGGACCGGATTCAAGGAAGTTTTTCTCTCAGGTTGGAGCGCTCTTGGCGGCCTCATGCTGATCATCATCGTTCTCGGTTCCATCTACGGGGGTGTTGCCAGCCCGACTGAAGCGGCTGCCGTTTCAGCGGTCTACGCATTCGGCATTGCCATTTTCGGCTATCGGGATATCGGACCGATGAGAAATCAGCCGTGGAAAAATGAGGGAGAAGGAATAGCCAGCATGATTTCCAGGAATACCTATCAAATCATTATAACCCTGCCGAAATGCATCTTTGACAAGGACGTCAACAAGGTACTCGTTGATGCGTCCAAAGTCAGCATCATGCTGCTTTTTATCATCGCCAACGCCATGTTGTTTGCACATGTGCTGACAACAGAACGTATTCCCCATTCTCTTGCTTCAATCATCGTAGAGCTGGGACTCTCTCCCTGGATGTTTCTTATTGTGGTGAACCTGCTGCTGCTGGCCGCCGGAAATTTCATGGAGCCCTCGGCGATTCTGCTGATCATGGCACCGATACTCTTTCCGATTGCAGAACAGCTTGGCATTGACCCGATCCATCTGGGAATCATCATGGTCGTCAACATGGAGATAGGCATGCTGACCC
Source organism: uncultured Desulfobulbaceae bacterium (assembly GCA_965366875.1). Lineage (GTDB taxonomy): Bacteria > Desulfobacterota > Desulfobulbia > Desulfobulbales > Desulfocapsaceae > MADRE3. The sequence continues at coordinate 174,113 of CBDUGK010000001.1, read as the reverse complement.
CGCCGGTTGGTTTGAACCTGTTCGTAACGGCCGGGATCACGGGAAAAAGCATGGGCTGGGTTATAAAAGCCGCGCTCCCCTGGCTTGTACTCATGCTCTTTTTCCTGATGCTCATAACCTATATACCGCAGATTTCGCTCTTCCTGCCCGAGTTTATCGACAAACTCCATGGATACTGATATAAGGCAGAACGTTTTCTGAAAAAAAGTGACGGTTGTTGACAAAAACAGCCGTCACTTTTTTATTTTTTTATCCTTTGCATTTTGCAATGAGAACTTACTTTCTCTCTGTATGCAAGCCTGCTGTTCTTAACCTTCACCTACCGAGGAGACATCATGCCGGATTTAAAACAATTTAAAACCATCCTCTACGCAACAGACCTTGGTGAACACATGCGGCCGGTCTTTCGCACTGCCCTCAGCGTAGCAAAACGATATGAAGCTGAGATCATCATGCTTCATGTCGTTGAACCGATGAGCTCTGTCATTCAGGCGGTTGTAGACACGTATCTTACCGAGATCGACGCCAAAAAAATTTACCAGGACGGCATGCGCGAGGTTCTTCAGACCATGAAGCAGCGCCTTTCCCGTTTTTGCGAAGAAGAACTTGGTACCCCGGATCGAAAAGAGCTCCAGGTCAAAGAAGTACTCGTGGTCAGCGGCAGACCCAGTGAAGAAATCATCAGGGTGGCTGAAAAGCACTGTGCCGACCTGATTGTTCTCGGCAAATCAACGCGGCATGTTCTTGGAAATGACATAGCCGGTTCCACCGCACGACGGGTGACAAGATACTCGAACATCCCGGTATTAGTCGTTCCCAACGATTGAACCATACCAGGTAAACAGGTAAAGTCGCCTAATCGTATGAAACCGCAGATCGATATCATTCTGGCGTCTCCGAGAGGGTTCTGTGCCGGTGTTGTCAGGGCTATTGAAACCGTGAAACTCGCTCTCGAATCTTCACCGGCTCCGGTCTACGTTCTCCACGAGATTGTTCACAACAGGCATGTCATTTCGGAGCTGGAACAGCTTGGCGCTCGGTTTGTAAAAGACCTTGAAGAAATTCCCGAGGGAGAAATCTGCATTTTCAGCGCTCACGGTGTCTCTGTTAAAACAGAAAAGCAGGCAGAACTGCACAACCTGAGAACGATTGACGCCACCTGTCCGCTGGTAACAAGCATTCACCGGATGGTTGAACGCTACCACAACAACGGCTTTGATGTGATCATTATCGGCCATCACGGGCACCCTGAGGTTGAAGGCACCGCCGGAAGAGTATCGCATCGGGTGCATGTCGTCGCAAATGAGTCAGAGGCGGATGAACTCATCATAGATGATCCTCTAAAAGTGGCCTATGTAACGCAGACAACGCTGAGTCAGCAGGATGTTGCCGGGGTGAAATCGGTTCTTGAGAGACGGTTCCCCGGTATCGTCGGGCCCGCGGTGTCCAACATCTGCTACGCTACCCAGAACCGCCAGAATGCTGTCAGGTATCTGGCCGAAAAGTCTGATCTGATTTTTGTTGTCGGTTCCAGTAACAGTTCAAACTCAAATCGCCTAAAAGAGGCAGCCGAGATGGCCGGCGGCACCAGTTACTTGATAGATGATTACAGGGGCATCGACCCTTCATGGCTGGATGGCGTTAAAACGGTGGGTTTAACAGCCGGGGCGTCCGCCCCCGAACGACTGGTGAACGGGGTTCTCGAGTGGCTCAACGAAAATACCGACGTGCAGAGTATTTCCGAAATGGAAGGTACTGAAGAGAGGACAAGTTTCAAACCGGCCTCAGTCTAAGATATCTTTTATTCGTGCCATTGCCGCCTTGACATTCTCGTGTGAATTAAACGCGGACAACCTGATATACCCCTTGCCGCACTTACCAAAACCTGCGCCCGGGGTGCACACTACACCGGCCTTTTCAAGCAGCAGATCAAAAAAATTCCAGGAATCTGTTTTTCCATCAATCCATATATAGGGCGAATTGTCACCACCAACACAGTCAAATCCAAGACCGGCTATCTCTGTCCTGATCAATGCTGCATTTTTCATATAATAGCGAACCAACTCTTCAGCCTGTTTTTTCCCCTCCGGCTTATACAGTGCCTCAGCGGCACGCTGAACCGGGTATGAGACCCCGTTGAATTTCGTGCAGTGTCTGCGATTCCAGAGACTGTGCAGCGAGTGAACGACTCCCTTGCTGTCATAGGCCCGACATGCCTTGGGAACGACAGTAAAAGCACACCGTGTGCCGGTAAAACCGCCACTTTTGGAAAAACTGCGGAACTCGACAGCAACTTCCTGGGCACCGTCGATTTCATAAATCGTTTTCGGCAGAGTTTCGTCAGTAATAAATGATTCATAGGCAGCATCGAAAAGAATCAGCGCTTTGTTCTCCCGGGCATAGTCAACCCAGACTTTAAGCTCTTCTCTTGAAATCGTTGAGCCTGTTGGATTGTTTGGAAAACAGAGGTAGATGAGATCCACCTTTTCCTCTGGAAGGGCCGGGACAAAGTTGTTTTCTTTCGTTGACTCCAGATAGACGACATTCTGGTATCTGCCATCTTTATAAGACCCGGTTCTGCCTGCCATCACGTTTGTATCCAGGTAAACAGGGTAGACTGGGTCTGGGATGGCAACGGTTACATCGGTGCTGAACAGCTCCTGGAAATTTCCCGTATCGCACTTTGCCCCATCACTGATAAATATTTCATCTGCAGCAATAGCAGCATTTCTCCCGTTAAAATCAGCGGCGCAGATGGCTTCGCGAAGAAAATCATATCCCTGCTCCGGGCCATACCCCTTAAAAGTCTTTTCATCCGCCATTTCGTCTACGGCACGATGGAAGGCATCAATACAGGCCTGAGGCAATGGTTTTGTTACATCACCAATACCCAGCTTTATAATAGCTTTATCAGGATTACTTTTCTGGTAGGCTGCAACCCTTTTTGCTATGTCTGAAAAAAGGTACGAAGCCTGCAATTTAGTATAGTGTTCGTTAATCGTAATCATCGCCGTCACTCTCTCCTGTTCCGCAGCCGCACGGCTGTATCCATAGTGCCGATTCTGACTCTTGCGCCGGACGCTGCCTTTGCCCCTGAGTCCTTTTCTTTTATAATCAGTGATATATAATCAATTGTTTCAGAAACACAAAGAATATTATAATTACCGATACCAGCTGTTTTTTTCCCGTGCAGATATGTGTTTACTGCTTGGTTATATTGAAAGATGACAGATTATTTCCTTCTTCATTGCAAAATTACTCAAATCCTGTAAGGCTATCTGGGAGGTTGATGATGTAAATGCTACGAAAAAAATTGCTTTGAATACCGCTTTGGGCAAAGGAAAAAGGATTGACTATGGAAAATGGATTGCAGGGAATAAGGGTAGTCGAGGTAGGCGGAGCATTTGCCATGCCGCTTGCCGGTATGCTGATGGGGAGCTGGGGAGCAGAAGTGATACACGTTGAGCCTCCCGGCAGGGGTGACCTCCAGCGTCACCTCCTTGCCGCCGGAATGGCAGGGTGGGCGCGCCCCCACCCGGTGAACTATATCTGGGAGCACGTGGACAGGAACAAAAAAAGTTTGACTGTCAATTTAAAATCACCAGAAGGCCAGAAAATTATCCACAAGCTGGTTGAAGAATGTGATGTGTTCCTGAACAATCTCAGGCCATACGAGATGAAAAAATTCGATCTCGAATACGAGACGCTCGCCAAGGCCAATCCGAGGATAATCTATGCCAACCTCACCGGGTACGGACGAAAAGGGGCAGAAAAAAACAGTGGAGGATATGACTCTGTAGCATTCTGGGCGCGCAGTGGCGTTATGGACCTGATGCATGAAGCTGACAATCCGCCAAATATTTCACGGCCTGCCTATGGTGACAGCATTACGTCTCAAAGCCTGCTGGCTGGAGTTATGGCCGCCCTCTATATCAGGGAGCGATCCGGTATCGGCCAGGAAGTTGAGGTGTCGCTCTTTAACAGTGCTGTTTTTGCCCTGGGAACCGACATCACCGGCTGTCTGATCAGCGGAGAAGACTCGGTGCGGCCGTCACAGAAAACGATGGCCAATCCGCTTAGAAATATTTATCCAACCAGTGACAATCGCTGGATCATGCTTGGAATGACCACCTCTCAACCTTATTGGCCTTCATTTTGTGAGGCTCTCAGCCTGGAAAATATCAAGGATGATCCTCGCTATGCAACCCAGAATGAGAGGGCCGAACATGCAGCAGAACTGATTGAAATAATCCAGAAAACCTTTCGTGCCCATTCCTACGATTACTGGGTGGATGTTTTAAGCAGGAATAAATTGATATGGTCACCAGTGAAAACACCGCTTGAGGTCAGCCGAGATGAACAGGCCATCGCCAATGATTTTTACGGAGAGTGGGATCATCCGGACTATGGTAAAATCAGGATGCTGAATTCACCGATCAAATTATCGAAAACAAAATCAGAAAACCGCTGTAAAGCACCCCAGCTGGGTGAGCATACAGAAGAAATTCTTGCGCAGCTCGGGTACAGTGAAGACGAGATACAAAAATTAATATCGCAGGGAGACGTGTAAGGGTATCCCTCATAATTATTGAACGAGATGATGACGAGCAACATGCTTTTTAAAGGGGTCTTTCCCTATCTTGTTTCACCTCTTGATGACACAGGAAGGGTAAACAAAACAGTGTTGACAAGACTGTGCGACGACCTGATCAACAGCGGCGTTCACGGCCTCACAGCGCTCGGTTCCACGGGAGAATTTGCCTATCTGTCAGGAGACCAGCGCCGCACAATTGTTGACGTGGTGGTCGAGGCGGCGGACGGTCGTGTTCCCGTTGTTGCAGGGGTTGCGGCGACGACCACCTCGGCTGCAGTCCTTCAGGCTGAAACCTACGAAGAGATGGGGTGTGATGGAATCCTGGCTGTTCTGGAAGCATACTTTCCAATCGATGACCGTAATATTTATGGCTATTTTAAAGCAATAGCCGAGGCAGTATCGCTTCCTGTTGTATTATATACGAATCCCAACTTCCAGCGCTCCGATCTATCCCTCGATGTCATCGAGCAGCTCAGTCGGATTGACAATATTCAATATATCAAAGACGCTTCTTATAATACCGGCCGCCTTTTGTCCATAATGCAGCGGGTTGGCAATCGGATGCAGGTTTTTTCAGCCTCTGCACATATACCGGCCTGCGTCATGCTTATCGGCGGTGTCGGCTGGATGGCGGGTCCTGCCTGCGTGGCAGCGGCGCAAAGTGTTGAATTGTACGAACTCTGCTGCAATGAAAACTGGGTCGAGGCCATGAAGTTGCAGAGAAAATTGTGGTATCTCAATCAGACATTCATGAAGTACAATCTGGCTGCCTGCATAAAGGGAGGACTTGAGCTCCAGGGATATCGGGTAGGCGTGCCGTTGCCACCGCAAGCTCCGCTGTCGGCTCAAGGTATTAATGAAGTCAAAGATGCGCTGCTCAGTATCGGTGCGCTTTGAATATATCATCTCGACACCTGAAAGAGATCAGCGAAAGAACCTGCCGTGCAACAGATGTCCTCGAAGACACCGAGCCAGCAGATCAGCTTATGGTCATTGCGGGCCGTTTTCCGCTGCAGGTTGGTGCTCCACCACATAAACGGGCTGAGAGCGGAAAGACCAGTTAAAAAAACGCCAGCTTTTATAAGACCAGTAAAGTAACCGTTAACCATAAAAAATCAGAGACGACGATGGAACCCAACAAAATACCGCAGTGTGCGCGATGCAACATCAAGATTTCCGAGAGAAGCTGCAGAACAGAAGGGGGCAGACATCCTGCCAACTGCCCAACGGCGATTCATGAAGAACTCAGTAGAGAGGTCAAGAAAAAATATAAAGAGAACGAATTCTATGAATTCGCACGCCAGGCGAGTCTTCAGGAAAAAGACGGCTATTCACACCGGGAACTCGGGTACGCTCGAGTACGGCCGGCAAAACCTAGAATAGAAGAAATCTCTGACTTCATAGCACGAATGGGATATCAGAGAGTAGGTCTGGCCTTCTGCATAGGATTGCGCAAGGAGGCGGGAATCGTAGAAAAATATTTTTCATCAAAGGGATTGACAGTTATTTCAGCTATTTGCAAGGTTGGCGGTGTAGAAAAACAGTTCCTCGGACTGGCTGATGATGAAAAGATCGACCCGGGGACAAAAGAATCAATGTGTAACCCGATCCTCCAGGCAGCCTTGCTGAATCAGGAAAAAACTGAATTCAACATCCTGCTTGGTTTATGTGTCGGCCATGACTCACTCTTTTTTAAAAATGCCGATGCTCCGAGCACCGTGCTGGCGGTAAAGGACAGAGTCACCGGCCACAACCCGCTCGCGGCCGTGTATACCCTGGATTCCTACTATCGAGCATTGAACAGCTGATAGAAAACAGCAGGCGCATTCCTGTTTCAGGTACGCGCCTGCCCGGATGAGATGCAAAAGCACCTCGGAGTCAAGAGCGAAAGAAACGCAGGCAGACGACCTACAGTCCGCTGTCCTGGTTGATCAATACAACTTTAATACGATTTTTCGGAAACGATTTTTCTGTAATCATCCAACTATTGCAGATACGATCGGGACTGCTGCAATCATGGCAGCGCGCGGTTTTCATGCAGGGTGTCTTGAAGCCGGTATGACGTATGGCATTTGCCGGGGCGGCAACTGTTTTTATGCGTTCTCTTGCCTGATCGAGTGTGGCAACGATCTTGTTTCGGCCGATGAAGAGGACCACATGCTTCGGTCCGAAGGTTATGGCACCCACCCGGTTGCCTACCATGTCCAGGTTTACGAGCTGGCCTTTTTCCGTGACACCGTTTGAACCGCTGAAAAACAGATCAACGAGCAGTGCCTGCCTGCGCCGCTCTATTATTTCTTCACGGCTGACCTTTTTGGCAAAGGTTTCCACAATTGAAATATTCCTGTCCTTCCTTAATTCATCGAGTATTCCAGTCGAATGAAACGTCAGAGAGTCACCCCATGAAACCGTTTTTACCGAAAGACCAGGCAAGATCGTCTTAAAGAACAGGGCTCTGGCCTGGTCACAATCCCGGGCGACAAAAACCTCAAAATTGTTTTTCGCAAGGGCTGACCTGCAGGTTTCAAGTCTTTTTCCCCAATAGGTATTCATGGTAATTCACCTCTTTGCCGCGCTCTTTATTATCCCAGATGAAAAATTTTAATGACAACAGAGACTATCGTGTTACTATTGTCGACAATAGTAACAGATCTGCCCGGATATGAAACATCTTTTCTCTGCTGAGCAGATCGGCCTGTTTACATTTTTTTTCAATTGTTGACCAGGGTATCGTTCATCTTCTGTTGCATGATCCCGGGGTACTGATAAATGAAGCTCAAGGATATAAATAAACCGGTCGGACTTGGCGCCCAGGTGGCAGAAGCGTTAACACTGGCAATCCTCAAAGGCGACTACAGTGGCGGCGACCAACTGCTGGAACTGGAGCTGCAGGATTATTTCGGCGTCAGCCGTTCGCCGCTGCGTGAAGCATTTCGCGAGCTTGAGAAAAAGGGGCTGGTCGAAATAATTCCAAGAAAAGGCACCTTTGTCAAAACGATAACGCGGCGGGACATAGAAGAAAATTTTCCGATCAGGGCAGCTTTGGAAGGGCTGGCGGCCCAGCTTGCACTCCCCAATATTTCCCCTGATTCTCTTGCCATGATGTCTGACAAACTGGATAAGATGAAGGAAGCCGCGCAGAGAGAAGACACCCAGGCCTACTATAGTCACCATCTTGCATTCCACGAACTGTTTATTGCCTTGAGCAAAAACAGCCTGCTGATCAGCAGCCTGAAAACCTTGAGAATGCAGGCGATCTGGCATCGATTTTCATATCAATACTACCAGGAAGACCTGAAAAAATCTCTGGCGGTTCACGTGCAAATTTATGAAGCTTTTACAAGATACAGGAATCAACCGGAAAGGTGCAGACAATTGGTCGAGGATCATATCACCATAGCCCTTGACAGATTTTTAACCTATCTGGAATCATCCGGTTAATAAGACTCCAGTTTTACCTGCGAAGAGCAAATCTCAACCAGCTGCTGAAAAAGAGGATAATCATGACGACAGGCCAGTTACAGTCCAGGACCCCGGCTAGACAAAAACTTCAGAATTTGATACGGGCAAGAGGCTGGCCCTACATAATCGCCTGGGCACATAGAGTCAGTGGCGTTTTTCTTGCTGTCTATCTGCTGTTTCACATCCTGACGCTTTCCTCGCTTTCGACCCCAGAAAAATTCATTGAAAAAATGAATCTCTATGCAAACATTTTCCCCGGATTTCTCGAATGGTTTCTTGCAGTCCCGGTCATTTTTCATGCACTGAACGGTGGCCGTCTCATTTTATACGAGATCTTCGGCAATCGAAACGACGCCGCGCTGCTGAGGTCCGCACTCGTCATATCTGCCCTGTATCTGCTGCTGCTGGCCTCGTTTATGATCATGGGGAACCAGTCGGTTTCTCCATTTTTTTTCTGGTCACAGGTTTTTATTGCTGGGTTCTGCCTGGCACTCATTACAGGCACGAAGGTGAAACACAGCAGGACGTCGGTTTTCTGGAAAATGCAGCGGATCTCTGCTGTTTTTCTCTTCACAATGATTCCGGCCCACATGATTTTCATGCATCTTGATCCGGCAATCGGCCGGGATGTCCAGGTTATTGCTGCGCGAATGGACAGTATTTTCATAAAGGGTGTCGATATCACCCTTGTTATCTGTGCGCTGTATCATGGCGGCTACGGCTTGATCAACATACTGCTTGATTATATGGCTGATGGAAAACTGCGCCTCTTCTGTTCAACTGCTATTATTTTCGTGTTCGTGATTCTGGCCTTCCTCGGTATTAAACTGACCATTTCCATCTAACGGGTTTATTATGGGTACATCTATAAAGACAAGTGCGAATATCAACTGTGATATCCTTATTATCGGGGCGGGAGGCGCAGGACTGCGCTGCGCTGCGGAAGTCCTTGAGAAACGTCCGGACACCAACATTATCGCCTTGACCAAGGTTTCACATCCGCAGAAATCCCACACCTCTACCGCCCAGGGAGGACTTGCAGCGGTTGACCCCAAGGATCCGCTCGATTCAGTTTTATTCCACGCCTTTGATACCTGGAAAGGCTCAGACTGCACCGCTGACCAGAATGTCGTCAAAAAAGTCTGCGAATCTGCCTGGGAGCAGATTCTCTGGCTGGAAAACAGGGGGATGCATTTTTCTCGCGAGAAAGACGGGCGACTCAGTAAAAGGACCTTTGGCGGACACACCAGAAATTTTGGCGAATCATCTGCATACCGTGCGGTGTTTGAGGCAGACAGAACCGGCAAAGGCATCATGGATACCAGTTGGGGTGAATCGCTTAAAAGAGGTATCACCTTTATCAACCAGAGCATCGCTGTAGAGCTTCTTATAGAAGATAAACACTGTTTCGGCAGCGTCATTTTCAACCAGAAAAGCGGCGAATTTGTAACCATACATGCCAGCGCAACCATTATCGCCTCCGGGGGCAGCGGGCAGGTCTATCAGGTTACCACAAACTGCCGGCAGAACACCGGGGACGGACTTGCCCTGGTGCTCCAGGCTGGTCTTTCCGTCATGGACCCGGAAGCGGTTCAGTTCCATCCGACCGGCATCGTCGGACCTGGTATTCTCGCCAGTGAAACCTTGCGTTCGGTAGGAGGAATCCTCAGGAACAAGACGCTCGATCCGTTCATGAGCAGCTATGCTCCCAAAATGAAGGAGCTGGCGCCAAGAGATCTTGTAGCACGGGCGATAGAATCTGAAATCAGGGAAGGGCGGGGTATTTTAAACCCCGACCATAACATCCCGCATGTCTGGATTGATCTCAGGCATTTACCTGATGAGGTACACCGCAAACAGATTCCTGAGGTTTCCAGTTTTTTCAAGAGATACGTAAACCTTGACCCCCAGAAAGAGCTCTGCCCGGTGAGGCCCAGCAATCATTATCACATGGGTGGAATTCCAACCAACGAGTTTGGGGAGGTTGAAGACCTTGAACAGTCCTGTATTGCCGGTCTCTATGCCGTCGGCGAGTGTGGCGCCTCGAGTTTTCACGGCTTTAACAGATTGGGCACAAATTCTATCCTCGAATTGATCACCATGGGAAAAATCGTCGCCGACCGGGTAATTTCCTCTCTTGATCGGCACCAGAGCCCAGCCAAAGTTCCGCGATTAAAAACGCGGTTCGAATCCATATTTAACCGCTATCTTGCCGCAAAAGGTGCTGACAAAATAGGGTTGATCAGAAACTCACTGCGTTCCATGATGACAAATAATGTCGGAGTTTTCAGGACGGAATCATTGCTTACAGAGGCGATCGAGAGGCTCAGGGAGCTGAAAGAGCGCTCTGAAAACAGTGCCCTTGCAAGCAGAGACCTCCGGATGAATCAGGAACTTGTTCAGCGCTGGGAACTGGATAATCTGTTATCGGTGGCGATGGTGATCAGCCAGGCGGCGCTTGCCAGAAAGGAATCACGCGGGGCCCATTTTCGCGATGATTACCCGGAGAGAAAGGATCAGTTCAATTACCACACGCTTGTTTCTCTTGACGATTTTGAAACGGTTCGGATGAACAGGCGGGAAATCGACAGAAGCCTGTTTGACGAGGGTGGAACCAATTTCGAAAAATTTGATTTTATAGAAAGAAAGTACTGATAATGCCTACGTTTACTATAATGACGGTTTAATTCCCCGGAGTCGAAATATTATGAGTTCAACATACGACCTCACCTTGAACGTTCATCGTTACAATCCTGATCAGAAAAAGAGCTGGGTTCAGACATACCAGATACAGGCAGGTCGAATCATGAGATTCGTCGATCTTTTTCGAAAAATCAACGATGAACAGGATCCAACCCTGGCCTGGGGCTCGTCCTGTGAACACGGACAGTGCGGCAGCTGTTCCATGAAAATAAACAATAAGCCGCTGCTGGCCTGTGAACTTCTCGTTGAAAATGCTGTTGATTATTTCAACACCTCGGTTTTCACGATTGAACCGCTTGACATTGCTCCGGTCATCAGGGATCTGGTCATTGATACAGATATTGCCTACCAGCGCGTAGATGCGGTAAAACCCTACATAATTAACCCGGAAGCGCCGAAAGGAGCTGAAGAAGAGCATCAGATAAGCCCCGAGCTGCTGGATTATTACGTCAACGCTACCCGTTGTATTAACTGTTTTTGCTGCGCCTCTGCCTGTCTCAGCAGCCACAGAAATTTTCTCGGTCCCAACAGCATGCTTGCGGCAATCGTCAGGGTCCTTGACCCCCGCGAAAAAGAAAAAGAGGAACGTTTCAAGGTCCTTTACAGTGAAAACGGCGTCTATCGCTGTCATTCCTCCCAGGCCTGCTCATTTGTCTGCCCCAAAGACATAGATGTCGCCCATTTTATTGGACTGGCGAAAAAAGGGTTTGACTGATCAGAGACGCTGGTTTGCTGAAATACTGGTAGGTAACCGATCAGAAATCTTCACGAATTTTTCTATAAAAACGGAGACATTGCATGAGAACAACAGATGAAATCGCACGCTTGTGTCATTCACTGAGCTTTGAGTCTTTGCCCGCAGACGTTGTTGACCGAAGTAAATACTTCCTCCTTGATTACCTGGGTGTGGCAATCAGAGGCACGAAATCAGCGTCTTCGTTTCCAGTGTATCGCTATATTGCAAAAAATCGTGGCCTCATTCAGGGTGTTCCGGTTCCGGCTACATCACTGAAGACCGATGCGCCTTCAGCAGCTCTGGCTCTTGGCGTATCCGCACATTCTCTTGAACTCGATGATGTGGTAAATGAGGCGTCGCTTCATCCTGGGGTTTCCGTTTTATCTGCAGCTCTTGCCAGCGGATACCTGTGCAAAAGCAATGGAAAAGAGTTCATTGCTGCGATCGTTGCCGGTTACGAGACGATGATCAAACTCGGCATAGCTCTCGATCCTGCAGCCCATTACCAGCAGGGATTTCACCCGACCGCCACCTGCGGAACCTTCGGGGCGGCAATTGCAGCGGCGAAATTATACCACCTCAGCCCGGATCAGATCGCAGATGCGCTTGGCATTGCCGGCAGCCAGGCTGCAGGTTCCATGGAGTTTCTTACCGACGGTGCCTATACCAAAAGATTTCATGCCGGCTGGTCCGCCCACAGTGGCATCGTTGCCGCACTGCTTGCAAAAGAGGGCTTCAGCGGGCCGCACACCATAATAGAGGGCAAATTCGGATTCCTGCACGCCTATTCGCCTTCCTCGTCTGTTGAAAAAGTGACTGATGGCTGGGCTTTGCCCTACGAGATCATGAAGACAAGTATAAAACCTCATGCCTGCTGCCGGTACAAGCAGGGGCCAATAGACTGTATTATGAAAATAATGCAGGAACATTCACTTTCTGCTGAACAGATCAAAAAGATAAACATCAGCATATTAAAAGCAGGTTTTGCGCTCGTCGCTGAGCCGGCTGAATTCAAAAGAAAGCCATCGTCCATCGTCGACGCTCAGTTCAGCATGCCCTTTGGTGCCGCTATCGCGGTTCTGCACGGCAGTGCTTTTCTCGATCACTATTGTCAGGAAAATATTAATTCCGAGTCCGTAAAAAATATCATGGCAAAAGTAGCCTGTGTCGAAGATCCGTCTATCGAAAAAGATTTCCCCAAAAAATGGCCTGCCCGGGTCGAAATCATAACCACAGACGACAGATCATTGCTGGCGGAGATCGATCATCCGAAAGGAGATCCCGAAAACCCACTGAGCTGGGAGGAGATTATTCTCAAGTTCAGGAGTCTGGTTGCACCCGTTCTATCGACAAAAAAGCAGGATCACATTATCCGTCAGGTCCGTGAGCTAGAACAAGTAGCCGACATGAGCGTACTGATGGATGAGCTGATCATCAAGGATTTTTCTGTAAACAGCTAAATCGAGCTTTTCTCCGACTCCAGGCGAAAATCCTACCATTCGCGCAAAGGAGTTGATCTAAGGGATTCAGGCCGCTAGTATAGCACAAGTTTATCACCTTCAACCGATGGGGGTTGTCTATCTGGAAGTCGATAGATACATCATCAAATAACCGGCGTTTGTCCTGGAGGGAACTGAAATGGCAGATACGGAACCGAGGGTCCTGGTAGGTTACAATCTTTACTTCACCTCGGACGAGGTTACGAAGGTGGCAATCAAACATGCAAAGGCGTTTGGCGCCAAATTATACGTTGTCAGCTCAATTGTCGGGCACTCACTGGACAAGAGCGGCAAAATTGCCAACCTTGCTGCCAGAGCTCGGCTCGAGAGACTGGAAACACTGCTGAAAAAAGAGAATATCCCGCATGAAATTCATCTGATTGTCCGCAAGAGTGATCCTGGCGACGACCTTGTGCGATTTGCCATTGATCACGATATTGATGAGATGGTCATCGGCTTCAAGGTGCGCTCTGCGCTTGGTGAAATCATCTTTGGATCAAATTACAGAACAATGATAGCGGAAGCTCCATGCCCTGTTGTAACGGTTCATGTTCCCGGCGAACCAATCAAAGAGTAACAGACAGTGAACGCGCCTCAAGAACATACACTGACAGACAGCAATCATACAGGCGACGTACCAAAAGCCGGTTTTATTTCCCTGCTGATAGCCATTTTTGCCTATATTGGACTCATTGTTTCAGATCCTGCCACCAGTCCTTTTTATGCGATAGAGAGCGCGCTTGGCAAAGTAGGCTATTCCCTGATTGTTCCGACCATGCTCTTTGTTATTGCCGTTGCTGCCTCTGTTTCACTGGGGTACATCGCCATCGGAATTCGTTTTAACAAGGGGGAAGGCGGGCCGGGGCTTATCTATGAGATGCTGGGAATAAACCCTGCGATGCTGGCTGCTGCCAGCCTTGTTCAGGATTTCGTCCTCACGGATTCAATTACCATGGCGGCAACCGTTGCAGCACTCGTCTCGCTCGGGTTCACTTTCGGCATTGATTTCGGCCCCTATACAGCCCTCGGCGACCGCCTCGGTCTTGCCGTCATCGTCGCTGCTGCGGTTGCGTTTGTGATGCGTTTTGGAGACAAGGGCCGTTACATTTTTGCCTTCATGACCTTTGGCTTCATGGGTCTGATCCTTTACACCGTATTCCTGCCGATTCTGCCAAACGCCGGAGAACTTATGCCTGTGGCGCATAATGTCCAAATTCCGGACACCTCCGGCTTAACCGGATTCTCAATGATAGTTGTTCTTCTCTTTGGCGCGGTTCGCGGTTTTGCCCTGTTGACCGGTTTTGAAGCAAGTGTCGCCGGATTGTCCCATGAAGAGGATAAACCCCGATGGGTGAGGATAGCCATGGGCGTCGGAACAGTCGCTGCAGTTTTGATATTTACTTCGATTGTCACCTTTGATATTGCCAATACAACCAGAATTCTTGAGCTTGAACCAAGCCATAAAAACACGCTGTTCAACCTCTGGACACGTTCAAAACTTCTCCCCGGCTCGTTTGCCGGACAGGCGCTTACCCTGTTTTCCGTTGGCATTTTACTGTCGGGAGCGGCAAGCGGAGCCGTCGCCGGCAGCGGCATGCTGAGAACACTCGTACGTTCAAAGGCCCTGCCGTCGTTTCTCAGCAACCCGAACGGCACCGATTACCGTTCCATTTTCATCGTTCACGGTTCAGCAATGATACTGACGCTCTTGTTTGGTGCCAATGAACTCAAAATCGTTGCCTTCTATGCGATTTCCGTTCTCGTCGGTTTTCTGCTCAGCCTCACCGCTGCAGTAAAATTCGCCTTCTACACCCGTACCTATTACCTGATGATGGCAATACCCGGACTCCTGATGGTCACGTTTGCGCTCATCGTCAACATGGGAAGATACGAAGGCTGGGTGATTGTCGGTCTGGGAGTTGTCATGGCTTATTATCTAAAGAAAAAATGGATTAGAGGCGGGCAACTTCCTATTAATTTCAGTCATTGATTGATTATTTCATTTCAACACAGCAATAAGGAACATCGTGAATAAAGATCAGCATCAGACGATTTATCTGGCCGACTACACGGTCCCTGAATACCTGGTGGATACCATCTGCCTCACCGTTGTCCTTGACGAAAAGGAAACGCTGGTCAGGGCAGAATCAGCAATACGCAAAAATCCCCTGAGTACAGCGGCCGACAGCACGCTTTTTCTCAACGGAGACTCGATCAAACCGCTCAGAGTCTGTATTGACGGAAAAGAAATTGAGCGCAAACGAATAAAGACGGTTTCCGGCGGAATTCTCATATCTGCTGTCCCGCAGAAATGTAACCTCGAAATCACAACAAAGCTGAACCCCGAGAAAAACACGGCCCTGAGCGGTCTGTACCTCTCCTCCGGTAATTTCTGTACGCAATGCGAAGCAGAAGGGTTTCGGCGAATTACTTTTTATCCTGACAGGCCCGATGTCCTTGCTGTCTTCACCACGAGAATTGAAGCGCAGCGCGCAAAATTTCCGGTTCTGCTGGCAAACGGCAACCTCAAAGAAAAGGGTCAGCTCGATGGTGACAAACATTTTGCCGTCTGGGAAGACCCGTATCCGAAACCATGTTATCTCTTCGCCCTTGTCGCAGGAAATCTTGTCTGTATTGAAGATCATTTCATTACAAAATCAGGACGAACCGTAGCGCTTCAGATCTACGTTCAAAAACAGAACAGCAAGCGCTGCTTCCATGCCATGGAATCGTTAAAGAAAGCGATGAAATGGGATGAAGATGTCTATGGCCTCGAATATGACCTGGATCTTTATATGATCGTTGCTGTTGACGATTTTAATATGGGTGCCATGGAGAACAAGGGCTTGAACGTATTCAACTCAAAATACGTATTGGCTTCCCCGGAGACTGCGACCGATCAGGATTACATCGATATCGAAGGGGTAATCGGTCATGAATATTTCCACAACTGGACCGGTAATCGGGTGACCTGCCGGGACTGGTTTCAGTTGAGCCTCAAAGAGGGACTCACGGTGTTCAGAGACCAGCAGTTTTCAGCGGATATGAATTCTGCGGTTGTCCAGCGAATCGATGATGTCACCCTTCTCCGGCAGTTCCAGTTTCGTGAGGATGCAGGACCGATGGCCCATCCGGTACGGCCGGAAAGCTATATGGAAATCAACAACTTCTATACAGTGACGGTCTACAACAAGGGTGCGGAACTGGTGCGAATGATTCACACGCTCATCGGTCCTGACTATTTCAAGAAAGGACTGGAGCTCTATTTTCAGCGCCATGACGGCCAGGCGGTAACCTGTGAAGATTTTGTCGCTGCGATGAGCGCTGCTTCCTCCGTTAATCTGGACCAATTTAAACGCTGGTACTCACAAGCAGGAACTCCATATCTGAACGTTGAAGATTCCTGGGATAAAGCGAGCGGAGAATATCGTTTAAAAATCAGGCAACACACCGAACCGACACCCCGGCAGGGAGAAAAAAAGCCGTTTCACATCCCTGTCCTTACCGGGTTGTTGAAAAATGATCCCGAATCCATAACCAGTTCATGCAAACGCAGCGGTGATAATTTCCTGCTCGAGCTCAGGGAGCAGGAGCAGGAATTCTCATTTTCCGGATTGAAAAGACGCCCGGTTGCATCACTGTTGAGAACATTTTCCGCGCCGGTAAGAGTCGAACCGTTTCACAGCCGCGCTGATCTGAGCTATCTGATGGCGCATGATCCAGACTTGTTTAACCGCTGGGATGCCGCCTTTTCTCTTGCCGGCGCAATCATCCTCGATTGTCTTGAAGAGATCAAGGAGGGCAGCCAAAATCCCGAAGTCCCCGGCACCTATGTTGAGGCAGTGAGAAAAAATCTGCTGGACAACACGCTCGACAAGGCACTGATCGCCCTTGCTCTGAGTTTGCCCTCCCAATCGTATCTGGCTCAGTCAATGCACGATATTGATCCGGATCTGCTGCAGATGAGTCATCAGTTTGTTAAAAAGAAACTTGCTCGTCTTTTATACAACGATTTCCTCTCGGTCTATCACGGGAACAGCAGTGGTGATGAATACCTCATAACACCGGAAGAAATCGGCCGGAGACGTCTGCGAAACTGCTGTCTTTCCTACCTGATGAGCTTTGACCAAGACAATGATGGCAGCTGCAGGCTTTGTGTAGAGCATTATTACAAGGCCAATAATATGACCGACCAGATTGCCGCCTTGTCATCAATTTCCCATCATCAAATCCCTGAAAGAGAGCAATTACTGGGTCATTTTGAAAAAAAATGGATAAATGAGCCGCTCGTCATGGATAAATGGTTTTCGATACAGGCCGGTTCAACTGGAAGGGACACCCTGAAACGGGTGAAAGAATTGACAAAACACCCGGCTTTTTCACTTAAAAATCCAAACAAGGTCAGATCGCTGATCGGTTCTTTCAGTGCAAATCACCACCATTTTCACCAAAAGGATGGGGAAGGATACCGTTTCCTGTCGGAAAAGATACGCTACCTGGACACAGTTAACCCTCAGATTGCTGCCCGACTGGCATCCTCGTTTACCACCTGGCAACGCTATGAGATTTCACGACAGGAACAGATGAAAGAGGAGCTGGAAAAAATCCTGGCGAAAAAACCGCTTTCCCGGGACGTTTTTGAAATTGTCAAAAAGAGCCTCAACGCTCAGGGCAGCTGAGATCAACGGTTTCGTTTGTGGCAGAATAAACAGCGATAGGGGGCAGGGTGCTCTTCCGGGAGCGGTGCAGAACCGTTTTCATTATGGCACTCGACGCAGCGCTTATCTGCCTCCTTCTTGCTTTTTATCAGGTGAAATTCGCTATGGAGGTCATCTTGCGGCAACGGTGTCGTTGTTTCCTCCGGTGCCACGTACAAAAACAGGAGCAGCGACAGGCAGAAAATGATGAAGGTTGCACTCAGCACCTGTTTTCTTGTATTTTTTTTTCTCGTTCCCATGAAATTTCCTGCATTGTTTCAGCAGATAGTTATGCCATCTCGAATGTACTGAACGGGATGAGTCGATAACGCAGCAGCAGAGCGGACATCTCGGAAAGCAGAAATGCCACGCTGGTATGTTGATTCGCCAGCCGGTTCATTCTTGAATGTTTACGGTGTTTCGCGAGGACCATTTTCAAAGCTTGTGACTCGTGATTATGATCGATAATCGTGCATGCCGCAGCCTCTGCGGAAATAAAGGCGGGGAAAATTCCTTCTCCGGTAAGTGCCGAAGCGAAGCCCGCCGCATCGCCGACAAGGAAACGGTTGCCGAATTTCCAGCCCCTGAAATCACAGGAAATTTTTTCAGCCTGTGGGCGTATGGTACGAAGATCAATGTTTCTTTCGGCCGTCCATTTCAGAATATACCTGTTAAGCGCTGTTGCCCGGAGCCGCTTCGTGGCAGCGTATCCACCGACTGAAACACTGTCTGCATGTGGGAATATCCAGGTGTAGCCGCTGCCGATGGCAGCACTGTCAAAATTCCATACCATCGATTCAACCGTTTCCGGCACGGTGTAATTAATTCCGATGCCGTAGTATTCCAGCGGGAGTCCAAGCTCTCTGCGAACCCTGGACATGGTACCGTCGGCGCCAACAAGGTAGTCGAAGGAAACCGTGTGTTTTTTTTGTCTGTGCCGGTACATAATCGTCTTCTTTTCTATCTGAAAGACATCTGCTCCGGTGATAATATCAGCACCGTGCACCAGCGCTTTTTCAGCCATATAACTGCCGAGTTTATATCTGTTTACTGTCGCTACTATAGGCTCTTGAGAGCGTACTGTAATGTTCTGCATTCGGGTAGTTATGGTTTGAGAAAAAAATGATCGCTCAAGCAGTTCCGGGGGTACGCGTCCGATACGGCCTTTCCAGGTAATGCCACCCGCGCATACCTTTCTGCCAATAACCCTGTTTCTTTCAAGAATCAACACCCGCACCCCGTTTTCGGCAAGAATCCGAGCGCAATGAAGTCCCCCGGGACCACCGCCGACAACGACCACGTCATATTTCATCGGCATCAGCCTGAAGCAGGCGGTATGTATCTGTCATTTATCTTCACTGAAAACAGCTGGGCTTGGCAGAGTCTTTGCACGGCTCGGTAGGTTGAAAAAAAAAGCCCGATGCGCGAATCCTGAAATGATCACAGAATCATCCACAGGAAACAGCTCGGGCCGGCAATGAAGGAGAGATGGAAATCTATTCTCCTGCAAACATGCCTTTTAAAAATTCCCGGTTCAGCCGGGCAATATTTCTAATCGATATACCTTTCGGGCAGACTGCTTCGCATTCTTTTTCATTGGTACAGTGTCCAAAACCCTCAAGATCCATCTGTTTGACCATAGCCTGAGCTCTTGATTTGCGCTCCGGCTGGCCCTGGGGAAGCAGGCTCAACTGTGAGATCTTTGCACTGGTAAAGAGCATGGCTGCACCATTTGGACAACTTGCGACACAGGCACCGCAGCCGATGCAGGCAGCGGCGTCCATTGCAAGCTCTGCGGTTTCAGAAGCAATCGGAATCGCATTACCGTCGATTGTTCCGCCGGTATTGATGGAAACATAGCCTCCCGCCTGGATAATTCTATCAAGGGCGGAACGGTCGACGACCAGATCCTTTCGGATTGGAAAAGCCCGTGAGCGAAATGGCTCGATGACGAGCGTATCGCCATTTTTAAAGGTTCTCATGTGCAGCTGGCAGAGGGTCACCTCTTTTTCAGGTCCATGAGCAATTCCGTTGACCACGGAACCGCACATGCCGCAGATTCCCTCCCTGCAGTCATGGTCAAATGCCACTGGCTCCTTGCCTTCCTTGGTCAATGTTTCGTTGAGGACATCGAGCATTTCCAGAAAAGACATATCCGTGCTGATATCCCTGAGTGTATACGTCTCAAAGTTGCCAAGTGAATCGTAGTTTTTCTGGCGCCATATTTTTAATGTCAGGTCTATGGTACTCATCGTTTCCCGTTGTCTGAGATTGTCATTAAAAGCTTGTTGCTGCTCACTTGTAACTTCGCTGGCTTGGTGTCACATTTTCAAAGACAAGCGCTTCCCTGTGCTGCGCAGGAACTTCTTCATCACCCTTGTATTCCCAGACACTCACATGGGAGTATTCCTCGTCTTTGCGCAGTGCTTCACCCTCGTCGGTCTGACTCTCTTCGCGAAGATGACAGCCGCAGGATTCTTCCCTGGCGAGAGCGTCCCTGATCATGAATTCTGCAAATTCAAGAAAATCTGCGACTCTTCCGGCCCGTTCAAGCGACTGGTTGAGGTCTTTACCGGTTCCAGGAACATAAACATTATCCCAGAATCGAGTCCTGATCTCCGGGAGTTTTTCAAGGGCTTTTTCAAGATCTGCCTGGTTTCTTGCCATGCCGCAATTATCCCAGAGCAGCTTGCCGAGTTCCCTGTGTATCTCGTCAACGGTAACCTTGCCTTCCGGGCCTTTCGTGCTGTTTTTCAGCAGACGCTCCAGCCTCTCACCGACAGCTTTTTCAGCTTCGCTGAAGGCCGAGTGACTGATGTCGACCTTGTCCATCGGCTCGGACCCGAAGTAATTGCCGATCGATGTACTGATCACGAAGTAACCGTCTGCCAGTCCCTGCATCAGGGCACTCGCCCCCAGCCGGTTGGCGCCGTGGTCTGAGAAGTTGCATTCACCCAGGGCAAAGAGCCCCGGAATGGTTGTCATCAGATTGTAATCGACCCAAAGGCCGCCCATGGTGTAATGGACGGCGGGATAAATCATCATCGGCTCTTTCATCGGATCGGAATCGGCGATTTTTTCATACATCTGGAAGAGGTTGCCATATTTTTTATAAATCGTCTCTCTGCCGTCGCGTTTGATGGCGTCAGCAAAATCAAGGTATACGGCAAGCCCGGTGCTGCCGACGCCCTTGCCGGCATCACACTGTTCCTTGGCGTTGCGTGAGGCAACGTCCCGCGGCACCAGGTTGCCGAAACTCGGATATTTGTTTTCCAGGTAGTAATCACGCTCATCTTCCGGAATCTGCAGCGGCGGGCGCCGGTCACCACTGTTTTTGGGAACCCAGACGCGTCCGTCGTTTCTCAGGCTTTCGCTCATCAGCGTCAGCTTTGACTGAAAATCACCATGGACCGGTATGCAGGTCGGATGGATCTGAACAAAGCTCGGGTTGGCAAACCCGGCACCTTTTTTACAGGCCCTCCAGGTGGCGGTGACATTTGAGGCCATGGCATTGGTGGACAGAAAATAGGCGTTCCCGTAGCCGCCGGTGCAGAGCAGAACCGCATCGGCTGAAAAAGAATCAATGGCACCGGTGATCACATCTCTGACCACGATGCCGCGGGCGTGCCCGTCAACGACGACAAGCTCCATCATCTCTTTTCTGGCGTGCATGACCACTGAACCTTTTTTTATCTGCCGGGAGAGTGCGCTGTAGGCGCCGAGCAGCAGCTGCTGACCGGTCTGTCCCCGGGCGTAAAAGGTTCGCGACACCTGGGCTCCGCCAAAGGACCTGTTGGCAAGGCTGCCGCCATATTCCCGGGCAAAGGGTACGCCCTGGGCGACGCACTGGTCGATAATGCTGGTGGAGACCTGGGCGAGACGATAGACATTCGCTTCCCGGGCACGGAAATCCCCGCCCTTGATGGTGTCGTAGAAGAGTCGATGCACCGAATCACCGTCATTCTGGTAATTCTTGGCAGCATTAATTCCGCCCTGAGCCGCTATCGAATGGGCCCGCCGCGGGCTATCGGATATGCAGAAGGTCTCGACTTGGTAGCCAAGCTCTGCGAGGGTGGCTGCAGCGGAGGCCCCGGCAAGTCCTGTTCCGACAACGATAACTTTGTATTTCCGCCTGTTGGCAGGATTGACAAGTTTGCTGCTGAAACGGTGGTTATCCCATTTTTCCGAAAGAGGACCGGGAGGAATCGATGCATTTAGTTCCATTTTGTACCTTCTTGTTTATTGTATGCTGTTAACGTGTCTGCAGATGTTCAGTCATGGGGAGCCGCTTACCTTATTTAATAGGCCGCTCCGGCTCCTGTCATGAAATAAACAGGAATTCCACCGAAGAGGATCAGGAAGAAGACCGGGACAATAATGGTCAGCTTGGATATAAGGTCGTTGTAACGCGGGTGATTAAAACCGAAGGTTTGCAGCATACTCCAGAAACCGTGGTTAAGGTGTATAGCCAGCGCGACAAAGCAGAAAATATAAAAAAGGCTGTAAAAGAAGCCGCTCAGCAGCTCTTTTACCGTTATACTGATCGGTATCTCGGTCGGTGCAGCAATACCGAAACCAAACACGTGAATGATGGCAAACAAGAGGATGATGAGTCCGGTGTAAGGCATGGTCCGGGAAGCAAAGGTGTTCTCTACAACCCGCGTCTCTACCTCGTATCGCGACGTCTTTGTCTGCCTGATTTCGAAAAACAAGATCATCCCGACGCTGGCATGGACGGCGAAAACAGCGAGCAGCCCGAGGCCGAAGACGAGGACAAGAACAGGAAAACCGTGCAGCGTATCAGCATAGATTTGAAAATATTTGCTGCCCATGTATATTGCAGCGTTACCGAATGCGTGCACTGCCAGGAAAAGCAGGAGCAGCAGCCCGGAAGAAGCCATGAGGATTTTCTTGCCGATGGATGATTTGACAAATGAAAGAAACCACATAAATTTTTGCCTCATAATTGATGGAAAGAGGTGGTAGGCCAACAAGACTGCACTATTGTTATCGAAATGAGTAAAAAAAAAAAGCTTTCTTTTGGGCTGATTTTAAAAAAACAGAGATTTTTGCAAGACAAATTCAGATCACACCAACAACGCTCTTGAGCCATTATCATGAATAATAAAACGATCACTGCGGTCATTTTCGATCTTGACGGTACTCTGCTGAATACGCTCGAGGATATTGCCGACAGTGCAAACGAGACAATCCGGCAGTTCGGCATGGAACCGCACCCTGTTGAATCCTATCGCTACTTTGTCGGCAACGGCCTGCAAAATTTAATAAAAAGGATCATGCCGGAACAGTCAAAAAGTGAAACCCTGGAACGGGGAGTTGAAACATTCCAGGCTGTCTATCAGAGACGATGGCATGAAAAAACCAAACCCTATCCGGGGATTATGGAAATGCTTGATTCATTGCAGCGTGCCGGCATCAAAATAGCAGTCCTTTCAAACAAGCCCGATACCTTTACCCAGACGTGTGTCCACCACTTTTTCCCGTCAATCAGGTTCCAGGCAGTTTCAGGAAAAAAAGACGATGTTCCGTTGAAACCGGACCCTCAATCCACATTCAGCGTGCTTCGCGTGCTTGCAGCAGAGCCGGCGCAGAGCCTGTTTGTCGGTGATTCTTCGGTAGATATCAGGACCGGCATAGCCGCGGGGATGGACTCCATTGGCGTTGATTGGGGTTTTCGAACAGAATCTGAACTCAGAAAAGCGGGCGCTGAACGTGTTATCAGCTCACCACAGGAATTAGTGCATTATGTCATTACCGGTTAACGAATTCACCCCCTATATCGCTTTTATTGCTCCACCGCTGGTTGGCGCATTCATCGGCTACCTCACCAACAGGGTCGCTATCAGGATGCTTTTCAGGCCGCTCAAGCAATGGCGGATCGGTCCGCTGAAAGTACCGATGACCCCCGGCGTCATTCCTTCTAAACGGCATGACCTGGCGCTCAATATCGGCGAGATGGTCGGTGAGCATCTGCTCACCAGCAATGAAATCAACAACTCCCTGAAGAAAAAGAAATTTCAGGAGCATCTCTATCGACTCATCGAGGCCAAGGTCGGGTCGTTTATGAAAAATGATCTTGGCCCGCTGCAGTCCCTCGTCTCGCCCGATTACAGGAGTTATTACGATATTGCCCGGAAAACAATTACCTACCAGATAAAGGAAACGGTTTTCGACTACCTGAGCACCGAACAGTGTTCTGAAACGATCGAACAGGCTGTTGATCTCTGGCTTGATGAGCTTTTTTCAAAACAGTTAAACGAGATTGCCGCGCCCCAGGTGAGAGAATCAATCTACCAGTCACTTGACAGGCAGGTTCTGCGCATTCTTCACGCTGAGACAACGCAGACATGGGTCGAGGATTACATCTACAGAAAAATTATCGAATCTGCGGACAACGAAAAAAGATTGAATGACCTTCTGCCGCAGTCGTTGATCGAGTCGATCATCGTGATGATAGACGGGCAGACTCCTTATCTTCTCGCCCGGGGAGTCAAGATGCTCGAGGATCCCGCAATCCGGCAGAAGACAGTGGATGCGATAGTACAGGCGATAGATGAGTTCATCGAAACGCTGGGATCGATGTCCTCCATGGTTCGGAATTTTCTCGACATGGTGATGTTAGAAGCGAAAATCAATGAATACCTGGCTGAAAAACATGGTGAAATAGCGGCATTTATCACCGGTGAAGCAGTTCGGGAAAGGGTGTCCCGGACACTGACCAGAAGGGCGCGCAAGCTCTTCAGCACTTCGCTCAAGACAATAATCGAGCAGCAGAATATTTCACAACTGCAGTCCTTCAGCAGCGAACTGACGGCGCTTGTTTTCAGCGGCCTGCGTTCACCCCGGGCCGCCTCTGTTTTTAACGATCTGCTGACAAACCATCTGGAAGCGTTGACAAACGGCGGATCCTGCACCGTGGGTACAATCATTGAGGAATTGTTCGGCAAAAACAGCGCCGGAGCATCCAAAACCTGGGTTTCGGGGGAACTCAAGCAGTTGCTGAAAGCATCACGGACCAAGAGTGTCATCGATCACATCCTTGAGAGCATGATCGATCAGTTGCTGCAGAAACCGATCGGCCGCCTCGCCGATCTTGTGCCGGCTGGAGTACGCGACGGGCTTTACCGGTCGCTTCAGGAAATGGCCACCAAAATGCTGACTTCTGAAGTTCCCGGTGTGGTAAAATCACTCGACATCAGGAGGATCGTCACAGAAAGGATTGATTCTTTTGACCTGCTGAGGCTTGAGCAGCTGCTCCTGTCCATAATGGCGGATCAGTTCAAATATATAAATATTTTCGGTGGACTGCTGGGTTTTCTGATCGGCTGTATAAATATAATTTTTATCACGGATATACTCAAGTAACGGCTGAAATAACAGCAATAAACCACTAATATTATGCATATATTATTTACTTGCTGTCGTAGTCGTACCCTTCGGAAAGGGTACTGGAACTGTTACCGGCAAAGAAGCTGTATAAATACCGTTGTGGCCTCTATTGATGCTGAACTCGTTACCAGAAAACTATCTGGTTCGATGTGTACAAATCTTTTGAACATCGGAGGATATATATGCCCTGGATTCCCTGGATAGAAACTGAGAATGAAGATTCATCAAGACAAGAAATCAAGAATCTCTATCAAGAGGTTCGTAATCCCTTGTCAGGCAAGATCTCTGATCTGAATAAAATTACCAGCCTGACTCCGGAGGTCTCCAAGAATATTTTTGCTTTAGGTTCATCTGTTTATGGAAATGCTGTGGGATTTACAGCACGTGAAAAAGAAATAATCGCATTGGTAACCTCTTCGCTGATAGGGTGCGTTCATTGAACTGCCAGCCATCTTGAAGCCCTCGGTCGAGCGGCAAAAAACCACGATTTCGCTAAACAGGTAGCAGAAGATTACACCAAAGCAAACTTGAGCAGGCGGGAAAAACTCATAGCGGATTTTTCCGTCAAGGTAACTCGTTCTCCAGATGCATGCTGTCCGGAAGATATTGCGCGACTCAAAGACTCGGGCCTTTCTGAAAGAGATATTTTAAGTCTCGTCGAAATCATAGCGTACCAGAACATGAGTACACGAATCATGGAATCACTGAGTACGGTTGATTGACAGGATGTGTCCGTGTTGGGAATGCAGCTCGGGAGGATCCACCATAGTTATATAGAATGTAGTCTATGACAACGGTTCCAGTTGAAGGTCCTCGCGCCCCTCAACTCAGCCTTGGCATCAGGTCTAAAAGGAAAATTTTCCGGCCAGCTGGCCGCAGGCAGCAGAGATATCAGACCCTCTGCTGCTCCTGATAAAGACCGAATAGTTGTGGCGTCTCAATACGTCCTGAAAGGCGAGTATTCGTTCTCGTGAAGAGGGGCGATAGACAATCCCTTCAACCTCATTAAAGGCCAGCAGATTTATTTTACACGGAATTCCCCTGAGCATTTTTGCGCATTGCTCAGCTTCTGCTCTGGAATCATTGACTCCGTCGAGAAGAACATACTCGAACATGATCCTTTTGCGTTTCTGGATCGGGTAGTCCCTGCAGGCCTGGAGAAGGGCTTCAAGGGGATATTTCCTGTTGATCGGCATCAGCAGGTTTCTCGTTTCATTATCGACGGCATGAAGAGAGATGGCAAGATTGACATTGGAGCTGCGCCCTAATCGTTCCATATTATTGATGATTCCGCAGGTGGAAACCGTTATTCGACGTGCTGCCATATCGAGCCCTTTCTGGTCTGTCAGGATGGCCAGCGAGACCAGCAGATTTTCGATATTGTTAAGCGGTTCTCCCATTCCCATGAAAACAAGGTTGGTGATGGCTGACGAACCGATCAGCTCGCTATTCGGCTGCTCCAGCAGGAAGTCGCGAACAAAGCAGACCTGGTTGACAATTTCCGCAGGCGACAGGTTCCTGACAAAACCCATCGTCCCGGTTTTGCAGAATGTGCAATTCATCGCACAACCCACCTGGGAGGAAATGCAGAGCGTATTGCGGTCAACTTCGGGTATCAGCACCGATTCGATAACAGCCCCGTCATCGAGCCTGAAAGCAAACTTCAGGCAGCCGTCTGCGGATCTTTCAACCAGGGGTGATGTAAAAGATGAAATGACGGCGTGCTCTGCCAGAACTGCCCTGAATGACTTGGCAAGATCGGTCATTTCTGAAAAATCAGTGACTCCTGGTCGATAGAGCCATGACATAATCTGCTTACCCCGGAATGAGGGCTGGCCAAGCGACTCTACAAAGGCAACAAGACCGCGCTGGTCAAGGTTCCGGCAATCTGTCTTAACGGTGCCTGGAGGCGATATGGAACTGCAATATCCGCTCATGCAGGGTTTTCTTTTTCAAATTCGTCCATGAAGGCAACCAGCTTTTTGATCCCTTCGACGGGAAAGGCATTGTATATTGATGCACGACAGCCGCCGATGGATCGATGCCCCTTGAGTCCCTGCAGCCCAGCTTCTGCCGCCGCGGCGATAAAGGCGGCTTCAAGCGCTGCGCTGGGCAGATTGAAGGAGACGTTCATTTTTGATCTTGATTCTTTTTCCGCGTGGCCCCGGTAATAGGAAGTACGGTCTATGGCGCCGTAGAGGAGCGCTGCTTTTTCGTCGTTCTGTTTTTCAATCGCCTCCACGCCACCACGTTTATCAAGCCAGGCGAGAACGAGATTGACCATATAGATGGCAAAGCAGGGCGGCGTGTTGAACATCGAACCTTTTTCAGCATGGGTTTTGTACTTGAGCATGGCAGGAACAGCAGAAGGGCATCGTTCCAGCAGATCATCCCTGATAATAACGATGGTAACACCTGCAGGTCCCAGATTCTTCTGGGCACCCGCAAAGATCAGGCCAAACCTGTCGACATCGATCCTGCGTGACAAGATATCTGAAGACATGTCGCTTACCAGCGTCCTGCGTGTGTCGGGGAAAGAGGGAAACTGGGTGCCGTATATGGTATTGTTGGAGACCATGTAGAGATATTCCGAACCTTCCGAAACCGTGTATTCGTCATGCCCCGGAACACGGTTAAATTGTGTTTCTTCACTGGAAAAGGCAACCTCAATTTCACCGAAAGACTCTGCCTCCTTGATTGCCTTTTTCGCCCAGGTGCCGGTGTTGAGATAGGTTGCACTCCTGTTTTCACCAAGCAGGTTCATCGGCACCATGTAAAACTGGCTTGAAGCGCCGCCCTGGAGGAAAAGCACTCTGTAGTTGTCAGGAATTCCCATCAGCTTCCTGAGCAGGGTTTCGGCACTCTCCATGATCGCCATGAATTCCCTGGACCGATGACTCATTTCAACAAGGCCCATACCGACACCCTGGAAGTCGACGATATCAATCGCCGCCTGCTCAAGAACCTCAAGGGGAAGTGTTGCCGGTCCCGGATTAAAATTAAAAACTCTTTTTGTCATTCGTGGACTCCTTTGTGAAAATAGTCATTGCCGCTGTGGTAAAAACAGAAAGCCTTTTATTCATGATGGATGGGATGATTGCTGCCTGAGTGCTTCATATAAAACAATTCCGGCAGTCATTGCAAGATTGAGACTCCGGATATGACGATTTGGCATCGGCAGGGTGAAACAGAGATCACGGTACGCATATCGTATATCTTCGGCAAGACCTTTTGTCTCCCGGCCAAATATCAAGAAATCACCGGGTTTGTAACAGGCACTGGTGTACGGTGTATCCACCTTGGTAGTGAAAATCTTGAAACTCTCTTCGTCATGCTGTTCTGCAAATTCATCAAAATTCTGCCAATGCTTTATGGTGACATACTTCCAGTAATCCAGTCCGGCCCGTTTTACCCGCTTATCATCAACCGAGAAACCAAGCGGGTGGACCAGGTGAAGAACGCTGTTGGTCGCTCCACAGAGACGCGCTATCGAACCGGTATTCGGGGGAATTTCAGGCTCTACCAGGACAATATTAAAAGTGGGGTCTGTTATGTAATTCATAGACGACTCGTGATCTGCGTTTGCGGATAAAAACTCGTATATACTGCCTGGCCAGCCACACAACAAGTATAAAATGTAGTTTTGGCAAAGAGAGCCTTTTTTGTGTATATTCCGGCTGACACCTTTTAACATGTTACCGGCAGCCGAGGCAGAGGCCTGATGTTTTCTCAAACACTGTCCCGACGACCGGTATGGCAGGATCAGATTTATCAGCACAACAGCGTTTCAGCACCTCATTATGAGATCACACCTCCGTCTCTCCGGAAACGAAAAAACGTTTTACCCGCCACCCGACATCAGGATATTCCTGCTGCTGGCACTGTGTGCAGGGATTGTTTTCTTTCCCGGATGGGACCTTCGAACGGCCCGCGACCAGCAGTCGGCCGGTGATCGCTACGAACTGAAATGGCTCGATAATTCTCTGATACTGTCTACAACAGCGCATGGGTCTGCTGTCAAATCCGATCTGCCACCACACCTGGCGCCATTTTTTTTTAAAAAAATTGACATCAACCAGGCCAACTCAGCGCTGCTGCAGATCATTCCAGGGATCGGTCCGGAACTGGCGAACAGGATCATTCTCAAACGCGATGAGCGTGGCGGATTCAGTTCAGCGGAACAACTGCTTGAGGTGAGGGGAGTAGGGCACAAACGCAAAGAAAAACTGACCGCGTGGCTTACCTTTGAATAGCGCCTTTACAGCAGAGAAGATTGCCCGGCCTGTGCTTGTTCTGGTCGGTCCTACAGCAATCGGCAAAACGGAACTATCCCTGAAGCTCTGTGAAGCCTTCAACTGCGAGATCATCAGTGTCGACTCAATGCAGGTATACCGTTATATGGATATCGGTACGGCAAAGATACCGGAAGCAGAAAGACGATCGATACCTCATCACCTGATAGACATTGTCAACCCGGATGAACAATACGACGCGGCACGTTTTGTTGACGACTGTCTGCTGGCAGTAAAAGACATCCATGAGCGATCGGCCATCCCGCTTTTGACGGGTGGAACGGGACTGTATCTTCGCGCACTGAAAAACGGACTCTTCAGTGCAGCTCCAAGCAATCCTGAAATCAGAACCATGCTGCAGGCTAAAATGGAAGATGGTGGTATTAACCAATTACATGATGATTTACTCTTATGTGACCGCATTAGCGCGGATAAAATAAACAAGAATGATACATCTCGAATAATCAGGGCACTGGAAGTATTTATCTCAACCGGTATTCCGCTCTCAACACACCAGCAGCAGACGTCGCCGGCTGCCTGTTTTAACAAAATGCTGACAATCGGTCTCACCTGTGAACGGGCGTCACTTTACCAGGGAATCACCCTCAGAAGCAAAAAGATGATAGAAGGGGGGTTCGAAGAAGAAGTGCGACGTCTTCTTGACATGGGATATTCACCGACACTGAAGTCGATGCAGTCAATCGGCTACCGTCACATGCTGAACCATATAGCCGACCGGTGGACGAAAGATGAATTGATCATGAAGCTGGCCCAGGATACCAGGCGATATGCAAAGCGCCAGTATACCTGGTTCAACAGGGACGAGTCGATTGTCTGGTTCAACAGAGACGATGACAAGAAGGTGATTGCGCATGTTGAGCGCTGGTTGCAGAGAAAATAAACAACAGGTCCGGCAGCAGAGAGAATAATGGCATCATATCCGATCAAAAAGCAGATTCATCCGGCGATAAAGGAACATCTCCGCAGGCAGGGCTTTACAACTGACCAGCAGATTCAGCATTTCTTGTACCCGATGCTCGCAGACCTTCCTTCTCCCTTCCTGATGAAAGATATGGAACGGGCAGCAGAGCTCGTTGCTGAAGCAATAGATGAACGGGCGAACATTATTATCTGGGGTGATTACGATGTTGACGGTATAACGGCAACATCGCTGCTGCTGCTGTTTTTTAAGAAACTGAATATTTCAGTCGATTATCATATACCCAACAGGCTGAGCGAGGGCTACGGTCTCAATAAAAAAATAATCTCTGAAATTGGTGCAAGAAATGAGCGCCGAAAACTGCTTATCACCGTTGACTGCGGAATTTCAAACCAGGATGAGATTGCCCATGCCCAGGGCCTCGGCTTCACGGTTATCGTCAGCGATCATCACCAGCCCCCTGAAAAAGAGGTCAAGGCTGACGCCGTCCTTAACCCGAAACAGCGATCCTGCGATTTCCCCTGCAAAGAGCTGTCGGGTGTTGGTGTCGCCTTTTATCTGGCCTCAGCGATTCGATCGAAACTAAGAGACATTAAATACACCATATCAGACAGATGTGAACCAAACATGAAGTCTTTTATGAGCCTGGTCATGCTCGGGACAATAGCAGATCTTGTGCCGCTCACCGGTATCAACAGAATTCTGGTCAGAGCCGGAATGGAATCCTTGCTTCACGACCCAATAGATGGCGTCATTGGACTGCTCGAGACACTCAGCCTGTCAAGAGCCAATCTCAGTGCTGAAACCATCGCATTTCAAGTCGCTCCGGTTATCAACGCCGCAGGAAGGTTAGGTGACCCGGACATCGCACTTAAAACACTGACATGCACGGGCGATGAGGCGAAACATTTTGCCAGAAACCTCGTAACGCTGAACAGCAGGAGAAAAAAAATCGGCAACGATGACCTTGAAACAGCGCTCTCTCTCTGCCGATCAATGACCACAGAGGGATTGAAGGCTATTGTAGTCAAAGGACCGTTTCATGAAGGCTTGCTTGGAATTACTGCATCGCGCCTGGTTGAAAAGTACACTGTACCCGCACTTGTCTGTTGCTCCAGCAAAGATGATGCATATCTCAAGGGCTCGGGGCGAGCTCCTGAAAATTTTGATCTCTACTCCGTACTGAGCTCCTGTTCACGATTTCTCATTAAGTTTGGCGGGCATCGAGCAGCTGCAGGCTTCACCATGAACGCTGAGCATTTTGCAGCGTTTGCAAAAGCATTCAATGATTCAGCAACGCTTGAATTTTTCAATAAACAACATAATAACAATATAATAGCCAAAAATTTCTTAACTTTACCGGTTTCTGAAGCCTTTAATCCTGAATTGCTCGAGAATCTCTCGCAACTAGAGCCGCTGGGAGAGGGAAATCCAAAGCCGATATTTGTGGATGCAGATGCTCGTTTCGTATCTAAGAAACATTTTGGCAAAAATAGCGAGCATATCAGGGGAATGCTTCGCGGCAGGTTTGAAAACATTCCATTTATCGGCTTCAATGTGGGAAGAAATTTGATTGACTCAAATGACAACGGTGGGATATCGCTGTCCTACAGTCATATGCTCGACACCTACAACAACAGTACAAACTGGAAGGTCCGGATAGAACATTTTTTCACGTAAGCGGAAATGATTTCAGTTTTTTGTCCCTGGTTTTATTTTGTAATACATTTTCGACGCTAACCGGGCAGGGAGATCAGCGCAGTAGTACCGCAGAAGCCTGTTCATAGAGCCCCTTACGCCGTATCCAGTTACTTTACATAATATACATTATGCGACATTGAGAATCAGGAGCACTCATAAAATGCTTTTTGAATGTTCGATATAATGGTATTACCTCAGTGAGCACTGAAATACAGAGCCGCGAGATGCTTTTACAAAAACTGTAAAACAACCATATTACAACAATATAAAACATAAACATGATTTGTTTTGGAGAATATTATGGCGTATGATGTGTACCAGGAACCGCTGATTAGTCGCTATACCAGCGTCGAAATGCAGAAATTATTTTCCGAAGAGACGAAATTTCAAACCTGGAGACGCTGCTGGGTTGCTCTTGCCGAGGCGCAATACGAACTTGGCCTCACCGACCTGATCAGCGTCGACATGCTCAACGCCATGCGGGACAATATATCCAATATCGACTTTGAACTCGCCAGAGATAAAGAAAAAGAAATTCGCCACGATGTTATGGCACATGTCTATGAGTTTGGCACAAAGGTCCCGATTGCCGAAGGAATTATTCATCTCGGTGCAACATCCCAATACGTTGTCTGCAATACGGATTTGATTATTCAGCAAAAAGGCCTTCTCCTTATCAAAAATTCACTTCTCTGCATTATCAAGAATCTGGCAGCCTTCTGCGATACGCATAAGGACCTCGCAACGCTCGGCTACACTCATTATCAGCCGGCACAGCCGACAACCGTCGGTAAGAGAAACAGCCTCTACATCCAGGATTTGCTGCTCGACCTCGAATACCTCAATCTTTTTATCGAAAACATGGCCGCTCGCGGTGCAAAAGGAACGGTCGGCACCCAGGCCACCTTTCTTGAACTGTTCAAGGGAGACCATCAAAAAGTCAGACAGCTTGATGAACTCGTTGCAAAAAAACTAGGATTCAAGAAAACGATTCCAGTAACCGGCCAGACGTACAGTAGAAAAAATGACATGAAACTGGTTGAAACGCTCGCCGGTATAGGCGCTACGGCCCACAAATTCGCCGTTGATTTACGACTGCTCTCCAATCTCAAGGTCCAGGAGGAACCATTTGCACAGAATCAGACCGGATCCTCTGCCATGGCTTACAAGAGAAATCCTATGCGCTCGGAAAGGATGACCGGACTGGCGCGCAAACTCATGGGACTCCCACAAAATTTTGCTGCAACCTACGCAAATCAATGGTTTGAAAGAACACTGGACGATTCAGCAATTCGGAGAATGGATATTCCGCAAGCATTCTTACTCTGTGATGCAATAGTAAAGTTGTTTGTCAATATTACCTCAGATATGGTTGTTTATCCGAATCAAATCAACAAACTTCTACGTTCGGAATTGCCCTTTATGGCCACTGAAAAAATACTGATGGGAACAGTTGAAAAAGGCAGGAGTCGCCAGGAAATGCATGAAGTTGTCAAGGAGCACTCATTGATGGCCGGCAAAAAGGTAAAACATGAAGGACTTGATAATGACCTGCTCATCCGTCTTGGCGATGACGCCAGAATCCCCTTTTCACTCGAAGAACTGCAGTCAATGACCGACAATCTCTCTCAGTTCACCGGCCGGGCGTCTCAACAAACCCAGGACTTTCTTGAAGAAATTGTCTGGCCGCTGCTGAACAGGGAGAAACATTTCATGACCGCCGTCGATTCCTCTTTAAATGTCTGAAACAACGTATAAAAATAACAACAGGCTGGTTGAGCTGTTTTTGATCATTGAGCCGGCACAGTTCCATTTTCTCAAGTTCATCCTTGAAGGATATGATAACCTCGCGGTACTATCGTCCATAAAGATAGAAGCTGGCCTTGTTCGCGTAAAAACCAGTCGAGAGTCTTACCCTGATTTACTGGAATTACTGACAGAACTTTCAGTGTGTCTAAAAAGACACATGATTTAACCTATTAATCTCCCTGATGCAGCAAAAAACATTCTTTATCAAGACCTTCGGATGCCAGATGAACATCCGGGACACCGAGATCATGGCCCAGACCCTTTCCGAAAGCGGCTATATCGAAAGCCGCTCCATCGAGGATGCGTCCCTTGTTGTCCTGAACACCTGTTCAATCCGTGCCAAGGCGGAACAAAAAGTATTCAGCCTTCTTGGTTCTCTGCGAAAAAACAAAGCGGCAAACCCGCAGATGCAGATCTGTGTTGCGGGCTGCGTTGCCCAGCAGGAAGGAAAAAGAATCATTGAACGTATGCCGCATGTCGATCTGATCATCGGCACCCAGCATATCTACAACCTTGCGCAACTGCTCGCTGATTCATCGCGCAGCAGGATGGCAATCAACCTCGCTGACGATTACGAAATTCCCCGCTTTGTCCCGACTGTGTCAAAACCCGGTCAGCAGGGAGAACCGGCCCCCCTTTCCCCGTCAACGGATTTTCAATTCAGCCGGTTTGTGACCATCATGCAGGGGTGTAATAATTTCTGCACGTATTGTGTCGTCCCCTATACCAGGGGCAGAGAAGTGTCCCGCAGCGTCGTCGATATCCTTGATGAAATCCGGGTTCTTGTCAGTTCCGGAGTTTCTGAAATCACCCTGCTCGGTCAGAATGTCAATTCCTACGGCAGGGCCAACCCGGTAACCGAAGACAAAACACCCTACTCTTTTGCCAAACTCCTGCACGACGTGGCCCTGATCAGTGGTCTGAAACGACTGCGATTCACCACCTCCAATCCCAAGGATCTGTCCGTTGAACTGATCAACTGCTTTGCTGAAATCGATATTTTATGCCCCCAGTTTCACCTGCCGGTGCAATCCGGTTCTGACAGGATTTTAAAGCGCATGAACAGAAAGTACAGCGTTCAGCAATATCTTGACAAGGTGGACCGTTTGAGAGCAGTCTGCCCGGAAATCGCACTGACTACCGATATGATTATCGGCTTTCCAGGGGAAAGCCAGGACGATTTTCAGGGTACCATGAACCTTCTGGAAGCAGTCCGCTATAACGGCTCATTTTCCTTTAAATACTCCGACCGTCCGGGAACACGGGCAGAGCAGCTCGATTCTAAAATACCGGAACAGGAAAAGAGCGAACGGCTGCAGATGTTCCAGAAAAGACAGGACGAGATCAGTCTTGAAAAAAATCGCGAATACCTGGGTACGGTTGTTCAGATACTTGTGGAAAAAGCCTCAGCTGAGAGTATCGTCGGCAGAACGGCAACAAACCACATCGTTCATATGCCCGCGGGTTCCCAAAAAGTTGCTCCCGGCGATTATCTCGACGTCACCGTTTCATTTGCCGGACAGCATGCATTAAAAGCGGACCCGATGTTACCGTGAAAGACCCATTTCCTTTTCCTCCGCCGTAATGCATGCCCGAAGAACGGTTAGAGCCTCGTCAATTTCTTCCCTGGTGATAACCAGCGGCGGCGCAATTTCCAGAGCCATGCCCATGGTCTTGACGAGAACACCCTGCTGTTTTGCCCGGCTGATGATATTCATTATATTTTTCAGCGGGAAGGTCGCGCGGCTCTTCTTGTCGGTGGTAAAGTCAATGGCCAGCCAGAGGCCGGTTCCGCGCACTTCTCCGACACTCGGGTGGTGCTCGAGTGTCTTCAGGCCGTCAAGAAAGTAACGCCCCATTTTCTCACTGTTTTCAATCATCTTTTCAGATTCCAGGATCTGCAGGTTTTTCAAACCGACTGCGCAGCAGACCGGGTGGTTGCCATAGGTGTGCAGGTGGTTCAGCAGCTCCACCGGCTCCGTGACCCTGGTTGAACACCCCACTGCTCCCAGGGGCACATAACCGCTGGTCAGCCCCTTGGCCATGGTGAGCATATCGGGGTGAACATCAAAATGTTCGGTGGCAAACATTTTTCCGGTGCGACCGAACCCGCAGATCACCTCATCGATAACCAGCAGAATACCATAGCGCTCACAGATTTCCTGAATCAGCGGCCAGTATTCAGGGGGTGGCCTGTAGGCGCCGAAGCCCTGCTGAATAGGTTCGCCGATAAACATGGTAATCTGTTCCGGCCCTTCAAATTCAATTATGCGTGCCAGCTCACGGGCACAGGTGATGTCGCAGGCAGGATAGCTCATCTTGTGGGGACACCGATAGCAATAGGGAGATTCGATAAAAGCGGCACCAGGTGCCAGCGGCTCCATTAACTGGCGCATCGGCATGACAATCCCCAGCGCACGGACACCGAGTCCGTTGACTCCATGATAGGCTCCGCGCCTGGAAATTATCTTGAAACGTCCCTGCTCTCCCCGGTAATAGTGATAATGTTTGGCGAGCTTCATGGCGGTTTCAACCGCCTCTGAGCCGTCACATTCAAAAATAAACTTCTCGATACCCGGCGGTGTGATTTCGGCAAGTTTGTCAGCGAGCTTCATGGCGGGCACATTGGCGAACCCCATCGGGGTAAAATAGGCCATCTCACACATCTGTTCATAGCCTGCCCGGGCCAGGTCGCTGCGGCCGTAACCCACATGAACCGGGCGGGTCCCTCCGGCCTCAAGATCGATATAGCTGTTTCCGTCCTGGTCGATCACCCGCACCCCTTCACCCTTGACAATGACGCTGATGCCGGCCTCTGCATCCTTTCTGTTCGTCCTGTGCAGAATCAGGTGAGAAGTGTCGTCGAGTTTGTTTATGGAGTTGGCCATGGCTGTTTCTCCTGTGGCGAAGAAGAATCTCTTCAGAAGTGTTAAAAAACGGGCGTCTAGCATTTCAGGTCCAAGAATGACACCCGCTGGAAAAATACCGTGATTCATAAAAAAAATCCAGCATCATTGTCTGCTTGACAAATGCATTTCCAGGTTTGACTCGTCTGCAAACGTACCTCTGTCTGTATCACTGCAGAATTACGGATCATCCGGATTAAGCGTGCTCACGTGCGACTGAGAAGGCGAAGAACATTGCTGGAGGCTGCCTCGCGCAGGCCCGCCGTGGTGGAACGGCGACAAGGCCGAAGGGCAGCATCCCAGCGAGGTGCTTCGCCGGTTCTACCCCCTAAAAATCTGCAGAGTACGCTTAATCCGGATGATCCAGAATTACACCAGGCCGGGAATTACGGTGCTTGTTTACGAGACAGCGCTATGGCCGGGGGGATTACTCTTGTAAAAAAGTGTCCATGGATGCTAAAATAATGCAGGAATTGCCTCAAACTCCACTTCAAAAGCACCTGCAACCTTCAGCTGCAATGACAGACACTCCCATAACAGAAGATTTTAAAGCCCGTATTGCAGACCTGGAGAAAGAGCTCGAAGAGTACCGCGTACTGGTCAACAACAGTCCGGATCTTCTCTACCGGACAGACCTGGAAGGGCGGATAATCTTTGTTTCTTCCTCGGTCAAAAGGCTTTCGGGTTACTCTGTTGAAGAGGCCACAGGCATGAATATGGCTAAGGAAGTGTACCTGTTTCCGGAAGAACGGAGGAACTTCTTGGAGCTCCTTCGCATGAACAAACGGGTAACAAACTTTATCACGCAACTGAAAAGAAAAGACGGATCACTCTGGTGGGCCTCCACCAATGCCCACTTCTATACTGATAAACATGGACAGCCACGGGGCGTTGAAGGCATCACCCGTGACGTCAGCGAATTAAAAAACACCGAAGAAGCCCTGCAGAAAAGCGAAGAACTTTTTCGGATTGCATTTCGCACCAGCCCTGACTCCATAAATCTAAACAGGGCAGAAGATGGTGTCTATATCGACATCAATGAAGGATTTACCAAACTGATGGGGTATACGCGCCAGGAATGTATCGGCAGGTCCTCTCTGTCGCTCAATATCTGGCGTAATCCCGAAGATCGACAACAGCTCGTCGCCGCCTTGAAGGAAACTGGCTTCGTAGAAAACCTTGAAGCCGATTTTGTCAACAAATCCGGTGCTATCAGAGTCGGACTCATGTCTGCACGTTTTATCACGGTAAACGATGAGAAGGTCATTCTTTCCATCACCAGGGATATAACCGAAAAAAAAATGCTGGAACGTCAACTCCAGCAGGCCCAGAAATTTGAAGCACTCGGCACACTTGCCGGAGGTATCGCCCATGATTTCAACAATCTGCTGATGGGTATGCAGGGCCGGGCATCCCTGCTCAGCATGGAACTTGGTTCAGATCACCCGCTTGCCGACCATGCGCGGGATATAGAGGAGTATGTCAGCAGCGCCACAAAACTTACCCAGCAGATGCTCGGTATTGCCCGTCGCGGTAAATACGAGATAAAACCGGTTGATCTGAGTCGACTTGTGAGCAGGAGTGCAACCATGTTTGCACGCACCCGCAAGGAGCTTCGCATACACCTGGACGTGGCCGACAGGCAGGTTATTGTCGAGGCGGATCAGCAGCAGCTTGAGCAGGTGCTGCTCAATGTCCTGGTCAATGGTTGGCAGGCAATGCCTGCCGGCGGAGATATTTTCATTGAACTGAAAACGCTATTGCTCGATGATGCCTTCTGCTCGTCCCTGCAGATCCGCCCGGGTCATTATTGTGAAATCTCTATAACCGATACCGGTGTCGGTATGGACGAGAAGACCAGAGAGTGCGCTTTTGATCCATTTTTCACAACAAAAGAAATAGGCCGCGGTACCGGACTCGGACTGGCATCCGCTCTGGGAATCGTAAAAAATCATGGCGGAGCCATTTCAATCCAGAGTGAAAAGAACCAGGGTACAACGGTCAGAATTTACCTGTCTGTAACCGATAAGGAAGCTCACGAGCCCCGTGTCGAAAAAAGTGAGCTGATCAGCGGTTCGGAGTGCGTTCTGCTCGTTGATGATGAACCGATGATCCTTGATGTCGGCAAAGCCATGCTGGAAGCGTTGGGGTACCGGGTACTGACCGCCCTCGACGGTGCGCGGGCACTCGACCTGCTGGCAGATAGAAAAGAAAAAATTGATCTGATCATTTTGGATCTCATCATGCCGGGCATGAATGGCGAACAAACCTTTGACAAACTGCGCAAGATTGTGCCCCAGGTGCCGGTGCTGTTGTCAAGCGGGTATTCTGTGAGCGGGCAGGTGTCCGATATCTTGTCAAAGAAATGTAACGGTTTTATGCAGAAACCGTTCAATATCTCCGAACTTTCAGGAAAGATTCGAAAAATTCTTGATGAAAATCGTTCCGGGCGGCAGCGTTGACTCCCCTTTCAGCCACCGGGAAACTGCCGGCAATACTCATACAGCGTCATGCCGGTGGCGGTTGCCACATTAAAGCTGTGCGGAAGTCCGTAAACTGGAATTTCGACCACGTCATCCAGAATTTCCAGGATGTCAGGAGTCAGACCGGTCCGCTCGTTGCCGATGACAAGCGCGGTGCGGCGCCTGAACTGATAATCATGGATAATCCGTGAGTTGGTAGCCTGTTCCAGCCCAACCAGTCGATAGTCCTCGTTTCGCAGCCTCAGCAGTACCGGTTTCAAGCTCCGATGTACTGAAATTTCAAGCTCCGAGACCGCGTCCCGGGCAATTTTCGAGACCAGGCTCGGGTTGCCGGTCAGGATCAGTCGCGCAACGGCACAGGCTCCCGCGGTACGCGCAATACTCGAGATATTGACATTGCTGCGCATCGCAGCACAGGCGACGATTAACTCCCGCGGCCGTTCGAGTATGGAAAACGGCTTGTGCCGCTGATGTTCGAAGCGGCTCATCCTGAAAAATCCCTGCCAAGGTCGTCGCGCAGCTCACGCTCTGAATAAAATACGCGTTCAAGATACAGCCCGGAGGCAGGAGCGGTGCCGGGTGCAGCAGCGCGATTTCTTGCTTCAATAATAGAGCGGATATCATCTCGGCTGGAGCGTCCTTCTCCTGCTTTCACCAGAGCGCGTACAATATTGCGCACCATTTTGTATAAAAAACCATCCGCCCATATATCGATAGAGATAAGCGGTTGTTCCTCAAACATTGCGAGCTTGAATATGTTTCGTACCGTGGATTTCTGTTTGAAGTTCGGGCGGGTGGCAAAGGAGGCAAAATCGTGCTCCCCCTCAAAGAGCGCGCAGGCGACAGTCATCGCCCTGACATCAAGTTGACGTTTTACGTGCCAGACACGGCCATCACGATCAGCCGGCAGGGTTTTAGAGTTCCAGATGACGTAGCGGTAACGTTTGCCCACGGCACTGGTGCAGGCATCGAACCCGATTGGTGCTTTCGCCACATCAATCACGCGGATGTCTGCGGGCAGCGTTTGGTTTAATTGCTGCCTGACAGCCTGGGGATCAACGCTGTCGGGAAGTTCAATACTGACGACCTGCCCCCTCGCATGGGCACCCCGGTCGGTTCGACCGGAAGCGTGAACCGCCGAGCGGACACCACATACTTGTGTCACTGCCATTTCAAGGGCGTACTGGACCGTCGGTTTTTCTCCATGTCTCTGCCAGCCCAGATAGGCCCGGCCATCATAGGAAACCGTCATCCGGAAAGGTGCCATCACGCAGCCGACCCCCTATGATTCTGGTGAATCCTTTGAAGCAACATCATCGGTATCGCCGCCCTGCCCGTTGGTTTCCATTCCCGGCAGAGACAGGTTAACCCGCTCCTTCAAAACCCGCTCCGTCGATTCAACCACCCTTCTGACCACTCGGGTGGAAACCCGCTTGCCTTTTGCTCCGGTACCCTTGATCAGGTACTCATCAAAGTTGATTTCCAGAACATTGCTCCTGGCGCGTTGCGAGGGAACAAAACTTACCCTGGCATGCTTGTCCTCGCCCAGCAGCAGCAAAAGTATCTGAGAGCGCTTGTTTTCCGGAAAGAGACGGTACTCTTTATCGAGAATAAATTTCGGGGTCTTGAACCGCTTCACATAGCCGTGATTTTCTCTGCCGTCCCGGTAGACAATATTGAAGATCTGCTGACGCTTCAAAACAGCAGCATATTCAAGCTCACTGCCGACAAACAATTTGTCGGTGACCGGTATCACCTTGTACATTCCGCTGCCTGAAATGAGAAGAATCCTGTCATATTCCGAACACGGGAAGGATATATCGCGAACATCATCTTCAGCCTTGATTGCGTGCCCGAGAAAACCCGTTGCGCGATTATAGCCGATGGTCAGATTTGACAGCGCCACTTTCCTGGCGACTACCTCTGAAAAAGCGGTGATTTGGGTTCGACGCGGAAAACGATCTCCGTATTTTTTAAGAAGATTTTTGACATAGCTGATGGTGTAACCGACGACATCTGTGAGATGGTTCTCTACCTCTTTGATGGCCTCCCTGATCGCCTGGATCTCCTTCGCCTGTTTTTCGATATCATAACGGGAAATCCTCTTGATCCTGATTTCAAGCAGACGTTCGATATCTTCACTGGTGATATCCCTTAACAGCTCACTCCGGTAAGGTTTAAGGGACAGGTCGATGGTTTTTACGACCTCCTGATAGCTTTTTTTCTCTTCGATATTCTTGTAGAGTCGCTCCTCTATGAAAATCTGCTCCAGCAGGCGCGCATGCAGTTTTTCTTTCTGCCTCTCAAGGTCGATCTCGAGTTCCCTGGTAAGGTCCTTGACCAGTTTTTCTGTATTGAATTTGAGAACGTCTTCGACTGTGCTTGTTTCCGGGAGGTTGTTTTTGATCAGCGTCAGGTTGGTGTTTAGGGAAACCTCGCAGTCTGAAAATGCGTAGAGCGCTTTGATGGTGTCTTTTGCATAGATCCCCCGGGGCAGTTTGATCTCGATTTCCACGTCTTCGGCAGTATAATCGCTGATCGAAAGAACCTTTATTTTTCCGGATTTAGCAGCCTTTTCAATGGAATCGATCAAGGACGTCGTCGTTGTCCCGTAAGGAATCTGGGTGATCGTGACCGTCTTTTCGTTGCTCTCTTCTATCTTTGCCCGGCACCGTACCCTGCCGTTGCCCTGTTCATAGTCGGTAATATCAAGCAGTCCCTGCTGCTGGAAATCCGGGTAGAGGGTGAACTCGTTGCCGTTTAGGATTTCGATCTGCGCTTCCAGGAGTTCCCTGAAGTTGTGGGGCAAAATGCGGGTTGCCATGCCGACCGCAATTCCATCCGCGCCCTGCAGCAGCAGGATAGGGATTTTGGCCGGCAAGGTCACCGGTTCAGTCATCCTGCCGTCATAGGAATCGATAAATTCGGTGAGATCCCTGTTGAACATCACCTCCCGGGCCAGAGGGCTGAGTCTGCATTCAATATAGCGGGCAGCCGAAGCCTGGTCGCCGGTATGGATATTGCCAAAATTACCCTGCTGTTCGATCAGAAACCCCTTGTTGGACAGGTTCACCAGGGCGGCAAATATTGACTGGTCACCATGGGGATGCAGTTTCATTGTCTCCCCGACAATATTTGCAACCTTGTGAAAGCGTCCGTCATCAACATTAAACAGGGTCTGGAGAATCCGCCGCTGCACCGGTTTCAAGCCATCCTCTATTGATGGAATCGCCCGCTCCTTGATGACATAGGAGGTATATTCCAAAAAATTGCTGTC
The DNA here is from genome assembly GCA_965366875.1 of uncultured Desulfobulbaceae bacterium. Classification (GTDB taxonomy): domain Bacteria; phylum Desulfobacterota; class Desulfobulbia; order Desulfobulbales; family Desulfocapsaceae; genus MADRE3. The sequence goes on along the minus strand of CBDUGK010000001.1, from coordinate 131,604 downwards.
AAATAATTTGTGTAATTTGCCGATCTGAGAAGTCATCAATATTGAGTCTGGAAGAGTTAAAGAAGATAGCTGAGAGCGGGGGCTACATCAGGTGTTCCATGATATACTGTTTACGGTCAGGGGTGTTTTTTCCCATGTAAAATGACAGCACCTTCGTCACTTCACTCACTCTGTCTATCGTAACATTTTTCAGCCGAATCGTCTCGCTGATGAACTGCTTGAATTCCTTTGGGCTGATCTCGCCAAGCCCCTTGAACCTGGTGGTCTCGGCAGCCTTCTTGTTCTTGCCGGAGCCCTGCAGTTTCTTCAGTGCCGCCTGTTTTTCCCGCTCCGAGTAACAGTAGATCGTCTCAGCCTTGTTCCTTACCCTGAAAATGGGTGTTTCAAGGATATAGACATGACCGAGTTTGACTAGCGGTTCGAAATAATGGAGAAAAAAAGTGAGTAAGAGGTTTCTGATATGCAGTCCGTCAACATCGGCATCCGTTGCCAGGATAACTTTGTCGAAGCGGAGATCCGAAATTGATTCTTCAATGTTGAGCGCCTGCATCAGGGAATACATTTCCTCGTTTTTATAGAGCAGGTTCAGCTTCTGCCCCAGAACGTTCATTGGTTTTCCCTTAAGAGAGAAAACGGCCTGGGTCATCGGGTCACGTGAAGAAACGATTGAACCTGCCGCCGACTGACCCTCGGTGATGAAGATCATGTTTTCACGTCCGGGCTTGGAAGGATTGCCCCTGGCCGGGTGATATTTGCAATCCTTGAGCTGGGGAATCTTGATCGCCACCTTTTTCGCTTTTGCCCGAGCTTCCCTGCGCACCGACTGAAGCTCCTTGCGCACCTTTTCGTTGCGAAGAATCTTGTCGATGAGACGCTCGGCAATCTGGGCATTTTTGTACAGTGCACTTGAAACGGCACCCTTGACGCAATTAACGATCCAGGAACGAACCTCGGTGTTGCCGAGCTTGTTTTTTGTCTGAGACTCGAATACAGGTTCCTGGATTTTCACGGACAGTGTGCCGACAACACCGTCCCGAACGTCCTTGTTGATGAACTTCTTTCCGGAAAATTCATTAATCCCCTTGAGGATTCCTTCCCGAAAGGCTGAAAGGTGTGTTCCCCCCTCACTGGTATAGGTTCCGTTTACGAAGGAATAATAGGAGTCACCGTAGGAGTCGATATGAGAGAAAGCTAACTCCAGGGTCGGGTCACGGTAATAGATTGGTTCGTATAGATTCCCGCCCTCGAGTTCGCTATTGAGCAAATCCAGAAGACCGCCGGTAGAATAGTAACACTCCTTGTTGAGATAGAGCTTCAGTCCCGCATTCAGATAGGCATAACGCCAGAGCCGTTTTTCAATGAAAGAGGGATCGAAGGCAAATTCCTCAAAAATGGTGCGGTCAGGCAGAAATTCTACCAGCGTACCGTTTTTCTGGTCGCTGTCGCCCTTTTCTTCGCCCACCAGCTCTCCCCGCTTGAACTCAGCCGAGGCGAAGGAACCGTCGCGAAATGCGGTAACCCGAAAAAATTCGGACAAGGCATTTACCGCCTTGGTTCCCACACCGTTGAGGCCGACGGAAAACTGGAAAACCTCGGTGTTGTATTTGGCACCGGTATTGATAACAGACACGCAGTCGACAATTTTTCCAAGCGGAATCCCCCTGCCGAAATCCCTGACCGAGGTGAAGCCATCTTCGTCGATTTCGATATTGATTCGCTTCCCTGCCCCCATGATAAACTCGTCGACGGCATTATCGACTACTTCCTTGAGCAGGATATAGATGCCGTCATCCTGGTGCGAACCGTCCCCGAGCCTGCCGATATACATGCCGGGGCGTTTCCTGATATGTTCCAGAGAACTGAGTGTCTTGATCTTGCTTTCGTCGTAACTTTCGATAGATCTGTTCATATGGCAAGGTATGGACTTGAGAGTATGGTACGGATAAATGCTGGCGGCATATTATTGTATTTCAGCACAATAAGCAAGAGGAGGAATCCATGCTGAAGTGCCTCAAACCCGACCCGCTATATTCTCATAACCCTTTCGCAGTCCGGGCAGATCCAGGTAGGCCCGTTGCTGATCCCCCATTTATTTTCCTCAAAGCACTCCATGCAGATCTGGAATCCGCACGGACAGTTCCAGCAGAAGGGTTTTTCCTGTTTGCAGCAATGGCAGCGGTATTCACCAATTCGCCTGCGTCTGTACCCGAGTTTCTTCTTCTCCATTGCTACGGTGCCGCCAGTTCTGCATTGAGCCAGACAGCATAAGGTCGATCCACCTCGACGATATCCATGGCGATAATTTCAGGAACTTCGTAGGAATGATTTTCCTTGATTTTTTTAACCAGTCTGTCAAAAAATGAGCGTTCGCTCTTGAAATTCAGCTGAAATTCATCTTCGGACTCAATGGTATCCTTCCACCAGTACATTGACCTGACAGGTGACATCTGGATACATGCCGCCAGCCGGTCCGCAAGTACCAATCGGGCGATCTTCTCGGCCTCTTCGAGGCTCGAGCAGGTTGTGGTTACGATAACCGGTTTCATGGTGCTCCCTCCGTTGTCGAGCGTGACTGTGTTTTTTCTCGTTTCAACTACGGATTCACTATGCCATTTTGAGATGGTTTATTGCAAGCCGGATATGGTACATTAGCAGCAAAGGAGCAATCCATTTACCCGCAAATTCTTGAAAACGCCCAGATAATCTATGATTTTTGTTATCGATATAGGGAACACCCACACCGTTGCAGGTGTTTTCGATCACGGAAAAATTGCCCACCAGTGGCGCATCAATACCGACGGCAGAATGACCGCCGATGAACTGGCCATAAGTTATCACAATCTGTTTTCAATCTGGGATACCGACATGGCCGGAATTTCAGGAGTTATCCTGTCAAGCGTCGTACCCCAGCTCGAACGTTCCTATTTCTCTCTCTTCAAAACCCTTTTTCCTTCGCTAACGGACGAACATATCTTCCGGGTCGATCATACCACAGTCTCCAGCTTGATAACGATCTGTCTCGATACCCCCTCGGAGATCGGCGCGGACCGTCTTGTGAACGGCATTGCCGCCTACAACCTCTGTAAAAAAGCCAGTATCGTCATTGATTTCGGAACCGCGATCACCTTTGACTGCATCTCCTCACAGGGAGAATATCTCGGCGGCTTGATTCTGCCCGGCTTAAACATTGCATTGCAGGCGCTCTTTGAAAAGACGGCAAAACTTCCCCAGATAGACATCTCAATACCTCCTGAAACCGTTATCGGCACCTCTACCGTTTCAGCCATGAAAAGCGGCGTGATGAACGGTTACGGATCAATGATCGAAGGCCTCATAAAAAAAATCAGACTGGAAATGGAACCGCCTGCTGCTGAAGATATTGCAGTTATTGCAACCGGCGGCATGGCCTCATTGATCAGGCCGTATGCTCCTTCGATCCAGCGGGTCGAACCTGACCTGACCCTCAACGGCCTGTTTTTTATTTTCTCCGCCTTACGCAGCGGCGCTGACGCATGATAACTGTTCCTCCGCCGCTCGCCATTGGTGACACCATTTCTGTTGTTGCCCCTGCCGGCAATATTCATGACAGGCAGCGGTACGTGAACGGCTGCTTGATACTCAGGGAAATGGGCTTTCAGATCCTTGAAGAGCAGAAAGAATGGCCCGGCAACAGTTTTCTCTCGGACGACGACCAGTCGAGAGCAGAAGAATTCATGTCTGCATGGCGCCACCCCGATGTCAAAGCAGTTTTTGCGCTGCGGGGCGGATACGGCTCATTGCGAATTGCTGCTCAACTGGACATGGATATTATCGCCAAGCATCCGAAATTCTTGATTGGATTTTCAGACATCACTATTTTGCTGAACCATGTCGCCTGCCGTGCCAACCTGCTCTGTCTGCACGGCCCGGTCGTATCATCGCTTGCTGGCTGCGAAAAGAGCAGCATCGAACGGCTTTTCCACTGCCTCGCTGGTGGCTGGAACCGCCAATTGACGGAAAAAGTAGAAATTATTCGCGCTGCGCCTGCTGTTTCAGGCTCCCTGATGGGTGGCAATTTGAGCAGCCTGGTAACGCTGCTCGGCACCGGGCTGGATCTTGATTACCAGGACAGCATACTTCTGCTTGAGGATGTCAACGAACCGCTCTATCGGCTTGACCGGCTGCTCACCCAATTTTATCTCGGCGGCAAATTCGACGGAGTAAGAGGTATTCTCCTCGGCGATTTCAGCAATTGTGACGACCTTGATCGTAATGAGCAGGAAAAAATTCACGAATTTGTCTGGAAGCGCGTCAGTGAACTTGTGGGCAATCAATCCGTCCCGATCTGGGGCAAATTTCCGCTCGGTCACAACCGGCAGAATATTACCATGCCGATCGGTGCCCACTGCACCATGGACAGTTCACGGGCAGCCCTCAGCTTTGATTTTGGTTGACATGACAATTGACGAAATTCGTCGATGATGATAATAGTAGACTCACAAATGTAACCCAACCTATAAAACACACAGCATCGGGGATTTTTAATTATGCTTGCCTCTCATTTTCTATCACCTCTTCGTAAGATAATCATGGCCGCCGGGATTCTGCTTTTCACCGTCTCATCAGCCGGAGCAGCCACCTATGTCAGTGTCAAGGGAGACAATATCAATGTCAGAACCGGACCGGGAACAGACAATCCGGTCAGCATGGAGCTTTTCGACGGCTATCCCCTGCAGGTCATTGCCACCGAGGGAGAGTGGTTGAAGGTTACTGACTATGAACAGGATAGCGGCTGGCTCCACAATTCACTGGTCGTGGACGGCAACACGGTCATTGTCAACGGCACCAATAGCGTAAACATGCGTGCAGAACCATCGACACAGAGTGCCATTATTGCCAATGTCGACCGGGGCGTCGTTCTCACCAAACTTGAAGCTCGCGGCAACTGGCTTAAAGTCAAACACGCCAGCGGTCTTGACGGCTGGATCTACAAGCCGCTGCTCTGGCCATAACCGTCTGTTTTATCCAGCTGTTTTTTTCAGAACAACCTTGTCAAGATGAAGAGGCAGGCGCACGATTGAGCCTGCCTTGTTCCTGAACAGCAGGTAGCCGTGCTCCAGCTCGTGGAGAAACAGATTCCTCGTCAGCTCCACGTCTTTTTTACAATAGCTGACGATCTCACTGAGTTTCCCTTCTTTATACCATTGCAGGGCCTGTAAGCCGTCAGCTGACTTGCGATGCCCCAGGGTGTGTTCGGCCAGCCGGTCAAGGCTCAAACGATAACTCAATCTCCTGTACACCTCTTCCAGTATATCCAGGGTGGGCAGCCGGTAAAGATCACGGCCCGTATATGCCGACAGGACCTGGTTGTCAAAACGTTTGTTGTTGAACCCGATGACCAGATCAAGACAGTGCAGATGTTCTATCATTTCGTCAATATCTTCTTCCAGGTAGGTTGTGTATCCGTCGAGTTGTGAATCGTAGACAACCCCCACCGACATGCCCATCCTGTCAGCCCTGTTCCATCCCCCCACCTCCTGAGCTGAAAATTTGGTCTCGAGGTCAAAAACGCCGTATCGTGCAGGCAGGGTGTCCAGGCCAACCGGAGTCCGAACACTGCCGGTTGGCTTGACAATGGTAAGCTCAGCAGTTTCCAGTTGAGAGGTTTGCGCCGCCGCGTTTGATTCTCTGTCAAACTGAGAGTACTCACCGGAGCGCTCCGTCTGCAGGATCTTTTGCAACAAAAAAAGCGCAGCGGCCTTGTCGATCGGCCGATTACCAGACCCGCATTTGGGAGAGTGGACGCATGATGGGCAGCCGGTGCTGCAGGGGCAGCTCCTGATTGTTTTTTCCACCTGTTTCAGCAGAACGTCAATAATCTCATAAGCCTCAAGGGATAGACCGGCACCCCCGCTGTAGCCGTCATAGACAAAAATAGAAGGGTATCCGGTCTGTTCATGGAGGGGACACGATATTCCGCCAATATCATTGCGGTCGCAGAGTATCAGCAACGGAAACATGGCAATCATGGCGTGCTCAAGAGCATGAATCGCTCCCATAAAATGGCGCTCCTCATCTACCATGAGGAGCCTGTGTTTCGGCTGTAGATCCATCCAGAGACCCTCGGTCTCGATTACCTGTTCCGGCAGCTGAAGCTGTTCTCTGGCAATGGTTTTCCGGGTATAATTGTTGATTTTCTGGTAGCCGCTCACCTGTTCGGTAACCCTGAGTCTTCCAAAGGAAACTCTCACCCCGGCAAACCGTTTCGAATGGGTTGTCTCAAGAATCTCCGTCTGTTTCTGTACAATCGGAGTGGTATGATACTGTCCCTTGAAAGCCGTGACCACCACTTCCCTGCCGTCAAGATCAAGTGATCTGACCAGCAGGGTTTTTGTCCTGTGCAGATAAATTGCTCCGGGATGCGCCTCCTTCAGGGCTCTGGCGCCATCGATCTCCCCGATAATTTCGCCGCTCTCTTCAAGGATAATGGCCAGCTGGGTTCCGCTTCCCCTGAGATCAACCAGTCGCTGCGGCCGTTTCCTGCTGGCAATCCAGTATTCCCCTGATCGTTCCTGGTAAAGAGTGGACTCGGCGGTCAAATGCTCAATAGCCGCTCTGATCTCCGCAGATTGCCCCACCAGCGGCTCGTGAGCAGACAGCGGAATCTCTGCTGCGGCACAGTGCAGGTGCTGCTGCATGATCTTTGCATTAAAGGGGTTCAGGGCGGCATTTTCCGGTGCTCGCGAAAAAAAGTCCTCCGGGTTGTTCATAAAGTGCTGATCGAGTGCATCCTCTCCGCCAATCATGATCACCGCCGAGTCCTTACTGCCTCTGCCGACCCTTCCTCCCCGCTGCCAGGTGGCCATGATTGAACCTGGATAGCCGGCCAGGATGCACAGATCAAGGTCACCGATGTCGATGCCGAGCTCCAGGGCCGAGGTTGAGATAACAGCCAGGAGTTTTCCGGAGGACAGTGCGCTTTCTATTTCTCTTCGCTCTTCAGGTAAAAAACCGGCACGATAGGAACTGAGCTTCGAACTGAGCGGTCCCAGTCTCGGCTGCGTCCAGATGGTAATCAGTTCGGTCATCTTTCTCGATTTTGTATAGACGATCGTGCGAAGTTTGCGTTTTACCGCGGCTTCCAGCAACTGACTTGCGGTATAGACTGCACTGTCCCAGGGGTTGATAAAGAGGATCTGTTTTCTATTGGTCGGTGCACCGCTTTTTTCAATCACCGCCGTTTTTCTTCCGCTCAAACGCGGGCCAAGCACCTGTGGGTTTCCAACAGTCGCAGAGAGCATGATAAATGACGGATGTGCACCATAGTGGGCGGCCACCCGGATCAGCCGCTTTATCACCCATGATATGTGAGCGCCAAAAACGCCGCGGTAACTGTGCACTTCATCGATAACAATATAGGTGAGTCTTTTGAAAAACGAACCCCACGCCTCATGGTGAGGAAGAAGTGAGAGATGCACCATGTCAGGATTGGTGATCAGGACGTTCGGGACCGTTTTCCTGATTTTTGTTCTCCGATAGGCGGAGGTGTCCCCGTCGTATATGGCGCTGAATGTGTCCTGCCCGTCTTCTGACCCGGTGACCGCAGCATAGAGTTTCTGCAGCGTGCGGAGCTGATCCTGGGCAAGTGCTTTTAACGGAAAAAGGTAAAGATAACGGGAATGAGGCTGACGGAGATAGGTATCCATGACCGGCAGGTTGTAGATGAGGCTCTTGCCGGAAGCGGTCGGAGTTGCGACAAGGACATCAGTTCCCTGCTCAATGAAGTCCAACGCCTCGGCCTGATGAGTGTACAGCCGCTTTATTCCAAGCCTGGCAAGCCCGTCCAGGAGTCTGCGATCTAATTTGTGTCGGGGTTTAGCATAGGAGGGGTCACGCCGGGGAATTGCTTTGCTGCAGACGACCTGTGGGCCGAATTTTTTTGAAGACTGGAGTGCATCAAGATATTCCTCTATGTCACAGTGTTGAACCATGTTGAACTGACTCATATGTTATACGTTGCGCTATGGGGCCCGAAAGGATATTGTCGATTGCTACGGATAAAGAGTATTGTAACAACGGATACGAAAAACAACAGCCCCCTGTTGCAGAGAAGCTCAGTATGACACCCTAACGCTATTATAAACCTCAGCCACCATCTACCATGACGACAATCGCCACCCTGGGCCCTGAGGGATCCGACTGCAGCCATGCCGCTTTGCAGTACAATCCTGAATCCAAACTGCATTTCTGCCATCACATCTCTGATGTCATGCTGCATTTCAGTCAAAATAAATCCGCTTATGCACTGATACCTGTATACAACACCCGGGAAGGTGAAGTTAAGGAGTATTTCCGGCTGATGGAAGAACTCGACGTAGGCTACTGGGTAGATAATATCGTTTTACCGATTCACTTATCGCTCGGTGCCGCCTCTGCCGAACAACCGCTGGACGAAGTTGAAGTTATCGTCGGCAGGGCCAGTGTCCTCAAACAATGCGAGGAATATATCAGCTCTTCGATGGTACAGGCAACACGCGTCTCCTCAGGGGATCTTGAATCAACAATCAAAAAATATCTATCTGCCGGGAGCAGGAATGTCGTTGTTATTGACACCGAAGCTGTCCTGCGCCGATTTGATCTGGCGCTTCTTGACCGCGAAATTGCACCCTACAACCGGACCCGTTTTGCCCTCATCGGCCACCAGCCGCATGCTCAATCAGGATATGACGCTACTTCCATTATCACCAGGCCGCTTCCGGATCGTGTCGGACTACTCGTCGACACGCTGAATGAATTTACCCGCCGGGGCATCAATATTCTTGATCTGCGCTCAGAAAACGACATTAAAACCCAGAAGCTGAAGATCTATGTTGAAGTGGAGGGCCATCGTGATGACGCGCTGCTCTCGGAGGCATTGCGAGTAATTGAGACGAAGGTTGTTCAGGAAGCTAACTGCATCAGGATACTCGGCTCTTTTCCACGGGTAGACATGCGTGTCAAGAAGATCCGCAGCATTGGTTTTATCGGCTCCGGAAAGATGAGTTCCTGGTTTGCGGAAAAACTTGAAAGCGAGGGCTACAAGACCATTATCACCGGCCGTTCCACTCCGACCAGACCTGAAGAGATGATCACACAGGTTGATGTTGTGGTGATCTGCGTGCCGATCTCTGCAACAACGGAAACCGTCAGAAAATACGCTCATCTGCTCAAAGAAGGCCAGGCGCTTGTCCTGCTGGCCGGGGAATCGGAATCTCCGATCAACGCCGCTCTCGAGGCGACCGGTGAAGGTGTGGAACTGCTCTTTGTCCACAATCTCTGGGGCCCTCAGGCTGTGACCATGAAGGATAAGAATGTTGCGGTGGTCAGGACCAAAAGAAGCGGCAGCCTGTGCAGCGAATTTGAGTCTTTCCTGTACAAACACGGAGCCGAGATCTACCTCGATGACCCGGGAAAACATGACGTCTTGATGGGCGTCTGCCAGAAACTGCCGACGATCATATCCGTGGCGCTTGCCAAAACACTCAAAGAAAACAGCATCGATTATCGTGATCTCGGCAGCCATTCAACACTGACCTCGCTCTATGGTGTTTTGTCGATGGCCCGGGTTCATAACCAGAACCCACGAACCTATGCTGAGATCATCGCAACCAGCGGTGAGGGAAAAAAAATTGTCGCAAATTTCATTGAGAATCTGAACATCCTTTTCTCCATTGCCGAACGGCGGGAGATCGATAAGCTTTGCACGATCATTGAAGAAAACAGAACCTTCATGCCCGATTCTTTCATAAAAGCGAAAATGCAGCAGGCCCAGGCAGTGGATGCCGTTCTCAGTGACGTCGGTTTCAGGTCCGAGTGATTCTTTTGACCGGCGCCATTGACACATCTCGTTCGATTATCATAGTAGCAGAAGCTGTTTTTTTCTCTGCCAAACGAAAAGGAGTACCATGATTACCGATTACAAACGCTACTTTGAAAATATTCCGGACTGTCCCCACTGCAAACAGCAACTGACATGCTGTGAGGCGCCACCCGTGCATGTGGGAGATGGGCTGGGATGGGGGTCTGAGGTGCTCTATATCTGCCTCAATGACTATTGTCCGCTCTTTCTCAGGGGCTGGGAGCAGATTGAGGCTCGCTACGGTCATCATTCATCGTATCGCTACATGCGGCTGCCCGACAGCAACGAAGCAAATGTGATGATGGTCGGCAATTCAGATGCCTTCAAGGGAAGCGTCATTGACCCTAATGTTGTGGATGCCCAGAATACACGCTATCACAGGGAAAAAGAAGCACTGAAAGCGCTTGAAACCTGTGTTGAAGACAAAAATATTGAACCGGTACTGCACCTGATTCTTGATGAAGCAGCCGCCATCAGCGGGCGAAAACAGGCAATCGGAAAACTCGCCGGGCTCAATGATCTTCAATGCATCGACCCGATCAGGAATCACACGTTCAGGGACACCAGCCTTGAATCGGATTGCAATCTGGCGATAAAAGCGATCCTCAAGAAAAACTACAAAAAAGAGTGCCCATTCTGCATGGAAATCATCAAGCTGCAGGCATCGTTCTGTATGCATTGCAAAAAGGAAGTATGATACTTTGGTGTTGCAAAACTCGCTTCGAACGAGTATATAAAACGGTTTCGGAAAGACTCGTGCGGTGGGTGTAGCTCAGTTGGTAAGAGCGTCTGGTTGTGGCCCAGAAGGCCGGGGGTTCAAGTCCCCTCACTCACCCCAAAATGACAGACCCGTTCGCTGACAAGGCAACGGGTTTTGTTTTTTCAGGCTGCTGTTCAACGCAGCAGCTCAATACATGTGCCCTAACCTGATGAAAACAGAACGGTTTGAACCTTCAAAACTGGACCGGCCGGAAATCTTAGACATCATTTTCCACCCGAGAGCGGCTGAGCGTTCGCCGTCCTGCTCGTCGGCAACCGATCATTATATTGATCTCTCAACAAAAGGGGTGGCACTTTCCTGCAGATTTCACCATGTTGACAATGATGCCCCTGTCATTCTCCATTTCCATGGAAACGGTGAAATTGTCTCTGATTACGACACCATTGGTGGTGAATTCACCGCTGTCGGCCTCAACATCTTCTTTGCGACCTATCGGGGTTATGGGAGCAGCGGTGGCTCGCCGTCAGTTTCCACGCTGTTCAGCGACAATGTCAAGATAGCAGCATATCTTATGGACTACCTGAAAAATGCCGACTGTAAAGGCGCCCTTTTTGCAATGGGAAGATCGCTCGGCTCGGCCAGTGCCATTGATCTTGTCAGTCGCTATCCGGATGACTTTAAAGGACTTATCCTTGACAGCGGGTTTGCAGACACCCTGCCGCTTCTCAAAAGGCTGGGTTGTGATATGTCGCAAAACGACATTTCAGAAGCGGACTGCTTTAACAACATTGATAAGATCAGGAGTATATCCCAGCCGACGATGATTATTCACGGAGGACGTGATTTGATCATTCCGGTAGCTGAAGCTGAAAAACTGCAGGCTGAAAGCGGTGCCCGGACAAAACAGTTTCATATTGTCCCCGGCGCAGATCATAATAGCCTGATTGGAATTGGCGGATCGCTCTACTTTGAAACGATCAAGAATTTCATTGATACCGTAAGCGGTAAAAACACCTGGCGTCAGAGGCGGCAAACGTATAAGCAAAAAAGGGCTTCGTCGCCTGAATAAACATCTGGCCAGTTGCCGGCATCCGACACGCACTGATAAATAGCACGGTGATGACCAGATCATTCATGAAACATACGTATAACGAAAACGGTAGAAGAAAAATATCAACAGCCGTATTTCCAAACTGAACAGGTAATATCATGGAAAAAAAGACCTCGAAACGACTCAACTATCTGTCCTGGGACGAATATTTCATGGCTATCGCCCTGCTTTCTGCCGAGAGGAGCAAGGACCCGAGTACCCAGGTTGGTGCCTGTGTTGCCAACGATCAGAATAAAATCGTCGGGGTCGGCTACAATGGTTTTCCGCTTGGCTGTTCAGATGATATTCTGCCCTGGGACCGCACGGGTGATTTTCTTTCAACAAAATACCCCTATGTCTGTCATGCTGAGTTAAATGCGGTACTCAATGCCATCTCCACAGATCTGAGAAACTGCAGAATTTATGTCGGCCTTTTCCCTTGCAACGAGTGCACCAAAGTTATCATTCAGGCGGGGATCAGTGAAATCATCTATCTCTCAGACAAGTATAAGGATACTGATCAGGTAAAGGCCTCAAAACGGATGCTGGATACTGCCTCCCATATATCATATCGACAGCTGGAGACAATAAAAAAGGAAATCCTGCTCACCTTTGAAGTAGCCGACAAAAAAGAGCGGCAGCCTTGTCAGTGTTGAAAACCGCCATAGGTAATGTCGTTTATCCCGCCTTTTTTTGATTTGAGAAAAACGCCCGTGCCCTTGGCGGTCTGTCCGATGCGGTAGATTTCTATATCCCGGGCCGCTGCCAGCTGAAGCAATTCATCGTCTCTATTGGTGGCGACCGTGAAAACAAGATGGTAATCTTCCCCGCCTGCAATCAGAAGATCAGTCATCGTAACCGACAGAACTTCTGCGGCTTCCGGCAGGTCCGGGTGATAGGGGAGCAGCGTCTCATCAATAATTGCGCGGACACCGCTTGATTCACAGATGTGGGCAAGATCGGTAGCAATACCATCAGAGATATCCTGCAGCGAAGTCACCAGCCCGCTTTCTGACAGAAAGGTGGCGCAACGCACATCAGGTTCGGGATCCAGATGTCGTTTTTTAAACGGCGCGGCAAAGGGTTTATCCAGGACCTCGCTGCCGTTAAATTTCTGGTAAAGCATGAGACCGGCAGCTGCTGAACCGAGCCTGCCGCTGACAAAAACCGACTCGCCGATTCCGGCTGTACTGCGGAGTATTGCCTGTCCACGCCGGACGGTTCCGATAAGTGTAACGTTGATTGTGAGGTTTTTTCCCCGGACCGTGTCACCGCCGGCCAGACAGCAGTCGTGGTCCTTCACCATCGATTCGACACCGGAGAGCCACTGCTGCAGCCATTTCTTCTCAATTGAGGCAGGCAGGGCTATGGAAATAAACACATATGCCGGTTTTCCTCCCATGGCGGCAATATCACTGATATTGACACCAATGGATTTTCTTCCAAGTTCGTACGGAGGATGCCAGTCACGATTGAAATGAATATCTTCAACCAGCATATCGGTTGTTACGACCAACTGCTCCTGGGCCGCCTGTTCGATAATCGCACAATCGTCCCCGATGCCGAGAACAAGGCCCTTGTGTGCTTTTCCGGCTGTCTGTTTTATCAACTTGATGACCTCAAGTTCCATCCAGCTGTTTCCCATATTGTCTTCTCGTCTATTTAACCCGCTTGAGCTTCGATGGCTTGATGCTGCGGCGTTCTTTATCCTGAGATGACGATCTCAACACTTCCCTGTCGAGCTCGACAGCTTGAAAAAAACGTTTTTCTCCTCCCATTGTAAATATTTCCCTACCGGTCATCTGTTCTGTTCTGAGTGTCCAGACGACCTTCTGCAGCGGAACCGTTAAAAACGTCAGACCGATGTTCCACCATTCATCTTTTTTGTTCGAATCTCTTTCTATCGAGGTGACAATCCCGTAGATAATCATTTGTGGATTCTCTCCGACAATCATCACGATATCACCTGTATCGGTATCAGGTTTCAGCGGGATAGCCGCCTTCAGTTCCTCAACTAATTTTTCCATTGCTCTTCTGTCCCGTAATATTTCAACACTTTGGATTCAATATGAATTCTGTTTTCTTCTGTATAGCTTCTCATTCCGATGGTTGAATACATTGCCAGCCCGTCCAGCAACGGGTTCAACATCTCGTCAATGAGTATTTTAGAGCGTTGAGCGGCCTCCCTGTCCTGTATGGCGATCATTGTGCCGATCCAGCTGAGTATTTCTTTGATCAGCACAACAAGATTCCTGGAATCAATATAGTTAACTGAATTATTTTCTGCAGTTAAACCATTATTCACTCGTTTGAACTGGGGATTTCCGTCGAGCGTCTGATAACCGTGACCGTCGAGAATAAACTCTCTGATCTGTTTACGGTTGCTTGAAAACACAACATAATTATCAGTAACACAGAACGTCGGCTGCAGATCGCCGGTCGGCACCACACCGCCCCAGAGATAAATTTTTACCCCATCAATTGATTGGTGGATCAACGGAATTTCATAAAACTCGGTGAGCTTTTCTATGACCGAAAGTAATTCCCCGCCATCATTTGTTTTAAGCGCTAAAAGCAGATGAGGGAACGGTATAAACTGCTCTTCCGGACTCTTTTCCACCGAGATCAGAAGATCATTTTCGACCAGCGCAAACAACTCCTCGACGCTGAGCCCGACAATGTCGGCGATCTCCGTGATAAAACGCTTGTGGCCATCCCCGGAGATCTCATTCTGTCCATGATTGTAGAGTGTCAGCAGGGCATTTGGTCTGAGAATGTTGGTCCAGTAATACCAGATCGTGTCGCCGTTAATCCGCTTGTAGGATTCAGAAGTGGTTGGCTCAATAGTAAAGAGCTCACGATATTCAGGGAGTATTTCATTCCTGTTAAAACTCAGGAGCGCTTTCTGGGAGATAAAATTCCTGTTGTCCCAGGTGGCCCAGATCAACTGTTCATAACCCTTGAATTTTTTCAGTATATCCGGCATGGCGGAAATCAGTCGATCCTTTTCAGAATACTGCACTGTTTCTGCAAACGCTTCTATGCTTTTTTTGATATTGATATAGGTAACAGATGAGCAGTTTTTGCACTGCCCTGATATCCGACGGTAATCCTTTACCTCGGAAATCAGAGAAATGTCGCGATCGTAAAAATCTAGACTTTTTCTGAGGATACGCTCATTGAAACTCATGAGCAGCAACCCCTTTACTCTGGTAACAGCGACCGTGCGGTTATTTTGGATCGGTATCCTTTTTATGATATAGCCGCCATACCGTGCCTCTGAAAATGAACCTTCATCATCCATAAAGCTAGAGAACAGTTCGATGATCCGTGCATGATGTCGGGGACGGGCAATAACAAGGAGCGTATCCAGGGGATCGCTGTCCGCTTCTGAATAAGAGCTGTTTTCATCCCTGAACAGGGCGATGGTGAACTCTTTTCCCAGGATTTCGACGGTCAGAGGGTGCGCCATCATCGACTCAAATGCTTCTTTCCACTGTTTTATTTCCTCTGGATCAACAAAAGGGATTTCCAGCACGGTTGAAAGCAGAGAATAATCGAGCGTGTCAAGGGTATCTGCAAGCGGCGTCGTCTGGAAATTATTAACTCGTTTGACGAAATTAAAATTTTTACTGACGACAAGCACCTCGGGATCGATAAACAGCTCAGGCTTCAGCTTAGTGCTGAAATCAACCGGGAAGTAACCGATAACAAAGAGAAACAAGCAGAATATAAAAATAACTACAAAGGATTGTCTCATAAGGGTGCCGCAGCCTCTTATTTATTTCGCTTACCAGTCAAAGGACAAAATCGCTCCGCCGATAGCCGACTGCTTCGGCAACGTGCGAGAGCGCAATATCATCAGAGCCTTCAAGATCGGCTATGGTTCTGGATAATTTCAAAATGCGATGATAGGCCCGGGCGGACAACCCGAGACGATCAATGCTTTTCTCAAGCAATTGTTGAGATTTACGGCAGATCCGGCAATAGATATCGATTGCTTTTGAATCCATCTGTCCGTTGGCATTTATAAGCTGTTTATCGCTGAATCTCTGTTCCTGCCTCTTTCTGGCCTTATTTACCCGTTTCCTGATGTCTGCTGAGGTTTCACTCTCTATTTTTTCATGCAGGTCATGAAATTCAACTTCTGCAACATCAATATGCATGTCGATACGGTCAAGCAGCGGCCCTGAAATTCTGCTCTGGTAACGCCTGATCTGCAGATCGTTGCAATGACATTCTTTTTTCAGACTGCCATGGTAGCCGCATGGACAGGGGTTCATTGCCGTCACCAGCATGAAACGGGCAGGAAAGGTCAGACTTTTTCTGGCCCGCGAAATGGTAACAACACCATCTTCAAGCGGCTGGCGCAGCACCTCAAGAACATTTTTTCGGAATTCAGGCAACTCATCGAGAAAAAGGACGCCGTTATGAGCCAGAGAAACCTCACCGGGCCGTGGTATCGGCCCTCCTCCAATTAATCCCGCATCCGATATGGTATGGTGCGGCGCCCGAAAGGGACGTTCTGTGAAGAGCTCCACCCGCTCGCCGCTTCGATCTCCAATAACACTGTATATTTTAGTCGTTTCAACTTTTTCTTCAAAAGAAAGATCAGGTAATATTGACGGTACCCTTCGGGCAAGCATTGTTTTACCAGTACCCGGCGGTCCCCTCATCAGAATATTGTGCATCCCGGCCGCAGCGATCTCAAGAGCCCTCTTGGCCACTTCCTGACCTTTTACGTCCTCAAAGCCAAGCGGATAAGCTGTCTGTTCTTCCCGATGACCCGCAGATGAGTAAAAGGACAACCCTGGCAAACCGTTCAATCCATCAACGATCTCGTGCAGACAAGAAACGGGGATAACGTTGAGCCGTTTTGCAAGTGAGGCCTCCCGGGCATCGACGGCAGGAACAACAATGCCCTCAAGTCCCATTTTTTCTGCGGCCAGGGCCATCGGCAGAACCCCGGGAACCGAACGCACCGAGCCGTCAAGGGAGAGTTCTCCAATGACCATATAGCTCTCGACGCTCTGCTGGGGGACAATTTCAGAGGCAATCAGCAGACCCAGGGCAATCGGCAGGTCAAAACCAGCTCCTTCTTTTCTCAGATCTGCCGGAGCAAGATTTACGGTCACCCGTTTACCTGGAAACCGATACCCGCTGTTTTTAATCGCAGCTTTTACCCGATCCTTGCTCTCCCGCACCGAGCCGTCGGGAAGACCGACCGTTGTAAAAGCGGGAAGACCATTTGCAGTATCAACCTCGACAACAACGGGAACGCCTTCGACACCAAGAACTGCTGCACTGTATATTTTTGCCAGCATAACTACACGTGGTTGCTTTCAGGTCGATTGGGGGCATACATGTTCATGATTTCATCCGTGTGCGGTCCGTTTTTATACTGGTAAACATAGAGCGGATTCTCAAGTCTCATGCCGTCGCCGCCGTTTTTGATTGCCTCTACAAGCACAAGTTTGGCCCCATATCTGTTTTCAGGATAGGAATAGACAAAACGTGCCCGTTTGGGTTCCAGTTTTTTCCCCTTCAGCTCAGACAATAAGGCTGAAAGTGAACCGGCTGGATAGATCATTATAAACCTGCCACGGTTTTTCAGGCAATAGGCCGCTGCCTGCATAAACCCGGTCAGCGTTGATTCCTGCTGGTGCCGTGCAGTCAAAACCTCCATGTTTTTACTTAATCGTCCTGAACGCTTTAAAAAAAATGGCGGGTTTGAAATCACCAGGGAAAACGATTCCGGCGTAAAAACCTTCTTTATATCGGCAACATCGCCTTCTGCAATGTGAAATTCCCGGTGTAATCCGTTGGCAAGAATATTTTTCCGGGCGATTGAAACCAAATCAGTTTGTTTTTCAAGCCCGGTAAGATGAATTTTCTTTGCTGCGTGCCGATACAGTAATAAGAGTCCGATAACGCCACATCCGGAACCAAGATCAAGGATTCGTTCATCTTTTCTGGGGATGAAAAAATGGCTCAGCAGCACCGAATCAATGGAAAAACGGTAGCCGTCTCTGTATTGATAACAATCGAGATGCCCCCCAAAGAGCGAATTTAGCGTCATCCTCCTGTTCTCGATCATTTTTCCCGGTCTTTGAGCAGGATACACTCAGGCAGCCAGCGCTGGAACAAACCTGCCCGATCTCTATAGCGCTGCGGGTCAGCACTCCTTTCTCTTCCTGGTTCCTCGGTGATGTCACGGCGAATAATAGTATACGGGCTTCCTGATGTATATAACGCAGTACCATTTTTGCGAATGACGCAAAAGAAAGGGGCTGCAATATCTTCCAGCCTCCCTGCAACATCCCGGGCATACCTGCCCACTGTGTGTGGTGCAACAATTGCCATGGTTGTTCGATCCTTGAATGTTGGTGGAAAAATATTATTGTAGTCGGTGGTGTCAGTATAAACCGGATTAACTTTTATTTCCCTATTCCGGAGGAAAATTCTAAAAAATTTAGATCAAAAAACGATCATTTTGTCTTGCTGAAAACATCCCGCACGGTTAAAAGTCTTCGAACCCTCAACGCAAACTCAACAACCAGGAATACTCAATGTACGATATTTTCGTTAAAACCCATTTTTCAAGCGGTCACTACCTTCGCGATTACCCTGGAAGCTGTGAACAGCCCCATGGTCATAACTGGAATGTCACCGTTACGGTCAGAGCCAACCAGCTTGATTCACTTGGAATGGGGATAGACTTCAAGCAACTCAAAACCCACGTCAATGCGGTAATGGATAAAATCGATCATAAAAACCTCAATGAAATGGAAGAGTTTTCTGTACTCAACCCATCTTCTGAAAATATTGCCCGTTTTATCTATGATCAGCTTCGGCCGCCGCTGGATCACGAACGCTACCGGCTGTTTTCAGTCACTGTCTATGAAACGGAAAGCTCGGGCCTCACCTACTACGGACCCGATACGGCTGCTTCGTAAGCATCCCTGAGGCTCAGACTGCTCCCCCCCTGCTGTTTACCGTTATTGCCGCATTAAACTCGGAGCAGCGCAGAATAACGAGCAGTTCTGCATCACCCGCTCAGCCAGACTGGATTTTACATCGAGTCCGCTCAGCTATTCTCTTTCTTTTTTAATTTCCCTGATATAGTATTGTTTATACAGACTAATTCAAACACAAGGATATTCTGATGAAGCCATTAGAAAATACAAAAATCGCAATTATCGGGCTTGGCTATGTGGGGCTGCCGCTGGCGGTAGAATTCGGCAAAAAGGTCACGACAGTCGGCTTTGACCTGAAAAAAAGCCGGATAGAAGAGTTGCATTCAGGGATAGATTCGACCAGGGAAGTTGAGCCAGAGGAGCTCCGTGCAGCTGCAATGTTACGCTTTTCCGATGATGCCGAGAGCCTCAGCGATTGCAACCACTATATCATCGCTGTGCCGACCCCTATCGACCAGTTTAAGCGACCCGACCTCTCGCCTCTGAAATCTGCCTCTAAAATTGTCGCTCAATTTCTTGGTGAAGGAGATATCGTTATCTATGAGTCCACCGTTTACCCCGGCGCCACTGAGGAAGTATGCGTACCGATTCTCGAAGAGATTTCAGGTCTGACGTTCAACCGGGATTTTTTCTGCGGCTATAGTCCCGAACGCATAAATCCCGGTGATAAAGAACACAGGCTCACCGATATCATCAAGGTTACCTCAGGTTCAACTCCTGAAATTGCAGAACGGGTCGACAATCTCTATAAATCGATAATATCGGCAGGAACGTTTCCGGCCAGCTCCATCAAGGTCGCAGAAGCTGCAAAGGTTATCGAAAACACTCAAAGAGACGTCAACATCGCACTGATTAACGAGTTATCTCTGATTTTCCATAAGCTTGGCATCAATACTATTGAAGTGCTTCAGGCTGCCGGGACCAAGTGGAACTTTCTGCCCTTTACCCCCGGACTTGTCGGAGGGCATTGTATCGGTGTCGACCCCTACTACCTCACCCATAAGGCTCAGGAGGTCGGCTACCATCCCAATATGATTCTAGCCGGCAGGCGTCTTAATGACGATATGGGCAAGTACATTGCTTCCCGGGTCATAAAACTGATGTTGCAGAAGCATATAGAGGTGTCCCGTGCCAGAATTCTGGTTATGGGACTGACATTTAAGGAAAATTGTCCTGACCTGAGAAATACCAGGGTGATTGATATTATCGAAGAATTCCTTGATTACGGAATCGCAGTTGATGTCTACGATCCCTGGGTCAGCAGCAAAGAGGCTCAGCAGGAGTATGATCTCAGCCTTCAAAACCACCTCGAGGAATCTGCCTATGACGCGCTCGTTCTGGCGGTGGCTCATAATCAGTTCAGGGCGATGACCATTCAAGATTTCAAAAAACTGGTAAAACCGAAATCGGTCATTTTCGACGTCAAAAACATACTTCCAGCCCATGAGGTGGACGGCACGCTCTAGTCAGCGCCTCCTTTCTCCTCTCAGATGACTCAGGACTCAAAACTCAGTTTTTCTCCAATCAGGCGAGACCGGTTCACAGTCCACCTTGAGATTGAGCGGCAGCAGCCGATAATCGAAGCCCTGCAAAGATCCTGTCAGCTCTCCCGAACCGAGTTGAAACGAGCCCTTAACTGCGGCGCGGTGCGGCTGCAGAGACCTGGAAACAAGGCGAAACGAATACGAAAAGCCTCATTTCTATTGCGGTCCGGGGACGCTGTATCACTTTATTACGACAGGAACCTTCTCAGGAAAACAGCAGATGTTCCTCTTTCTCTCCATAACCGCAGCGATTACAGCGTCTGGTATAAGCCGCCGGGAATGGTTACCCAGGGAACCGGCTATGGGGACCATCTCTCCCTGCTGCGCATCGTCGAGCAGCAGCGGCAGCTGTATAATCGTCTGTTCCTGGTTCATCGGCTGGACAAAGAGGCTCGGGGTATTGTCATCCTGGCCCATAACAAAAGAAGCTGCACTTCCCTGTCACACCAATTCAGAGAAAAAACGATCACCAAAAAATACTGGGCGCAGGTCGAGGGGGAGCTTTCTCCTGAAGGCAGGAGCTTTGAATTAGCTCAAACACTTGACGGCAAACCGTCCCTTACCAGCGTCACAAACGGCAGATACTGCCGTGAAAAAGACACAACAGATATTTTCATCGATCTGAAGACAGGGAGATATCACCAGATAAGAAGACATCTGGCAGCGATCAGCCATCCGCTTGTCGGTGACCGCAGATATGGCCGCATGATTGCGGGTCCTTCAGCAGGATTGCAGCTCTGCGCCTACCAGCTTTCTTTCAGGGAACCGGGAAGCAATAAGACAATCACCACTACCCTGCCAACAACCCTTCTTCCTTTCTAACCAAAATCAGACAGTTGATCCTTTTTTCAGCTGAACGATGGTTGCACCCCAGGAACCATTTTGCTCTGATGCCAGCCGATAGGAACGCACCTGAGGATTTTTATCGAGCAGCGCATGGACGGTTCTGAGCAGAATCCCTTTTCCTTTTCCATGAATGATCTTCACCTCGGTTATGTTTCTTTGTGCGCATTCAAATAGATAGTCAGGTACAAGGTAGCGGAGATCCTTTGGCGAAAAATGGTGCAGGTCAAGGATACCATTTATCTCAATCGGTACGGGATCGTGATACGGTTCATCCATGACGGTCATTTTCACCGGTGATCAGGTCTAATGCGAGTTGAGCAGCACGCAATGAGGCGCCTTTACTGCCGAGTTCGTGCTTCACCCTTCGAAACCCTTCTTTGATCTTTTTCCGCTCTTGCTCGTCACACATCACTTTGAACAGCTGATTGCTGATACGCTCCGGATTTGCCTCATCCTGCAGCAGTTCCGCAACGATCATTTCATCGGCTATGAGATTGACAAGAGAAAAATACTTTACCTTAACAAGCAGCCTGCCGAGCATATATGTTCGCGGTGACAGTTTGTAGGCGACGACCATCGGGGTATCGAGGAGCAGCAGCTCCAGGGTGACCGTACCTGAGGCGGCGATCACCACGTCACAGGCAGCCATCATGTTATAGCGGTCATGGGAGACAATTTTCAGACTCAACTGCCGGGCGTACTTCCTGACGCCGTTATCGAGCAGATCTTCCTGCCGAAGAGAGGACGCACAGGGAATTAGAAACAGGAGCTTATCCGTACACTTTTCCTGCAGCTTCAAAGCCGCTTCCAGGAAAACAGGGAGCAATCGGGCGACCTCTTTAACCCGGCTGCCGGGAAGGATGCCAATTAAGCGGCGAGTGGAAGAGATACCCTGTTCCCGGCAATAGCTTTCTTTTGATTTCGTCGTCATAACCGAGTCAAGCAGCGGATGTCCGACATAGGTTGCATCAACACCTCTTTGACGATAAAACTGCTCCTCAAAGGGCAGGATAACCCCTATCTTATCTACCAGCCTGGACATGGTTTTAACTCTTCCGGACCGCCAGGCCCATACCTGCGGGCTGATATAGTAGAACACCGGAATGCCGAGTTTTTTAGCCTTCCGGGCAAGCAGCAGGTTGAAATCGGGAAAATCGATGAGAATCAGCAGGGACGGTTTCGATTCCACCAGCCGCTTTCGCAGGGTTTTCTGGGCAGCATAGATATCTTTCAAGTGGGAAACGACCTCAAAAAATCCGACAACTGATATTTTCGAGGCTTCAAAAAGAATCTGGGCTCCGGTGCGAGCGATTTCAACGCCACCCATCCCACAAAACGACAGCTGCGGGCACAACTCCTGAAGGGAACGTATCAGGTGTGCTCCATGCAGGTCGCCGGAAGCCTCTCCGGCAACCACCATCACCTCCATACTCATTTTCGGGCTGCAGATTTGATCTGCTGGTAGAGTTCCAGCTTCTGATGCTCAGCGATCTGTTCAATAACCCTGAGGACAACCGCGAGGGCATTTCGGCCTTCAACACCTGAAACATCAGGTTTTGTGTGAGCTCTGACATGGTCGACAAAATGGGCGATTTCATCAAACAAGGCATCATGGCCGGCAAAAGACTCAACAACAATGTTCTGTTTCGGCATCCCACTTGCCAGCAGTTCATCACGAAGCTGAATCGTCATGATCTTTTTATTGCCAAAATCAACATTTATATACGATCCAGGCTGAAATATTCTCATCTTCCGCACATTTGTCAGGGATATCCTTGACACGGTGATATTTGCTGTAGCGCCGTTTTCAAAGATCAGCCGGGCGTTGGCAATATCTGTCGTATCTGTTGCCACCGGTGCCCCAACCGTGTGTATGGTTTTTAACGGAGAATTGATAATCGTCAGAATAATATCAATATCATGAATCATCAGATCGAGCACAACATCGACATCAACACCCCTCCGTTTAAAGGTTGAAATCCTGTTGCTCTCGATAAATACGGGTGTTGTCAGATACGGCTTCATCGCAACCACTGCCGGGTTGAAACGCTCGAGATGGCCGACCTGAAAGACAAGGTCTTTTACTGCCGCAACCGCTATCAGCTCGTCAGCCTCTTCCAGGGTCACTGTCATCGGCTTTTCCAGCAGCAGGTCAACGTTTTTGCTGAAACAGTCCATAGCCACTCTATGATGCAGGCTTGTCGGCACGGCGACTGAAACAGCATCAGTTTGCTCGAGCAGCTCCTGATAATCCGTGAATGCAGCACAGCCGCACTCGGATGCCACCAGTTGGGCCTGGGAGCTGTCAATGTCGGCGACACCGACGAGTTCAACGCCGTTTATTGCGGCGTATTTCTGGGCATGAAAACGTCCCAGGTAACCGACGCCGATAACGCCTGCTTTGATTATTTTCGTCATACATCATCTCTTTTTGTTTTCATCGTCTCAGGTGATTGCAGAAAACAGCGAATTGGGAGGGGTATGGATTGTACCTAAATGCCGAGATATGCTTTCTGTATAGCTTCATTAGCCATCAGGCTTTCGGCTGAACCCGAGAGTGTTATCTTACCATTTTCGAGGACATACCCTCTATCTGCGATCTGCAGTGCCTGGTTGGCATTCTGCTCGACCAGAAAAATGGTGGTGTTGTTTTCCCGGTTGATCTTTTTGATAATTTCAAATATCTGCTTGATGATCAACGGCGCAAGTCCCATGGACGGTTCGTCGAGCAACAGCAGCTGAGGCCGGGCCATCAGCGCACGTGACATTGCCAGCATCTGCTGCTCCCCTCCGCTCAAGGTGCCGCCATCCTGGTGCCTGCGTTCGGCAAGCAGAGGAAACAGTTCAAAAACATAGTCGCGGTCTTTTTTGATAGAATCCCTGTCTTTGCGGAGAAAGGCACCCATATCAAGATTTTCCCTGACAGTCAGCTGGGGAAAGATATGCCTGCCTTCGGGAACCTGGCAGACACCCATTTTTACAATCGCATCACTGTCGAGATCCTGGATTTCCCGATTATTATATTCAATTTTGCCGGATCTGCAGCGGACAACGCCGGAAATCGTCATCAGTGTTGTACTTTTGCCGGCGCCATTGGCACCGATCAGCGTGATGATCTCACCCTCGTTTATTTCCAGGCTGATCCCTTTTACGGCCAAAATGTTTCCATAGCCGGACTGAACCTTTTCCAGTTTCAACATTGCTCATTCACCCAGATAGGCTTTAATGACTTCGGGATTGCTGCGTATCTCTTCCGGACTCCCCTGGGCGATTTTTTTTCCGTAATCCATAACAAATATTCTGTCCGACAATGACATGACCAGTTTCATATCATGTTCAATAAGCAGGATGGCCTGTCCTTCCGAGGCGATCTCCTGGATAAGGGTGACCAGTTCGATTGTTTCCTGCGGGTTCATTCCCGCGGCAGGCTCGTCAAGGAGCAGCAGAACAGGTTCGGTCGCCAGCGCACGGGCAATTTCGAGGCGTCTCTGGGCCCCGTACGGCAGGTTTTTGGCAAACTCGTTCACGTATTGCGCCAGACCCACCTTTTCCAGTATTTCATGGCTTTTTTCTATGATTTCCTTTTCTTCCCGGAGCGTCGCTTTCGTTCTGAGCAGTGCGCCGATAATGAATGCCTTGGTCCGGCAGTGCCGCCCAATCATAACATTTTCAAGCACAGTCATCTGCGAGAACAACCTGATATTCTGGAACGTCCTGGCAAGCCCCTTTTCCGTGACCTTGTTGGGTTTCAAGCCATTCAGTCTGATCTTTTTTCCGGTATGCGGCTGATGAAGGATCACATCGCCTTTCGTTGGCCGGTAGATTCCGGTGACACAGTTGAAAAATGTTGTCTTGCCGGCACCGTTGGGGCCGATCAATGCCGCGATTTCGCCGGAATTAACGTCGAGATCAAGCTGGTTCAGTGCCCTGATACCGCCAAAATCCATGGTGAGGTTCGTTACCTTGAGAATGGGGTAATTCATCTTACGAATCCTCTTCACGATTCTGGGGTGTGTATTTATAGGTTCTTCTGACACTGGCAATGATGCCCTGCGGCCTGAAAACCATCATACAGACAAGAATTGCTCCAAAGGCAAGCATCCGGTACTCAGACAGAGCCCTCAGGTATTCAGGCATGAGAATAAGAACCAGGGCGCCGATTATAACCCCGACAATCGAGCCCATGCCTCCCAGCACGACGATCGACAGGATAATTGCCGACTCGAGAAACGTAAAACTTGCCGGATTTATGAAGGTTGTTTTGGCCGCAAAGACAACACCGATGATACCTGCCCAGAAAGCGCCAAGGGAAAATGCCACCAGTTTTGTTTTCATCTTGTCTATTCCCATTGACTGACAGGCGATCTCGTCTTCCCTCAGGGCGATCCAGGCTCTGCCGAGTCTTGAATCCTGCAGCCTGTTGACAACGAATATGGTAATGATGACAAACAGAATCATGATGTAATAGGTGTAGATAATGGCCGTATTCAACGACATTTCAATACCGAACAGGGCAGGTCTGGCGATGTTTGAAATACCGCTGGGGCCCTGTGAGAACGATCCCCAGTTTTCAAGGATAAGCCTGATAATCTCACCGAAGCCGAGGGTGACAATGGCGAGATAATCTCCCCTGAGCCGCAGAACCGGGATGCCGAGCAGAATGCCAAACAGCGCGGCCAGCAGGCCGCCTATCGGCAGGACAACCCAGAATCCGAGACCAAAATGATGATGAAGCAGCGCGTAGGTGTATGCACCTACTGCATAAAAAGCAACGTATCCAAGGTCGAGCAGGCCGGCAAGGCCAACGACAATATTGAGTCCGAGACCGAGCACGACGTACATCAGCGCAGTGGTCATGATGTTGGTCTGGTAGGTGGAAAAGATAAACGGAAAAACAATCGCAAAAATCATCAGCGCTGAGCCAAAAGTCACTCTGTAGAGAGGATTTGCGAGCAAGACATGGAAAAAGGACTGGTTTGTGCTGCCTTCTTTTTCAGAATCCTCACTGGAATTAATCTCTCTTCTGTGGAGAAAATACCGAAAAGACATCGAAAGAAAGAAACTGCCAATAGCCACGTAAAGGATGTTTTCCCATCTCCAGTGAACCGTCTTTTCGATCGAGTTGACACGAATAACCATGATTGGAAAGGTCAGAAAAACAAACCACAGAGAGATGAGAAATGAGCGTTTTATTTCCTGAAAAGTAAACATGCTGATCACACCTTCTGGGTGTCGACTTTACCGAGAAGCCCTGACGGCCTGAAAATCAGGATTAAAACGAGAAGCGAGAAGGCAAAGACATCCTCATAGTCGCTTGACACATAACCGGTGGCAAAGCTCTCGGTAAGGCCAAGCACAACACTTCCCAGAACCGCGCCGGGTATTGACCCGATCCCTCCGAGTACGGCGGCAGTAAAGGCCTTTATACCGGCAATGAAGCCGATATAAAAATTGATCTGACCAATATGTGAGGCGATCAGCAACCCGCCGATGGCGGCAAGTGAGGAGCCGATAATAAAGGTAATCGAAATAATGCGGTTGACGTTGATGCCGACGAGCATGGCCATCGTCCTGTCCTGGGCCGTTGCTCTCATCGCCTTGCCGATTCTTGTATATTTAATCAACAATGTCAGCAGAATCATGACGACTGTTGTTGTTACCAAAATGATGAGATCTGTCGTTCCGACGATGTGGGCCACCGGCTCCATGAAGTGAAAATCCGGAATAAGCCTCGGAAACGGCAGGAAGTCCGAAGTCTGTGCGAGCAGAACGTAGTTCTGCAGGAAAATGGACATGCCGATCGCACTAATGAGCGGGGAAAGCCGCGGGGCGTGCCGTAACGGTTTGTAGGCGACCTTCTCGATGGTATAACCGTAAGAGGCAGACCAGACGACAGCGGCAAGGCCGGCAAGAACAATAATGGCAAGAGCCGGAAAATTAAGAATTGATAATACGGTCGCCACGATAAAAGCGGTAAAAGCTCCGATCATGTAAATTTCGCCGTGGGCAAAATTGATGAGCCCGATAATACCGTAGACCATGGTGTAACCAAGAGCGATCAGTGCATAAATTGCCCCTCTGGTCAGGCCGCTGAAAAGAAGTTCGATGAAATAATCCATAATCCGCCACAAAAAAAATTACCTGGAATGCACTGTTATCCGTACACTCCAGGTAAGAAGCCTCTCAAAACAAAGACTATTTCAGCTCGACAAAGACGCCGTCCTGTACCTGATAGACGGAGAATCCGACACCGATGGCATCTCCTTTTTCATCAAAGGAGATCGCTCCGATCGGAGTATCGGTCTTTTCTGTCTGGAGTACTTTTTTCAGCGCAGCAAGATCGGTTGATCCTGCTTTTGAAACTGCGTTGGTCATCGCCAGCATTGCTGAATAGGCGTTCTCATAGAAAGCGCCCGGATCCGCGCTGAACTTGTCCTTGTGCTCCTGGACTGCCTGCTTGGAGAGCGGATTGCTGGAGGTATCCATTGGACCGGAGGCATACGCCCCCTCAGCACTCTCGCCTGCTACCTTGACGAAGGTCTGGTCTTTAACGCCGTCATCTGAAATAAAGGTCGTGTCCAGCCGTTTTTTCTTCATCATGGAAATGATTTTAGAGGCTTCCGGATGATAGCCGCCAAACATTACCGCTTCAGCACCGGATTGCTTGATCTTTTGAACGATAGCCGAATAATCGACAGCACCGGGGGTTACCCCTTCAAAGAGAACGACTTCTGCTTTTCCGGAATCTTCAAGGAATTTCTTGGCAAATTCAGCAAATCCCTTGCCATAATCTCCCTTGTCGTGAACGACAGCTATTTTGGTGTAGCCAAGTTTATTAAGAGCGAAATCGACATCAACTTGAGCCTGGGCATCGTCCGGGGCAATGGTCCTGAAAAAGTTCGGATAGTCACCACTCTGGGTAAGAGCGGGGTTGGTTGCTGATGGAGACATCACAAGAATACCGGCATCATTGTAGATCGGCAGTGCAGCTTTTGTCGCGCCGGAGCAGATTCCGCCCAGTACCAGCTGAGCACCGTCAGAAACGAGCTTGGTCGCCGTGTTTGTCGCAACTTCAGGCTTACAGACCGTATCTTCGATAAGCAGCTCGATCATCTTGCCGTCGATACCGCCTGCCGCATTAATTTTCTCAGCAATGATTTTTGCTGCATTGACCGTTGGAAGACCATAGGATGCAAGGTCGCCGCTATGTGGTCCGGCTACGCCTATCTTGATGGTATCCGCTGCAAGCCCGGCTGCAGGCACGGCTGCGGTCATCAAGAGGCCGACCGCTGCTGCAATCAATTTCCTGTTCAACATTCCTTTCATGAATTCCTCCTTGAAGTTGTGGGGTTGTTCCGGTTGGGTACAGCCGTTTCCTCTCAACATTAAAAAAACGCGGGCTGAAATCAACCAAAAATGATATGAGACATCAACGTCTGATTTTGAAAAAAAAACGCAAAACTTCTCTCTCTTTAGCCGACTGATATTCAACAAGCAAGTAACACACAATGAAAAAAAACGCTTTCCCAAAATGAGGCTCCGACCGTTGAAGCAGGTTTTTGCCAATCAACCGTCTGTAGATAATGCATATACTTGCATCGACTGTCAATTAAATCGATGAATTCGGCACTAAAAAAGTTAGCGTTCACCATCGGCCGTCCTTTCGGCCCGTTTTACTCGCAACTGATGGTTTTCAGGGCATTTCTCTACAGGAAAAGCATCATCAAAACCTATAAACCGCCGGTCCCTGTTATTTCAGTCGGCAACCTGACGATGGGAGGCACCGGTAAAACCCCCCTGGTCATGTATCTGGCAAAATATCTCACGACCCAGGGCTACAAACCGGCTATTGTCAGCAGGGGGTACCGGGGGACGTCAAAGGGTGCGGCTACTATTGTCTCGGACGGCTCTGCAATCCTCATGGACGCAGAGCAGAGCGGTGATGAACCCTGGCTGCTGGCTAACGAGCTGTCTGAAGTGGTCGTTGCCATCGGCAAAAATCGTGTTATCCCCTGCCGTGATGTCATTGAGTCACACCAGTGCGACATAATAATCCTCGATGATGGTTTTCAGCACCTGAGAGTCGCCAGATCGATCGATCTGGTTTTATTTGATGCCGATGTTTTTGCGGGAAACAGCCGCGTCTTTCCGGCGGGAGAACTCCGCGAACCGGTCTCGGCTCTGAAACGTTGTCACGCCTTTATTCTCACAGGTATCAACAAATCCAACAGAGAAAGGGCAGACAAATGCGCCGAGGTGCTGCTGCAGAAGTTTCAGGATAAAGCACTTTTTCGTTTTAGTGCCACCTACCCTGCGGCTTTTAAATATTGGTGCACGGGCAGCAAACCCGAAAGAGAAAATATCCCTGTCAGCGCCTTACCAGATAATCTTTACTGTTTCAGCGGAATTGCCAACCCTCAGAGATTCAAGCAGCTCATAACCGAGAGCGGTATCATGATTTCCTCCTTCAAAACATTCAGCGATCATCACCGATACTCTGAGGAAGACTTTCAGCAGCTTATTTCGGAGTCACGATCAGAGAATGCTCAAGGACTGCTGACAACGGAAAAAGATATGCCCAAAATAAGGAAATTTCTTCGGCCAGGCATCACCCTCTATACCCTTCCCCTGGAGTTCGGCAACAATCAGGACTTTAATGATTTCATCAAGAACAGCCTGTCTGTATGATCACTCTTTTACCACGCCCCGGGAGAAAAATATGTCCTTTCTGCCAGTGTGTGTTTTTTGCGACACATGGGCCTGTATTAATGTATTGCATGATTTTAGCATTTTATAACACTGTTTTAAGGTCTATTTTTCTACAAGTACAATTATTTATACTTGCTGTGTGTTCGTGGTACAAATTTTGCAATACCAATTCCGCTCAGTAATAAACAATAATAATCAATTCTAAAACAACAGATATATGAAACATAAAATTGAACCACATCAGTACACGCTGAAACAATCTGTCAGTTGCTGCGGAGTCGGACTTCATTCAGGTAGAACCGCCACCCTTACTATCAAGCCTGCTCCTGTCGACAACGGCATCAGGTTCTTCCGCACTGATCTTGGTAATGACACCTATATTCGGGCTCACATGGACAAAGTAGTTGATACCCGACTGGCGACAACCATCGGTTCAGACCGATTTAAAATTTCAACGACAGAACATCTTCTCGCTGCGCTTCGAAGCAACGGAATCGACAATGCTGATATTGAGCTCGACTCTTCTGAGGTTCCGATCATGGACGGCAGTGCGGATCCGTTTATAAAAATACTCAAGTGTGCCGGTAAGCAGAAACAGGAAGGCTTTCGTAAAATCCTGAAGATAACAAGCCCGATCACCTATTGTGACGGTGACAGCAGGATCACAGCACATCCGTACAATGGCTTTAAAATAACCGGTGAGATCAATTTTGACGACACCCTGATAAAAACGCAGAAATACAGTATAGATATCAACCAGGAACGATTCAGCAGAGAAATCGCCAGAGCCCGGACGTTTGGATACGTCGAGCAGGTGGAAGAATTGTGGGCAAATGGTCTGGCTCTTGGCGGAACGCTTGAAAACGTGATTGCCATTCACTGGAATCGCAAGTCCATTCTCAACGAGGACGGGCTGCGATTCCAGGATGAATTCATTCGCCACAAGGTACTTGACATTGTCGGTGACCTGACGCTTCTGGGCTGTCCGCTGCTCGGTCACATATCAGCATACAAATCAGGACATACGCAGCATCTTGGTTTTATGGAGGCAATTGCCGACTCACCGGATTGCTGGGAGTTTATCGAGTTAAACCAGAACGGTTCCCATGCGGTGCTTGACAAGTTCATGGCCGGCACGAGGTCCGCAGGCAATTTCATCATGCCTTTTTTCCGACCACAACCGGCAACCGCATAAGAAACAACGCTCAAAACATGAACTGAAGGTGCATTTTCTCCAAGAGAATGCACCTTTTTTTTTGACTCAGTGCAGGGAGCGGAGTTGACATGACCGGACGGTTCTGGTCTGCAACCTTCTTTTACCGCTGGTGCAGCGATCCGAACAGGGAGCCTGACAGCCTAACATTTTGTTGATAAAGGTCTAATATGGAAAAAAAATTTAACGTTGCCATTTTTTCCTTTGAAAAAATTTCGCAGACAGAAGGCGCCTGGAGCGCTGATGATTATAAGCAACTTTTAGCCTTGATGGAGTTTGAGGATGACCTTGAATCCATCAGCGATAATGATCTTAAAGAGATGTGTATGATGTCTTTAAATGATTTTGAGGCAGAAACAGCAGCAAAGTATGTATTGACACATCTCATGGACGATGAACTACCAGATGGTAAAATTGATCAGACCGCTCATGATATGGTGGAAGACAAACTCTGGGAGGAGTTTGCGGATCCTTCTTTTCATAAGAGATTTTTTGATGCCTATGGACTTCTGCGGGAGGCTTTTAATGGAACATTTGCTGCTCCTACAGGTGTTACCTTCCAGGCCACCGTAAGCGCTCAGCAGAAGGATGATTTTGATCTTTTCAAGCCAACGATAGAGCCTGCTCTGACCCGTCTACTCGCTGCGGGCATCGCTGAAAATGCCATCTTGAATCGTCTCTATGCTGAAAAAATTAAAGGGGATCATTTTCCTGAAGCGGAAAATATTTTATGGCAGGTCAAAGAAGTTTCAAAATCAGCCAAAGAAGCTACCTACGAAATAATGAGTTCCGAACTCTGGTTTGGTGACCTGGAGGATGTAGAATCTTTTGATGCCGTAACCCATGCTGATGCGATTAAGGAAGAAGAGGACTAAACGACCGTTATTGACTTTTCTTGCCGTTATTCCTCTTGGTTCAAAACTCAGAAACAGAAAATAGAGCGGTTTTTAGTCAACCGGTGGGGATACAGGATCATCCGGCGGTTCTACAACCAATACATTTGCTCCCAGCTCTTCCAGTACGCGCTGCTCGAGACCATCTTCAGCAGTTCTTAGCTGTCGCAGCTTTACGGGTTTATATTTTTTGGGCAGTTTACCAAGATTGCAGACAGGTTCCCCGGGACTGATTGACGGCAGGCTTGTCATGCCCATGACTACCGCGTTGAATGGTGCATAAAGCGTGCTCTGCTCCTCACCAAGAATTGTGGTGTTAGTCGCTAAGGGTTGATTTTTTTCTACAATATCGCCCGGTTTTATGTGAAATTGAAGAAAACCTCCTCGTTCCGCCCTGATCCATTGTGATTTTTCAATCACCACCTGATACGGTGGCCGACCGGCAGCGGTATCAACCATTTTGAGCTCAAAGAGCACATTTTTTATCCCTCGGATGGCAGTTTCAACAATACCTGGTTCAACTTTCCATACCTCACCGCCCTCCATTATTATCGTCGGACAACCGGCGGCACAGGCCTCCCTTCGAAATGAGTTTTTCGGCCCTTTGGAGTTCATGATTATTTCCGAGCCAAATGATTGTGCTATTCTTCGTACTTCAGGATCAGCAAGGTCACCCCGAACTGTCGGATAATTGGTGCGGCGGATGGCTGCCGTATGAAGATCAATCCCGTAATCACAGCGCATGACAATTTCGCTGAAAATGGCAGAAGCCATCCGTCCGGCAAGGCTCCCCTCGGTGGAACCGGGAAAAGAACGGTTCAGGTCCCGACGGTCGGGCAGGTAGCGCGAGTGGCGGTCAAAGGCGAGGAGATTAAGCACCGGAACGAGAACAAGGGCGCCCCTTTGCAGTTTGAAATTTTCGTCCTGGATCACGCTGCGGATTGCTCCGCAGCCGTTAATCTCATCACCGTGCAATGCCGCCGTAACGAAAACCACAGGCCCATCCTCGACTGCCCGCCGGATGTGGAGCTGTATCTGGACAGTCATGCCGCTGTAGCTCTCACCGATGGAAAGATGCACATTCCGGGATGATCCCGGAGGAATCTCTTCACCAAACCAGTCGGAAATTGATTTTTTCTGAGCTCTGGGATTATTCATGTTGGGTCGTCTTCTCAGCAGATATTTTAATCGGGGTGGTTGTGGTACCTTCTTTGAGAACCTCGTCGGCAACCGGTAATTCCGGCAGCTCTTTGACGTTTGGACGTCGTTTACGCCGTATATTTGCCGGTGTCAGATCACGCATTAGCTCGAGTTTCCCAAAGCAGAGCAGACGGTCCCCGGCAATCAGCTCTCTACTGGATCGAGGATTCGGTATGACTTTTGCGTCGCGGTGGAGTGTCAGGACCGTGATATCTTTTTCCCGCAGCTGTGACTCCGCGATGGTTTTACCGATATATTCCGAGCCTTCAGGGAGATAAATTTCCGTGACCCCATATCCCCTGCTGACAGTCAGTCGCTGGCGAATATCTATCTCGGGAAAGTTCACCTGGGCCGAGATATAATCCATAATGGAACCGGCAATATCAAGCTGGGTGCTCGCCTCTATCCCTTCCAGGCCCGGCGAAGAGTTGATTTCCATTACCTGGGGGCCGTCTTTTCCCTCCAGCAGATCGACACCGGCAACGCGAAGGCCCATGATCTGTGCTGCCCGCACCGCGGTTTCCCGGTAGGTGTCATCAAGATCCACCGGTTCGGCCCTGCCGCCACGATGAACATTGCTGCGAAACTCCTGTCCCTGGGCGATACGGCGCATGGCTCCGACAACCCGATCACCGACGACAAAAGCCCGTATATCGCGTCCTTTGCTTTCGGAAACAAATTTCTGGATGAGTACATTCTGTTTCTGGCTCTGCAGCAATTCGATGATTGCTTCCGCCGCCTTCACTGATTCAGCCAGGAGTACACCGATGCCCTGCGTTCCCTCGAGCAGCTTGATAATGACAGGAGCACCGCCAACTCTTTTGATTGCCGGCAGCACATCCTTCTTGTCACGTACGAAAGTCGTTTTGGGTATGCCGATGCGATGTCGACTGAGAATCTGCATACTGCGCAGTTTGTCTCTCGAGTTGGTGATTCCCACAGATGAATTTCCGCAAAAAACATCCATCTGTTCGAACTGTCTGACGACAGCTGTGCCAAAATACGTTATCGAGGCCCCGATTCGCGGCAGGACCGCATCGTAAAGAGAAAGCTGTTTTCCACGATAGTAAAGATCAGGGGAGCCCTGTTCAAGATCAATGGCAAATTTTAGCGTGTCAAGCACCTTTACGGTGTGTCCACGCTGCCTGGCCGCCTCGAGAAGTCTCCTTGTGCTGTAACATTTCGGACTGCATGAGAGAATAGCAAGTTTCATATATCTCCTTTTCCTTCAGAACCGGTTTGAGCAGATTTAAGTCTGCGTATTTGAATCTTTTTCTGTATTCTGCCGCCGTAATAGGATTTCCCTCCATCTACGAGGAATCTTCCCCTGAAAGCCTCACGGCCAAGCAGCATCCTGAACCCCATTTCGTCACGGCTTGCCAGTGTCAGTTCAACCGGCCATATCATGCCGAGCAGTTCGACGTTTGTAATGATAACCGGCCTCATCCTGGCTATACCGCTCGAACTGCGAACAGACCTATATTCGAGAACCTCTGCCTCTGCAACCACAATATGTGCTCTGGAACGCTGGATGGGGTGGACGCTGAAACGAACCCATTCGCAGCCTTTACGGGAAAAAGCATGAAGGTTGAAAGCGTGCAGCGACGACGATCGTGCCCCTGAATCCACTTTTACCTTGATGGCGGTGATACCGAGTTGCGGCAGCCCCACCCACTCCCGCCAACCGATAACGGGCCGTGCGGTTTTTTGTTTTTTTACCATCACATTTCACTTGGCAGACAACGCTGATTATCACGCCTGTTTTCTGAAGCATTGTCTTAACAGTATCAGCGTCAATAGACAAGCAATCAGGTGAGTGCAGGTTATGATTGTTTGAAATCCTCTTTTTTCAAACCAAACTTTTTCATCTTGTTAAACAGACTTCTTGAATGGATGCCTGATATTCTTGCCGCCTCTCCGATTCTGCCGCGGGTTTCATTCAATACCATGGTCAGATAAGAACGCTCAATCCCCTCAATTGCACTCTTTTTAACCTCAGAGAGTGTCTTGCCCCGCCAGTCAGCGGCCAGGTCATTGCCGACAGATCCAGGGACCCTGATATTTTCGAGATTATCCTGTAATACCGTTGGTAAATCGGATATCGAAATCTCATTTCCCCTGCAGATCAGCATTGCCCGTTCAACAACGTTCATCAACTCCCTGACATTGCCCGGCCAGCTGTAATTGCAAAGCGCGCTCATCGCCGCCGCCGATATATGATTGACCGAGCGGGCAATCATGCTCTTATAGTGGGAGATAAAACGTCTTGTCAAAATCGGTATGTCCTCCTTTCGCTCTCTTAATGGCGGGATAATAAGGCTCATGACGCTAAGCCGGTAATAGAGGTCCTGCCGGAAGTTGCCGCGTTCAATTTCCTGTTCAAGATCGCGGTTGGTCGCGGTGATCAGCCGCACATCCACCATTATTGGTTTTTCAGCACCGATGGGCCTGATTTCAAAATCCTGGAGCACCCTCAGAAGTTTTACCTGGAGGTGAGTCGGCATCTCGCCAATCTCGTCAAGAAAGAGTGTACCTCCATGGGCCATCTCAAATGTGCCACGGCGTGAACGGGTAGCCCCGGTAAACGAGCCTCGGGCGTGGCCGAAAAGCTCACTTTCCAGCAGCTGTTCGGGCAGCGCGGCAACATTGATGGCCACAAACGGGCCTCTTGATCTGGCACTCTCTGCGTGAATGGCCTTGGCCAAATGTTCTTTTCCGGTACCCGTTTCCCCAAGCAGCAGCAGGGTCGACTGGGTATTGGCAACCTGATAGACATCATTGAGGAAAAGCTGCATCGCTTCACTGCTCAGCGAGAAATCACTGAGCTTGGGATGGGATTTTCTGATGTCGAGCCGGTCCTGCTGGAGAAAATTTCTTCTTGACTCCAGGGCAGTTTCAATTGTGGCAAGAATATCATGTATTGACAATCCGGAATACAGCACGATATCCGCACCCGCCGCAAACAATTTTGCATGCTCCTCATGAGAGGTGCTTGAATGCAGGATGATGGAGGTGGGGTTCTCGGGCAGATTATTGAGAATCTCGAGTGCGGACTCAACTGGACGCTGCAGCAGGGATTCACTGATCACGACGACATCTCCGCAGCTTTGTACGATTTTCTGCCAGAGATTTCTCCCGGTTTTATAGCTGACAATCTGAATATCAGCGTCAGAAAGGGCTTCAACAAGACTGTCCTGCACCTTTTTGCTGTCCAGGCTGATTACGGTTCTTAATAGCATTTTGCTGGTAAAGTGGAAAAAAAATACCGATTATAAATCGATACAGAGAAAATGCAGGGGCTGAAAAGCTCCTGAATCAAGATATGCGAAGCACAAGCCAAAAAACATCACATTTTCAGAAGAACAGTCAACGAGTAATTACAACTGAAAGGATTTACAAACGGCATGTTAATGACACTTCACGCTAAATTAAGAAATAAAATACCATATTATTCAGAAAAAAAATACCTTTTTCCTGTCGATCTGAAACAATCCTTTCTCTAATGTATTTTTTTGTCATGATAACAACATATTAGATCTTTTTATTTGTATAGTCACTCTGGCACGCATCGTGCTTTTGCACTCAGGTATGAATACAGCCTTCACGACGGCGGATGACCTGCCTGCAGGATGTAACGTTTTGAATCTCATTATAAATTGAAAGACAGGGAGAAAGAAAATGATAGCGTACAGGGTCAGTGAAGATACAAGCGAATGCGAGCACCTGTGGCGTCAGGCCTGGCCGGAGAACTGTCTGTTCGACCTGTGGCCGGTGCGACACTGTTTTGCCGCTGCTTACGATTCCACTCCGTATTTTATTGTAGCTGAAAATCGAAGCAGGATCGTTGGACTGCTTGCCCTGTCGAAGATTGCAGGGACTGGGTGTTACGGTTTTTACCCTGCTGAAACATGGCAGCAGAAAACCTGGATTGAACAGAACCGGATTCCAGCCTCGACACCTGACATCCTGCGCGGTCTTCTCGAAGCCGTTCCGAAAAAAACTCATCTTCGCTACCTTGCCAGCAGTGTCGCTTCAATGGTTGATTTTCCGCTGATGGTCGACGAGGTAAATTATCAATTTTACCCTGGACGCGTCAACTATTCACTCCAGGAATATTTGCAGCTCCTTTCCGGAAAATCGAGAAAACAGATTCTCAAAGAAACAGAAACGCTTAAAAATTTTGGAGTTTCTTACCAGTACAATAACTTTGATGACATCGAATATCTCTTCCACACCAACCAGAAAAGGTATGGGGCCTCTTCATACTTTGCCGATCCCCGGTTTGTGAAAGCATTCACCCTGCTTTCCGAATGGATGCGGGAGCGCGATATGTTGAGAATAACAACGCTGAGATTAGGCGGCAAAATAGCGGCAATAGACTTTGGCGCGCTCTGGAAGAATACCTACACGTTGCTTGCCGGTTGCACAGACGCTCAGTTTCCGGGAGTGGCTAAACTCATCAATCTGCACCACATTGAAACGGCCTGTCAGGAGAAAATGGACTCGGTTGACTTTCTCTGTGGCGATTTTAACTGGAAGAGACGCTTCCGGTTGTCTGAGCGGCCGCTCTACCAGATGAATCTCATGCCGAGCAGACAGCAGAGTCAGTACCTTTTCAACCAGCCCAATCTGAAGAGCGTTGCGAGTGGCTACTGAGTCAAGGGTTCTTGTTGTCGGAACGACTCCTGATTACATAGACTGGATCAGGAATTCCTCTCCCGGATCGGCGCTTTTTCTCACCGAAGAGCGTCTGCGCCGAAAATCGTCCGACCCGTTACCTGAACCCGGTGAAGAGGTACTTTGCAATCTTGCAGAGGTGAAAACCGCCCGGCAGCTTGTTCGCGACCACCTGCAGCGCTGGAAAATAAAACTCAACGGTATTGTCTGTTATGATTGCGAATCGTTGTCTGCAGCCTCGGATCTGGCGGGTGAATTTGAACTTGCCTTTCCTTCAGCGAAAACGGTCAACAACTGCCGAAGTAAATATGACAGCAAAACAGTATGGAAAAAATATGGTGTCAGCTGCCCGGATTACCAGATAATTTCTTCTGCTGAAGAGGCCTGGGCCTTTATCGGGAACAACAATGGGTCATGTGTTCTCAAACCGGTCTTCGGCAGCGGCAGCGAACTGACCTTCCGCTGCCGCTCCAGAGAAGACTGCCAAAAAGCCGTTGATCTTTTTTATCAGAGACAGCAGAGCGCGGCTTTCCTCGACAGTCCGACCGGTCTGAAATGGCCGCTCATACTTGCAGAGAGCTGGGTCAGCGGCAAGGAATACAGCTGCGACTGTTTGATAGAAAACGGCCGGGCTGAAATAATCAGATTTACCGAAAAAATAAGCGCTCCGTCTGCGCCGTTTGGAACAACCCTCGGATACGCGCTTGTTTCTCCACCGGAAGAAGCGGCTGCTTTCTCCCTGAGCGATGAGCTCTTAAAAGCAGCTGGTGCACTGGGGATAAAACGGGCAATCTGTATGGCAGACTTCATGGTAGGCGACAAAGGTATTTGTTTCCTGGAAATGACACCGAGATTGGGAGGTGACTGCCTCCCGCATCTGATTCGCCGTGTGCACGGAATCGACATGCTCGCGCTGGCAATGGACTTTGCCCGGGGCAGACGAATCAGCCAAACCACGTTCGGCAGCCGCAGCCGTGGAATCGGACTGCGTATTTTCGCAGAGAGCGAGGGCATTCTCCGCCGTGTAACAACGGACAGCCTTGAAAAAGACCCCCGTATCCTGGACATCAAAGTAACAAGAAAAGCTGGCCACAAAGTAACGCTTCCCCCCGATGACTATGATTCCTGGCTCCTCGGCTATATTATTTTCACACCCGACGAGAGCATCGAAATTGAACGTCAATGCATCGATATTACAAAATCAATTCAAATGGAAATATGCTGATGTCAACCGCGCTCCACACAAACAGGCTTGTCGGAAAACTGGAAAAACAGCTCAGCGCCGACACCCCGCTGCTGCCAAAAAGCAGGCTGCACGGGTTCGTTGAAGGGTACTTCGCGCAAAAAGAAACCTTTCTGCGCCTCGCCCAGATGTATGATGGACCGCTTTACATCCTGGACTCAGCCATGCTTCGGCACAGAGCCGGCAGATTTCGAAATGCTTTTTCACATGTCCTGCCGGATACCGGGTATTATTATGCCGTCAAGAGTAATAATTATCCGGATGTTTCCAGAACCCTGATCACGTCCGGTTTTGGCCTCGATGTTTCCAGCGATCAGGAACTGACCATGGCTCTTTCTCTGGGTTCCGCTGATATTGTTTTCAGCGGTCCCGGCAAGACCGATGCCGAGCTGAGAATGGCTGCAGAGAACAGTGACCGGGTTACCGTATTGCTTGACAGTTTTACAGAGCTCTACCGCCTGCAGAACATTGCCCAGGATAAGCGAAAGCACATTCGGGTCGGAATTCGCCTGTCCACCTCTTCAAGTGGATTGTGGCAAAAATTCGGTATTCCTGCCGAAGAGCTCACCAGATTCTGCGTTGCTGCCTCAAGTTGCACGCATCTCTATTTTGAAGGAATTCAGTTTCACACCAGCTGGAACCTGAATCCTGAAAAACAGACCCTCTTTATCGCCCAGCTGGGAACGTTGCTTTCCAACCTGCCCCGCTCCGTCCGGGATTCAATAAAGTTCATCGATATTGGCGGCGGTTACTGGCCGGAACATGGCGAATGGCTGCAACTTGCGGGAACAAAAAAAGGTGCAATAATCAGAGCTGCCGGGATGCAGCCGGAACATGATCCGGAACACTATTACCTTTCTTCGCAATCCATTGAATGCTTTGCAAAAGCATTGAGTGCAGCTGTTGATGAGCATCTCTTCACGATCAAGCCCTATCGTATCTGCTTTGAACCGGGGCGCTGGATATGCAATGACGCCATGCATCTTCTTCTGCGGGTCATGGACCTCAAGGGTGACGAAATTGCCATTACCGACGCCGGCACCAACGCCGTTGGCTGGGAACGATTTGAGACTGATTACTGTCCAATCCTCAATCTTGACAGGCCGGCCCTTGAAGAGCATTCATGCACCATAATGGGTTCGCTGTGCACGCCTCAGGATCTCTGGGGTTACAGTTACTGGGGAGAAGACCTGCAGATAGGCGATGTACTGCTGATCCCGAATCAGGGGGCATACACCTACAGCCTGTGCCAGAATTTCATTAAAGCTGTTCCTCGCGTTGTTCGTTTAAACGACTGACATACCGTAATTATAATAAATTGACAAGGACTGCTGTGAATATGATCAACCCTGCTTTAAAAGATCAGAAGACACCTGAGGGAGGTCTTGCGGAGGTCGTTGCCTGCAGCTCGAAGATCTGTTTTATTGACGGTGAGAAGGGCAGGCTTCTTTACCGCGGCTATGATGTCGTTGAACTTGCTGAATTTTCAACCTTTGAAGAAGTCGCCTACCTGCTCTGGTTCGGGCGCCTCCCGGGATTAATAGAATTCCAGGCATTTCTGGATGGATTTACCGGCTCCATGGTTCTGCCGGTCGAAACAGTCATGATTCTCCGCATGTTTCCAAATGCGGCAAAACCGATGGAAGTATTGAGAACAGCGGTATCATCCCTTGGTCACTGGGATCCGGACAGCGGCAACACACGGCTTGATGCGTGCCTGCGAAAAGCCCAGAGGATCACTGAACGCATACCAATGATCGTCGCCGCTCATCAGCGATTGCGGAACGGCCATGAGCCCATTGCACCCTATCCCGATTGCGGCATAGCCTTTAATTTTCTCTACTCCCTCAATGGAA
The DNA here is from genome assembly GCA_965366875.1 of uncultured Desulfobulbaceae bacterium. Classification (GTDB taxonomy): domain Bacteria; phylum Desulfobacterota; class Desulfobulbia; order Desulfobulbales; family Desulfocapsaceae; genus MADRE3. The sequence continues at coordinate 90,758 of CBDUGK010000001.1, read as the reverse complement.
CGGAGCCAGATCCCGAGGTTGTGCGGGCAATGGATGTTGCCCTGATCCTGCATGCCGACCACGAGCTCAATGCCTCGACTTTTTCAGCCCGTGTTACTGCCGCCACAATGGCAGACATCTATTCAGCCATGACCAGTGCCATCGGTACCCTGAAGGGGCCTCTGCATGGCGGCGCAAACGAAGAAGTTATCAAGATGCTTGAAGAAATCGGAAATCCGGACACGGCCAGAGACTGGGTTCTGGCCAACCTGAGGGCCAAGAAAAAAATTGCCGGTTTCGGGCATCGCGTCTACCGGTGTGAAGACCCCAGAGCCGGCGTCCTGAGACGCTACGCAGAACAGATCGGGCAGAAGTCTGGAACGACACGGATGCTGGACATTGCCGAAGAGGTCAGGCAGACGATGCTTGAACATACAGAGGTATTTCCCAACGTCGACTTTTACTCCGCAGTGCTTTATCATGCCATAAACATTCCGAGGGAACTCTACACGCCACTGTTTGCGATCAGCAGAGCTGTCGGCTGGACAGCGCACATTCTCGAGCAGTGGAAGAATAACCGGCTCATTCGTCCGAGCGCAGAATACATCGGACCTGTGGCGCTATCTTATGTCGATATGGGATCAAGGACACCCTGAGCTTCCGCCACGGTCAATGGTGTGAAATCGTTTCAAAACCATCCGGCGGTTTAAAATCCCAGTGCCTATCCCTCAGGTAATCAGCAGCATCTAAGGCTCTTGCTTCCTCAATGAGTGTAACGAAGGTCTTGTGTTCCTGCAGATTTTCAAGGTTCCACAGTCTGCCGTAATTTCTTTTGGGAAAGTCATAGAGCTGCATTTTTAGATTCTTCACATACCTGAGCAGGCGATGATTGTCGGACAGGTCCAGAAAGACATCATGAAAGTCAATATTTGCCTGATTATGGGCAATAATATCATTTTCTGACAGGGCCGTTTCAATTTTTCGGTTACATAATTTCATCTGCTCTATTTCTGCCCTGCTGATTTTGTCAAAAACCGAGAGAATGACACGGGATTCGATACCTCCCAGTATTTCATAGATGTCTTTCACATCGTCCATGGTGAGGACGCTGATTTTTACCCCGCGCTGTGGCTGGATCGAAACAAATCCTTGTTCCTGCAGGAGGAGCAGCGCTTCGCGCAGCGGGGTCCGACTTACCCCCAATTCTTTAATCATTGTGTTGACACTGATTGAAGCTCCCGGCTCAAGAACTCCTACACGCATCTGCTCCTGGAGGTAGTCGTAAACCTGAACCCTGAGCAAGTGACTGCCACCGCCTGTTTCATTGAACATAAAGCGCTTCTTCTCTCAAAATTTTGGTCACTGCAAGGCTGCGGTCAGCTGAAAGACCGCGGCCTTGCACTATTTTTGCTCTCTATTGGGCAACGCAGCTTCTCACGGACGTGTCAGCTGCCGTTTTCTGCCCCTCTTCGTTAACACCTTCGGGGGGAGCAACTCGAATTGTAGCCACTTTGTTCTGGGTGAAGAAGTCTATCCCATCCTTGCCCTGAACCTTGTCGGTGCCGAGGTGAGAGTCTTTAATGCCCCCAAAAGGCAGATAGGGATGAGGCGCACAGACACCGACGTTAATACCGACCATGCCGACATTTGCTTCGCTGATAAAGGTTTCCGCATAATACTGGTTCTGCGTGAAAATGCAGGCGCCATTGCCGAATTTCTGTTGCCTGATCAGTTGCAGCGCGTCATCGAGGTCCTTGATCTTCATGATGGAGACAACCGGCCCGAAAATTTCTTCCTGGGCAATTCTTCTGCAGGGAGTGACATCCGTAAAAATGGTGGGACCGACAAAATAGCCGTTTTTATTTTTTTCGGACAGTTGCGGATTGCGTCCGTCCAGAACAAGTTTGGAGCCCTGCTCGATACCGATTTCGATGTACTGTTCGATATTTTTCTTTGCTTTTGCCGAAATTACCGGACCCATGTAGACATCGGGGTCCATCGCATCCCCGACAACAACTTTTTTGGAAGCTTCGAGTACCCGCTCAATTAATTCGTCATAGATTTCAGGAACGGCTGCAACAATTGAACCGGCAAGACAGCGCTGACCGGCTGAGCCGTAGCAGGAATGAATGAAATTATCGATAAAGACATCCCAGTTCACGTCCTCCATTGCGACAAGATAATTTTTTGCGCCACCGAGCAGCATGCTGCGCTTTCCACCACGTCCGCAGGCCTCTGCCATTTTCTTTGCGGTTGGTGTTGAGCCAACGAGGCAGACACCGCTCATTTTGTCGTTTTCATACCAGGTACCGGGTATTGAGCGATTCCCGTGAATGATGTTGATGACGCCTTTGGGCAGACCGATTTCATTAAAAAGATCACCCATTTTCTGCATGAAAAGCGGCGACTGCGTTGACGGTTTATAAATAAAGGTGTTTCCGACACCAACTGCATACGGCACAAACCAGCCAAAGACAAGTGCAGGGAAATTAAACGGCGCAACACCACCAAATACTCCCAATGATTGTTTGACCACCCGACCGTTAATATTGTTGGCGATACCATTGAGCATCTCACCTTGCAGCAGTGTCGGAATGGAGCACGAAGCCTCTATAATCTCGATAACCCGTCTGATCTCTCCCCGGGCCTCACTGATATGTTTGGCCTGGTCAACGGCTATTGAGACGGCGAGATCTTCTTCGCTGTCAACCATTGCCTGGCGCATGTCAAAAAGAAAACCGACCCGTTTGCTCACCGACATTTTCCGCCAGCTTTCATAAGCACCGTAGGCCGAATCAACTGCTGCCAGTGAAGTCTGATCGGAAGACAGTGGAACCTCGCCGATTGTTTCACCGGTGGAAGGATTGTAAAGCGGTACATATTCAACACCCGTTTCTTCCTGCCAGGTGCCATCAATAAAGTTTTTGATTCTGGTAAATTCCTGTTTACTCATGATAATCCGCTCCTTTTAAATTTGAACTACCCTGTATACCTGAACATCTGCTGAGATGTGCTGCTTGCGGCAAGCTCAGAAACAGTCTGATATACTAATATATTAGTAATGAAACGTTTGTCAAGATTATTCGCCGACGATGAACATCAGCAGGCAAGACCACCCGATAAAATAAAAAAGGCGTATAACCTTTCTGAAAAGAGAAGGTTATACGCCCAACACGTACAGATGTAAAACCTGTTGCTTACATCACTACTCTGGCATAGACCTAGAGTTCACCAATGTCTGTCAGAAACTCTGTCCACAGTCGTACACCTTCTGCAGAACGATCTGATTTTTCAGCTACTTTCGGCCATACGTCAGAGATTGCCTTGGCACGCATACGCTTTACTTCATCCTCTGAAAGCGTGATCACTTCACCGCCGGCATCTTTTAGGATCTGCAGCGCTTCATCAACACCCTGCATATGCATCCTGCTCGTTTCAAAATAACTCGGCATGAAAATGGAGTTGATTTTGTCTCTCTGCCACTGGTTCAGCGCTTTCCACTTGTCGAGGTTTACATAAATTTCCTGATGCTGGGAAGGACACCAGCCAGGCATGATTGCATATTTGATAACCTCGTGAAAGGCCATATCGTCAATACCACCAGTATCCCAGTAGGTACCGTCAATGGTGCCAAGCTTGATCGCAGTGTAAATGTCCCCACCGCCCATGGAAACTGGCGCTCCGCCCATGGCGGCATGGAACAGCGCATGCGGTCCGCCGGCTCTCATCTTCTTGCCGGCAAGATCTTCGAGCTTGTTTACCGGGAACTTTGTGAACATGGCATTTGGTCCCTGGCTGGTCCAGCCGACCCACTGGAGGTTTCTGTCATTGGCTGCAGCCTGGACAAGGTCGCCGATGCGATACTTTGGATCGCCGAACATGGCTGCCCAGGATTCAAAATAGTTATTTGCGCCCATCGCCAGTCCGAAAGCCAGCATGCCTTCCGGCATGTCTCCGCCGTAAACAGTTGCCCAGCCGGCATAGACATCAATCATTCCGGCAGCGGTTGCACCGAACGCCTCTGAGCCGCTGGTAATCGCACCGGCCGGCTGCAGCTCTATTTGAATTGAGCCTTCAGTTGCTTCCTCAACCATTTTGATCCAGGGGACGATGCCATTTGCCCAGCCGGCATCCGAGGAGTCAAAACATGGCTGAAAGACCCATTTTGTCACTTTGTCCGGCTTGCCGTACTCTTCTGCGGCCAGGGCAGCACCGGCGCCTGCAATCATTGCGGTTGCAGCAAAGGCAGCAACGAACTTCATCAAACGTTTTCTCATTACTTTCTCCTCCTGTATCTGTTTGGTTTGTTGTTTCTGGAAAAAGGCAAAGGCCTCACAATTGAGAACTTCACCGGTGGTTTTCACGACACTATAAACACTGAGCCAGTGTTCTTGAACACGCACCTGAATATTAATTATGTTTTTTTCCTGAAATGACCGTACGAATGTCGTTGACGAGTTTTTTTATGACCACCAGCATCATGATTGCCCCGGAAATCGGTATAAAAACCTTCAGCGGATAGATCGGTATCGGAATGCTTGTCGGTGTCACCTGCTTCAACTTGATCGACAATAACGCTGCAGTAGTACCTTTCCAGATGAGCACCGAGAGGAACAGAAAGGTAAAAACAACCGTGATGATATCGCAGATCGCTTTCTTTCGCGGTGTGAAGTTGGCATAAAAAAGATCCAGCTTCACGAAGGCATCGTCATTCAGTGCATACACCCCGCCGACACAGGCCATCAAAACCATGGCCACCTGGACAGTGGTTGATATCCAAAGGGAGGGACTGTTCAAGACGTAGCGTAAAAACACATCGGTCACTCCAAGGATCATACAGTAGAGAAGAAGAACCCAGCCGATTTTTCCCATTATCTGGGCGATCATATCAATGGTTCTTTCTGTGATGCTCCAAAATTTCATTCTAACCTCCTGCCCTGTTATTGCCTTTTTCTTCAGCGATATAAACCCTTAAAGGGGATCTTCTCTATTCTGGCCGCTCCAGACATCCTGTTAGAAATAGTTTTCCTCCCCTACTTCAATTTTTCAGGCAGCCACGTTGCTATTTCCGGGAAGACGTAGACAAGCGTCAAGCCGAGAAGCTGGAGACAAATAAACGGTCCGACAGACTTGTAAACGTCCCCCATGCTCACGTTCGGCGGCAATACACTTTTCAGCCAGAACAGAACGAAGCCGAACGGCGGCGTCAGGTAAGCGATCTGGATATTGACGATAAACAGAACGCCGAACCACAGTTTGTCTATTCCGAGTTCGTTGATGATCGGGATGTAGAGCGGCGTGCAGAGCATGATTATTGCCCAGTCATCCATGACCATCCCGAGCAGCAGGATGATAAACATCATCATCAGCAGCACTCCGTTTTCTCCTCCCGGCATTCCCAGTACCAGTGAGGTCACAAGTTCCTGGCATCCCAGTGAGTTGAAGATGTTCAGGTAGATATTAGCACCGATCAGAATCCACAGCCCCATACCGGTAAGCTTTACCGTCGTCTCAAGGGAGTCCTTCAAAACCTGCCAGGTCAGTTTCCGGTAGATCATATTGATCACAAACGCACCGGTGGCTCCAAAGGCGGCGGCTTCAGAAGGTGTTGCAATGCCACCCCAGATAGCCCCGAGAACGAGCAGTATCAGAATCATGAACGGCCAGATGTTAAAGAGTGCCTGCACCTTTTCCCTGGTGCTGAATTTTTCATCAGCGGGCAGCGACGGTCCCATGTGCGGCTGTATCCTGCATCTGATTCCGATATAAATGACATAAAAGGATGCGAGCATCAGCCCTGGAATGAGTCCGCCCAGAAAGAGGCCTCCAATCGATACCTTGGCCAGCAGCCCATAAAAGATAAAGGGTACGCTGGGTGGTATCAGGGCACCGAGGGCGCCTCCGGCGCCAATAGAGCCGATGGCGATGGCTCTGTTGTATTGGTATTTCATCATCGAGGGATAGGCGATCTGCCCCATCGTTATCGTGGCTGGGGGAGTAATGCCGGTAATCGCGGCAAAGATGGTGCACACCATTACGGTACCCATGGCCAGCCCACCGGCAACGTGGCCGATTAATTTGTAGACCGCGTCATAGGCTGCTTCGGCAATGCCTGAAAAACGGATCAGGCTCCCCATAAAGAGAAACAGGGGGACGGTTACCAATACGTTATTCCATGGAGTGTAGTAAAAGGCGCTTGGGATGGCGAGAAGGGATCGGGGTTCGAGCAGTGCTGCAAAAATGACCGCGGTGCCCCCCAGTCCCAGTGCAACAGGCAGTCCAAGAAATAAGGAAATAAACAGGCAGCCAAAATACAGAAAGGTTATAAGCTCGATACTCACGGTTTCTCCCTTTGTTACAGAGTGTTTATCCGGCAATAATGGGCTTTTTTACGTTTAAGTTAAAAAAATCCGATGATTATAATGTCTCCTATTAATACAATGAGATTGACGTTGGAGCAAATGAAATTCTTTTCACAGCAGAATTTAAAGGCTCTATCAAGCACCTCTTTTATTTCGGCTGATCACCGCACAGCCCCTGTATTACAGTTTGTTAGGTTCTTTGCACATTGACTGCACGAAGAAATGAGATAGTTCTTTTGCCGCGGCTTATTTTGACGGTTTCATGTTATAAAACTGATGAATATAGTTTTCCTGAGTTTCAAAAGACCAGTGAACATCTCTTAAGAGGCGGGCAGCCCGTTCGCCATCCTTTTTCTTGAGAAAGCTGATGAACCGGGCATGTTCGGCACAATTCTCCAGTTCCCATTCGGCGATGAAATTATGGCGGGGAAAATCATAGAGACGATGCTTGATCGGTAAAATAAATTTTTTTAACATGCTGTTGGCGGAGACAGCAAGATAGGTGTTGTGGAATTCAAGATTGCTTTCAAAAAGGTTTGAGAAGTCACCTGATCGTATTTCCAGGCTCATCTTCTTATTCAGGACTTCCAGCTTTTTTATATGTGATGAATTGATATTATTGATATTTTCCCTGATCATGTGAGACTCGGCAAGACCGATTGCGTCATAGGCATTTCTGACATCCTCGATCGTGAGTTCATTGACGAGCACACCCCGTCGCGGCAGAATCGTCACAAATCCTTCACATTCAAGATGTATCAAGGCATCTCTCAAGGGTGTTTTACTGATACCGAGCTGCTCGGCAATTTCACCTATATTGATAGTCGATCCGGGAGTCAGGCCTCCATTGTTCATCTGTCTCCTGAGATGGAGATAGACTTGATCACTTAAGGATTCATATTTGAGTGTACCAACCATTTTAAATCCGCACCCTGAAATTTGGTTCACCTATTGGTGTTGTTGTAAGCGGCTGCCTGCCGCCTCTCCCATCAGTTCAAGCGCTCTGTCGATGAGGGCGGCCTCATCAAATAACCGCTAGAACATCTCTTCCACCCAGTATTTCTCCTGCATGCTGCAGGCTTATCGCCGCATACAGGAGAAATACTTCCGGGAATTACAGGAATGTTTCAACCGGTGTATAATCAAGATCAAACGCCTCAGCGACTGCCTTGTAGGTAATCTTTCCGGCAATAATATTGGCACCGAGTCTAATCTCATTATTGTCCTGCATCGCTTTTTTCCAGCCCTTGTTGGCAATCTGCACTGCATAGGGAAGGGTTGCGTTGGTAAGTGCAACGGTTGAAGTCCGGGCGACTGCACCGGGCATATTGGCTACGCAGTAATGCACAACACCATCAACGACAAAGGTCGGATCTGCATGAGTTGTTGCCCTGGATGTCTCGATGCATCCGCCCTGGTCAATTGCCACATCAACAATTACCGAGCCATCCTTCATTTCGCTCAGCATATCCCTGGTGATCAATTTCGGAGCTTTGGCACCGGGGATAAGCACTGCCCCGATCACCAGATCGGCCTTGAGAACATACTCTCTTAAAATCGCCGGGTTGGACATGAGCGGAATGACATTGGCGGGCATCACATCATCGAGATACGCGAGCCGCTCAAGGTTGGTGTCGAGAATATAGACTATGGCGCCAAGTCCGGCGGCCATTTTTGCCGCATTAATACCGACAACGCCGCCGCCGATCACGACGACCGTTCCCGGTGCGACACCCTTCACACCACCCAGCAGAATGCCGCGTCCACCCTGGGGCATTTCAAGATACTTTGCTCCTTCCTGGGCAGCCATCCTGCCGGCCACTTCACTCATCGGTACCAGCAGCGGCAGTGAGCCATCTTCTTTTTCAATTGTTTCATAGGCGATATTGACTGATTTTGCCTTCATCAGCGCCGTTGTCTGCTGTTCATCTGCCGCAAGGTGCAGATAGGTAAAGACAATCTGGCCCTCGCGAATCAGATCGTACTCGGACGGCTGAGGCTCCTTTACATGCATGACCATATCGCATGCCCCGTAGACTTCTGCAGGCGTATCGACAATGACTGCTCCTGCTGCAGTGTATTCAGAATCGATAAAACCGGCTCCGGCACCTGCCGAGGCCTCAACGAAGACTTCGTGCCCGTTGGCGATCAGCGTTGCAACTCCTGATGGCACCATACAGACCCGTTTTTCCATTACCTTGATTTCTTTTAAGATTCCAACTTTCACAAGTTTCCTCCCTGGCTAAAAATTGTTTTTTTTCGTTAAGATGCACGACGGGCGCATTCCATTCATCCATACAGATACGATCAGATACCCTTTTCAATCGCTTTCCGGACCGCTGCAACAACAATATCAACCTGCTCCCTCGTGATGATGAGAGACGGCGCAAAGTTCATGACGGTATTGAGGCCGTCAAAACTGCTGTTTGTCCTGCCGACAATAACGTTTTCAGCCATGACATGAGCGATAAGCGCTGCCATCTCTTCTTCGGAAACAGGTTCTTTGGTTTTCTTGTCGCGCACAAATTCAATGCCGCAAAACAGGCCGACCCCCCTGACATCACCGACCAGCGGTAATTCTTTCAGCTCCTGTAATTTTTCCAGCAGATAAGCGCCGACAACCCTGCTGTTCTCGAGCAGGTTTTCATCTTCTATAATCCTTGTCGACTCCAGCGCAGCAGCCATCGGCCCCGCACAGCCACCATAGGTGCTGATGTCCCGAAAGAAATTCCACCTGGTGTCGGGATTTGTCGGGTCATTGAGAAAACAGTCGTAAACCTTTTGCTTGACCACTGTTGCGGAAAGCGGTTCGTAAGAGCTGGCCAGTCCTTTGGCCATGGTAACAATATCAGGATCAACGTCATAATGGTCGTGCCCCCAGAACTTGCCGGTTCGGCCGAAACCGCAGACAACTTCGTCGATAATCAGCCAGATATCGTGTTTCTTACAGATGTCCTGAACAATGGGAAAATATTCCTTGACCGGGGGAATGATGCCGCCGCCCGCGACAATCGGCTCGACAATGAGACCCCCGACTGTATCGGCACCTTCCTTGGCGACAACATCTTCGATGGCCCGGGCACAATCAATGTTGCAGCCAGGGTAGGTTTTCTCAAAAGGACAGCGGTAGCAGCAGCAGTGGGGAAATTCCACGAACCCTTCAGGGAAGGGGCCAAAATCCTTCTTGCGATAAACCTGACCGGTTGCACTCATTGCGCCAAGCGTCGCCCCGTGGTAGTCCCTGTCCCGAAACAGAATCTTGAATTTGCCCTGACGCTCTGGAGAAACATGGGAAGCCTGACGAACAAGTTTAAAAGCTTTTTCATTGGCCTCCGAACCGCTGTTTGAAAAATAAACCTTATCCATGCGCGGCAGTTTCTCGAGCAGCTTCTCGGCAAATTTGATTGAAGGGATATTCCCGAATGCCCCGGCGAAATAGGGCATCTCTACCAGCTGGTCGTAGACGGCTTTGGCTATCGACTCACGCCCATAGCCAACCATCACACTCCAGACCCCGCCGGAGGTCACGTCTATGTATTTGCGGCCACGGATATCGGTGATGACAATGCCTTCCCCTTTGACGACAACCATCTGCTCCTTTGATTCAAAGACTTTGTGCGGTTTCAGGTGATGCCACAGAAACTTTTTGTCCCCTTTCACCATTTCATCCGCGTCATACTCAAGCCAGCTTGTACCTTTCATGACTGTCACTCCTCTCAGTTAGACGTGCGATCACCTTCTGCAACCGATACTGGTTACATCTGTTAAATGACTGCGTAAGTTACTTCTGTCCCACATAATCTGCTGCAGGGAGAAAGAGGCTGAGCCAACCTTCTCCCTGCCTCAATCGGCTCATGCACCTTTCTGCGCACGCATATCTTTCTTATCGATACCCGCAACAACAACCGGGGTGGTCATTGCATCGCGACGAAACGGTTCACCCAATTCCTGGTTCAGTACAACCTCGATAAAGGTCGTTACACCAGCTTTCATCTGCGCATCCACTGCCTCGCTGAGCGCCCCGGTCAACCCTTCCATGGTGTCCACCTGGACGCCTTTAACACCGCAGGCTTCGGCAATTTTAGCAAAAGAAACCCGGGTATCAAGTTCGGTACCGACAAAATTATCACCATACCAGAGGGTGGTGTTTCGTTTTTCAGCGCCCCACTGGTAATTCCTGAAGACAATCATGGTAATTGCAGGCCAGCTGTCACGCCCGCATGAAACCATTTCGTTCATGGAAATTCCGAATGCCCCGTCACCGGCCATACCGATTACCGGAAGATCAGGGCGGGCGACCTTGGCTCCGCAAATGGAGGGAAAACCATATCCGCACGGTCCGAAAAGACCGGGGGAGAGATATCGGCGGCCTTCTTCGAATGTCGGATAGGCGTTTCCGATTGCACAGTTGTTGCCGATATCCGAGGAAAGAATGACGTTTTCCGGCAAACCTTTTTTTATTGCGGTCCAGGCCTGGCGCGGCGACATTTTCTGGGGCTCGCTGGTGCGTGCCCGCTCGTTCCAGTTTGTACCCGGATCATCATTTTCATGCACCAGTGAGGCAAGCTCTTTCGCCCAATTGGCCTTTGTCTCGGTAATTTTGCGCTTCCGTTCCTGACGGCCGGTATCTCCTGCAGTGTCTGTAAGACGGGCGAGAATTCCCTGCGCAACCTTCTTAGAGTCGCCGATGATTCCAACCGTTACCGGTTTTGTCAAACCGATACGGTCCGGATTGATGTCGACCTGGATAATAGCTGCATCCTGGGGCCAGTAATCAATTCCGTACCCCGGCAGCGTTGAGAACGGATTTAACCGGGTGCCAAGGGCCAGGACCACATCGGCCTGAGCGATGAGTTCCATTCCTGCCTTTGAGCCATTGTATCCAAGCGGTCCGGCAGACAGCGGATGACTTCCCGGAAACGCATCATTGTGCTGGTAGCCGCAGCAGACCGGGGCATCAAGACGTTCAGCCAGCTGTATTGAGTCCTTGATGGCGCCGCCGAGCACTACTCCGGCTCCATTGAGAATAACCGGAAACTTTGCTGCAGATAAGAGTTGGGCGGCACGCTCAACTGCCTTTTCTCCTCCGGCCGGCAATTCAAAATCGATAATGGCAGGAAGTTCGATCTCGATAACCTTGGTGAAAAAATCACGGGGTACATTTATCTGTGCTGGGGCTGAGGCTCGTTTTGCCTTCATGATGACCCGATTGAGAACTTCTGCCATGCGCGACGGGTCACGAACTTCCTCCTGGTACGCTACCATATCTTTGAAAACCGCCATCTGCTCGACTTCCTGAAAACCGCCCTGCCCGATTGTCTTGTTAGCCGCCTGCGGTGTGACGAGAAGCAGCGGCGTGTGATTCCAGTAGGCTGTTTTGACGGGGGTGACAAAGTTGGTAATACCAGGGCCATTCTGGGCGACCAGCATTGACATTTTGCCGGAAACCCGGGTGTAACCGTCTGACATCATACCGGCGTTGCATTCGTGGGCGCAATCCCAGAATGTAATTCCTGCCTTGGGAAATAAATCAGAAATCGGCATCATTGCAGAACCGATTATGCCAAACGCATGTTCAATACCGTGCATCTGCAGAACCTTTACAAATGCTTCCTCTGTGGTCATTTTCATTTTAGCCATGATGTTGTCTCCTTGAGTTTTCTTCTCCTCTGAAACCTGATTATCTGTACGCATTATCACTGTAGGTAAACACCCCTATGATGTCTGATATATCAGATATCAGCAGACTGTCAAGACAATTTCCACCGCTGCGATGTATTTTTAATATAGGTATGAATCACGTGCTGGCCGATCCCGCTGCAGCTCGTCTGCACATATGCATTATCACCTATCTTCAGTATGATACCTCCATGTAGAAACACCCTCCCGGGATAACTCCTTGTTTCGCCGCTCTCGAGTATTGCGCTGTTGAATGGATCAAGTTGATGGTTAGAAGCCCTAATAATTGGTGCCCCTGCTGGTCTATCAGCGGTGCTGCCGGCAAAATTTGTTTGATGGTGCTTTCAGCTCTATTGGCGCAGTCGAATCGACAGTATCTTTTGACATGCACTCTTTTTCTGTAATACAATCCAGCTGAGACAACAACATTCATGCCGGTGTCGAATAGTAAGGTTCAGCGTTATCAAAACCCGCAAAGAGCAACCCGATAAATGAAATCTCGACGCAAAGGGTTCCGGTTCGGCAATTTCGAGATTCCGGTAACATTTAAGACGGCCTACAGCGACGGTAGCGGGCTGCTGGTTAATATTTCAACTGGCGGATGCTACCTTAAAAAGGCTGTTCCTCCTTTGGACACGGGCGACACGTTTCTCCTCGCCATAGCGTTTGATGGCGTCACCGCGCCTATTGAAGCCAGAGGTGTTGTGTTGAGGGTTGAAGGAGAGCATGTTGCAGCGCAGTTTGCCGTCATCTCCGATGGATCAAAAAATCAAATACGAACCTGTTTCGCTGAAATAATGAGAAATAAGTAGTCCAACAGCCGACTGATTCAAGAGCTTTTATGGAACAATACATAGCCAGACAGCCGATATTAAATGCCCACCAGAAGCTTTTTGCCTATGAACTCCTGTATCGCGGCGCTCACGATTATCTGCTCTCTGAGATCAGCGGCAACAGAGCAACGACAAATCTGTTGTCAAGTGCATTTCTGACCAAAGACATAGAGGAAATTTCCAGTCATCGGCCCTGCTTTATAAATTTCACCCAGGAGCTCATCGAAAAAAAGATTCCGCTTGCCTTCCCCGAGACCCTCTTGATTATTGAAGTTCTCGAAGAAGTAAAACCAGTTGAAAGCGTCATTTCGGCCTGCCGCGAATTGAAAAATAAAGGGTATCGCATTGCTCTTGATGATTTTATCTTCGACCGGAGCCTCATCCCCCTGATAGAGCTCGCCCATATCATTAAAATCGATGTACGTTTGACACCGCTTGACACGATTCTTCAGACTATTAACAGACTCTCCTCCTATAACGTCAAACTGCTCGCAGAAAAAGTCGAGACAAGGCAGGAGTTTGACCTGGCCCTGAAACTCGGATTCTCATATTTTCAAGGCTATTATTTCAGTAAGCCTGAAAATATCGGTATTGAAGAACTTCCCTCAGCCAAGGTAAACATGTTGAGGCTGCTTTCCGAGGTTGCAAGAAAATCCACAACACTCAACAAACTGCACGGGATTATCTCGTCCGATATTGCCATCAGTTATAAATTGCTGCGCTTTCTCAATTCAGCCTATTTTTATCGTCTGCAGAAAGTCAAGACAGTCCGGCATGCGATTGCCTATCTGGGCGAAACGGAACTTCGCCGTTTCCTGATGCTCGTTATCATCTCAGAATTCTGCTCAGATAAACCTGACGAACTGGTACGGCTTGTCCTGGTGAGAGCAAAATTTTGTGAGCTTCTCGGGGAGGCGAGCCCGCATGCATCCCTCTCGGCCGAACTCTTCATGATGGGTCTTTTTTCCGCACTTGATACCATGCTCGACTCCCCCATGGACCAGGTCATGGAAAAACTTCCCATCGGCGACGTGATAAAAACAGCGCTTACCGCAAAAACAGGAATATGTGCCCTTTTTCTGCAGACGGCACTCGCCTTTGAACGAAATCAGCACGCCCACATTGACAACCTGGTTTCTGAGCTTGAAATTCCCTCAGCGGCTATTCGCGACTCCTACCTTGCCGCGGTGAAGTATGCCAATAGCCTGATCTGACAATTCAGCTGTGTGTATTCAATTATGCAGATGCAGGTGAACGGTTTGCCTTTCGTCTCAAAATCGTGGAAGGTTCGCGTCAACAATAATTTCAGGAGTCACTCCCGTGGCCAGAAAACAGTGACCGGGAAACTCCCTTCAAAGGATGCTGAAATAGTTGCCCATTGAATCGCTGAAACGAGTTATGCTTGTATAATTTTTCAAAATATCCTAGATAATAGCTGTTTTATGTATATTCATATGAATTGAAAACGCACTTATTTTTTTGAAATCCATTAACATATCATTCTATTATGCTTCCCGATAGTCAGAGAATTGTTATTACAGGCGTTGGCCTGGTTGCGCCCAATGCAAACAGCATTGGTGAATTTCGCCAGAAAGTGCTTCAAGGTGAAAGTAATATCCAGGAAATCGATCTCAGGTATTTCGGTAAAGCCCCGGCAGGACTTTGTACTTTTGAAGAGACGAAATACCGCAAGAAAAAAGAGAACAAACGAGGGACACGTGCAGGCTGCCTGGCCGTTTACTGCGCCCACGAGGCCCTCGGAGATGCAAACCTTACCATCGGCCATTATCCGAGATCCAGAACTGGTGTTTATATCGGCCTTACTGAACACGGTACGGTGGAGACGGAAAACGAGATATACAATATAAAGGGCTTTGACTATAACGTCGATTACTGGACGCATCACCACAATCCCCGGACGGTACTCAATAATCCCGCCGGTGAAATAACCCTGAGCCTTGGAATTACCGGTCCCCATTACTCTATCGGGGCTGCATGTGCCGCCGGCAACGCCTCGCTGATTCAGGGGGCACAAATGCTGCGCCTTGGCGAGGTCGAGATGGCACTGGCCGGCGGGGTCTCGGAATCAACCGGATCATTTGGTATTTTCGCAAGTTTTAAGGCACAGGGGGCACTCGGCAGAGATGAGGATCCTCAAAAAGCCAGCAAACCATTTGACAAAAACCGAAACGGTATCGTTATTTCTGAGGGAGCATGCATCTATGTTCTCGAAACACTCCAAAATGCCCGCTCCCGCGGAGCAAAAATATATGCAGAGATTACCGGCTACGCGATGAACTCCGATGCCGCCGATTTTGTCCTGCCACTTGCCGAAAGACAGGTTGAATGTATGAATCTTGCGCTTGAAAGAGCTGGTCTGAAACCGGCACAGATTGATATTGTCTCAACCCACGCGACCGGTACCAGACAGGGTGATATTGAAGAATGCCGGGCGATTCGGGATGTTTTCAAAGACTGCCCGGCCACCTACGTCAACAATACCAAAAGCATCATAGGGCACGCCATGGGCGCTGCCGGCGTACTAGAACTGGCGGCAAACCTCCCCGCCTTTGATGACAATCTTGTTCATCCGACGATCAATGTGACCGAACTTGACCCGGAGTGCGCACTTCCCAACCTGGTTATAAATACGCCGGTTCAACGTCCTTCCGTGCTGGCTATCCTTAACAATTCTTTCGGTATGCTTGGTATCAACTCGACCGTGATTGTACAAAAATTACCGTCGGGATCATGACTTTTTACTAAAGATTCAAAATAATCATGATAAAATTTTACAGAATGTGTTACAAAGACAGTTTTGCAAAAAACTATTCGATTGCCTCTGCGAAGGGGGACATCCATCAGAAGACAAATCAACTCACTGGTCGCCGGAGATCTACATGACACGTGATAGCATAAAAGATGTTATTATTGAAATTATTGAAGATATCGATGAAGATGCCGACTTCGACAATCTCGATCCTGAGCAGCCGCTGCGAGATCAACTCGA
This sequence comes from uncultured Desulfobulbaceae bacterium, assembly GCA_965366875.1. GTDB lineage: Bacteria > Desulfobacterota > Desulfobulbia > Desulfobulbales > Desulfocapsaceae > MADRE3. The sequence goes on along the minus strand of CBDUGK010000001.1, from coordinate 74,895 downwards.
GCTGGATTCAATGGATTTTCTTGATATTGTAATGGAATTAAGAAAACGTTACCAATTACAGGTTCCTGAAGAGGATTACCCACAGCTGGCCACGTTATCCAGCTGCGTCAATTATCTAGAGCCGCTGCTGAAAAACGCTTAATTCGTGCATTCCAGGTTTATTGTCATTGGTGCAGGGCTGTCCGGACTGGCTGCAGCCATTCGATTAGCAAGATTCAACGATGATGTCCTCCTTATTGAAAAGCATTCCAGGGCGGGAGGACTCAACTCCTATTACTACCGCAACAACCATCTTTTTGAAACCGGTCTCCATGCGATAACCAATTATGCTCCGAAATCGGTTAAACAAGCGCCGCTTAACCGGTTGCTGAGACAGCTGAAAATCAACAGGGATGAAATCAGCTTTCACCAGCAGATCAAGAGTGAAATACATTTTTCACCCGAACATTTTCTTGTTTTTTCAAATGATTTTCAAGAACTGCTCAGCGAGATTGAAACAAAATTCGGTTCAGAAACAGATGGTTTTTCACAACTCGTCAAGCGGATCAACGAGTACGATCCGTTCCGTCCAGCTCCGTACATTTCTTCACGGCAGGTTCTGCAATCGTTCATCAGTAATCGGCGTCTTGTGGACATGATTCTCTGTCCGCTGCTCTATTATGGCTCAAGCTGGGAAGATGATATCGATTTCAGTCAGTTTGTCATCATGTTTCGATCAATTTTTCAGGAGGGCATGTTCAGGCCGGGGGGCTCGATGAAACAATTTCTCGACCTTCTGCTGGACAAACTCGAAGGCTTTGGCGGCAGGATCAGACTCGGTTCCAGGATCAAACACATTCCTCATACGAACAACAAGGCAGATGGTGTCATACTCGACAGCGGTGAAGTGATAACGTGTGACTTTCTGGTCAGCACCATCGGCTCGGAGGAGACTGAAATCCTGCTTGGCAAAAGACAGGAGACTGCAACAGCCAAACGGCTCGGCTTCATCGAGAACATCTTTCAACTTCCTGTTTCCGCACGCGCTGGACTGCCGGCTGACAGAACCTGCATTTTTTACAACGAGCGGGAGCGTTTTTCTTATAGAAAACCTGCTGAGAGTGTCGACTTGTCAAGTGGAGTGATCTGTCTGCCATTCAATTTTCAGGGTCTTAAAGCTGCACCGGATTTTATAGAAGTCCGTACCACGCATCTTGCCAATTTTGACATCTGGCATACAGTATCGTCTGAGAAGAGCAGCTATGAAAGGTTGAAGAAAGAAAAAGCGCGGCTCTCTTCAGCCATTGCAGAGACGATTATCGGCCCGTTTTCTGATCAGGTTACCTTTCAGGATACCTTTACCCCGATAACGATACAGCGCTACACCGGAAAAATTGAAGGAGCAATTTATGGAAGCCCTCACAAGATCAAGGATGGCAGGACCGGTTACCGGAATCTTATTATTGCCGGAACTGATCAGGGTTTTCTCGGGATAATCGGTTCCATGCTCAGCGGCGTATCGATGGTCAATCAGCACATTTTATCCAAACTGTAACAGCAGTCCAGACGATTCAACATGTCGATATCTCTTAAACGAACCAACCGTTCATACGACGTCATTGTCATCGGCTCCGGCCTGGGGGGACTGACCTCAGCCAATCGTCTTGCCCATTCAGGTCACTCCGTACTCCTGCTCGAACATCACCATAGACTCGGCGGGCTGGCCACCTGGTTTAAAAGAAAAGGTCATATTTTTGATATTTCATTGCATGGATTTCCTTATGGGATGATAAAAACCTGTAAAAAATATTGGAATCGTAAAATTATGGATTCCATTGTTCAGTTGAAAGATATCGTTTTTGACAACCCTCAGTTCACCTTAAAAACAACATTCGACAGAAAGGATTTCACCTCCATCCTTGAAAACCGCTTCGGCATCAGTCCAGTCGTTATCGAACGCTTTTTTCAACGGGTCTCCGGAATGAATTTCTATGATGACCAGGCAATGACAACCCTGGAGCTTTTCGAGGAGTTTTTTCCAGGACGCAGTGATGTGCATCGACTGCTTATGGAACCGATTACCTATGCCAACGGGTCCACGCTTGATGACCCGGCGATCACCTACGGCATTGTTTTTTCAAATTTCATGAACAAGGGGGTTTTCACCTTCGAAGGGGGCACCGACAAGCTTATCTCCCTGATGGAAGAAGAACTCGAGAAGAACGGTGTCACCATCTGTACCCGTGCAAAAGTCGACAGAGTCGTGGTGGAAAAAGGAAAGGTTCGCGGGGTTGAGGCCAACGGCACCTTTATTTCGGCAGGTGCTGTTGTTTCCAACAGCGGCATAACCAACACGATCTATAATCTTACCGGTCGCGAGGCATTCTCCGAATCATTTCTCGAGAAAGCGGACAGGATCAGGGTCAACACCTCCAGCGCCCAGGTATATATCGGCATTAAAGAAACATGCAGGATAGATGAGATCGGTGATCTCATTTTTGCCTCGCGTTCTCCGGAATTTGACTCTTCTGAACTTCTTGATGTGAATACCAGGTCCAAAACATTTTCAGTCTATTACCCAAAGACAAGACCCGGACACGATCGCTATACTGTGGTCGCATCAATGAACAGCAGGTATGATGACTGGGTAAAAATGAGTGATCAGGAATACATAGCTGCCAAGCAGAAAATGATTGATAGAACCATCACCGACCTGCAGCGCTACATTGCAGACATAAAGACCAAAATCGACTGGGTTGAAGCGGCAACGCCAAGAACCTTTAACCGTTACACCCTGCATACCAAAGGATCCTCATTCGGAACCAAATTCGAAGGACTTGACGTGTCACGCTCCATCTACAAAGAGATAAAAGGCTTGTTTCATGTTGGGTCAGTTGGAATTATCATGTCCGGATGGCTTGGAGCGATAAATTATGGGGTCATTGTTGCTAATGATGTAGACAGCTATGTCAGAGGACTCTAGGAAGGAAACGCAATGAAGCTTTTTTCAGGTCAAAAAGTGATTGTCACCGGGGCGACCCGGGGAATTGGCAAGGCTATTTCCAGCGCATTCCTCGAACAGGGAGCGGCAGTTCTCGGACTTTATGGAGGAAACCGGGACGCAGCCTGCCAATTTGAGGCTCAATGTGAAGCGGCAGGTCACACTGTTGCACTATTCTGCTGCGATGTCTCTGATGAACATGCCGTTAAGTCCTTTTTTACACAGGTTGAAACCGATTATGACTCGGTTGATATTCTTGTAAACTGCGCGGGAATACGACAGGACAGTCTGACTGCATTAATGAAGCAGGAGCAGTGGCAGTCGGTTATCGACACAAACCTGACCGGCACGTTCAATATGTGCCGCTCCGTCGTGCCCCTCATGCTCAAGAACAAATACGGCAGGATTATCAATATAACCTCTCCCGTTTCCCATCTCGGTTTTCAGGGGCAGGCCAATTACGCAGCCTCAAAAGCCGGCCAGATCGGCCTCACCAGAAGCCTAGCAAAAGAAACAGCGAGAAAAAAAATCACCGTAAATTGTGTTTCACCAGGATTCATTGACACAGATTTCATCAACGATTTATCTGCTGAGCAGATAAGCACGTATAAAAAAATGGTCCCGATGCGAAGATTTGGAAAGGTCGAAGAGGTTTCAAATTCTGTTCTGTTCCTCGCCTCCCCCCAGGCCTCCTATATCACCGGCGCCGTTCTCGAGGTCAGCGGAGGACTCTAAAATGGATGAATCAACCATCATGTCGCTCATCCCTCACAGGCCGCCATTTCTGTGGGTGGATAAAATAATTGAAAAAACTGCTCACTCCATTGTTGCAGAGAAAAAAATACCTGAAAACCTTGATATTTTCAAGGGGCATTACCCCGGACACCCTCTGATGCCGGGCGTTCTCATCTGTGAATCAATTTTTCAGACCGGTGCCCTGCTCATCTCTACAATTCTTGAAAAAGCTGATACATCAGGGGTGGAAAAGGTGCCGGTGCTGACCAAGATTATTGGCGCCCGTTTTAAACGGCCGGTACTGCCGGGTGAAACAATCCAGTTGCGTGTCAGGTTAATCGAAACGATATCATCTGTCTTTTTCTTTAAAGGTACCGCCCATGTCAACGGGGAGGTGGCGGTGAAAACTGAATTTTCCTGTGCGCTTGTTTCTTCCTGAATGTCGTCTATTTGAGACAAATAAGCAACTGAGCTGACATAATATTTCAGGCTGTGATGGGCAGTTGACCTTTTAGAAAAAAAAGGTAAAATTGGCTGGGCTGGGTAAAATGCCCCGGCACTAATTTAGATGACTGGAATATTTCTTTTTCATCGATTTTTTATAGGAATCTGCTGTGCAACTTTCAATCACCCAAATGATCCTGCATGCCGGCCCGGTCGGGCAGCTCGTCATGCTCCTGCTGCTGTTTTTTTCCATCGTCTCGTGGGCGATCATATTCATGAAAGCCAGGCTTTTCAGAAACGTCAGGCTGGACTCCGAAGACTTTCTCGAGTCGTTCTGGAGCAGCAATAATCTCAATGAAGCCAGTGTCGCAGCCGAGGAATTCACCTTCAGTCCCGAGGCTACCGTTTTTACCACCGGCTTTTCCGAACTGAAAAAAATCAACAAGATCAGAAATCGCGGTGAAGGGTCAACGCCGGAAACCCTCGAGATGCAGCTTGCCACCATGGATAATCTCAAACGGGCGCTGAGAAAGGCAGAGGATCAGCAGATCAACAAACTCGGCAGCCTTCTCGCTTTTTTAGCGACCACAGGCAGTGCTGCCCCTTTTATCGGTCTGTTTGGCACGGTCTGGGGAATCATGGTTTCTTTTCACGATATCGGGCAACGCGGCTCAGCCTCTCTTGCCGTGGTCGCCCCCGGCATCTCGGAAGCACTCGTTGCAACCGCTGCAGGGCTGGCAGCCGCCATTCCCGCTGTCATATTTTTTAATTACTACTCGAACAAGCTCTCTGACGTTCAATACAAGACCCAGAGTTTCGCGACGGATTTTTTGAACCTTGTTGAGCGTGATCTCTTGAGCAGGGTTCAGTAACGGGGAAGCCATGGGACCATTAAACGGAAATGGCCGTAAAAAGCTTGTTGCCGATATCAACGTAACACCGCTGGTCGATGTCATGCTGGTTCTGCTCATCATTTTCATGGTAACCGCTCCGATGATGACCCAGGGACTTGATGTTGATCTCCCTCAAACAACCTCAAAGTCCCTGCGCCAGGAGGAAAATCCTATCGTCGTCACTATCGATAAAGAAGGAGCGATCAGTCTTGACAATTTTTCAGTCAGCCAGAAAGTGCTTCTCCAGGAACTCAGCAAATATGGGACAGAAGTCAAGGAGAAACCCATTTACCTGAAAGCCGACAAGACAGTAGCTTATGGGATTGTGGTGTCAGTTATGGCTGATATAAAACAAGCGGGTTTTGACAAACTTGGCATGATAACGCAGCCGACAGATAAAAAAGAATAACAACGTGGCGAAGCAGTATAGTTTGACATACGACAGTTACAATAACTGGACGATACCGCTCAATCTGGCTATCGTCTTTCATATCCTGTTGGCACTGAGTATTTTGTTCCTGCCGGGATTATTCAAGGCTCGACCAAAATATGAAGATATTTATACGGTTAATCTGATCGATTTCAGCGAGCCGGCTGCAGAACAGGCAGCCGCCTCCCCACCGCAGCAGACGGCGCCTGAGCCTGAACCTGAGCCTGAACCGATTAAAACCGAAGTAAAGGAGGTCGTTCTTGAGCCTGTCAAGACTGCCCCTGCTCCCCAGGAAATAAAAGCCGTATCGATCAAGCCGCTGAAGAGAAAAATCAAGAAAGAGGTCGTAAAAAAACCCGATCAGGCCAGGGAAAAGCAGAATCAGCTGGACAAACTTGAGCGCCAGTCTATCGCCGAGGCGCTCAGGGCAGAAAAGCTCGCTGCCGAGCAGGCACGTCTGGCTGCAGAAGAGGCTGAAAGACAGCAGAAGCTCATGGAGCAACAGCTGGCCGCCGTCAGGAATCAGGTGAGGAGCAGTCAGAGGAGCGCCGTCAGCAGACCGGCGGGACCCTCTGGAGCGAAATCAGCATTATCCACGCAATACTATGGCGCGATCATGAATCACGTGACCCAGTATTGGTCCCTACCGGAATTCAAGAACTGGGATCCGGGCTTAGCCGCTGTTGTCGTGGTGACCATTTCTAAAAACGGCCGTATCGTCAAGCAGTTTTTTGAAAAAGGTTCCGGTGATGCTGCGTATGATCAATATGTCAGAAAAACCCTGCAGGATGCCGATCCCTTACCTCCGATTCCTGCAGCACTGCGTCAGGATCAGGTAGAAATCGGCTTGGTTTTCAGGCCCGGAAGCATCCAATAATTTTACTCTATACCGATACAATGAAATTATCTTATATTCAAAACGTGTTTTTTCTTTTTCTGGCCGCTTTATTTATCCCTTCCAGCGGTTTTGCCCAGAGAGCCTATATTGACATATCGGCACCGGAAGCACGGAAAATTCTCTTTGCTGTTCCCTGGTTTCAAAATAGTGATTTAGACAACGTTAAGCAGCAATATGGCCGCAACCTGTCCCAGACACTTACGAATAGTCTGGAATTCCATGGAATTATAGAAATCATTCCGGCAGAAAAATATCGCGGCAGTGATGGAGCCGAATGGAAAAGGCTTGGTGCCGACTTTGCCGTCATCGGCCAGTATTCCATTGCCAAAGATATGATAAAGATGGAAATGCGTCTTCTCGATGTTTCAGCAGGCGATATGCTGATGGGAAAGTCATATCAGGGCCCGACAACCCAGACCAACGAAATGATCTATAAGTTTACTGATGAAGTAATCCAGGAACTGACCGGAAAACCAGGTATCGCTTCAAGCCAGATTGCCTTTGTATCACAGCCGGCAGACAAGCGGGAAAAGGAGATTTTTATCACCGATATACTCGGAAATAAAATCAGACAGGTAACCAGACACCAGAATCTTGTCGTCTCTCCACGCTTTTCAAGTGACGGTGTCTATCTTGCATACTCTTCATACCACAGCGGTAACCAGAGCCTTTACATTACCGATCTCAGGCAGACAAAAACCACACGGGCAATTTCCAAGCGAAAAGGGATGAACCTCGCCCCAGCCTGGTCTCCTGACGGCGAAAATCTCATCGTAACCCTGTCAAAAAACGGTAACCCGGATCTATTCCTGATCAATCGCTCCGGTGAAATTATCAAGCAGTTAACCGATAATGCAGGCATTAACGTCTCGCCGAGCTACTCTCCTGATGGTAAACACATTGTTTTTGTCTCTGACAGAAGTCGCAAACCGCAAATCTATCAGATGGAACTGGCAACGGGAAAGATTCGTCGCCTGACCTATGAAGGAACTGAAAACGCTGAGCCTACCTGGTCGCCAAAAGAAAATCTTGTTGTATACAGCAGCCTCAGAGACGGCATTTATCAGCTTTGCACGCTGAACCCGTTCCAGGAAAATTCCGCTGTCCAGATTACCAGCGACCAGACCCATCATGAGTCTCCGTCCTGGTCCCCTGATGGAAACCAGATCATTTTTGCAAAAAGAGATGGCGCTGGTCACAAGATCTATGGAATAATGAAGAATGGAAATTTTCAACGGATGTTATTTTCTTTTCCCGGCAGTCAGACGTATCCGCGCTGGGCAGTAAAATACAACTAGAATCTAAAAATACACTACACGAGCGGTCTACTATGAACAAATCAGCCCTGATCTCACTTTTATTATCGTTCGCACTATTGCCACTGCTTGTCCAGTGCGCTTCACAGGATGAGCTTAACCAGATTAATTACCAGCTCAGAATGCTCAATAAAAAAGTTGTCGAACTTGAGGCAACAACCGTGGATAACCTGCAGAAACGACAGGCATCATCTGCCAGCCAGATGGATCAGCTCTACCGCGAATTCCTGCAGTTCAAGAGTGACCTTGAAGAAACAGGTCACCTCAATCGGCGATTAACCGAACAAAACAAGGAACTGGAAAATGCCTTTAAAAGCTACGCCAGGACAGAGGAAGAAAAGAGAGCCGCCGAAATGAAACGTCTTGAACAGGAAATTGTTGATAAAGATCGTAGCATTGGCAATTTAGCAGATCAGCTAAAACTCCAGCAGGACAACCTGAAGGCGATTCAGGATGCCCGTGTGGAAGAAGCGAAACGAAAGGCAGAAGCTGCGGCCAGAGCTGCAGCAGACGCCAGAGCCAAGGCTGAGGCAGCGAGAAGTGCGAGTTCGGGCGTGCCGGCAAAAATCAGCGCCGACAAACAAAAAAATGTTTTCACGACAGCACCTTCCAGCCCTTCTTCTCCTGCTCCGGCAGTGGTTGAGACCAGCCGGACCGCCGTCGCTGCATCCCCCCCTGCAGCACCGTCCCCGGCTTCATCATCCGGAACTGCTGCCGATGATCTCTTTAAAAAAGGTGACTATCGCGAAGCATACAGAGCCTTTGAAGAATTAACCCGAAATCAGGGCAATTCTCAGGTGGCGATAAATGCCAGATACATGATGGGAGAATGCTTGTTTTCCCTCAAGGAATATGACCAGGCAATTCTCGACTACCAGAACATCATCACTAATAACCCTTCAAGCGCCAAAGCCCCCGCTGCAATGCTTCGCCAGGGGATGGCATTTGAAAAACTCAATGACAGTGACACCGCCAAGATTCTCTACCAGAAACTGATCGCCTCATACAAGGAGTCCCCTGAAGCCGCCCAGGCACAGCAACTGATTAACAAGATGTAAGTCGATCCTTCGTCACCGTGACCCCTTCGACAAAAAAAAGACTCGATCATATTCTTGTCGATAACGGACGGGCCGAAACCCTGGATGCTGCCGAACGATTGATCAGGGCAGGCAATGTCTATGTGGAAGAAAAAATAGCCGACAAACCGGGGACGCTTGTTCCGGCTGATGCTGCGATTCGAGTCAAGGAAAAATTGCCGTATGTCTCCCGGGGGGGATTAAAGCTGCAGGGTGCACTGCATCACTTCAACATTAATCCCCGGGACTGGATTTGCGCTGATATCGGGGCTTCCAGCGGAGGATTCACCGACTGTCTTCTCCAGCAGGGTGCCCAGCACGTATTTACCGTTGATGTGGCCTACGGCCAGCTGGACTGGAGATTAAGAACCGACTCCCGGGTTACGGTTCATGAGCGCTTGCATGTCAAAAACGTTTCTTCGGCCCATATCACCCAACCGCTTGATCTTGCTGTCTTTGATACCTCGTTCATTTCACTAACGCAGGTAATTCCGCCGGTCCTGCCTTTCTTTGGCTCAGTCATCAGAATCCTCGCCCTGATAAAACCTCAATTCGAGCTCCCCAGACATGAGATACCGACGGGGGGTGTCATCAGAGACCAGAATCTGCGTCTGAAAGCCGTCGAGAAAATAGAAACCTTCGGCACGTCCCTTGATTTACAGGCGATAGGAGTGGTTCCGTCTTCCATCAAGGGACCAAAAGGCAATCAGGAATATTTGATATATTTCAAGCGTGCCTGATTTTTATGCCTGGATCATTTCTCCAAACGCTCAATAAGGCTTAAGTAATTTTCACTCTCATCTTTGATCTGCTGTGAAACGCTGCCGCTTTTTGCAACCTGTCTGAAGTTTTCGGCAGAAAGCTTTAACTTTCCCTCGTAAAGGTTATATTTACCGAGATAAAATCTTGACTCTATTCCCTTTCCACTCTTCGCCAGTATCTTTCCAATCTCAAAATAAACGGCAGAGTATTCAGGCATATCATACGATACATCGAAAAACATCTGCAATGCTCGCTCCGCATCCCCGGTCTTATTTAAGATTGTCGCCAGATAGAACGTCGCATACATATCAAACGGATCACTCTGGACCGCCTGCTTCAGAATCGTTTTTGCCTGTTCGAGAGATCCCATTTCGGCGAGAACCAGCGCCCTGTCAACACGGAGAATAAGCCTGTCTGGCAATACCTCAATCACCTTGTCCAGCAAATCAAGGGCGCGCTCGAGATTATTTTCCTTCCTGTCAAGCTGGGACATGCCGTAGCGCGCCATGGCGACATCGAACGTCGATGATCTCGCATCACTTATTTTACCGACAAAAAAATCGCGTGCTGCTCTGCTGTCTTTGACAAGTGACATCAGCCGGTATTTAAACCTGAGGAAGGAAAAATCTTTTTCAGCAGGTCTTTTAAGCGGCACGCTATGCTCAGCTTGGAGCAATCCCTCCACATAGTCGAGTCGGGCCTCGGGGTTTGGGTGGGTGAGGAGATATTGAGGTATCTGCCCCATCCGATAGCGTGTAATCCGGCGCATTGTTTTCAGCATTTCCTTCTGGCCATACGGGTCTCGGTGAAGGTCGTTGAGCCATTTGTAGGCCAGAAGATCAGCCTCGATTTCGTCTTCTCGGCTGAAGTGCAGCTGCGCGGACTGGCCCGCCGCAAGCGATCCGGTAAGCAGGGCCTGGGTGGCGGCACCTCCTCCGCCAAAAGCAATTGAGGCGAGCGCAAGCCCCAGAGAAGCAAAATTGACGATTTTTCCTTTCTGCATCCTTGAGGCAAGGTGTCTCTTGACCACATGACCGATCTCATGGGCCAGAACGGAAACGAGTTCATCCTCGCTGTTCATTGATTCTATCAATTTCGTGTAAAAAAAGATAAGCCCGGAAGGCGCGGCAAAGGCGTTAAACTGATCACTTTCGACCACATAGAAACGGTAATCAAAATATTGCACACCTGCAACAGCAAGAACCTCTCGTCCGAGAGCGTTTATGTATTGATGAATATCGGGATCGCCGACAATGGGAAATGTTGAGCGTACGGCATAGAGAAGTTTTTCACCGACCTCACGTTCATCGCCGACAGAGAACGCGGCTGAAGACCGGGGAGTGACTCCCTGAAGGAAGGAGATAATCAGAAGAAAAACAAAACCTTTATATAATCGCGTGCTGATCATTTTCTTTTAACCAGTATAATAATTTTTCCCGTCCTTCCTGCAGACTGACAACCGGTTCATAACCGAGATCTCTGGCAGCCCGACGATGGGAAAAATAATGCGACCGGGCAAGCTGCTGGGCAAGAAATCGCGTCATTTGAGGTTCTTCCTGACTTCTTCGCAATGTAGCTATGACCTCACAAATGATGCCGGCCATATAGGCAATCCTAAAAGGCACCTTGATGGTAATCGGGGCAATACCCAGCCCGGCGTACAAATCGTTGATCCAGCCCCACAAACGTACCGGTGACTCCTGACCAATAAAATAGGCATTCCCTGCAGCATTGCCATCATTATCTAAATTTGCAGCAGCAAGCAGGTGCGCATGAACGACATTGTCAATATAGCTGATATCAACCAGATTTTCACCGGATCCAATGATTTTCAACTCATTCCTTCTGCCTTTTTCAATCAGTCTCGGCACCAGATGAGGATCTCCCGGTCCCCAGATCAGGTGCGGTCTTACTGCACAGCTGCGAAGCGTGGTGTTATTATTTGCAAGTACATACTTTTCTGCTGCTACTTTACTCCTGGAGTAATGGCAGAGATAGCGCTGTGGATAGGGAAGTGACTCATCGCCGCAGATGATATCTCGATTGTTGAAGACAACGGATGGTGTTGAGGTGTAAACGAGATTTCTGACCCGATGAGCCCTGCAGGAATCAACGATGTTCCTCGTACCGACAATATTTGTATTGTAATATTCCCGCCATTTCCCCCAGATGCCGGCTTTTGCAGCGACATGAAAGACGGTGTCGATACCGCTGCAGATTTCCATGGTAAAATCTTTGTCGCTGAGATCTCCACGCAGACAGCTGACACCGATTGCTTCGAGGTCCGGGTAGTTGTTTCGTCCAGCAGCAACGACTCCATAACCTTTTCTTACAAGGGCACGGACAATTGCGCCACCGACGAATCCGCCCCCTCCGCTGACCAGTATCTTTTTCATGTTCTCTTAGCCAGCTTTTTTTTCGCCCAGATTTTCAGTTTTTCCCTGAATATTTTGGCATTGTGCCTGATATCGACAGGGAATGCGGGATGAACAAAAAAGTATTTGATACTCCGAGTAAGGTCATGATTCGCCGCCAACTGCCGAATTTCTGACAAGATAATGTCTTTGCTCTGCTTTGTCTTCTTGTTGAGTTCAACAATCAGAGCAGGTAATTCAAAGCCGTCTGCCTGGTCAATGCCGACAAGAGCCGAACGGTATACGGCCTGATGCTCATTGATTATGGATTCGCAGGGGATCGTATACATAATCCCGCTCCGGCAATGAACCCTGTGGGCCTTGCGTCCGCAGAACCATAAACGGCTCTCAGAGTCGAGATAACCAACATCCCCAAGACGATGCCAGAAGCCCACTGCATCCCCAATCTTGCTCAGTTGCGTTTCCATGCTGTTGTTTTCATAAGCCCGGGTTACGACCGGTCCCTTGACGATGATCTCACCAATACATTCAGCCGGCAGTTCAGTACAGTCAGCAAGCGATTCCAACACTCCGTTTTCTGCTTCAATAATTTTCACTTCAATCCCCGGAAGAGGCCTGCCGACACAGGTACCCCTGCCCTTTCTGGACTGAGCCCAGGTATCACGGAGGATTTCGCAGCCTTCGATTGAAACGATCGGCAGGCTCTCTGTGGCTCCGTATGGAGTAAATATTCTCCCATCGTTTTCCATCATTGCCGAGACACGTTTGATCAGATCACCAGGCACCGGTGCTCCCGCCATCAGTATTTTCTTTAACGAACCACAGCGTATTTTTTCCCGAAGACAATAGTTGCTGACTACATTCCAGATTGCCGGAGATCCAAAAGAATAGGTGACCCCATATTTTAAAAGCGAGGAAACAAACTTTTCAGGATCAACTTTCGACGGTCGTGAAGGATCCATGTCCGGTATCACCGCACAGGCACCAAGGGCAATTGAAAACAGGCCGAAAAGGGGAAATCCCGGTTGATCAACATCATCCGGTCCAATCTGGTAATAGTTTTTTATATACTCGAGCTGGGAGGCAAAGATCGAATGCTCGAAGCGAACTCCTTTCGGAGGACCGGTCGAGCCGGTAGTAAAGATAATTGCAGCAAGTGAACTGGTATCGGCTGCAAACAGCGGTAGAGAAGAAGGCGCTGCCTCTATTTTTTCCCTGATATCAGTTCCCGGTATCCCTAAAAATTTTCCGCAGCTGAAACTTTTTTTTACGGTGCGAAAGGTCTTTTTGAAAATCATTTTAAACAGTATGGCCTGAGGGATGCCGATTAGAAAGTCAGGCTTCACGCCGGCGATGCAGGAGAGCAGATTTTTATACCCCATACCCGGATCGATCAGGATGACCGGAGCACCGATTCTGAACAGCGCAAAGGTCAGACAGATAAAATCAGCGGATGGCCGGACCATCAGCATGACCCTCATACCGTTTTTCACCCCTTGAGTATCGAGATAAGAGGCATAGCCCTGGGCTCGTTTTTCAAGCTCGCCGAAGGAAAATGAGCGTTCCGTTCCAACCTCAACGAGGGCGGTTTTTTCAGGATAGTTGCAGGCACTCTCAGACAGATGACTGGCGATATTGAACATTGGCAGATCAGTGTTGCTTTAAGCGTTCGTTTTTAAGGAATAGTTCAATCAGCGGCTCCACGATGCCATGGCCGTCCTCAAGAACATAATGACCGCAGTTTTCAAGGTAGTGGCAGCATGCCTCGGGAAAATGTTTCTGCCATTCACGATAAAAGTGATCGTTAAAACAGAAGTCCTTGCCCCCCCAGAGAATCATCATCGGTATGTTTCTTTGACGAAGTTCCGGCAGTCTTTTTTCAATAGAATAGAGTGTCTTATATGAGACATGGGTATCATGCAGCGGTATATCCCGGACGAATCCATATACCCCGATCCTGTTTTTCCAGGAATTATAGGGGTACAGATAGGAACGGGCCACCGATTTACTCAGCCGCTTGGTCACTGCCATAAAGACAGCCGGCCCGGCAAACCCGTTTAATCCCCTGACGATCAGCGGGCCGATCAGCGGCCATCGGCAGACGCGTATTCGAAACGGAATTCGCGTTGATCTGAATGCCGCAGTATTGAGCACGACCGCAGCCGTTATTCGATCGGTAAACCTGGTGGCGTATCCAAACCCTATGGCCCCTCCCCAATCGTGAACAACAAGGGAGAGGGTTTTAAGATTCAGGTTGTCGATGACAATAGTGAGATTTTCTATGTGTCTTGCCAGCGTATAACTGTATTGAGCCGGTTTATCAGAAAGACCGCAGCCCATGTGATCAACCGCAATTACGCGAAAGTTCTCTGATAATACACGGATAAGATGCCGGTAGTAATAAGACCAGGTGGGATTCCCATGGAGGAGCACCACGGCTGGCCCATCTCCTTCATCAATATAGTGTAATTTATTGCCCGATATATCAAGATATCGGGACTGAAAAGGAAAATCGTCTATCACGAAAGAACCTCTACACGGAGATTTCCGGAATGATTGTTGGAAATCGAGACAGTGTTTAAGAGCATACCGCTATCTTCTTTCATCAACGGTAAATCATTTTTTATTATCGTCAGTACTGTTATCAAGACAGCGCCTATCTATTTACCCTGAATCGTTTCTTTTTTCAGTGATATATTCGCTTCTGCCCGTGATCGCGCAGGTTTATAAGTTGTTGCCCTATCTCATAAATGATTTGCCTTTATGAAAATCATGTGCTAATAAAATTTTGTTGCAGATGAAATGGTGTAAGCAATCAATTTATAAGAACTTTTATCATTTAGTTCCTGTAAGGTCGATATCTGAGCCACGAATGCAACGCTTATTTCTGATTCGCATTTGCGAATCACCCATTAAAATGAGCCCCATTTTCGACCGGGGCTGGTAAGCAAAGGAGTATGGCATGGCAGAAGGTACAGTTAAATGGTTTAATGATGCAAAAGGATTTGGTTTTATTGAGCACGATGGCGGCTCAGATGTTTTCGTCCACTATTCTGCAATTACAGGGGACGGCTTCAAATCCCTTGAAGAAGGGGCCCGTGTACAATTCGAGATAGTAGACGGTCCCAAAGGACCTGCCGCCGAAAAGGTCGAAAGGCTCTAGACACACAAACATCAGTAACGAAGACAACAGCCCTGCCCTCATCATCGAAGCAGGGCTGTTGTCGCTTCTAGCCGTTAAGAGGCGGAGCCTCTTTCATCGTCGTAATTCAGAACGCTTTTTTCCACTTCCTGATAAAATCTATCAGGGTGCGTACCCCGACTCCAGAGGGACCTTTTGGTATATACGTTTTTTGGGTAAAATCCCATGCGGTTCCAGCGATATCGAGATGAGCCCAGGGGGTATCTCCGACAAATTTCTGCAGATAGGCAGCGGCTGTTATGCTGCCGCCCTCTTTGCCGCCGACATTTTTTATGTCGGCAACATCGGAGTCAATCTGCTTTGAGTATTCTTCATCAAGCGGCAGCCGCCACAGCGGTTCACCGCATAACGCCCCTGAGTCAATCAACCTTCCTGCAAGGCGATCATTATTGCTCATCAAACCGCTGCGGTGATGGCCAAGGGCGATGATTACCGCCCCGGTCAGCGTTGCCAGATCGACAACACAATCCGGTTTGTATTTCTTGATCCCGAACGAAATCGCATCCGCAAGGATGAGGCGCCCTTCTGCATCGGTGTTGACGACTTCCGAAGTGATGCCGTTAAAGTGAGTTATGATGTCCCCCGGTTTCACAGCCTTTGAACCGGAGAGATTTTCTGAAGACGGTACCATCGCAATGACCTTGACATCAGGCTTTTCCTCAACCAGAGCCTGCATGGTCGACAGCACTGCTGCACCGCCGCACATGTCGTACTTCATGTCCTGCATGCCGGCGGAAGGCTTGATACTGATACCCCCTGAATCAAAGGTGAGCCCCTTGCCCACAAGAAGTATTGTTTTGGAATAATGTTTGGGAACATACTCGAGGATGACGAGTTGCGGGGGCACCGCGGAACCCTGGCTGACGGCAAGAATCCCACCCATTCCAGCCTTCTTCATAGCATTTTTATCAAGAATTCTGCACTTCAGGCCGGAAGACTTGGCGAGTTGCCTGGCCCGTTCTGCAAACTGTTGCGGGGTCCATTTATTTCCCGGTTCATTGGCCATGTCGCGGGCCGAGAGTACAGCCTCACATCCATATTGAGCTCGCCTGACAGCACCTCTTACGCCGCTGATGTTCATTCTGGAACAAACGGTGATTTTCTTGATACCAGGAAAATCATCTTCCGGTTTTTTTATTTTTTTGTACTTGGTGAATTGATAATCACCAAGGATAATTCCCTCTACCAGCTGCTCAGCACCATAGCAGGGGACACTGGATATATAATCCGGGAGAACGATCAGAAGATCGGCAGCCTTGATTTTTTTTGCCTGCTGGGCGACAATTCCTCCGCTGCTCCTGAGTCTTTCAAAGAGCACATCTCTGTTTTTTTCTCCTGTATCGCCAAGACCCACCATCAGCAACCGCTGTTCAGATGCACTGGTTCTGCTCTGAGAGGCTTCAGGATAGACAACAAGATACTCTGCCTTTTTTCCTCTGAAGTCACCGCTATGCAATATATTCTTGATTTTTCTTTTTATCTGCTTATCAAGAAACGAGGTTACGTTTTTCTGTTCATCAATGAAGACGACAATAAGAGAAGTCTTCTTTTTTCGAACGTCTTTGTCTGAAACAACTAATTTGGTGTTTTTCATAGATCGTTCCCAAAGGTCAAATCAATCGTTATTGGTAAAGTATAATGATTCAGTTTATCCTACACGCTGGGTATCTTTATGTGCTAAGGTGCAATTCTTAACACCATTATGTTTATTCATTAATCACATTATTACAACACGTAGAAAAAATCAAAATGGCTCAAACGCTCATAATTTCAGTTTCGCTTGCTATTGTGGTCTCGGCGCTCTGCTCGGTCTGTGAAGCGGTTCTCTATTCCCTGACAACCAGTCAGGTGGAAATGTTGAAAAGATCTCACGAAAAGTCGGGGCTCATTCTTCAAAGTCTCAGGTCAGACATCGAGGATCCAATTACCGCCATACTGACCCTCAACACCATCGCCAACACAGTCGGAGCAGCAGTTGCCGGTGCCTCGGCCGCCCACCTGTTCGGCGATAACAACGTCTATTTTTTTTCTGCCGCTTTTACCCTTGCCATTCTTATTTTTTCTGAAATCATCCCAAAGACGGTTGGCGTCTCTTTCTCTTACCGCCTGGCGCCGTCGATCGCCGGACCGCTGCAGGTTATGGTCATAACGCTTAAACCGATTATCCTGTTATGTCGATATGTAACCAGGCTCGTTCCGACAGGGAAAAGCGGCGATACCGTATCAGCCGAAGAAATACAGACTATAGCGGCCCTGTCGAGAGAATCCGGCCATATAGAGGAAGCGCAGGAAAAAGTGATCAGCAACATTCTTGAGCTCAAACTGAAAACAGTCAGGCAGATTATGACCCCGAGAACCGTCACCTTCTCTCTTAATGAAAAGAAAACGGTCAGAGAGGCAATGGAGCAGATTAATGTTTTAACGAGTCACAGTCGAGTACCGGTATATGACGGCGACTCTGACAATGTTACCGGCATCATCATGCGCAAAGACGTCCTTCTTGCTGCGGCCGACCAGAAATTCGATGCCCTGCTCCAGACCTTAAAACATGATGTCCATTTTGTGGCTGAAACAATGCCCCTTAACCGCGTCCTGATAGATTTTTTTGAAAAGAGACAGCATCTCTTTGTTGTCGTGGATGAGTATGGATCTGTTACCGGCGTCATCTCCATGGAAGATGTCCTGGAAGAAATTGTCGGCGAGGAAATAATAGATGAGTCAGACAGGACAAGGGACATGAGGGCACTGGCCCGTGAGAAATCAATAGACATTCAGAGCCTTGAGGTTAAACCGCCGTCTAGTTGATAGCGATCAGCTCAACCAATGCTTTTGCCTTCTGCCCCTCTCTGATAAAAGTTATCTCCACTTGATCTCCAACGCTGTATTTTTCCAGCGCGGTGCGGACATCATCATATGATTTTACCGGCTTGCCGTTCACAGCGGTAATGATGTCGCCTAAAATGATGTCGCCGCGGTTCTGGGTCGTGGGTCGCAAGCCGGCACGATCGGCGGGACCGTTTTTTTCGACATCGAGAATAAGGATCCCTTCCACGCCCAGTCGTTTTGCTATCCGCTCGTCGGCAAGCGAAGCGCCAATACCCGGTTTAATTAACTTTCCGTGACTGATCAGTTGCGGAACAACGCGATTTATCTCCTCAACCGGAACAGCAAATCCGATGCCGGCATAGGCTCCGGAAGGACTGTATATTGCCGTATTCACGCCAATCAGTCGACCGGCGCTGTCCAGCAGAGGACCGCCTGAGTTCCCCGGATTAATGGCCGCATCTGTCTGAATGACCCCGCGTATGGTTCTGCCGGTTATCGCCTGTATCTCCCTGCCGAGTGCTGAAATAATTCCTGAGGTAATGGTGTGGTCAAGACCGAATGGATTGCCGATGGCAAAAACTTTCTGTCCGACAAGCAGGTTAATGGATTCACCAACCGGTATCGGCAGCAGGGTCCGACCCGGGGCATTAACCTGCAGCACGGCTAAATCCTTGTCGGGATCAGCACCGACGAGGGCCGCCTTGTAAACGTTCTGGTCAGCCATTGTCACCTGAATCCGGCTGGCATCTGAAATAACATGATAGTTGGTTACTATCCGCCCTTCCCTGTCCCATACGAACCCTGAACCGGTGCCCTGAGGAATTTCAACGGCGTTCAGGGAAAAAATCCCCCTGCGCAGGGCGATGCTGGTGATGTAGACGACCGATGGGGAGGTGTTTCTAAAGATATCTATGGTGTTTTTTTCATCTTCGGCAAGCTCACCTCGTGCTGCAACCGGCCGCGGATCAGCGCTCCGATTGATCGGTATATAATTCTTGAAATCAAAGATCAACCATAAAGCAATGACAATGATGACGAAAATAAGAAGCGATCTGCTTCCTCGAGATTTCGTAGGAGGGGACATGTGTTAACGGTGTTGTAATGTTTTTTTAAAAAATGATAATTGATCGAACCGATGACTCACTACAGGCCCAGGATGAACTTGGCGATGTAAAAGTACATCATCACCCCGACAATATCTATAGACGTTGTCACAAATGGTCCGGTAGCGATTGCCGCATCGAAATCAAATCGTTTGAGGACCAGCGGTATAACGGTTCCAAGCATCGCCGCCATTGCCATACTGCCGAATATGGAGATACCGACGACAAGGCCGAGCAGTTGCGGCTGACTGTAGAAAAAATAGGCAAACACACCGAGAAACAGACCATAGACAACGCCAAGCAAAAGACCGACCCTGGTTTCCTTGAAAATGACATGCAGCAGCGCATTCATGTTGACCCGGCCCGTTGCCATACCCCTGACAATAATTGTCGATGACTGGGTTGCAATATTCCCTCCCATGCCCATGACGATGGGTATAAATGCGGCAAGCGCGATAACCTGGGAAAGCTCATGCTCAAAGGCGGTTACGATGATTATTGCCATCACCCCACCGACCCATGAGGCAAGTAACCACGGCGCCCTGAGCAGTGCGTTTTCAAATGTTGACTTCAACAATATTTCTCGATCCTTACCGGCCCCGGCCATCTGCAGAAATTCTTCTGTCGCTTCCTCTCGAATGACATCGATAATGTCATCGACGGTAACGATTCCGACAAGGCTGTAGGATGAATCGACTACCGGGACGGCAAGGATGTTATATTGAGAGACGACATGGGCAACCTCACCCTGGTCGGTATCGGTAGACACCGAGATAACATTGGGGTTCATGATGTCTTTGAGCTTTTTGTCGGGTGAGTTCATCAACAGCTCGCGAAGCGATATCACGCCGGCAAGTTTACCCTCGCCATGGGTAATATAGAGATAAAACACCATCTCCATCTCTTCGCTCTTTCGCTGCACGCTCGAAATAGCTTCACTTACGGTGAGGTATTCATCAAGACTCATGAAATCAGGGGACATCAAGCCACCGGCAGATTCAGGATGATACTGAAGAAGTTCATCAACTTCTTCCCGGTCCTTCTGTTCCATGTGGCGCCGGATTTCGTTGGCAAACTCCTCAGGGATTGTCTCCAGTATGTCGGCGGCATCGTCAGATGCTATGTCCGCTATGACATCAGCAAGATACTGAGGAGTCAGCTGCTGGACCAACGAGATCATAATGGCATCATCCAGCTCACTGAGCAACTCTCCCAGCAGTGACGTCTTGGCTATGATACCGAATATCTTCGAACGTTCTTCATCGTTGAGATGCCTGAAAACCCAGGCTATATCGGCGGCATGAGTTTTTTCTATCAGTTTCTGGAGATGCCCGGTCGCACTGCGGCGGTTCAGTCTCCTCACCATATCGAGAAGAACCATCCCCTCGTTGCCAATCAACTCTCTGCGGCCTTTGTCGGCGTGTAACATGACGCTACCCTGCTTTTCCTTGTGAGCAATCTTGCCAATACTGATAGCTGCTATTATAATGACGCTCATCATTTATATTACAAACTGCCTCATTTGCACATCATTTCTTCACCAAATTCCAAATAGCCCGCTGCAGATGAATTATTTTTATCCAGATAATCATAATGAGCATGCAAGCTTATTCAACAAAGCCTGCAATTATCATGAACGCGGCCTTCATCCAGAAGCAGAAAAACTGTACCGGAATCTTCTTGCCGGTATCGGTGATAACTGGCTTCTCCATTATAACCTTGGCCTGCTGCTGTTTGAAACCGATCGCCCCCAAGAGGCTCTTGTTCACTATTTGACCGCTGCATCGCTCACCGATGAAAACGGCGATATCTACTACAACCTGGCGCTCTGTCACAAGCAGTGCGGACACTACCGTCAGGCTGCTGATGCCTACCTGAAGGCGCTCGCCCTTGATCCGGAGGATACTGACAGCCGCTATAACCTCGCAGGCTGTTACATTGATCTCGAAGAGTGGGATAAGGCAATATCCTGTTATGAGATGGTGCTCGAAAAAATGGTGCATCACCAGTCAGCATGGAACAATCTTGCCTATATCATGCAGAAAACCGGACGAATCGATATGGCGGTCCGCTGCTACAAAAGGCTGCTTGAGATAAATCCAGGCCACAGTTCGGCTGACCATATGCTTGCCGCGCTGACCGGTTCCTGCAGGTCAGCGGCCCCTCCTTCATACATCAAGGACCTCTTTGACAACTACTCCAACCACTACGAGGACAGTCTGATCAACAGGCTTCATTATGGACTTCCCGAACAGCTGTTGCAGATGATCACTGCATCATCGGGAAAAGGTTCGTTCAGGAAACTCCTCGACATTGGCTGCGGCACCGGACTCATTGGAGAGAAGTTCAGAAATTCAGCAGCTGTCCTCCACGGGATCGACATATCCCCGAATATGATAGAAATTGCGGGAAGAAAAGGGCTCTATGATGTTCTGCTCACCGGCGATATTCATACTGTACTCAACGATCTTGAGTATGGAACATATGACCTTATCGTCGCAGCAGATGTTTTTACCTACATTGGAGATATACGAGCGCTTCTACGTGCATCACACCGTGTTGGCAGCGAAAAATGTCATTTTTATTATTCCGTTGAAAACCTTGACCGGCAGACAGCCGGGATGATTCTGCAGGAGAGCGGACGTTTTGCTCATTCAGAAAAGTATATCAGCAAGGCGGCTGAGACCACCGGCTGGCATATTTTTGACGTACAGAAAATCAATTTAAGAACCGAAAAAGAACACTGGGTCAGAGGAGCCGTTTACGCTATGGAAAAGCAGACTATCCGAGAAGATTCGATCTCTGTACAAGCCAGCATATGAACAGACCAAAAGAGATCGAGCCGATGCCAAGCATACGCAGGGTTGCCGGCGGCACATCGCTCAATTTCATCAGCCATTCACGCATTTTCTCAGGAGCAGCTGCGTATGGCAGACCTTCAAGTATCAGCACCATACCCAGAACAAGAAGAAACAATTTCATAATTTTTTATCCGCCTGGTAGAGTCAGCGGAACAACAGGTTCCGTGAATAATATAGTTTACAAAATGCACCGTATGGGTTATTCGGTAAAGTTCCGATAAAAGTGATGAAAATAAAGATCATGTATGTCCCATACTTTTTTCAGACAGGTTAGCCTGTCCGCTTTTTTTTCGCAATTCTCAAATTTATAACCATACCGCCATGAGTGATTCAGAACGTTCAAGATACAAAGAAGCCGGTGTAGATATTGACAAAGGAAACGCCTTTGTCCAGGGAATAAAAAAGATAGTTGCCTCAACTCATCAACGCGGTGTCATCAGCGAAATCGGTGGATTTTCAAGTCTTTTTGCCATAGACAAAGACAATTTCACGAATCCGGTTCTGGTTTCTTCCACCGATGGTGTTGGTACAAAACTTGCCATTGCGCAGCTCTGTCAAAAACATGACACAATTGGTATAGACCTTGTGGCAATGTGCGTTAATGACATCGTTATCAGTGGCGCCAAACCACTGTTTTTCCTTGACTATTTTTCTTCCGGAGAACTTGAAATCGAAGTTGCAACCGATGTCGTCAGGGGCATTGCAGAGGGGTGTCTGCAGGCAGGCTGTTCGCTCGTCGGCGGAGAAACCGCTGAAATGCCGGGCCTTTACAAAAAAGGCGAATACGATCTTGCCGGTTTCGTTACCGGAATCATTGATCGAGATAAAATAATTGATGGAAGCGGTATAAAAGTGGGCAACAGGATTATCGGTCTTTCATCAAACGGCCTTCATTCCAATGGCTATTCTCTTGCCCGGAAGATATGTTTTAGCGATCTGCACCTCTCGGTCAACGATCAGATAGAGGTGCTTGGCTGTACGCTCGGTGAAGAACTTTTGCGGCCCACCCGGATCTACGTCAAGCCAATTCTCAATATTCTGAAAAAATATACGATTACCGGAATGGTGCACAATACCGGCGGCGGCTTCCTGGATAATATTCCAAGAATTCTTCCAAAGGGAGTCAAAGCGACCATCAGCACCGACAGTTGGGAAATTCCGCCAATCTTTCCTTTTTTATCAGGCAACGGTGCGGTATCGAAAAAAGAGATGTTCAGAACATTTAATATGGGGATCGGTTTTCTCTGTGTCGTCAACGAAGAGGAAATTGAAGATATCCTGCACCATTTTACCGCGCTTGGGGAAACACCTTATCTGATCGGGGAAATCAGCGCACGGGCTGCGGATGAACCGGAGATCCTGCTGCTGTAAAATCTTCTTGAGCCTGAAAACAAAAAAGCCGTGTCCTTTCTCTCGAAAGCAGGACACGGCTTTTTTGTTGAACAGACGTTTACCGGGCGCAGTCCCGGGTGCTTCCCTTTATTTTCTCGATTGCATGGCGGAGTGCAGGCAGAACGACTTCAACATTTTCAAGAGCACCTTTTCTGCTTCCAGGCAGATTGATAATGAGCGTCCGGTCTTTAATCCCGGCGCGCCCCCGGGACAGGACAGCCATCGGGGTTATCAGCAGGCTTGAGGCCCGCATTGCTTCGGCAATTCCCGGTAATTCCCGGTCAAACAGACGATCCATTGCTTCCGGCGTGACATCGCTCGGCGAAACACCGGTTCCGCCTGTTGTCAGCACCAGATCTGCGTTGTTTTCATATATTGCAGAATTGACCGCTGCGACAATATCAGCAACCCGGTCGGGAACGATCGTGTAGTGACAGAGCGTATAGCCATGGCTGAGCATCAATTCCTTGAGTGCAGGACCGCTTGTATCGGTGCGCTGCCCGCGAGAACCTTTGTCGCTCATGGTAATAACGGCGAAACGGAACGGATCCGCTTCATCCGGGTGTCTGCCCTCAGGTTGTTTCTGCATTTCGTGCGGCAACGATTTTTTCTGAAATCTGGGCAGGAACTTCCTCATAATGTGAGAACTCAACCGTAAACATCCCCAGACCTCCGGTCATGGAAGTCAGATCATTTGCATATGTCTGCACTTCTGCAAGCGGAACCTGGGCGGAAATTATTTCATATTTGGCACTCGAGTCCATTCCCATGACCTTTCCACGCCGGGAGTTCATATCACCCATGACATCACCGACATTTTCCTTGCCGACCTTCACGACCATGTTCATGATCGGTTCAAGCAGGACGAGGCCGGCGAGCGGAGCTGCCTTTTTAAATGCCATGGAACCAGCAATCTTGAATGCCATCTCGGAGGAATCAACCGCATGGAAGGAGCCGTCGTCAAGTACGACTTTTACATCAATGACTGGATATCCGGCAAGAACGCCTTTCTCCATTGCTTCAACGATCCCTTTTTCTACCGCCGGCCGATACTGTTGCGGGATAACTCCGCCGACAATCTTATCGACAAATTCGAATTTTTCTCCCGGGATCGGAGAAATCTCAATCCAGCAATCACCAAACTGTCCGCGCCCGCCGCTCTGTTTCTTGTGTTTTCCCTGTACCCGTGCAGTGCTTCGTATAGTTTCCATGTAAGGTATTTTCGGCAGCTTCAACTCCATCTCAACGCCGAATTTTCGCTTGATTTTAGAACCGACAACCTCGATGTGAACCTGACTCATGCCGGAAACCAGGACCTCACCGGTCTGCTGCTGTCGCGTCATTTTCAGCGAAAGGTCCTCGTCAAGCATCCTGGTGATTGACGAGAACAGTTTCTCCTCGTCGCCCTTTTTGGCGCTCACCGCATACGATATCACCGGAGCAAGCGGCTGGGGAGCCTCAAAGATGACCGGGTTGTCTGAGGTGCAGAGTGTGTCGCCGGTTGTTGTTTCCTTCAATTTGGAAACCGCGACAATCATTCCAGGACCGGCACTGTCAACCTGCCGCTGCCCCTTTCCCTCAATGGCAAAAAGACTTCCGAAACGCTCACTTGTCTTTTTATTGGCGTTATAGAATGTATCTCCGGACAACGTTCCCGAATAAACCCTGAAAATTGTCAGTCTGCCTGCATACGGGTCTGCCATTGTCTTGAAAACAAAACCGGAAAACGGTGCATCACTGACCGGCTGCAGTTCAACCTCGTTACCTTTTGCATCCAGAGCGGTTTTCGGGCCCATATCTGAAGGCGCCGGCAAATAGAAATTGACAACGTCCAGGATTGCAGCCGTTCCGCAGTTCAGGGTTGCACTGCAGACACAAACAGGTGAAACCTCTCCACTAATCACGCCTTTTTTAAGGCCGCTCTTCATGTCGTCTTCGTTGAGTTCGCCTTCTTCAAGAAATTTTTCGATCAACTCATCATCCGTCTCGGCGATACTCTCCATCAATCCCTCGCGATAGGTGGCGACATCATCGGCCATTTCTGCAGGAATTTCTGTTTCCGTCAACGTCCCCTTTCCCTGGTCATCAAAGAGATAGGCCTTGTTTGAAATCAGGTCGACCAGACCTTTGAAATTGTCTTCCGAGCCGATCGGCAGTTGTATAAGCACGGGATTAAGAGGCAGACGGTCCTTGATCTCATTGATCGTCTTGATGAAATCAGCACGCTCGCGGTCCATCTTGTTGACGACGATCATTGAAGGGATCGAGCGTTCTGCAATCAGGTCGGCAAATTTTAGTGTTGCCCCCTTTACTCCGAGCACCGCTCCAATGGTGAAAATCGCTGCATCACAGACAGAGCTTGCAAAGATCGTCTCGTTGTAGAAGGAGTCGTCACCGGGGGTATCAGTAAGATAGACGCTTGTCTTTTTCCAGGTATAATTATTAAAAGATGAATTAATGGAAATTTTTCTGGCGATTTCCTCTTCATCATAATCCATCGCTGAATTACCGTCATCGATTTTACCGAGACGTTTGAGCTTTCCTGCAGTGTACAGCATGGCCTCGGCCAAAGATGATTTACCACTACTCCCGTGTCCTAGAATCGCCACATTTCTGACCATACGTGTATCCTGCATCTGTTTCTCCCCAAGATCTTCTGTTATTTAACCCAAACAATGAGTCCAGATTATATGATTATTGAGATAGGTTTCCGCTCAAAAGTACACACCATATATTCAACCCAAACGCAATAAAGTCAAGCTTCATAAACGGTGTACAGCATAAATATACCCTTTTGCCTCGACACGCTTTTGGGAAACAGAGGCTTTACAGGATTGACTGGCATATTTTCCCCCAAGTGGGTATGCTCGATCTCGCGGCACCGTGCATTCAGCTTCTTACTATGAAAACCAGACACTTTTAGCCCTGACAAGTATTCCGTGAAATCAACAGAAAAAATTGCTAAATCGGCGGCACTTGTCTCTGTTGCCGTGTTTTTCAGCAGGGTGCTCGGGCTTGTCCGGGAACAGATTTTCGCGGGACTGTTCGGAGCAGGATACGCCTATGATGCCTTCGTCGTCGCCTTTCGAATCCCCAATCTCCTCAGAGACCTGTTCGGGGAAGGAGCCCTGTCGGCGGCGTTTGTTTCAGTTTTTTCTGATTACGATGCCAATCGTTCCAGAGAACAGACCTGGCTGCTTGCCTCAAACGTACTCTGTTTTTTTGCCATAACCGTGTCATGCATCATCCTGTTAGGAATTTTCTTCTCAGACGCCATTGTCAACCTGATAGCCGCTGATTACCGCAACCAGGAAGGAAAATCGGAATTAACAACGACCATGACAATGATCATGATGCCGTTTTTACTTTTTATTTCACTCTCTGCAGTGGTCATGGGCATCCTCAATACCCGGGGCAGATTTTTTATCCCTGCGCTGGCCTCAAGTTTTTTTAACCTTGGTTCAATAATCGGCGGTACCTCACTTGCTTTCATTCTCCCCGAATTCGGCTACGAGCCCATTGTCGGTATGGCCTTTGGCACACTCATCGGCGGTTTTTTACAGCTTGGCGTCCAGCTTCCGGCACTGATGAAGACAGGGTTTCAATTTACTCTCCGGATAGACATGCGAGACCCCGGACTTCTCCGGATTCTGAGGTTGATGATTCCGGCAACCATCGGATTGTCAGCAACGCAGATCAATATTTTCATTGGTACCCGTTTTGCTTCTTCCTGTGCCGAAGGTTCGGTTTCATGGCTCAATTATGCATTCAGGCTCGTGCAGTTGCCGATCGGTCTGTTCGGTGTGGCCATTTCCATCGCAGCCCTTCCGGTTCTGGCACGGTATGCCGCCCAGAAAAACTTTACGGAGATGAAGGAGACATTCATTTCCTCGCTGACCATGGTCTTCTGCCTGACCATTCCGGCGACATTCGGACTTATCATCCTGGCAGAACCCATTATCAGGATAATCTTCGAGCATGGCGCCTTTACACCAGAAGACACCACGGCGACCGCGCTTGCGCTTTCACTCTATGCCACCGGTTTGTTTGCCTACGCGGCAAATAAAGTTATCGTCCCGGTCTATTACGCGATCAACGCGACCCGCTACCCCGTTATTGCAAGCTTTCTGGCAATATGCTCCAACGTTCTCATCATATCGCTTACTATTGACACCTTTCAGCACAAGGCGATTGCACTCTCTACCTCAGCGACCATGGTGATAAATTTTTTCTTTCTGATGATTGTTCTCTACGTCAAGACTGGTGGATACTCGCTCAGACCTTTGCTCAAAGGGCTGGCAAAAATTTTAACTGCCGCCGCTGGGATGTCTGCACTTCTTTTTTTGTGCTTCAAATATCTGCAAGGCTTTGAGCATCTGTCCTTTCTGCTGCAGATCATTCTTCTGTCAGCTATGGTTCTCGGCTCCGTTCTGACCTACCTGGCGGTACTGCAGGCTCTTGGTCTGCCGGAACTCGCTGCTTTGATCAGCAGATTCCGGCAGAAATTTTTATCTCACTGAGTCGCTCCAAAAGGTTCATCTTTAATCAGTTTTTATCGATCCTCTCAATGCGGCCAGCTCTTTTTTCAATTCTTCCATGTCGGATTTCGAGGCAATATCCATTTTTCCAAGCGTAGCCTGCACGACCTGTTCTATCTGTTTTTTTAATTCATCTTTTGATTCTTCAGAGCGCGCCATCATCTCCTCTACCATCTTTTTCCCCTCCTGTTCCGACAATTTTCCTTTCTCCACGAAATCGGCGGCAAGCGCTTCGATCTTCTCTTTCGTCAGGGACATTACACCAATACCGGTGAACATGGCTTTCTTTACCAAATCAATCATGATGAAACTCCTTGTAATTGTTTTATACAGCATTGCCAAAAAATTCCTCCGCCACTTCGTTCGCCTGTTCCATAGATAAACTGTTTTGAATGCCCGATGCCAGGTGGTGGCCGAAATGATAATTGGCGGCAAAATAGTGGGTAAACTGTTTCAATCTGCCGAGTCTTTTTTCAGGCCTGAAGCGCTCCATCAAAAGCGCGATGAAGCGCGCGTATACCGCCTGCCCGGTCTGCTGGTCCGGCGCCGCTACAAGGCCGTAAAGTTCTCTTGCAATATCCCGCAACAGCCATGGACGCCGGACAGCACCTCTGCCGATCATCAACCCGTCAGCACCCGACTGTTCCAGACACCTCCTTGCATCATTTACACTGAATATACCACCATTGGCAATGACCGGTATTGATAATTTTGCGGTTATCGAGCTGATCAGGGCCCAGCGTGGTTTCCGACAAAATTTTTCCCCGTTGAATCGGGCATGTATCGTAATGAGGTCAACGCCAAGATCCTCAAACATCTGGCAGGAGGAGAGAAGTTCTGTTCCGTTTTGTGATTCTCCCAAACGTATCTTTACACTCAGGGGCAGATCAGTCCTTCGCCGCAGACGTTCTATAATCGAGACAACCGTCTCTGTCTGGCTGAAAAGTTCCAGTCCTGCCCCGAGCTTCTTTAACTGGGGAGCAGGACATCCAAGATTGACATCAATTCCCTGGGCACCGAGTTCGCCCAGCCTCTCTGCAGCTGCTTCCACCTCTTTTTCGTCGGAAGTGAAGATCTGGTAGAAAAGGGGGTATTCGGCAGCGGACCGCACCAGAAACGGGGAAATCTTCTCATTTTCACTGGGGAGTCTTTTTGCAGAGAGCATCTCTGTGAAAAAAAGGCCTGCACCGCCCAGCTCAGCTACAAGTGATCTCAAGGCTGAATGAGACAGCCCGACCATTGGCGCGAGGGCGAGCGGGACAGAGATATCCAGTTCACGAATCTTCAAGGCCATTTACCACTGCTTCCAGAATTGCGCTGCCTTAATTCAAACGATTTCATTTCATACTCGGGATCGTGCTGGAAGAGTGTTCTGCATGAGATCCCTATATTTCCAGATTAATGACCTGTTTAAAATCCATCTGCTCAAGATCACGGTAAAATTTCACATGTACGGAAAATTCCTGTTTGTCATTCTCATGGAACTTGACACCAACGATGACCCCAAAACACTTGAGAATATTTCCATCGCCGAGGGTAATCTCCGTTACAATCTGTCGCCCGAGCAGCAGCCTGGCATTGTTTGTACTTGAAATTTTAATTGAGAAACAGAGGCCGCCTCTGGAGATATCGATCATCTCTCCACCGAAGGCTCGCTTACCGGTATTACCATAGGGATCAAGGAGTATGTTTCTGACCATGACCGTTATGGAATAGCGGGGGAATTCCCGCCTGTCAGCACCCGACATCTTGAGCAGTTCAGGTACGGTATCGCAGGCCTTGCAGAAATCCTCAAGTTTTTTCTCGATACCAGGATGACCCTTCTTCAACTCCTGAAATTTTTGCCGTGACAGGACATGTATCTGCGATGCTGCCTGCGCCGTCATGGTGACCGTCCAGACCGATACTGAAAAAAAGGGGCCAACCCCGATGACTTCTCCGGGCTGAAGCCGCTTGAGAAATGTTTCCTTGTTACCACACTGGCAGGAGAGTGTCACTGCTCCAGAGTTGACGAAATAGAGACTCGGATCGTTCTCACCAGCCTGGACGATCACCTGCTCAGACGCATAGCTCTCCTGCCTCATCGCGTAGTAGAGTGCATTAAACTCCTCGGTGCTCATTTTTTCGTAGAGGCCGCTCCAGACCACGATATGATGATTATTGAGCGTTGAGCTTTTTTCTTCCTCAATAATTTCTCCGAGCCTGATGACTTCGGTTAACGCCAGCGGATTAATCTCGAGCAACCTGTCCCTGAGTTTATCTGCGGTAATAAAATCCTTGTTTCGAGCTGCATTAACAGCATTGGAATACAATTTTCCCCCTGCCTTTTCCAACTCCCCCCGGGCGATGTATGCTTCGACGCTTTGCTCAATCTTCTGCATGGATGACTGGATTATTTCGTATCCTTCTCTGCCGATTTCAAATTCTGCCTGAGCGCTATGACGGTATTTCGGCTCGACAACAGTCAGCGCCTCACGCACAGCGATCATGACCGGGTCAGCATGGTCGAAACGGTCTTTTCTTTCTTCAATAATTTCTTTTAATATCTCGACAACCTCTTTTTTCGGTGAAGACTTCAGCGCAACACAGAGTTTTACGATTAAATCAGCAGACCACTCCTCCATGAAGGTCCAACGCAGACCCAGCAGTTCGACGAAGGCTTTGATGAGATTCTGCTCGTCGCCTGCTTTTCCAAGCTGCATGACGAGCTTAATCTTCAACTCTTCGTGAACGGATTTCAGTGCAGCAAGCAACCGCTCCTGCAGGTTGTCCCCACTGATTTTGGTGATGCAGCTCAAGGCCTGCTGCTGAACCCTGATATCACTGTGCGAAAGATAGGGCTCCACAATCGGGTAAAACGAGTCATCGTTGAGCTCGGAGAGAATAAAGATGATGTTTCTAACGACGAACCAGGGAGGCTTTTTCTCCAGGCAGGTCCTGAGTATTGGAACGACGGGTGCGCCGGCACCGGGAATCAGTCGAACAAGCTGCAGCCTGACATTCTTGTCATTTGAGTGCATGAGCTGATTGACAAGATAGATAATCGATCGGCGCCCGAGTGTTGTCAATATTCTGGCTGCTACCCGCCTGTTTTCGGTGCTATCCGTCAGATAACTTTTGACCAGCTGTTCAAGCGTATCCCTGGCTGCAAGGCTTTCCTGCAGTTTTACGATTGTCCCTTGAATATCAGCGTTTTTTTCAAGGCCGCCGCAGCCGATTTCATGAAGAACGGTGGTCAGTTTCAGTGCTTCCTGCCAGTATTTTTCATCACCGAGCAGGCGGAGCGTCAAATTGTGTATCTGGCTGCAGGCCACGCCAAAAACACGTATATACTCAGTCTCAAATTCAATCCAGCGAACGAATCGTGAAAACAATGCACAAAAAATTTCAAGATCATTGCTGTCACTGAGAGAAGTCGAGAATTTTGTCAATACAGAAACACTGTTCTCCCGAATCTGCAGGTCATTTTCGACAATATAATCTGCAAATCGGGCGAGCAGTGAGATCACCTCAGGGCGACGGCCTTCCAGATACATCTGGTGAATATATGGCCCCAGTTTTTCAGCAAAATCCCGATCTTTGAGAACATCGATTTCTCCCGATGTCAACTTTTTGAGGATACCTTCAACCCTGCCCTGGGAACGTGCCGTTTCCGCATCGAGCAGGACCTGTTTGGCCTTTGCAAGTGCTCTCTGCTGTCTCTCGTACATTTCAACCATAACCGACTCGAAGACAATTCCAGTTGTTATCCTTCACGTGTGAAAAGAAGAGGTTCACTTTTTCAATAGTATAGCAAAATCGAGGCAATATGAAGGGGGCTGCAGAAAAATATCCCTGCAAAAAAAGGAAACAGTTTGTCTGCAGGAAAAGACTCGGACGAATCTCAAAATCAACGGAAATAATCCGCAGAACACAAGCGTCCCCGATACGGCCATAAGGTGTTCCAGGTCATACCGGGGACGGGTTCTGGTTCGTTAAAAAGTAGGTTCGCCGTCTTAGTTGCTCACCGGCTCACCGAAGGGATTAAGCCGTTTTCCAGCTTCAACATCAACGGTGATGTACATTTTCAGGTAGGTAGTACCCAATGCCCCTCCAAAACCTTCTTCCAGGGTGACCATACATGTTTTGTTAGGTTTGATAAAGGCGATCATGACTTCCTTTGACGAAGCTTCGCCAACCAGCTTCCAATTATTGTTAGCCATTGACGATATCAGAAAATCCTTGAGGGAGTTGATTTCCAATTTACCTTTGTATTCAAGGATTCCGCCTCTGAACGATTCCGTTTTAATAGCTATGCTGTCCTTGCTGTTCCACTTCATTTCGGCAGGAAGAACAATGTCTTCAAAATTTCCGACTGAATTGGACAGCGGTGCCAGTTCCGCCGGCGGAGGTGGTGCCAGTTTTGAGGTACAGCCATTAAGAATCACGAAACTACCGAATAACAGAGTGCTCATTAAAAGAATTCTACCTAATCCCCGAATCATTACACATCCTCCATTTCATTTAATAACCTGAGTTTATAGATTACTGGAAGCTAATCTACCTTTTCTCCACGATATCTCTTGTTGGCCTCGCGCAGCTGCTTATAGTCTCAACCGCCAGAACCAATTTAATCTAATAATGCGGCAATCACAACAATCACAATAACTTTGAGTATTTTTTATCTCGAGTCGGCACCAATCAGTATACAGATCGGCTCTGTTGAGTCAATAACCCCAATGATTTGTTTGCAGCATATCGATCAATAATGGTAACCTTAAGAAAACAATGAGCAACTCATGAAGACATTACCGATAGCTGTTTCACGATTTCCGATCAGGCTTGGCCAGTTCCTGAAACATGCCTGTATCGTTTCTGACGGTGTTGAGGGAAAAAACTTGATCACAAGCGGAGAAGTGCGCGTCAACGGGACGCCTGAGTTCCAAAGAGGAAAACAGCTGAGCCCCGGTGACGTCGTCATTGTCAGAAATACCAGCTATGTATGCACCGTGCAGTCGGCGTAGTTCTTCCAATCATTTTATTGCTGTACCCATTTATGGCCCACAACTCACCGCTTGATAACAGTATCCCGCTCGCAGAACGCATGAGGCCGGAACGGCTGAGTGATTTTTTCGGTCAGCAGCAGTTGCTTGCAGACGGTAAAATGCTCGGGGAACTGCTCCAGTCAGGCGCCATCCCGTCGCTGATCCTCTGGGGACCTCCAGGCACCGGTAAAACAAGTCTTGCGCACATTATCGCCCGATCGATCAAGGCCACCTTTATATTTTTTTCTGCGGTGCTTGCCGGAGTTAAAGAGGTTCGAAAGATTGTCAGCGATGCCGAAGAACGGAGAAGAACAGACAGCGACGCCAAAACCATCTTCTTTGTTGATGAAATTCACCGGTTCAGCAAGAGTCAGCAGGATGCGTTCCTGCCCCATGTTGAAAGCGGGTTGTTTACGCTGATCGGAGCTACCACTGAAAACCCTTCCTTTCAGGTAATAGCTCCTCTGCTGTCGCGGTGCCGGGTTCTTGTTCTCAATCCCCTGTCTGTCGATGATCTTACCAGGATTATAAATCGTGCCATTGAGGACAAGACGGAGGGTTTGGGAGCGTATGGCATCACGATTACCGCCAACGCATTGCAGTTTCTGATTGATCTTGCAGATGGTGACGCCCGCAATTGCCTTAACATCCTTGAAATAGCAGCTACCCTTGTTATTCAGAAACAGCCTGAGCAGAGCAATTTCAAAATATCGACAGAAGTTTTGAAAGAGGCCTCACAGAAAAAAACGCTGCGCTATGATAAAGGTGGTGATGAACATTTTAATCTGATATCTGCGCTGCACAAAAGCCTGCGTGATTCAGATCCCGATGGCGGTCTCTACTGGCTTTACCGCATGCTGGAATCTGGCGAAGACCCGCTCTATATTGCCAGACGCCTTATCCGCTTTGCCTCGGAAGATATTGGCATTGCCGATCCTCAGGCCCTGGTTCAGGCCAATGCCGGGTGGTCAACATATATTTCGCTCGGAACCCCAGAGGGAGAACTTGCCCTCGCCCAGGTTGTAATTTATCTGGCCACCGCGCCCAAAAGCAATCGTGTCTACTCGGCATCGATACAGGTAAAACAGCGCATCAAGGAAACAGGATCCCTGCCGGTTCCCCTGCATATCAGAAATGCGCCGACCGCATTGATGAAAGAGCTTGGCTACGGCAGAAATTATCAATATGCCCATGACCACAAGAATTCACTGGTCGAACAGAGTCATTTGCCTGCCGAACTCGAGGGCGCTGTTTTCTATCAGCCAACCAATAACGGCTATGAATCAATTGTCGGGGATCGCCTCGCCAAATGGAGAAAAATCCTTCAACAGAGATATTCAAAAAAATGATTGCCTATCCTGCCAGCCTTCACCTGCGTCTTTTCTATCTATTTGTTTGCCTGCCTCTACTGCTGCCGGGAGACGGTCTCGCCGCAGCTGATAAAGTCGCTGATTTCACCATCTTTTTTTCCGGCAATGTTATCGGCGAGCTTGATGACTGCGGCTGAGGCTCGAGTAAACTGGGCGGTCTGTCCAGAAAAGCCTTCAAGATCACTGAGTATTCAGAAAACCATCAGACCCCTTACCTGCTGCTTGATGCCGGGAACCTGCTCTTCAGGACCGCAGCCGTAAACGATGAAGCACACAGGGAGATCAGAGCTGCCAATGCTATTATCGACAGCTATGTAAGGATGGCATATGATGCAGTTGCCATAGGCCCGCTCGACCTGGCCCAGGGTACTGCTTTTATAAGGCAGCACGAGGATAAGAAGCTGCCCTGGATATCAGCTAATATCTATAACCTCGACGGTACCCGGACATTCCCCCCTTATCGGTCGATAGACATTGCAGGCTTGAGAATCGGGGTGATCGGCCTGACCGATGACAGCGGAATAAAACGGCAGGATATTGTCGTCAAGAGCTGGGAAGAAGAATTAGTGCAGCTGTTGCCGGCGATTTCCGAAAACCATGACCTCATTGTACTGCTGACAACCCTCCCCCACAGAACCCTTGCAGGATTAAGCGAAATGTTTCCTGATATAAAAATTATCGTTGGAGCAGACAGCCGGAAGGGAAATATCAATGGGTTTGTCACAAAGAATGCACTGCTTGTCCAGACGGCAGACCAGGGAAAATATCTCGGTCAGCTCTCGGTAAGCTGGAACGGGCAGCCATGGGCTGATGATGGGATAAAAGAACTTCTCGCCCTGAAAAACACCAAGATTGCCGTGATTAGACAACTTGTACAGCTAAACAGGATCAAGGACACGACAAGTTCCGATTACCAGCGGAAGAAGACCTTTCTTGAACAAGAAAAAACTCGTATAAACAAGCAGATAAGTGAAATTGAAGAATCGACCAAAAAAGATTTAACAAAAGCCCCGGCCAGCTCTTATTCTTCGGTAATCATACCGCTTGCCCCATCAATTCCCGAAGCCCCTGAAATTAAGGCTATTGTCGATTCCGTGAAAAACTGAAGGTATAAAAAAGGCCGGAATCCTTAACAGACCCGGCCTTTTATGGTGTTGGTCGTGGGGTGATTAACAACCAAACGCTTTCTGGAGATTCGGGACCGTCTGCTTTTTACGGCTCATCATGCCGTCAATCCACATGGATCCATTTGCCAGTTTACCGTTAAAAGCGTTTTCGATAAGTGCCGGGTCATCAGAAAGCACGACGAGGTCTGTGCCTTCTTTGACAACATCGGTCAACATCAACAGGACCGAATGGCGGCCGTCTGCCTTTACCTCCTCCATCGCTTTCACCAGCTCGCCGCGTATATCGGCTACCTGGTCAAGGGTGGCCAGCTCCAGCTGGCCGACTCCGACCTTTTTCCCCTTCATATCGAAATCCTTGTAATCCCGGAAAAGAAGATCCTTGGCGGGGACACCTGCAACGGATGATTTTGCCTTGAGCATTTCCATGAACAGTTCTTCAGTGTCATTAACGCCGGCAACCGATTTGAGATCGGCAACTGCGGCCTTATCGTCATCGGTGCAGGTGGGCGACTTGAAGTTGACAGTATCACTCAGTATAGCTGCAAGCATGCCGCCGGCAACATCCTTTGGAATCGAGACCCCGGCCTCTTTAAACATCTTGTTTAAGACAGTGCCGGTGCAGCCGACAGGTTCCGCACGGAACAGAATTGGATTGTTGGTAGTGACATCACCGATTTTGTGATGGTCGACAATCGTTACAACCTCAGCACCGGCCAGATTGGCAGGTCCCTGGGCAATGTCACTGAAGTCGACGAGCGCGAGCTGTTTTCCGGCTGCATCAGAAATTTTCTCAGGAGCAGCGAGACCGAAACGATCCAGAACCATTTTCGATTCAGGATTCAGTGAACCAGGATCACTTTGCATATATGCTTTTGCATCCTGCCCCTGGGCTTTCAAAAGAGCGGTCAGAGCAATAGCCGAAGTTACGGAATCAGTATCCGGGTTAGAATGGCCAACGACACAGATAGTCATGTTTATTCCTCCAAGTAATGTAATTTTGTTTTTTTTAAACCATTCTATGCTGTCACAGAGAATGACATTCAAACAGTAAAACAGTCGCCTAGAATAGTGTTTTCGTCTGCGGGCGTCAAGTATAAAAGAAAGCGGTATTGCTGTTTGAAAAAGCTTATGAAAGGCTGCGTAAAATCGAAGATAAATCAGTAAACAAATACTTTTGTTTGCTTGGGCGGAGCCATTTCTATCGTGACTTATATCAGCCCACAAAGTATAGTGTCTGTGAATTAACTACCGGTATACTATCAAAAAAACAGAATGGTTCATAATGGAAGATCAGCAGGACGGACCAAAAAGAAGGATAAAACGAAGGACATTTAAAGATTTCCTGCCGCTGTTTGTCATCCTCCTTGCCCTTTTATTTGTTTCTCTATATTTTCTTTTTCCACTGCTGGATTCAGAGGAGCAGCCAGCCTTTCCTGTAGCTATCGAAACAACACCGTCGTCTTCCGATGGGCTTGCTGTGGTTCAGTCATTGCCGCAGGCGGATGAGTCGACCGCCCCCCAGGATGATACATCGCCCTCGGATAACACTGCCCGGATTGCTGGTACAACCGCTGCAGCCGGTGACTCCGAGCGGGGAGCGGGCGGGTCTGGTGATAGTGATTCTGATCCCGTCTGCCAGGAAAAATCAGCCAATATCGATGGTTTTTTTCAACATCTTGACAGCCGTGATTATATCCAGGCATTTGCTCTTGGCAAAAAGAGCAGCGTTTATTTTCCGGCCCTCATCCAGCGGCTCGTAGACAAGCCCCCGGTTGTAACCGGTGAAACCAGCGATCTGTTTACTATTCTGCAGAACACGGCTCACTTTTTCAGAATTATCGGTAAAAAAAACATACTTATCCTGAAAGGAATACTTGACCGCGAGAAAGCCACTTTTGAGATGGTACTCGCTGATTTCTACGAACTTACTCAGCAACCGCAATGCCTTGAAAAAAACTTCGACCTCAAGATCACCTCCGAATCAATCTATCTTTACTCCGGTTTCTTTCTCAATACCATGGGAGGAAGATTATATCTTTTCAGACGTGACTCCATGTCCCGCATGGTGGTAAACTTTTATGCAATTCTGACGATCGAGAACGCCAATCGCCAGGGCCGCAACAAATATGGGATAGAAATCACATCATCGGTTAACGGACTGATTGATGAAATAGAATCAAGTAAAATCGATCTGAAAATGAGGGACTACTATCTTGATACCCTCTACGACCTGAAAGAGAAATATCAATGATATCTTCTCGACTGTACTCGATCCGTTACTGCCAGAGTCAGTCATTTTTTTCTCACTGAGCTGAGAAAAAACCAACATTGCCTCGAGGCAGCTATTCAAACGGTTAACAACCTCACAACCGGAGCAGACAGATGGACAATCGAACCTTCAACGAGGATCTGTTTTCTTTTCTGGGGAGAACACCTACTTCCTACCACGCTGTTGCAATTCTTGAAAAGGAATTGGCCCGATGCCAATTTACAGCGCTCAGCGAGGGCAGACCGTGGAACATAGAAGCGGGTAAACGATACCTGTGCACAAGGAACGGTTCACTCATCGCTTTTACAATCGGCAGCGACACCAGCCTTGCATCTGGTTTCAGGATGATAGGGGCACACACAGACAGCCCTTCCCTGCAGGTAAAACCTCACAGCAAGGGTAATCGCGAACCGTATCTGGTAGCCGGAATAGAAAAATACGGAGGAGCGCTTTTGAATACCTGGTTTGACCGGGAACTCTCACTTGCAGGTCGCGTATCATACACCACGTCAGAAAACGTTTACAAAACAGGTCTCATCGATTTTGGCAGACCGCTTCTCTATATTCCCAGCCTTGCCATCCATCTTAACAAAGAGGCAAACGAGGGACAGAAACTAAATCCGCAGACGCACCTGTCTCCGATTCTTGCTCAAGGTATTGATGACCAGGTACCTGAACTTGAAGCAGTCGTGCTCGACCAGTTGAAAAAAGAGTATCCGGAAGAGAACCCTGACAGGGTAAACGGATTTGACCTGTTCTGCTACGATGCGAGAAAGCCATGCTTCTTTGGTGTAAACGAAGAATTTCTGGCAGCTGCCCGTCTCGACAACCTGCTCAGTTGTTTTGTCGGCCTCAGGTCAATAATCCAGGCCGGTGAACGGACCAATTCCATTCTCATCTGCTCGAATCACGAGGAGGTAGGCTCGAGAACGAACAGCGGCGCTCTCGGCAACTTTCTGCTGTCGGTACTGTCCCGCCTGTTCACTGACAACCAGGAAAAGTTGATAAACTTGCACAATTCGTTTCTGCTCTCTCTTGACAACGCCCATGCCGGTCACCCTAATTACCAGGAAAGCACCGACAAAGACCATAAAGTTATACTCAACCGCGGACCGGTGATTAAAATAAATTCGAGTCAGCGCTATTGCTCTAACGGTTTAACAGCTTCTGTCCCCAGGATACTGGCTGCAGAAATAGGGGTACAGTGCCAGGACTTCGTCATGCGAAGCGACATGGCCTGCGGCAGTACGATCGGTCCCCTGACGTCCTCACAGCTGGGTGTTGCCGCAGTCGATATGGGCATCCCGACCTGGGGAATGCACTCCATCCGCGAGGTGAGCGGCTACCGTGACCCCTATGAACTCTACAAACTTTCCTGTCATTTTATTAACAGGGAGACATTGCCGCCTTACAATGTCTGAACTTCGCTTGCAGCGGTACATGCGACTGAGTTTAGAGCTTGCCTGAAATTTAGGGTTGAAATAATTTTCTGTAACCTTTAAAGTTATTAACTATTTTACTGAATACTGTTGCTTCGTCCGATGACAATTCGTACCAGGATCAGACAGCGCGCTATTTAAAATCCAAAATACTGGAGGTATCCATGAAAAGTAACCGTTTTCTTTGTATGGCAACTACCGTTTTCATGCTCTCTTTTATGCTTTATGGCTGCGGGGAAAAAGTTTCCCAGACAGTTGAATCGGCGAAACCTGCCGTTGCAGCAGCGGAGCAGAAAGACGCAA
The DNA here is from genome assembly GCA_965366875.1 of uncultured Desulfobulbaceae bacterium. Taxonomy (GTDB): domain Bacteria; phylum Desulfobacterota; class Desulfobulbia; order Desulfobulbales; family Desulfocapsaceae; genus MADRE3. The sequence goes on along the minus strand of CBDUGK010000001.1, from coordinate 35,532 downwards.
ACGTCTTGAAAGGGCCGATTGTCGGCAGATCCAACAAGGCAAAGACCATTTCCATCACCGTAGGAAAAGGCGATGCCGCAAAAACCATGATGCTCAGATTTGACGACAACACGGAAGGAGTGGACTTTGCAAAAAAAGGCGAAGCTGCGATCATCACCTGGGAACAACGTGGTGATGACAAGTTTGCAACTGTTGTCAAACCAAAACTTGCAAAACTCCCGGAAGGGATTAGCGAGATCAGTGTTGACGAGGTTTTTAAACTGCTCCAGGATCAAGCACCAATGACCCTGGTGGACGCCCGGCCTGAACTTCGATACAATCAGGGGCACCTACCCGGCGCAATCAACATCCCGGTACCGCTGCTGAAAGAAAAGAAAGCAGAGGTGCTGCCTGAAGACAAGAACAAACTCCTCGTTTTTTACTGCGGGGGTTACACCTGAGGTATGTCAACCGATAACGCCGGTCTGGCGAAAGAACTTGGCTATACTAATGTACGTGTATTTCTGGCCGGAGAACCTGCATGGAGTGATGAAGGGTATCCAGTCTATGCCTCAAATGAATTTGTTGAAAAGGGCAATATCGTTCTGCTTGATCTCAGGGAAGGTGATGCCCCTGTCAGCGGTCGTATTCCCCGTTCTATCCCCATCACCTATGAACAGCTCGAAGAACGCATCGACGACATTCCCCGCAATGCGCCGGTCGTCCTTTACAGCGATAATTCAGAAGACGCAATTGATGCCTATACGGATTTAAAAGACGAGGGTTTCAATACCGTCGCCCTGGTTATCGGCAACTACCAGGGCTGGGTGGCCTCTGGCGGAAAAGTCGAGCAGGGACCGATTTACACAAACGAAATCACCTGGGTCCGCCAGCTGGGCAAAGGTGAGGTTTCGGTTGACGAGTTCAGAAAAGCGGTACTCGGAGAACTGCCCGACACCTATGTTATCGATGCCCGAACCCCGGATGAAATCAAAGAACTGGGAATTTTCCCGAATACGGTCAACATCCCGCTCGATGAGATTCCCAAGCGGATGAACGAAATACCGAAAGACAAACGTGTCTTTGTTCATTGTTCCACCGGAGCACGCGCAGATCTTGCCTATCGTGAACTTATCGACAATGGATATGATGTCAAATTCCTGCTGCTCAACATCAGCGACCCGGAATGTGACTGCCCAATCCTCATGCTATAACAGCCTAAATCGGTAACGCATTCTGCCGGAAGGGAGCATCGGAGTAATCCGCTTGCTCCCTTTTTCCGTTCTCCATCCTGCCTTGTACGAAACTGCGGCGTAAAGAGAGAAACGTAGAGTATACTCTTGCCTATCGCTGTTGAAATGATAAAGGTTATCGGCAGCATCAACAGTCGCGACGGCTACTATGTAACACAATCACTCATTCCAGTAAGAGGTAATAAACCGATATGGCAGCAGATAGTGGTGAAAGCCAGAAAATCATCTATTCGATGATAAAAGTTAGTAAATTCTATGATAACAAACCGGTTTTAAAAGATATTTCTCTTTCCTATTTCTATGGGGCAAAAATCGGGGTAATCGGACTCAATGGCTCGGGCAAAAGCACCCTGCTGAGAATTCTGGCAGGTATTGACACCGAGATTGATGGAAAGACCGTCATCTCCCCGGGCTTTACGATCGATTACCTGGAGCAGGAACCGGAACTCGACCCAGACAGGACAGTAAAGGAAATTGTTGAGGAGGGAGTCCAGGAAACGGTTGATTTGCTGCAGCAGTTCAATGAAATCAATGAGAAGTTTGCCGAACCGATGAGCGATGAGGAGATGCAGGATCTCATTGAAAGACAGGCTGTGGTCCAGGACAAACTCGATGCCGCCTCCGCCTGGGACATTGACAGTCGTCTGGAAATGGCCATGGGCGCGCTCAGGTGTCCGCCGCCGGAGACCAGATGTGCTACCCTTTCAGGTGGCGAAAAACGCAGGGTGGCGCTGTGCCGCATACTTCTGAAAAAACCTGACATCCTGTTACTCGATGAACCCACCAATCACCTGGACGCTGAATCTGTCGCCTGGCTTGAACGTCATCTCCAGGAATACAGCGGAACGATTATCGCTGTCACCCATGATCGTTATTTCCTCGACAATGTGGCCGGCTGGATTCTCGAGCTTGACCGGGGGCTGGGTATCCCCTGGAAAGGAAACTACTCCTCGTGGCTCGAACAGAAAGAAAAGCGCCTGGCAGTCGAGGAAAAGCATGAGAGTGAACGTCGCAAGACACTGAAACGAGAACTTGAATGGATACGGATGTCCCCGAAAGGAAGGCGAAGCAAATCCAGGGCCAGGATCAGCTCCTATGAAGATATGCTTGCCGCCGGAAGTGACTCCATTTCCAGAAATCATGAGCTCTTCATCCCTCCTGGTCCACGGCTTGGAAAAAAGGTGATCGAGGCAACGGGGGTTAAAAAATGTTATGGCGACCGCCTCCTGGTGGAAAACATGAATTTCATGCTGCCGCCTGGCGGTATCGTTGGAGTTATCGGTCCCAATGGTGCAGGGAAATCAACACTTTTTAAAATGATCACCGACCAGGAACAGCCCGATGAAGGTACCATCATGCTTGGCGAGAGCGTCAAACTTTCATACGTTGACCAGTCCCGGGAGACGCTCAATCCCGATGAGACAATATGGCAGGCAATTTCTGAAGGCCAGGAGAATGTGTGGCTCGGGACAAAAGAGGTGAACAGTCGCGCCTATGTGGCCAAGTTCAATTTTTCCGGATCAGATCAGCAGAAAAAAGTCGGATTACTCTCAGGAGGGCAGAGAAACCGGGTCCATCTGGCCAGGATGATCAAGGAAGGAGGAAATGTTCTGTTACTCGATGAGCCAACCAATGACCTCGATGTCAATACGCTGAGGGCACTCGAAGAGGCCTTGGAAAACTTTGCCGGTTGTGCTGTGGTTATCAGCCATGATCGCTGGTTTCTTGATCGTATCGCCACCCATATTCTTGCCTTTGAGGGAAATTCCGAAGTTGTCTGGTTTGAGGGTAATTACAGCGACTACGAAAGTGACCGGAAGAAAAGAATGGGGGCGGAAGCGGATCAACCGCAACGCATTAAATATCGTCAGCTGACCCGCTAAGACAGCGAGGCGCTCTTGTTGCAGCTGGTGTAACGGTCATTGAACAGCGATTATTCAACGTGAGAATTTAACGGTTATCAAGGGTGATGAGACCGGGTCTGAGGATCCGTACCCTGCCGTCTTCAAGCGCAACAATCGTCGAGCACTGCGGGGCGGCATTTATTCCTCCATCAATTACAAGATCGATGCTATCGTTGAAATAGTGGAGAACATCATCAACGCAGCTTGACGGCGGTTCACCAGAGATGTTGGCACTGGTGGCAGATACAGGAATTCCTGAGGCTCGGCAGATCCCTGTTGCTGTTATACTTGACGACATCCTGACACCGATTGTCCCGGATCCGCCTGTCAGCAGTTCAGGCAGGCTCGCTAATGCCGGGAAAATAAGGGTCAGCGGGCCCGGCCAGTGCCGGTCGATCAGCGGCTTGTACGGTTCCGGAAATTCAGCAACCAACGTGCTGAGTTGGGCCATATCGTCAATGATGACCAGTATCGCTTTTGACCGTGATCGCTGCTTGACCCTGAAAAGACGCCTCAGCGCATCTCTGTTGAACGGGTTTACCCCCAGGCCGTAATATGTTTCGGTGGGAAAGGCGACAATGCCGCCTTCCCTGATTACAGCAGCTGCACGCCGACTGTAATCAGGAGAATCAGCCGATATGATCTCAGGGGACGATTTTTTTTGCCTTGTCATTCACTTCCTGCACCATCTTCTTCCGAAATTCGACGAGTTTTGCGGCCAACGCCCTGTTTTCAAGGGCGAGTATTCTCACCGCAAGGACCGCCGCATTTTTTGCTCCGGCTTTTCCGATACCCATGGTAGCAACTGGAATCCCCGGAGGCATCTGAACAGTTGCCAGCAGGGCGTCCATACCGCCAAGGGGCGAAGCGTCCAACGGAACTCCAATTACCGGCAGATCGGTATGAGAGGCAACGACGCCGGCTAGATGGGCAGCCATACCTGCCCCGGCTATAATGATTTTTATACCGCGCTGCTTTGCGCCAAGGGTAAACTCCGCCACCCGCTCCGGAGTGCGATGAGCTGAGGCCACGGTCATCTCGAAGGGGATTCCCATCTCTGTCAGAAAATCACTTGCGCCTCTCATCACCGGCAGATCAGAATCACTTCCCATCAGGATGCCGACAAGCGGACCCGCCTGCCGTTTTTCTGACCGATCAAGCGCTTTTGCTCCGATGTCCTTTCGAAAATATGCTTTGGTCCAGCTTATTTCGGCCACCGCCTTGTAAGCGCGAAGAAGCGCTGTATGGAGATCCTTTCCAACTGCAGTAATTCCCAGCACACGCCCACCCGCGGTGGATATTCTGCGATTAACAAGCCTGGTTCCGGCATGAAATACTTCAACACCCTCCACAGCAGCAGCCTTCACAAGCCCTCTGATCTGTTTCCCCGTTTCGTAATCGCCTGGGTAGCCGCCTGAAGACATAACCACGCAAACAGTGGGACGAGGGTCAATTTTCATCTCAATACCAGACAATGTGCCGTCAATCGCTGCATTGAAGATATCGATAATATCGCTTTTTAACCGCATCAGCAACGGCTGTGCCTCGGGGTCTCCAAACCGGCAGTTGAATTCCAGGACATTGACTCCCTCGTCGCTGATCATCAAACCGGCATAGAGCATGCCTTTATAGGTAATCCCTTCTGCAGCAAGGCCCCTGATCGTCGGCAGCATGATACGGTCCATCACATATTGAGCAATTTCATCAGTTACCACGGGAGCCGGCGAATATGCGCCCATCCCGCCGGTATTGGGACCTTTATCTCCCTCGAAAATCGCCTTGTGGTCCTGTGAGGTTGGCAGGGGGAGTATTGTTTTACCGTCGGTAAAGGCTATAAATGAGGCTTCTTCACCACTGAGGCACTGTTCTATGACAACCCTGTCACCTGCCGGGCCGAAAGCCTTGTCCTTCATTATGATATCGACTGCCTCTTTTGCCTGTTTGACAGTTGAAGAGACAATCACTCCTTTGCCGGCAGCGAGGCCATCCGCTTTTACGACAATTGGTGCACCACACTTATCAATGTATTTCTTTGCTTTCTTGGGGTCTTTAAAAACTTTAAAGTCGGCGGATGGAATATCGTATCTCTTCAGAAACTCCTTGGCAAACACCTTGCTGCCCTCCAGGATGGCACCCTTCCTGTTGGGACCAAAAATTCTCAGGCCAGCATCTTCAAAAGCATCGACAACACCTTCAACAAGTGATGATTCCGGGCCGACAATAGTCAGGTCTATAGATTCACGCCTGGCAAAGCTCAGAAGTTTTGGAACATCAGTTGCGCCAATATCGACACATTCAGCCAGTTTACTTATTCCTGCATTTCCCGGTGCGCAGAATATTTTCGTTACTTTTTGCGACTGGTTGATTTTCCATACCAGCGCATGTTCGCGACCGCCAGCACCGATGACTAAAATTTTCATGACTCCCCCTGGTAAATTCGAACTGTTTTTTGGGTTTTAATCTTAAATAATGACAAAACAATATCACTGGCCTGAAATTAATCAATCTGGAAAATCTTACAATCAATAACTGATTTTTTATATTCCTTATGGGTTATTTCTTTTTCAGATTCTCATTGCTTGACAATGCTATTTCAGATTGACAAAATGGATGGTAAAGATTAAATGAATGAATAGTCATTCATCTATATTCTCTTCCCGTTTTTTTCTATAACCGGCTATGAAGACTGTAAATAAACACGGAAAAATAATTAATGCCGCAACGAAAGTTTTCGCCAAGAAAGGATTCTTCAATGCAAGAATTTCCGACATCGCCAAAGAGGCCAAAGTTGCCGATGGCACGATATATCTCTATTTTGACAATAAATTCGACATTCTTCTTTCAGTACTAGAGGAGGAAATAGGAAAACTGACCACGCAGATAAAAATAGCGATTGCCGGCGAAACCAATCCGGAAAAAAAGCTGGCAGTTTTTGCCGGACATCATCTCTCTGCCATGAAAAAAAATCGGAACCTGGCAGAGGTGATTCAGGTCGAACTGCGGCAAAATGACAAACTTGTCAAAGAGTTCAGAAATACGACTTTCCAGGAATACCTCAACATTGTCTCCGCCATTATAAAAGAAGGTCAACGGCAGCAGATTTATCGAAGCGATATCTTGCCGGGCATTGCAAAACGCGCATTTTTTGGTGCCTTGGATGAGGTTTCTCGGGTATGGACGGTGTCTCTGGAAACGAACTATTCACTTGATGAGACGGTAAACCAGGTAATGTCGATCTTTCTCTCCGGATTGCTGGTCGACACGAAATAAACGCTCATTTTTCAGTCGATCTCCGATGCGCTTATATCAACTACCTCAAATTCCCTCGTACCGCCGGGAGTCACGGCCACAACGTCATCGCCGACTTCCTTGCCAAGGAGACTCCTGCCAAGAGGAGACAGCACAGAAATAGAGCCTTTTTTTACGTCCGCCTCTTCCGGGCCGAGCAGTTGATAGGTTATTTCTTCATCGGCATTTAAATCAAGAAGACTGACAATGGTACCGAAAACCGCTTTTTCGGTTTTTACCGTCGAGCAATCGATCACCTCGGCCCGGCTCAGTTTATCTTTTAGTTCCAGGATGCGTCCTTCTATGAGCCCCTGTCGTTCCTTGGCTGCGTGATATTCGGCGTTCTCTTTGAGGTCCCCGTGCTCCCGGGCAACCCCGATCGCTCTGGCAACCTCAAATCTGTCAACCTTTTCCAGTTGATTTAATTCCTTTTTTAATGATTTAAACCCATTTTTTGACATGGGTATTCTTTCAACCATTGATAAACCTCCAAAATAAAAAATCCCGCCCTGCAGCCATATAGCTGCAGGGCGGAATGGTAAAAGTACTGACTACCAGCGATATATGAATGTCGCGAAAGCTTTCGTACAATTATAATCGTCTGACCAATCAGAAATGAAAGTACCTTTTAATAAAAAGGGTGTACTAATTTCAAGTAAAATATCAAGTTCGAACCGCTGGAGGAAGTTATCACCTGCCTCATACCCGATTCCATATTGTGCGGCAATGTAACTGCTGCCACTCTGCCGTTTCCCCGGAGGCCATAATTCTCTTTTCACTTTTGCGGATAGTCCATGCTTCCAATAATTTCCGGGACTCCAGTATCCCGGGTCCAGCTCGAAGACATTCTCCTGATTTACACGTTGCTGATCAGAATCAATCTTATTTTCCATTTTCAGATAATCATAGGTTATATCGAGACTGCTTACGTCACTGAAAATTCGATACGATGACCAGAGATGTATACGTTTTCCATAATTCTCATCGTTGTAATCACGATAGGTAAAATCAATGCCCAGGAATATACTGGGGAGATAATCGATCGTTATCCCTGCCTGAATATCCCGTCTGTAGATTTTTTCTGAAAGCGACTGTTCCGTGTCACTGACAAGTTTTTGATCCATTCTGGCGTACCCCTCAACGCTTTTTGCCAGCCTTCCCGAGAGTTTGAAGTCATAGAGAAAATAGAAGTTTCCATTTTCCGTAAAATCCTCAAAACCCACTCTGGTTTGCAGCGCTGCATCATCGCCGAAAAATAAGGCATAGTGCGCACCAATTGCATTGCTGGTCAGGATGGAATTATCATCACTGTCACCGTAAATGGAACGCCCAGCCTGGAAACCCGCTTCCTGGTAAAACGTAGGCTGGATTTTCAAGGCTATCCCAAGATACTGCTGCTTTGTGTTGACAGCGCCATTCCGTCCGTCTTCTTCTCGGAAAAGACTCTCCATCGTCAATTGGGGGCGCCTGCGATTAGTATTTTTTTCAAAAACAGACTTCAATTGCGGATAGTCTATCTTTTGCTCTTTTATTTTTTCTAATAATTCTGTTTCCTTGGCATATCTTTCCAAACGATTGTAAACGATAGCCAAGTCGCTGTACACATTTACATCCCGGACATTTTCTTCCTCTACCAATTCCTGATAGCGCTTTTCCGCCTGATAAAATTCCCGCTTATTGAGCGCCTGCTTGGCTTTTCTTTCCTTGCCTACTATCTTTAACCAACGGTAACTTTCATAGCCAGCGGCAGTATATTGGGCTATCTCGTCGTCCAGGTGCGCAGCAAAAAAGGCACTGCCCATCAATTGATCCAGAAGCCTGATGTCATTCTCCGAATCAATAAAATTATCCCAGAAAGATTCTTCACTGATTGAGCGGTACTCATCAAATTTTTTCGCCGCTTCCAGAACAGGGTGAATGTGAGCTCTTAAAGATATCTCTATTTCCTTATATATTTCGAGTGCCTGCGCTTCATCACCTGTGGCCCAGGCGCTCCTGGCGTCTTCCAGCCGATGCTCGACAAAGCCAGCTTTTTGATCATCAAAATTGGCTTGAATTTTTTCTGTCCGGTAATCTTCGGGCGCCCGGTTATCATTGATTTCTATTGTTCTTGCCTGGTCACCAAAAAATGTTTCTTCGGGATAGTCTGAGGCCAGAGAACGGTATATCTGAAGGGCTTTATCATTTTGAACCTGATCAAGATACACTCTGGCCCGAGAGACCCTGAGACGGACTGATTCATCGAGCCTTGTTTCAAGATGGTCAAGCAGTTGTTGCGCAATTTCTGTCTCACCAAGCTGCATGAGAAACTCGAAAAGGTCAAATAGAGCGGAAGCAGCCTGCTTTTCAAAAACTGTGTTCCAGGAATCTGCGCTGTCCTGATCTACTGAGAATTCAGGTCTGGGCAGCAATGAAGAGACCAGGTCACTGTCATTGAGATAGTGAGCATGGCGTGACAGCGTATCCTTGAAAAGCTGGTATGACTGATTGTTGTAGTAATGAGCCGCCAGCATTGTAAATATTTTATAGTCGTAAGGATTGAATGTTTTAGTTCTTCCTTCCAGTAATTCAAGGTGCGCAGAAGCAGCATCACGCAGTGATGCGAAGTTGCCGGACTGCTGATTGACAAGAAGCTGAAAATAGCGCAGCCTGCTGAGCTGTTCACTCATGTCGGCAGTGTGCTTGTCGGTAGATATCTTTTTTTCAGCCATCGACAACCACACTGATGCGGCCTGCATCTCCCCACTATTTATTGCATTTTCAGCAAGAGCGAAGGTCGTATCAACATTATCCTGATCCCTGAGCAGGATAATTCGCAACTCCTGGTCTGCGGCAAATTTCCTGCCCAACAGATACTTGATTCGCGCAGATTCGCGGGCAAACAAGGTATATGTATCAGTAGCGATGCTTTTTTCCTGCAGGATAGTTGAAACGAGCTGATCGGCCTGCGTCAGAAATCGATTCATAATGAACGCATCGACAGCGCTTCTTGCAGGAGTCTGCTCTGCATCAGTACCTATTCCACTGAGCTGCCGATATCCTTCCAGAAGTCTTTTAATCGCCGAAACATCACCAATCGCTCCGCCAAGCGCGATTGCCTTCGAACGTGCACGTTCATCATCTGGAAAAAGATCAAGATATTCAATATAACTGGAGATAAGCGCCTGATCATTGTTCAGACTCTTTTCACAGCGCATCCTGAGATGAAAATAGTCTTCAGGCAAACTATTCTGGTTTCTAATTTCATAAAGCATGTCAAGACAACGCTGATACGCTTTATCATTGTAATAGAGCGTTGATAATTTCAGCCTGATCTCAATATCTTCAGGATTATAAAAATTGATAACCTGGAGAACCTCCAGCAGTTCTTTGTTTTTTCCAAGTGCCTCAAGGAGATCTGCCATGGCCATATAAATACCGATCCTGTCCGGAGTAATATTGGCCAGATCCTGCCACAGCAGCCAGACACCATCATTTTCAACAATCGACAACAGGTTGTTGGCGAGGATGAGCCTGATATTGGCAATCTCGGTAGTTACATCTTTTCCCTGGGGAAAGTCTTCATGATACCTTTCATAGTAGTGAAGCGCTTTGTCGGCTCTGCCAAGTGTCAGCAGATATATGCGTCCGACTTCAAGAAGATACGCTTCTCTGTTGATATCATGGTCAAGCAATACGAGCAGGTGCGCAAGGGCTTTTTCATTCTTCTTTTCAGCGAGATAGTAGGCGCTCAGCTTTTCACGCAGATAGAGTGATTCCTGACCCTCGGCAAGGTAACGTTCCCAGAGGGAGGCTGCCGTATCTATATCCTCCAGGCGCTCAAAAACATAGGCAGCCTGTCGCAACAGCTGGGGGTTTACCCGGTATTTATTGATCAACTCCCGATAGTAATAGCCGGCCTTTTGCAATTCACCAACCTGCACCAGTGACTCGGACAAATTCACCAGCAGTTCGGCTGATTCACCGCCACTCTGGTAAAGTTGTTCCATCAATGGAATCGCTGGTTTTCTCTTCCCCTGCTGTATCAATGCATCGATCAACCCACTCAGGGCCTGAAAATAAAAGGTCCCTCCAGGTTCCTGTTCCAGCACCTGGCCGAAGTAAAGCACAGCCTGTTTCTCTTTCCCGGTCAGCAGTGCAATGTCAGCTGCACTGAGAAGATATTCTGTCCGGTCAGGATCCGTTTCAAGCAGGCTGTCAAGGAGCAATGAGGCTTCACCATAATTCTCTGTCTGGATAAGCACTCTGCAGAGCTCCCATTTAACCTCTTCGATATTCGGTTTCTGTTTCAGGACCTCCCTGTAATACGGGATAGCCTCTTCATATTGCTGTTTTCTGGTATATTCCCGGCCACTGTCCCACATTTGTTTCCAGACAGGTTCCTGCGATTCTTCACCAACAACATTTATCTCTTTCCCAAGAGCAATATCAGCAGCATGTCCTGCCGGGATATAGCCTAAAAACAAGAACAGCAGACAGAGTGTCCAGCGAGACAGGAAGAAACAGGGTTTAAGTGATGCTGTTTTCATTGTAGGTTCGATCGAGAATAAGTTGTACTGCCAAAAAGGAAAAGGCTGCAGTGGGCCACTGCAGCCTTTTCCTTTCCAAACTCATCTATTCCTGCAGTATGGCCGGCGTCTGTTTTCAGGAATCTCAAAAAATCTATTGGTAAAACTGCGCTATCGATGTAACCACATAGTCTTGCATATCTTCGGTCAATTCGGGATAAATTGGAAGTGCCAGGGTTTCGGCAGCAGCCCGCTCGGCGTTAGGCAGCTGCTGATTGCCGCCAACATTCTTGAGGCACTCTTGTTGATGAAGGGCAAGAGGGTAGTAAATCTCTGTTCCTATATCTTTGCTGCTGAGCCAGTCCCTCAGTTCATCACGCCTTTTCGTCCTGATAATATACTGGTTGTATATATGGTAGTTCCGATCTGCATCCGCTGTTTCGGCTTTTTTCCTGTAGACCGCTTCAGGAAGCGAAACGACACCTTTGTCGGTAAGACCCCGATCTAGAAAACAGTCGTTATAAAACAGAGCATTTTTCATTCTCAATTTGTGCCAGGATTCAAGATGCTTCAGTTTGATCCTCAGAACCGTTGCCTGGATCGGGTCAAGCCTGAAATTGCCTCCCACAAGGGGATGATAATATTTAGGGGAAGCTCCGTGATTTCTCAATAACCGGGTTTTTTCTGCAAAACCAGCATCCCGGGAAACAACCATGCCCCCGTCTCCGATACCGCCGAGATTTTTACTGGGGAAAAAAGAAAAACAGCCGGCGATGCCGAGTGAACCCGCTTTTGCCCAACCAGCTGATTGATCACCAACAGGAACCTCAGCACCGATGGCCTGGGCGGCGTCCTCGATGATTGGAACGTCATGCCTGGCTGCAATGGCTGTAATCTTCTCCATATCAGCACATTGTCCATAGAGGTGGACAGGAATGATGGCCTTGATCTTCTTTTCACTGTCTTCTTTCAGGATAGCTTCAATCTGTTCCGGGTCGATGTTATAGGTTAGCGGATCAATGTCAGCAAATACGGGAAGTGCTCCGACCCGCAGCACGGCACCAACGGTGGCAAAAAAGCTGTACGGGGTGGTGAGGACCAGATCACCCTGCCCTATTTCCAGAGACATCAAAGACACCAGCAAGGCGTCCGTACCGCTTGACACCCCTATCCCAAAATCAGCAGAACTGTATTGTGCAACCTCTTTCTCAAGAGCTTCCACCTCCGGTCCCTGGATATATCGTGTTGAGTCGATAACCTTTGTTACACTCTCGACGATTTCACTGCGTAACAGGGCCAGCTGCGGTCGTAAATCCAATAAAGGTACTTTCATATAATGATGTGTTGCGAAGTGGTTAGATTTGAGAATTGGCTAGCAAATGAAACAGTATGGAGAATCACTTGCCTGCTGCAACGATAATTTTTTCCCCATCAAAAAAATCCACAATATCAGGCATCTCTGATTCCAGATATTTTTTCATTTTACCGAGCAGATTTACTTCGATCTGGCGGACTCTCTCTCGTGATATATCAAAATTATCGGCTATATTCTGGAGCGTCAGCGGTTCATCTGTCAAAAGCCGTTCTTCAAGGATCATGCGCTCCTTATCATTGAGGTTTTCCTTGAGTTTCTCGAGCAGCTCGCCTAGTCTTGCCTGCATTTCCCTGCCGGCAATTTTGGACTCAATGCCAGGCTCGTCACTGGGGATGAAGCTTTTCTGTTCGTCCTCCGAATCATTCTTCACGGGACTCTCAAGGGATACATCCCAGGAGTCCATTCGCTGGCTCATCTCGACGACTTCTTTCTCTTTGACATTGAGGCGTTCAGCCAGCAACTTGGGTTCCGGTTCAAACCCCTGTGCAACGAGAAGTTTTTTCTCTTTATTGAGACTGAAAAAAAGTTTGCGCTGGGCCTGTGTCGTGCCAATCTTCACCAGCCTCCAGTTATCCATGATAAATTTAAGGACATAGGCTCTTATCCAGTAGGCGGCATAGTAGGAAAATTTAACCCCCCGATAGGGATCAAACTTCTTGGTCGCCTGGACCAGACCGACATTGCCTTCCTGAATCAGATCCATGAAGTTCTGCATCCAGTACTTCTGAAAATCCATCGCCACTTTAACGACAAGTCTGAGATTCGATGAGACCAGCCGATACGCTGCATTCGGATCTCCGGATTCTCTAAATCGTATCGCCAGTTCTTCTGTCTCTTCTCTTGACAACAGTTCATACTGGCTGATCTCCTGCAGGTAGCGGTGCAGGGCGGGATTGCTCAGAACCGGAAGATTTTCATCATCCGATAAGGCGACAAGAGGATTTTCGTGTATTTCTGTATCTGCCTTTGTTGATTTCTTTTTCTTACTCATCTATATTTGTCTCCAAGGCTGTTCGAGGCCCTGTAAAGAAACAGGTTCTTGCTATGTCACCGAAGGGAAAAACAATTATAACGGATACGACTCTCGTTTACCTCTTTTTAGGTATCCCTTCTTTTTCTGCTATCCTACCATATCCAGCCCACTGTGGGGAAAATTTTATTTAATTTATGTACTATTTATGATAGAAGAGCTATCTTTTCACTCCCGTCTCATTATTGATCAGCAGTGCTGGGATCATTACAGGTAAAACATTGGTTTATGAAAAATATCAGAAATTTCTCCATTATTGCCCATATTGACCACGGTAAATCGACGCTGGCCGACCGGATGATCCAATTATGCAACCAGGTCACCGCCAGGGAATTCAAGAACCAACTGCTTGACAATATGGACATTGAAAGGGAGCGGGGAATCACCATAAAAAGTCAGACGATTTGCCTGGAATATCCGGCAAGAAACGGTGAAAAATACATCTTGAATCTTGTTGATACCCCGGGCCATGTGGATTTCAGTTATGAAGTCTCACGCGCACTTTCTTCCTGTGAAGGAGCCTTGCTGCTCGTTGATGCGGCTCAGGGTGTCGAGGCGCAGACCCTTGCCAATCTTTACCTGGCAATGGAAAATGACCTTGAAATCATTCCGGTAATCAACAAAATTGATCTTCCGTCGGCAGAGCCTGAAAAAGTTGCCTTCCAGGTTGAGGAAGATCTTGGGCTCGATCCAAAACTGATTCAGTTCTGCTCCGCCAAGAACGGCACCGGCGTCGCTGATATCCTGGAAGCTATCGTCACGTATCTGCCGCCGCCGGCAGGAAACCCTTCCGGTGAACTGCAGGCGCTGATCTTTGATGCCCATTACGACTCGTTCAGAGGAACAATAATTTCCTGCAGGATCGTAAACGGTACCATTCAAACCGGGGATACGATTACCTTTATGTCCACCAGGAGTGAATATCGGGTCGAAGAGGTAGGATTGTTCAAACTGAAACGGCAGTCAAAAAAATCACTGAGTGCCGGGGAAATCGGATATGTCATTGCCGGTATAAAAACGGTTAACGATGCCAAGCCGGGTGACACCATAACCAATTCCAAGCAGCCGTGCAAAGCTCCCCTGCCCGGCTTTCGGGAAATTCAGCCGGTAGTCTTCTCATCAATCTATCCAATTCAAACAGATGACTACGGAGATCTGGCAACAGCCCTTGAAAAACTGCAGCTCAATGATGCCGCCCTGACGTTCCAGAAGGACTCCTCTGCAGCACTCGGCTTCGGGTTTCGCTGCGGCTTTCTTGGCCTGCTCCACCTGGAAGTCGTTCAGGAACGCTTGGAACGGGAGTTTGATATCTCCCTGATCCTGACTGTTCCCTCCGTCAGGTATCGATTTTATCTCAATGACAACAAAGAAATATATATCGATAACCCCGCCTACTATCCTGACCCGGCAAATATTTCCAGAATCGAGGAGCCGTTTATCAAGGCATCGATTCTGATTCCAGAGAGATATATGGGAGCAGTCATGTCGCTCTGCATGGAGAGACGGGGCGAGAACAGCAGTTACCATTATCCGACTCCCGGAAGGATCGAATTTAATTGTGAACTGCCGCTTGGTGAAGTCATTTACGATTTTTATGACCGCTTAAAATCAATTACCCAGGGATATGGGTCATTTGACTACTCACTGCGAGATTACCGGCCAAGCGACCTGGTAAAACTCGATATACTGGTAAACGGCGAAATGGTTGACGCACTGTCTCAACTCGTTCATCGCTCCATAGCGCGTGCCCGCGGATTGAACGCCTGCGAGCGGTTGAAAGATGAGATTCCAAGACAGATGTTCAAGATTGCGGTTCAAGCGGCAATCGGTGGATCAATTATCGCGAGAACCAACATATCGGCAATGCGCAAGGATGTTACCGCGAAGTGTTACGGAGGTGACATAACCCGAAAACGGAAGCTGCTGGAGAAACAGAAAGCCGGCAAGAAACGAATGAAGACGGTAGGTAATGTAGACATCCCGCAAAATGCCTTTCTTGCTGTGTTAAAATCCGACAAAGGTTGAAAACACAAAAAAAGCAGGCAGGCCAGCGGATTCCTCCCTGTTTTATTCAGGCTGCTCGCACCGGCAGAAGAAATTGGGATATCTTCTCCACCAGCTCATCTCGTCCTTCCCCGGTTTTGGCAGAGAAAATCACCCGCTGCTCCTTTGTAAAGCCGTGACCGGCATCCAGAACCCGGGCGCACGCTGCCTTCTTGTTTCCTGAAAGTTTGTCAGCTTTCGTATACACCGGCAGAACCGGGATGTTCCTGCTCTTGAGCCACATGATCAGGTCATTGTCCCGACTTTTCGCCTCGTGACGGATATCGAGAATCACAACAACACAGCAAAGCTGCCGCCTGGCTTCCAGATATGCACCAATCAACTCCCCCCATCCGGCCTGCATTTTTTTAGACACCTGGGCAAATCCATAGCCGGGCAGATCAACCAGATGAAAAGACTCTGAAACCAGGAAAAAGTTGAGTCCCTGGGTCTTGCCCGGACGCCCGCTCACCTTGACCAGGTTTTTTCTCTGCAGGAGCCGGTTGAGCAGGCTGGACTTTCCGACGTTTGAACGACCGGCAAAGGCGATCTCGGGCAGATCAGATTCTGGAAGCTGCTTGAGACTATGAACACTTATGACAAAACTCGGATCGATAAATTCCATTGTCTCTTTCCCTGACGGCGCAAAAGTTTTAAAGACAGCTTGTGGCTATATGACTTTATTGAGTCTGTACTCAATGATTCCCTGGGCACCCTTCTTGATCAGGTCGGGAATCAGATCACGGACAATATCCTCGGAAACGACGGTTTCGACAGAATACCAGTCCTTCTGGTAGAGGTTGGCAATGGTCGGGGCGTTCAGGCTCGGTAATACCCCGACAATAGCATCCAGGTCCTTCTGATCAACATTCATCTTCAACGCAACAATCCTGTCAGCATTGAGCGAACCCTTCAGCAGTATTGATATGTTTTCAATTTTTTCGCGCTTCCAGGGGTCATCCCAGGCAGCTTTATTGGCGATGAGCTGGGTGTTGGATTCCATTAACTCATGAATAATTCTCAGACCGTGAGCCCTGATCGTGCTCTCGGTCTCAGTGACCTCAACGACGGCATCAACAAGACCGGAAACCACCTTGGCCTCTGTAGCCCCCCAGGAAAATTCGATGTCGACATCAATCTTCTCCTGTTCAAAGAAACGTTTTGTCACGTTGACCAGTTCCGTCGAAACTTTTTTTCCCTGCAAATCCTGGATGGTCCTGATATCGGAATCGCCGGCAACGGCGATGACCCACCGCGTCGGTTTTTTACTGACTTTTGAGTAGACGAGATCGGCAACAATAACGGCATCGGACTGGTTCTCAAGGGTCCAGTCTTTACCGGTGATCCCGGCATCAAGCATGCCGCTCTCGATATACCTGGACATCTCCTGCGGGCGGCAGATGGAACAGTCGAGCTCAGGGTCGTCAATCTTGGGAAAATAATTCCTGGCAGCAGGTTTTATAACCCACCCCGCTTTTTCAAAAAGCTCGATGGTCGCTTTTTCCAGGCTGCCCTTCGGCAGGCCGAGTTTCAACAGTTTCATCTCATACTCCTTCACTTCCTGCTCGCAGCAGCGTTATTTTTTATACACCTCTGCAGGGTCAAAAACCGGCTGTTCTATCACAACCGCATCCTCACCCTGAATTTTTCGATAAAAACAGGACGGATATCCTTTATGGCAGGCAGCCCCGCCCAGCTGTTTCACCTTGTAAATGACGGTATCCTGATCACAGTCGATAAGGATGTCTTTTATGATCTGCTCATTCCCGGACGATTCGCCCTTCAGCCAGATTTTTTTGCGGGAACGGCTCCAATAGTGGGCTTTACCGGTTTGAAGTGTTTTCTCCCACGCTTCCCGGTTCACATAGGCCAGCATAAGCACATTTCC
Organism: uncultured Desulfobulbaceae bacterium; assembly: GCA_965366875.1. Taxonomy (GTDB): domain Bacteria; phylum Desulfobacterota; class Desulfobulbia; order Desulfobulbales; family Desulfocapsaceae; genus MADRE3. Next base: position 18,264 of record CBDUGK010000001.1, on the reverse strand, counting down.
TGTCATATATTCCTGGACAATGGCAGGAATAAGCCCATCACCACTCTTGTTGAAATCAATTTCTATCATCTGTTATTGTGTTGGTAAGATATTTTGCCTGCCAGCACTGCACAGGGCTTTGATTTTCGAAAAAAAACCCAGCAATCGTCGAGGGTTCCTACCTTATGAACCAAGAACGTTTTTGTCAAGCAAACAGAAAGACGTTCAGCGGATTGACACTTTTCAGCAGAGTTACTACAGTTGTCGACTTAAAAACAAGTTTTCTGGTTTGTCAATATTCTACTGTTACAGGTCCTCTACGACCATTCTAGACAGGAAAAACGTTGCCGCCGGTAAAACAATTGTAATCAGTTAAACGTTTCCATCTCTACCCGGAGATCTACCCAATGAGCAGCAACAATAGAGTAAAAGTGGCTTTTACCGGACGACTTGACAGTGGCGACGTGTTCATGGTCGTTCCAATTGAGAATCCCATGGTCATCACACTTGGCAAAAGTGAGCTGCCGCCGACGGTTGAAAATGCCGTCGCCGGTATGAAAAAAGGAGAAACCAAAAAAATACGCATCTCTCCTGAAGAAGGCTACGGTGGAAGATTAAAGGACTTGCTGCACGAGGTTCCAAGAACGGTGTTCGGCGATAGCGTTATTCCGAAACCAGGCATGATTGTATCACAACGGGTGGAAAAGGATGGAGCCGAGCACAAAGTGCCCGCGACCATTATCGAATTAAAAGCTGATACGATCGTTATTGATTATAACCACCCGCTGGCAGGTCATCATTTAACCTATGAGCTGACCGTTATCGATTTCGACGAGAAAAGCTGAGTCTTATTACGGCTGGGTACGCATCAAATCACCATAGCCGATCGCTTCCTGAAAATTTACGTCATCGATGAGTGCTTTCTTGAACGTGGCGCCGGTCAGGTCAGCTCCGCTGAAATCTGCTTTATAGAGGTCAGCCCCGTTGAATTTTGCCTTGTTTAGCCGGGCATTCCTGAATGACACACCCTTGAGATTGGCCCCTTCAAAATTTGCATTCTCAAGATTCGCGCCACTAAAATCTGAGCCTTCCAAATCAGCGCCTTTAAGGTTTTTACCTGAAAAATCGCTCCCCGCCAAATTACACCCATAGCATTTTTTGCTTTTACTGACCTGCTTTACCAGGCTCAGCTGCTCTGGAAGCGCTTCGACTACCGCTTCTTCAACACCCGGTGAATGGGGTAACTGCTTGTTTTCATCCAATTTTGGTTCTTCTTTTTCGGCCAGTTCGTCATTGCCTTCAGCAACCGACTCGACAGGAGGTGTTGATTTCGCTACAGACACCTTTTTTTCAGTCGGAGCGGAACCGCCGGTGTCCTCTTTCTCTGCGGAAACAGGAGCAGCAGTTTCGCTTTTATCCTGCAGACTGGTCTCGATGATATCTGCTTCCGGCAGGTTTTCTGCCGTTTGGTCATCACTTTTCTGCACAGTACCGGCAGGCGGCGTCAGATCCTGTTCAATGATTTCTTCTGACTGCTCAGCCGGTTCATATTTAACCACAACATCATTGACAGGTGATACTTGTTTAATGGGCGGGGCATCCTTCTGAGCCGGTCCGTCACCCTGCATGTCGACCGACATTTGTTCAGCCGTATCAATCTGCGGCGGAACAGGATTAAAATCCCTTCTTTCACCAATCGTGACGTTCTGGTTTTCCGGAACTTTTTTGGGAACCGTGTCATCGGGAATATATGTTTTTTCTACAACGTCCTGAAAACCTTTGTCGTCAGTAACACTTACATCGCTGAACGTCCCGTCAATCCTGGCGCCGACGAGATAGGCCCCGGCTATTTTAACACCCCGCAAATCCGCCTGTCTGAGATCGGCACCGGCAAGATCGGCACCACCTAACTGTGTCCCTCTCATGATCGCACCCCTGAGATCAGCGCTGGACAAGTCGGCGAGAAAAAAGGTTGCGTTCGACAAATCCGCTCCCTGCAATTCTGCGCCGGACAGATCAAGCCTGTTCAATTCCGCACCGGACAGATTGCATCCAACGCACTTGTTTGTGGCGACAAGTGTATCGATATTCTCCTGGACTTCGACACTTGTCGCTGCGATGCACACTACTGGAAATGATACAAAAAAGAGGATGAACAGATTCCTGAAGACACCACGGTATGATAGTTTATTATTCATGTTTCACCATTTAAAGAACGCTTGTCAGCCATTGTCGACGTTTAAAAAACATTTCTCCCGGATTTTCCCCATATACTCTATTTTTTCATTTTCCACACCCACGGTTCTACCGGATCAGCATCGGCCCACAGTCCTCTCCTGAGCCTCTGCGCCTTTTTCTGCAGTTGATACCATTGATCACAAACGGCTTCTTTACAGTAATAGGGATGCACCCAAACATTTCCGCAACCTATCAACGCACTGTTCACAACACTATTTCCAGCTTCTGCAATTGCAACGAGTCGTCCAAAGCGGTCGATATATTTCGGAACTATTTCAATCTCCTTGTCTTTCAGCAGCTGTTCAAGCCCTTTTTTCGAGGCTTTTGAGTGCGGCTGATCAAATTCAGGAGCATCAACACCCCATAAGCGGATTGCTATCTGCTCGCCATTTTTCTTTACCACGAATGAATCTCCATCGGCTATGTAATGCAAGACAGCGCTAAAGCGTTTGTCACCATACGTGCCGATACTGTTCTTCAGGCTGCCACCGAAGCACAGATCGCAAAAAAACAGCACAATAAGCGCAGCGGCAGGCAGAACGCCTGCACCACGGAACGTATGGGTGCAAACCATCGGAAATGTCCTCTTCAGCATAGCGGGCCGGCAGCTTACTCTTATCCTAACTCCAACGTGCTGGAATGGGACAGTGTCATTTTTCTGAACATCGCTGTACGGCCCTGTTCACGATTTTAATAATAACGACAAAAGTATGGTTATTACAAATATTTTCAATAAGAACTTGTTGAATATTTGATCTTTGTGATATAGTTTTCTTATGATCGAGTGTCCATTTTTTGACATTTTTATTCCATTTTAGTTTTACACGAGGCAACCCACAAACATTTCCGGAAACCAGCTACCGCAATGTCAAATATGCAGCCCGCCACATTAACCGAATCCGAAGAACATACCAGAGATTTTCTGATAAAACTGCCGTTGTTTGACAGCTTTGACGTCGAAGAGCTAAGCATACTCGCTCGACACACGAGTTACGTACACCTCCAGCGTGGAGAATTCCTTTTTGTTGAAGGAGACCGCGGAACCTTTATGGGATTTGTCGTTGAAGGAGTTCTTGAGGTGATGAAGAAATCTGAAATCGGTGAGAACGTTGTCATAGCGAGGCTTACAAAAGGCAGCTCAATCGGTGAAATGGCTCTGATTGACAAGTCGTCAAGGTCTGCCACCGTCATGGCCAGACAGCCGACCACAATGGTTACGCTTACCGAAAAGGGTTTTGACATTTTAACAAAACAATCGCCATCGCTTGGCATAAAAATAATCCAAAAAATTGCCAGACTCCTCAGCCTCAACATGCGTCGCACATCAAGCAAATTGGCCGATCTTATGCAGAGAAAATTATAATTCATCCCTATCTTCAAAACTCCCATGCCCATCCGCCCCACTATTCTCATATGTATTGATGACAAGGAAGAACGAGCCTCGGTTTCCGAGCTGGTTACGACAATAGTACCGACGGCTCGTCAATACACAATTGATAAACCGGCATTGCCTGAAAATCTAACCGATACGAACATTGATACGGTTATTTTAAACTGTGGTGACAGTAAGAAACAGGAACTGTCAGATTTACTCGATCAGGTGCTGCATTCTCAGCCATCAGCGGTGACAATTCTGCTGATTCCTGAGGACCGGAATGATCTGTTAAATCTTGCTGTCGATCGCGATATTTTCTTTTATGCCAGAAGCCCTATCGATCCGGACGAAACCAGTTTTGTCCTGAAACGGGCCGTACAAAAAATTTCTCTTGGCAACAGGGAGCAAGGTCGGCCGTCCGTAATAAGCAGGAAAGCCTTTCCCGGTTTCATCGGTGAATGCAGCGCCATGCAAACGCTCTTTGACCTCATTACCCGAATCGCAGAAGACGAGTATTCGACCGTGTTGATACGGGGCGAGTCGGGAACAGGTAAAGAACTTGTCGCCAGGGCAATCCATTCCGGCAGTCAGCGTCGCAAGAACAATTTTGTGCCGGTAAATTGTGCAGCAATTCCTGATGAACTGCTCGAGAGCGAGTTATTCGGCCACATGAAGGGTTCGTTCACCGGGGCCATCGCGTCAAAACAGGGACGAATTCAATACGCGGAAGGGGGCACCCTTTTCCTCGATGAAATTGGCGATATGAAGCCCTCGCTGCAGGCCAAGTTGCTGCGCGTGCTTCAGGAAAAGGAATTTGAACCGGTAGGATCCCTGAAGGCCATTCCGGTGAACACCAGAATTCTGGCAGCTACCCACTGTAATCTCGAAGAACTCGTCTCCGAAGGCAGGTTCAGGGAGGATCTCTACTATCGGCTCAGCGTAATTCCCTTGACGGTTCCGCCGCTCAGGGAAAGAAGCAAAGATATCCCGATACTTCTTGATGAGTTCATCAGGAGATACACAACCAAACGGGGACGGGAGCCCATCGTCTTTACCCCGCAGGCCCTCTCTATCCTGATGGAATACGAATGGAGGGGCAACGTCAGGGAACTGGAAAATCTCGTCCAGCACATGTCGATCCTGTACAGTGGAAAACCGATTCACCCGGCCGAGCTGCCTGACAAGTATACCGATTCTATCGATCTCTCGGCCGTCACTGCCGCAAAAACTGAATTACCGCCGAAACAAAGCGCAATGCTTGACAGCAGAATGGAACGTGCCGAACTCCTTGCACCGATCCGACCGGCGTCTTTTGTGGTTGATTTTGGTAACGGACCTGTCGATTTCAACAATCTGATCAACGAATATGAAAAGGAATTGATCCTTGAAGCCATGAAAAGAACGGCAGGCAACAAAAAAGAGGCAGCCAGAATGTTAAACCTCAAGCGAACGACGCTTCTCGAGAAGATAAAGAAAAAAGAGCTGACCGGACTCTGGGAAAATTAGCTGTATATTACGACCTTCCCCGGGATCATCAGGCAGCCAGTGATCCCAGATAAACGGATACTTTACGACTGATCTCGTCATCGGTAGCCGGCGATGGCAGAATATCATGGACTCCGTACCTGAGTGCTTTGAGTACTTTAGATCGTGTCCAGCTGGATCCGACTGCAATCAGCGGCAGTGAACAACTGGTACTGATTTTAATCGCTTTCCCCAGCGACTGTTCATTGACATCACTCATCACCAGCAGCACCACTTTAAATGCGCCGGGCAGATAGTTGTTCAGGTTATCCCTGAAGGAAAGGTGAACCGTCGAAATACCCTGTGAATCAAGCACATTGGTAATCCGTTTAGCCTCCGGTTCAGCATCACTGATAACCAGGACGTCAGCGGAGCTCTGCTGTTTCCTGTTAACGCCTCCTGCCGTCTCTGCGTCTGAATGTCTGCCCAAAGAGTCTTCCAGAGGTGCAGCTGAACGATGCTTCGCACCGGCATCTCCTTGAAGTGGTGCTGAATTTTCCAGCTGGAGACTCTCCAGGCCGAGCAGTTGCAGCGGCAGGAGCATTTGCAGTTGCCCGGATGATTTGCCGTCAAGGTTCAGGGTCAGCTTGTGCAGATAATAGTGCGTATCAGCAATCGGTTTATCACCTTCGAAAGAGACCTTTTCTGCGACAACCTGCTCGTCAGAACGTTTCACAAATTTCAGCTTTCTGCTGAAATGCTCATCGAAAGTCTTTGTGTATATTCTTGAAATAACATTGACAATTTCATCATACGCATCGGCAGCATCGGAGCTGAAAGAACCTTCCCGGACGGCCGCCTCAAGTTCACTCGACGGCAGCATCAGGAGCGTACAGCCGACCCGGATGGCATCCTTCAAGCCCAGATAAAGATAACAGCTGCCTTCCTCATCACCGGTTACGTCAAAGGTTGCGGCAAACTGTCTGCCGGATGCTTCGTCTTTAAAGAACTGCTGCCTGCTTACGACTTTATTGGACATCTCGCTGCAAGCCACCTGCGCACCGATAACCGCTCCGACCTCTTCCTGGATACTCACCCGGCACATCTCAAGAATCGAGTCGACGTCTTCCCTCAGCGTTTTTATATCGGGACCGCCGCTATCTTCAGGTAACGTCCCATCAGTGGAGTCACTGCCTCCGCGGTTTACTGATTTTTCTGGTTCCTGATCATCAGAGGAGGCTATCGGGGGTTCCTGAGAAGACGGATCATCATCCAGACGTTCATCGTTATCCTGTTCATCATGGTGTTCCCGCTTTTCAGTATCTCCGCTCTCATCTTCAAGACCGAAGAACAGCGCAGGCAACAGTAACAGCAATGGTCCAAGCTCCTTGTCATTAAGCGTGATAGCGGAGCTCAGTTCGTAATAGGTGTCGTCTGCCATGGGGTGATCTGGAGCATCATCGTCTGGCGGAAAAGATAAGAGCTGCTGAACTCCGTTCTCAAAGAGACACGGTGAGTCGGACATTTCTTTAAATAAATGCGTATATGCTGCCGTGATAATATTGGTGATTTCACCATAGGAATCTTCAATTTCCTCGTCGTATGAGATCTTTTCTGCAAGATCATCGAGCTCAGAAGAGGGCAGCATGATGAGTGTACCGCCAATCCGAATTGCCGCCCTGGCACTCATCAGAAGAAATCCCCTGGCTTCGCTTTCAGCTGCTATTTTTATGTCCGTTACGACCTGTTTACCCGATAGTTTTTCCAAGAAATCTTTTTTTGATACAATCCGGCCCTGGGGTTGCGATAATAAAAACGCAGTTCCAAGCAGTGAGCCGATTTCATCCTGGATCTTCTGTTGGGCAGACTGGGCGATTTTATCGATAAGCTGTCTTTCTATCATTCGAATCTCAAATGTTCCAAAAAAGTGATAACGCTCATTGTTCTCTATCGGTACACAGGGCCAAATAGTTTATCAAACGTCTCCATCGTCATCTCCTCGTAAAGTCCGAACAATAACTCGACCCAGGTCACAACAAATTCCTGCCCCTGATTGCAACTTTTATTCCACTCTATTTATCATACAGCGACGCAAGCCGCCTCCCGAAATAACCAGAAATTCTCGGGGAGCAAGCGCAGTGAAGCTCCCGACACCGGTAATGCTGCATCTCCCGCAGAAAAAAACTGCATGACCAGGATGCTGCCGTGTGACCCTGCAGGTTTATTCTATCGCTGCAGCAAGATATCTGATCTATTAGGTCAATTATTTGACTTTTTCTGTCGATAAGAACCTAATGATGAATGTAAAGACGGCTTTTTCAATAAATCTAGCATGTTTCAGACTTTGGAATGGTAATTGCAAAAAGATAAAAAACTATGAGGAATTCACTGGTATGAAGCGATTATCAATAATTTTCTGCACTCTTATAATAACCTGCAGTTCCGCCTTTGGAGCTTCAACCATACTGAAAATGAGCAAATCTGAAGACAGGGATTCACTGCAGGCCTTCATAACCTTTGACCAGATGCCGCGCTACGAGACCCAGCTAAACGGTAAAAGACTTGATATTATTCTGCAGCAGACAGTGATTGACGAGAAGGCAGTTTTTTTTAAGGAAGATGAGAAGATCGTTAAAATACTGGCACGGCCGAATAAAGACGATACCGAACTCAGTTTTTTCTTTCGATACACTCCCCAGAAGATAGCTTTTTCGATAAGCTCCAGCAATACGCTTGTCGCCGATGTTCTGCTTGGCAATCGATTTACCAGCACCTACAGGGATCTTTCCCTGAATTTCAAGGGATTGACATTTCTTGAGAGAAGTACGCAGGATTATGCCAACCCGCTCGTCTCCTCACCATATGCTCACGATTGGAAAAGCTTTTTTTCCTCCTACGAATCCGACGTCGATATTTCTTTACCCGTCCGTTTTCATATACCAACATTTCCCCTCTCTCTCAAACTCAAACGAGGCGGAACAGCCGCTTCCGAGCTTATACCGGCTGAAACTCATACGCTTGCCGGAAGCGGTATGTGGGAAGAGATCGCACACATCATTGAAGGGCGCATCGATTCGTTTGCAGATATTGAGTCCAAGAAATTTCTTGCCCTCGCCTATGGGGAAACACTGCTCAGAGATACTAATTTTGAAGGCGCCTACAAACAGCTCTACCTCCTGAAAAATAATTACCCGAAGGAACAGGTCGGTCATCTCGCAGCCTATCTTCTCAGCCTGCTCGTTGCTCAGAACGGCGACCCATACGGGGCCAATTACGAATTGCGCCAGCTTATCGACAGGCTGAAGAAATCTGACCCGCTGTTTGCCTACGTTAATCTCCTGTTCGCCGAAACCTGCCTGGCAACAGGTCAGTTGGAGAAGATGAACAGTGCACTCAGTCGCGACGATATCGCCTATCCTGAGGAACTTCATCTCAAAAGGGAGCTTCGCCAGGCTGATTTATTTTATGCTACCAACCAGCCGGTAAAAGCATTTGTTGCCTACCAGCTCGTGAGCCAGGAACAAGGCGTCGACGACCAGCCCTATTCTCTAAACGGTTTTTGCGAGACACTCTATAAACAGAAATCATACGCTGAAGCTGTTCGTTGTTACGACAAGCTGGCAGAACTGACAGACTCGCGTGAACAATTAGGCATGGTTTATTACCGTTCAGCCATGGCACAGCTCAAGTTAAGCGATGACCCGGCAGAACGCATCAATGATTTCAGCAGAATTGAAGACGCCTTTCCCGGGACAGAAGCAGGTTTCAGGGCGGCGGTGAAAAAAACAGATCTTCGTTTTCTATCACGAAAAGACTGGTCTTCCACTGCCGTCAAATATTACCAGGCGCTCGCCGAAAAATCCGATTACCGGGAGGTCAGTGCCGAGTCCTATTTCAAGGAGGCTCTGCTCTATCACTTTGCCGGCAGCAACGGCCAGGCAATTGAACGTGCCAATACCCTGTTGCGAAATTTCCGCAGTGGTACTGTCCGGCCAAGCGCCCAGGCATTGCTGATTCAACTGTTACCCGGAGAATTAGAACGTCTTGTCGAAAACGAGCACTATTCAGAAGCCCTGACGCTGGCTCGCCAGCATCGAAGTTTTTTCGAGAACAACTGGCTTGACCTTTCATTGCTTTCAGCGCTCGGGCACTCGTATCACCAGATTGGGATTTACAACGATGCGCTGCGAATCTACCTTTATCTCATGGAAATGGCCCGACCGGAAGAACGTGAGCAGTATTTTCTTCCGTTAACACAAATTGCCTTTGACAAGGGCGATTTCGGTCTCGTTCAGGACTACGCAACACAATACAGCTATTATTACCCGCACGGATCATTCAAGGCGGAGGTGCTCTATCTTCAACTCAAATCCCTGCTTGCCGAGAGTCGGATTGATCAGGCAATCAGCCTGATTCCCAGTCCTCTGCCGGACCGGGATGACTACAAATTTCTTTCAGCCGAACTTTATTTCAGAAAAGACGCCTACCAATCTGTTGTTGAAATTCTCAAACCATTCTGGGATCAGCGGTTCGAACTGCCCGAAAATCTGACCTTTATCCTTGCAGAAAGCCTGTTCCTGCGGGGACAGACGTTCGAAGCAGAACCGCTTTATTTCGAATCACGGAAAACAGAGCGCTTTTCCGGCCAGTCACTGTATCGGCTTGCTGAAATAGCACGGGAAAAAGGTTATGAGAATCAAGCCCTTGGCCTGTACAGGGATATCACCTCCTCGGAAGAAGATACCTTGTGGAAAAAATTTGCTGAGCGGGAACTCAAACTCAACAGGCTCAGCCAGAATTTATAGGAGCAAACGATGAATCAGCTCAACCTCTTTGATAACACGACAACACTTCTGCAAAAATCCCTTGACCTCAGATCATCAAATCAGCGCGTTATCGCCGCAAATATCGCCAACGCCGAAACACCGGGTTACGCTCCTGCGCGCTTTGAGTTTGAACAGCAACTGCGGGCGGCCCTTTCTGAATCCAGCCCCAATCTCAAAACGACACACGCCTCTCATTTGCCGGTACATTCAGATAGTATTGAAAAAGTTACCGGGAAAGTGGTGCGTTCCCCAGACAAAACAGGTATCGGAGATCAGAACGGCGTAAGCGTCGATGAGGAAATGATCGCCTTGTCCGAGAACCAGATAATGTACGAGACGGCCGCGCAGCTCCTTAAAAAGAAACTGTCCCTGCTGAAATACGTGATTCAGGGCGGTCAATAAGACAACCAAAAACAGAGATAGAAAAGGAGAGGCATCATGGATATTTTTGCTTCATTCAAGGTAAGCGCTTCAGCACTGAAAGCACACAAGACACGGCTTGACACGATCAGCTCCAACCTCGCCAATGTTGAAACGACATCGACACCGGAAGGCGGGCCTTATAAAAAGAAATCAGTCTATTTTGAAAGCAGACCTCTGGACTTCAGGGAGCAGCTGGATGCCGTTACCAAAAACTCGGTTCAGACGGTTGAAGTTACCAGAATCGTGGAGGATGATTCACCACCGCGCAAAGTCTACAATCCCGCCCACCCCGATGCAGGTACTGACGGATATGTGGACATGCCCAATATCAGCGTCATGGAGGAAATGGTCGACATGATGTCCGCCACCAGATCATACCAGGCTAATGTGACCTCCATACAATCGGCAAAACGAATGGCCATGAAAGCTCTGGAAATCGGGAGTTAATAGACAATGAATATACTACCTGTCAATAATCCGACCCCCCCGGCAGTCAGCAGCGGTACAAATGGCGCTGCTATCACCCAGACCGAACAGAATTTTTCCGATTTTATCAAGTCTACAATCAACGGGGTGAATGAGTCCCAGGCCGAGGGAGATCTTTCCATTCAGAAACTTCATAACGGAGAGGCCCAGAACTTGCATGACGTGATGATATCGGTTGAACAGGCTGATATTTCTCTGCGGATGCTCGTCCAGATCAGGAATAAAGCAATCGCGGCATATGAAGAAATTATGCGCATGCAGATCTGATGCATCTGCATCCATTGGTAAAAGAGACTGGTAAGGATTTCTTATGGCTACGGACGGATCAAATACTTCAGCAAATCTTGCAGGTGATCAAATGGTTGGTGCTGAGAAAAAAAACATTCTTACGCTTATCAGGGAGTGGCCATTAAACAGAAAGATCGCCCTTGGGGTAATCACGGCGCTTTCTCTTGCAGTCTTTGCCTTTCTGATTGTTCAGGCGCGGGTTGCCGATTATCAGCTCCTTTATGCGAATCTGTCAGAGGCAGACGCTGGATCGGTCGTTAACTGGCTGAAAACAAAAGACATCCCTTACCAGCTGAAAAATGGAGGAAAAAATATATGGATCGGTGCCGATAAAATCTATGACACCCGGCTGGATCTTGCTGCCAATGGTCTGCCAAGCGGCGGTGATGTCGGTTTTGAAATTTTTGACAAACAGAGTTTTGCCCTGACTGATTACGTCCAGAAAGTCAACCATACCAGAGCGCTGCAGGGAGAGCTTGCCCGGACGATCACCTCGCTGGACCCGGTTGAGTCCACACGGGTACACCTCGCCATCCCTGAAAAACATCTTTTCAAGAATCAGCAGAAGAACCCGACAGCGTCGGTTATCATCAGTCTCGCTCACGGCAGGCAGCTTGATCCTGAGCAGGTTCAGGGGATTCTGCATCTGGTTGCCGGTTCGATTACCGGCCTCACTCCTGAAAATGTTAAAATAATCGACTCAAACGGTGTTGTACTTGACGGACAAAACAAACCCGACTCGGAGAAACTGCTCTCAGTGGACATGCTCGCCTTCCAGATGGATGTCGAGCAGCGCCTGCAGATGAGAGCCCAGGACCTCCTGGACACCATCATGGGCAGGAACAAAGCGATGGTACGGGTGACCGCCGAACTCGATTTTTCCAAAGTCGAAAAAACCCAGGAACTCTATGACTCCGAAGAACCCGTTGTCAGGAGTGAACAGGTAAACGAGGAAAGCAGCGGCACCCGGACAACCGGCGGAATTCCCGGTGTACAATCGAACCTTCAGGGAAACAATGGCGGCCTGGGGAATGAAGAGCCGCCATCCATGAAGACCTCCCGGACAACCAACTATGAAATCAGTAAAACCATCAGCAAAATAGTAAATCCGGTCGGCACCATCAAGTCGCTTTCAGTTTCCATCCTCGTTGCCGACCGTTTGGTTTCCGGCGAGAACAGTGAAACCGCTGCCTCAGTCCCGCTGAGCGAAGAGGAATTGAAGTCCATTGAAAAGATGGTGGCAAGCGCCCTTGGCATCATCCCTGAACGCGGAGATATCATAAACGTCGTTTCCATGCCCTTTTCCGATCCACCTGAAAAAGAAACGCTGGCACAGCAGCTGCCTGAGAACCTCGTTTACCGCTACCTTCCTGCTCTCAAGATCTCCCTTGTGGCGCTCGGAGCCCTTCTTTTCTACCTGCTCCTGATCAGGCCAATCATCAAGACCATGAAAGGCGAGGTAACGGCGCATTACAAAACGGTTGATGAAATGGAACGCGAAAGAGAACGGCACAAAAAAGCCGAAGAGGAAGAGCTGGCACGTTCCATGATATACGATGAAGACCAGGTTGTAACCCTGCGCAAAGATGTTTTCCGCAACCCGGTACCGACTGCCTATATCATTAAAAACTGGATTCAGGAAGCCTAAAATCATGAGCATCGAATCACTAACCGGCTTAAACAAGGCAGCTGTCGTGCTTATCTGTCTCGGCGAGGAAGCAACTGCCAAAATATTCAATGAGTTATCCGATGAAGAAGTACGAAAGGTAACCAGGGCCATGGCCGCAATCGATCATATTCCGGTTGATATCAAGGAAAAGGCCTTTTCCTCTTTTGCCGAGGCCCAGCAGGAATTTGCCGGATTATTTGTCAAAGGCAACGAATTTGCCAAAAATGCAATATCCGCCATTGCTGAAAAAAGCCGCAATGAGGCGCTGCTTGACCAGTTCATCTCCGGCACTGAGTCCCGCTCGCTTGAGACAATAGCCCTGATGCAGCCGCAGATGGTAGCTGGTCTTCTTGAAAAGGAACACCCTCAGACGGTGGCACTGATTCTGTCAACCCAGCATGTCGAGCATGCAGCAGAGATCATGTCGCACCTCCCCGAATCAATGCAGTCGGATATTGTCTACCGAATCGCCAAGCTCGACAAGGTGGCACCTGAAGTCCTCAGCAATATCGAGAATGCGCTCAACAAGGAAATCGGCCTCGTCGCCGGTAAAGAACAGAAAGAAATTGGCGGCCTTAACAAGGTTGTTGAAATGCTCGGAAACATGAAAAACAATCTTGATATCGACATCCTCGAAGCCATGGAGGAAACGGATCCCGATCTCGCTGAGGAGATACGGAAGATGATGTTCACCTTTGAAAACCTTACCGCCTTGGATGGCCGGTCGCTGCAGATGATTTTAAGAGAGGTCAACAACGACTCGCTGACCATGGCATTAAAGACCGCTTCGGACGAAATGAAAGAAAAGATCTTTTCAAACATGTCCGCCAGGGCTGCAGACATGATCAGGGACGACCTCGATGCGATGGGTCCTGTCAGGCTCTCTGAAGTTGAGGCGATGCAGCAATCTATCGTCAAAATAGCGATGAAACTTGAGGAAGAAGGCAAATTAATGCTCAATTCCGGTGGCGGCGATGAGCTTGTCTAGGTATTTCAAGGACAACGGCTCGTTTACCCCCAAAAGTCTGGTTCCGGGCTCAGCCAGCGAAAAAGCGGACTGGGCTCCAGCCGCGGTTCCAAGCGCTGAGCAAACGAAGCTGCCTCCCCAAGATGATGTTCCCAAAGCAACTCACCAGGAAACCGAACGCTTAAGCGAGGAAGCATCAGCGCCAGCAGGTGTGCAGGAGCCACTCGACCAGGAACAGCGGGGAATCGACATCGTCTCAGCTGAACCGCCTGCGGTGATGCCTGATATTGAGTCAATACAGAAAGAGGCCTATGAGGCCGGCATCAAACAGGGGCTGAAACAGGCGCAAGCCGACTTCGGTTCTGCACAGACTGCGCTGACACTGCTCTGCGACCAGCTGAGTTCGATCCGGGAGACCATCCTCAAGAACAGCAAGGATGAAATGGTGGAGCTTGTCATTGCCCTGTCTGAAAAAATCATTCGCCATTCGGTTACCGAACAAAACCAGACAATCGTTGACACCGTTGAAACAGCAATCCATCAGGCTGTCAAGTCCAGCGAGTTTTATATCTACATCCATCCCGATGACATGTCGATTATCCAGGATCGCACCCAGACGTTTATCTCCGGTCTGAACGGTCTCGACAACATTGTTGTCAAACCGGATTCGTCAATCGAGCGCGGCGGCTGCAGGGTAGAATCTGACAACTGTACGGTCGATGCAACAGTCAGCAGCCAGTTCAAGGTGCTGCAGGAACGTATTTTAAAAAAGAAATAAGATCGCTGCCAACCCGCAGAAACCGGTACATCCATGCTCTTTAACAAAGCCATTTTAAAAGATATCAACCCGATCAAGGTCTGGGGAAAAGTAACACGAATCGTCGGCCTTGTGGTTGAAGGTTATTGCCCTCATGCTTCGGTCGGTTCTCTGTGCGAAATTTCTCCCCTTGATAGCAGCAGCGACCCGGTTTATGCAGAAATCGTCGGATTCAGCAATCTGCGTGCCCTGCTGATGCCGCTTGGCGACTTGAGAGGACTCGGTCCTGGCAGCCTGATCAGGGTTGTCAAAGACAGTGCAACGATAAAAGTCGGCAACAATCTGCTCGGCAGGGTTATCGATGCAATGGAACAGCCCCACGATGGTTTTGCCGCCCCTGACCTCAAGGATGAGCGGCCGCTCTATGCCCTTCCTCCAGGGCCGATGCAGAGAAAAAATATCACTGAGACGCTTGATCTTGGGATTCGCGCCATCAACGGTTTTATCACCTGCGGAATGGGTCAGCGAATGGGAATCATGGCTGGCTCGGGAATCGGTAAATCCGTTCTTCTCGGGATGATGGCCCGCTATGCCAGGGCCGATATCAATGTAATCGCCCTGATTGGTGAGCGGGGTCGGGAGGTTCGGGAATTTATTGAACGTGATCTTGGCAAGGAAGGACTCTCCCGCTCGGTTCTTGTTGTCGTTACCTCTGACCAGTCTCCGCTGCTGAGGATGAGAGGGGCCTTCGTTGCCACTGCCATAGCCGAGTATTTCTGCCAGCAGGGAAAAAACGTACTGCTGATGATGGACTCGGTGACCAGGTTTGCAATGGCAATGCGCGAGATCGGTCTCGCCATTGGTGAACCCCCCACTACCAAGGGGTATACACCCACCGTTTTCGCAACACTTCCGAGGCTGCTCGAACGTGCCGGCAGATTTCAGGGACAGGGTTCCATTACCGGACTCTATACGGTGCTGGTTGACGGCGATGACATGAATGAACCTGTTGCCGACTCGGTGCGCTCGATCCTTGACGGGCATATCGTGCTGTCAAGAGATCTGGCGGCCCGGAATCATTATCCGGCAATCGACGTACTCAACAGCACGAGCAGAATCATGCGCGAGATCTCCTCGACGCGGCACCTGGAACTGGCCGGAAGAGCGAGATCGCTGATGGCAACATACAAGGAAGCAGAGGATCTCATTAATATCGGCGCCTACATGAAAGGCTCTAACCAGAATATTGACAACGCGGTTGAGAAAATTGACGACATCACTAAGTTCCTGCGCCAGAACTATGACGAAACCACTTCGCTGAAGCAGACAATTGAAGAGCTGGGAACTGTTCTCAGCGAAAGAAGAGACCCGGATGATCAGCAGAAAAATCGGCGCAGCTCAGACAAGGGCTCCAACATGAACTGACGGGATTCATAATGAAACCATTTTCCATGGAGGCGGTGCTCAAATACCGGAAACGGCTGAAAGACCAGTCCATGAGCAGCTTCCAGCAGGCACAGCGCGAACGCAACAGGGCGGAACAGGCCTGGCTGCGGAAAAGAGCGGAGTACACCACACTTGTTGATACACGTGCTGAACTCGAGCATCAGGGAGTAAATGTCGATGAGCACATTCGCTATCAGAACCGTATCGAATATGTGTCAACCGAACTTGCAGAACTTGAAGATACGGTAAAGAAAAAAACAGAAACCGTCATCCTGCGAAGAAGACAGCTTGTCAAGCGGCGTAAAGAAGAACGGGCGCTGGAAAAATTAAAAGAAAAGCAGAACGTCGAATACCTGAAATTCATCGAGAGAAAAGAAGCGGCGATGCTCGATGAGATCGCCCTGCTCCACCGAAACCAGAAGGATTCACCCGAACCAGACAAATTCCTATGATGCGACCGACACTAATCATTTTTCTCTTTTTTGCGCTCTTCATGCTCAGCAGCTCACCACTGTCGAGCCTCAGGGCGGAGGACAGCAAAAGTACTGTCGATCCCGAATTTTCCTCTGTTGAAGAGCGAAGACTGCATGCTTCCCTGCAGCAGGAGCGGGCAAATATCTTCGAAGAAAAAAAACAGCTCGCCCTAAGAGAAAAGGAGCTAAAGACCATCGAAGATGCTGTCGATAAGAAACTTGCTGAGATTGATACAAAGCTTGAAGAACTGGAGCGGAAGAAACAGCAGCTCACTGATCTGCTGACCCAGAAATCCGCTGAAGAGGAGAAAAAAGTACAGGATCTCAGTAAGATTTACGAAAAAATGGACCCGCTGAAAGCAGCCCTGGCGTTATCAGGGCTGAATCAGCAGCTCGCCGCCGACCTTCTGGCAAGCATGAAAGTCAAAGCGGCTGCAAAAATACTCGACAACCTGAACAAGATCCAGGCAACCGAGATAAGCAAAACTTTTTCAACAATACAACTGGAGTAAGCTCTATGGACATCATCCCGATTCTCCCGATTCCGCAGCAAGGAACAACGCCTCATCCGGCTGAGCTCCCGACAGGAACGGGCGAAACGGGGTTTGATGAGATACTCAGACGGGGACTGCAGGCACCTGCATCCCCCTCCCCGTCTCCCGGAAAAGCAGCTACTCCAGCCGACCGAAATAAAACTGATATTGTAAATCCTGAAGCGCAGGCTGCCGCTGCCGATTTCGACAGCATCCAAACGCTTGACTCAACGCTCAACGAGACAGGCGAAGACACCCCTTCGGCAGCTGATTCGCCACTTGCCCCAGCCCTGCTTCGACCCTTTGAAAGCAGTGTTCAGCAGTTCTTTTTTCCAAATGCGCTTGGTTTTATCTTCAATCGCACTTCGGTCAATTTTTCAATACCGTCTGCAGACTTATCCGTCTCATTCTCTGATCTTCGAACTGTTTCACCCCAGTTTTCAGCCACACTGCCGAATGTCGGCCAGGCAGTGCAACCTGCAGGTCAAAACAGCCTGAACATTTTTGCAAGCCAAACAGCTCAGAGCGCTGATCCTCTGCAAACAGCAGCTCTGGACCCGACTCAAATATCAGCGCAGACCACTGACAATGCGGCCGTATCCCAGGCGATCAGGCTGGAATTACGATCAGGTGCAACGCCTTTTTTGATAAATACTAGCGAATCGGTGAGAATAACCGCTGAAAAAATGATAGTCCAGGCCGATTTTACATCGTCAACGCAAACGATTAATCTTGGCAATCAGCGTAACAACACGTTTGAACCCGGGTCTTCCGACTCGATAAAACCGGTTGGTGTCTCCCTGCAGTCAAATGATTCCAGTTTAGTTAAAAACAGCATGCCGGTTGAAAAAGGCAGCTTCTTTTTTGAATCCTCAGCGCTGTCATTTTCCCTGTCAGGACAGGCGGAGAGTTCACCCGCTGTTCAAACTGCTGCTTCAACACAGCAACCGAGTCTGATGCTTGAGGAACTGCAGAAATTAATCAGGCACAATAACGACAGGCTCACCATTACCGCAACACTGGAACGGACGCCCGCTGCAGATCAGGCAAAGCCTGATCTGCAGTTAAAAACGGCTTGGGAAAACCTGGAGCAGCAGCGCAATTCAATTGATAATCTGTTCAGGATAAGCACCAGTCCTGCCCCAGTGGCTGCTCTGACCACTCAAGAGACAGCAGCACAGACGAAACCCGAACAGCTTCGCTCTGGAATGATGGAAGGATTCCAGGAGCAGTTTCTCAGCTCGCGTTCAGCATCTGCTGAGCAGAGCTCCCGTAACGGAGCCGAGCAGCAGATGCTGCAGCAGCATTCTCAGTCAGCGGATGGCAGCTCACAGCAGCAG